>DIXK01000109.1 GCA_002428665.1 Verrucomicrobia subdivision 3 bacterium UBA6082
TTCTATCGGCTCACCAGTCCGTAGCACCAAGACCCACTTAACCAGTCCCGACTTGGCCACAGAAGTGAAGGTCTGGGACTCATAGCAACTTCGCCTGTAAGTGACTTTGGGACAATGTCGGGGACCCCGTTGTGTTCTGCCTTAAAAGAACCACCGGTTTTGTTCAAAGATTTATCCTCTTTTTTTGAACGCCGGCTGTCACCCAAACACTGACAGAGCTATCAAACCGACTCCAATTTCGTAACTTCCATCGGGGCTCCAACCTGGCGGCATGATGTGGAAAAGACATTGTGTCGCCCTCGGCATCCTTGTTGCTGCTCAATGTGCCTCGATGCTTTATGCAGCAACCTTGACCGTTTCCGTAGTCGCGAATGATCCCACCGCGACGATTGGGACGACGGACCAAGCCGCTTTCACTTTCACCCGCGAGGGAAGCACTGCCGCCAGCCTGGCGATCCATTATTCGTTGGGCGGCTCGGCGGCGAAATGGACTGACTATCGTCGTTTGCCAGAAGGGGATATGCCGGTTTCCATCACGATTCCCGCTGGCGAACTTTCAACGACGCTTACGATCCACGCAATCACCAACTCGACGCTGGCCAATCCGCAAACCGTCAGCCTTTCGCTGCTACCGGACGCAGCTTACACGGTCGGCTCGCCGAACAGTGCGGTTGTGAACATTCAGTCCAGTAGCGGTTCGCCCCCGACGAATCCACCGGTGAGCACTAACAATCCTCCGCCAATCACCAGCAGCACGAACAACACAGGGGCTGCCACTAGCACCACGCCCAACCTGATTGACGATACATCGCTCGCACTCCCAAAAGTCGGCGCCAACTGCCTGCGAATTTTATCGCCGACGCTGCTTGAAGTACGTCGCATCAATTCCAAACAGCCCGATCCCGCGCGCGTGGATAGCTGGGACTTCATCAACACCTCAGGCCAGCTTGAAGCTCCACCGGTCACACAATTTGCGGTGACGGTCAACGGCCAGCCTGTGGCGGTGCAATCGCTTGGTTTCAAACGCCGCCCGCTCTACGCACCGCTCGTGACTCGCGATCTGCGAATCGAAAATTACCTTTACCTCCAACTCGCCACGCCCATCGCGGACAATCAGACCGTTGAAGTGAAAAACCCCGGCAGCGCGCTCTGGCCGGTGACGATGCCCCTCGTTGCCACGGCCGATCCGC
The DNA here is from genome assembly GCA_002428665.1 of Verrucomicrobia subdivision 3 bacterium UBA6082. Taxonomy (GTDB): domain Bacteria; phylum Verrucomicrobiota; class Verrucomicrobiia; order Limisphaerales; family UBA8199; genus UBA6082. Next base: position 1,191 of record DIXK01000109.1, read on the forward strand.
TGCGCCATAGCCCCATCATTCACGTGAACCAAGAAGGTTACGTGCCGTCATTTCCCAAAAAGGCTATGGTGGGTTACTACCTGGGGAATCTCGGTGAAATGGACATCTCCGCGTCGCTCGGATTCAAACTCGTTGACGCGACAACCGGCGCGCAAGTGTATCAAGGCGTCCTAACGCTACGTCGGGATATCGGCTATCTCTACACACCGACCCCCTATCAGAAAGTGCTGGAAGCCGATTTCAGCAACTTCACAACGCCCGGACGCTATCGGCTGATGGTGCCGGGACTCGGTGCGTCGTTCGCGTTCGCCATCGAGCACGGAGTGGCAATGGCCTTCGCACGCGCTTACGAACTCGGGCTTTATCATCAGCGCTGCGGCACCAGCAATTGCCTGCCGTTCACCCGTTTTGCACACGAACCCTGCCACACGGCAGCGGCGAGTGTTCCTTTGCCAGAATCGTCATTCAGCTTCACCTGGACGACCATCGCGAATTACGCGGCGATCACTCATCCGGACAATCCCGTGCAGACCGCGCCGAGGCTTTCCAGTCCGTCCGCGCAGTTGTTTCCTTTCGTGCGGAAAGGCACGGTGGATGTTTCCGGCGGCCATCACGACGCGGGCGATTACAGCAAGTACACAGTCAACAGCGCCGGCCTAGCTCATACGCTGATGTTCTCGGCCGACTCTCTGACCGGCGTCGCAGCGCTCGACAATCTAGGCATTCCTGAAAGTGGGGATGGCGTCAGCGATGTATTGCAGAAAGCGAAATGGGAAGCCGATTATCTTTCCAAGCTTCAAGACAGCGACGGCGGGTTTTATTTTCTCGTCTATCCGAAAAACCGGGAATACGAGAGCGGCACGCCGCCCGATCAAGGCGATGCGCAAGTCGTGTGGCCGAAGACCACGTCCGCGACGGCCGCCGCGGTGGCCGCGCTCGCCCAATGCGGTTCATCGCCGTTGATGAAGCAACATTACCCGCAAGCCGCCGCCAGTTACCTAGCCAAGGCAACGCTCGGTTGGCAGTTCTTGGCGAACGCCATCGCGCTTTACGGCAAGAACGGCGCGTATCAGAAAATCACACACTACGGTGACAACTATGCGGATCAAGACGAACTTGCCTGGGCCGCGGTCGAAATGTATGTCGCCACGGGTGATCCTTCCTATCAACAAACGTTGTTTCAGTGGTTTCCTGATCCGACGGCTACCAGCACATTCCGCTGGAGTTGGTGGCGCATGTCGGAAGGGTGGGGACACGCAATCCGCAGTTACGCCTTTGCGGTTCGCAGCGGACGCCTGCAACCGAACCAGCTCGACCAGAATTATCTGGCCAAGTGCCTGTCGACAATCACGAACGCCGGCAACGACGCGCTCCTCTGGTCGCAGCAAAATGCGTACGGCAGCAGTTTCCCGATGGAAACCAAGCGCGTGCGCAGCGCGGGCTGGTATTTTTCCACCGCCCAGGCATTCGACATCGCCGTGGCGCAGCAAGTCGCCCCGCGACCGGACTATCTGGATGCGCTCGTGCGCAACATGAACTATGAAGGTGGCTGCAATCCGGTCAACGTCACTTACATCACCGGCCTTGGGTGGAAACGTCAACGCGAGATTGTGGATCAATATTCCCTGAGCGACCGGCGCTTGCTGCCCAAGACCGGCATCCCACTCGGCAACATCCAGAACGGGTTCGTGTGGGTGAACACTTACGGCACGGAACTGGCCGCGTTATGTTATCCCTCTGACGGGGCTGCGACCGCACCGGTTCCGTTCTATGACCGCTGGGGTGATGCCTTCAACACCACGACCGAATTCGTGGTGCTGGACCAGGCGCGCGGCCTCGGTGTCGCAGCGTATCTTGCGGGGTTGACTTCGGTGAATGCACAGTCGTGGACATCGGACACCGCACAAATTTCCGTACCGACCGGCGTCCTGCCCGTCGGTGAGCCGGTGACGATCTCACTGCAATCCGGTCTCAACCTGAACGACGCGCGCATCGTCTGGGAAGGCCGCGATCACGAACCAGCCTACGGTTCGAATTTTACTTTCACGCCGAAGAACAACGGCACGCAGTGGGTCGAAGCCGAGGCTCAATGGCCGGATGGACGCCGCGTTTTCGCCGCGGCGAATTTCACAGCGAACAGCCCGAACGTGGTCTGGGTTGAAGATGCGGTGCCGACTGGTGGCGTTCCTGGCTTTGGTGGTGGCGATTCCTGGAATTGGAGCAGTAGCAATCCGGCGCCGTACTCCGGCAGCTCCGCGCATCAATCGGCTGCGGGCGCCGGGCTGCACGAGCATTGGTTTGATAACGCCACGGCGACATTGGACATCTTCAGCGGCGATACGCTTTATGCTCATGTTTACCTCGACCCGGCAAATCCACCGACCGAAGTCATGCTCGCGTGGAACAACGGGAATTGGGAACACCGTGCGTATTGGGGAGCGAACAACATCACCTACGGCATCAGTGGCACTGACAGCCGCCGTTACATGGGGCCGCTGCCGGTCGCGGGCCGATGGGTGCGGCTTGAAGTCCTGGCCAGTGAGGTAGGATTAGAAGGCAGCACGCTCAAGGGTATGGACTTTTCGGCTTATGGCGGGCGCGTGACCTGGGATTGCGCCGGCAAGACCAGCAGTGTCAGCGGTGAACCAACCGGACAGGCGGCTGTTTCCATCAGCCGGGTTTCCGGCGGAGACATGCAGTTCAGCTGGCCAAGCGTTGCCGGCAAAATCTATCGCGTCGCTTACAAGAACAATCTCACGGACGCTGTCTGGACCGATCTAAGCGGAGGCATCCCCGCCACCGGCACGACGTGTTCATGGGTGGATATCACCGCCGCGAGTGCGAGTCAGCGGTTCTATGTGGTATACGCAGAAAACTGAAGCGTTGGTTGATAGTGAAGAGTCTTCAGCGATAGACGTCACGACGGTGGCGCACGCGGTTGACGCGCACGACACGAAGCTAGTTGGTAATTTTGTAAACCACACGGTAGTCTTCCACGCGAATACGCCAGTCGTTCTTTCTGCCGGCCAGTTCGCGCTAGCGATTCGGTCTCGGATTGTTCCCAGTGCCTGAACTGGAGAAATGACGCGATCCATGCTTCTTTTAAAATAAAGGTCGCCCCTGCGGGATTGGTGGCTCCCATCCGCCGCCAGAAAGTAGGTGAAAACCCCATTGGTTCGCGCTACGTAGATGGTCGATGGTCAGTACGATGCTTTTAAGGCCGATACAGCCAACGCGATTGCCCCTCGCGCTGATCCTCCTTTTCTCCATAACCGCGGCGGCACAGCCAATTGGTGATGAGAATCCGCTCGCGCTGCCATTGCCCGGGGCTCATCAACTGCGCATTCTCTCATCCAATCTGTTAGAACTGACGCGCATCACCACCAAAGCATTGCCATCGGCAAAACCGCAGGCGTGGGATTTCGTGGATGCCGAGGGTCGCGCGCAGCTTCCGAACACAGAGGAATTCCTCGTGCTTGCTGGCGAAACGAGAATCGGCGTGAAGCAGGTCGGCTTCAAGCGCCGTGTGCTCTACGCGCCGTTGGCCCGGCGCGATTTGCGTATCGGCAACCATCTGTACCTGCAACTGAACGGCGCGATCTCTGGCGGACAAACGGTGGAAGTAAAGAATCCTTCCTCGAAACTGTGGCCTGTCAACCTGCGCTTCACCACCACAATGGATTCGCTCCGATACAGTCCAGCTGTTCATGTGAACCAGGTGGGCTACGTTCCGGCCCTTCCCAAGAAGGCGATGATCGGGTTCTTTCTCGGGAATTTGGGCGAGATGAATGTACCGGCGGAAACCGGCTTTCAACTCATTGACGCGCGGACAGCCGCAACCGTGCATCAGGGAAAACTGACAACGCGGCGCGACACTGGTTTCGACTATCCGTCCTATCAACAAGTTCTCGAGGCGGACTTCAGTAATTTCATTACGCCCGGCGAATATCGCTTGGCTGTCCCCGGACTTGGCGCGTCGTTTCCATTTTTCATTGATGAAGGCGTAGCGGCGGCGTTCGCGCGAACTTATGCCCTTGGCCTATATCATCAACGTTGTGGCACGAGCAACGCGCTGCCCTTCACACGGTTCGTTCACGGTCCCTGCCACGTCGCTCCCGCGGAGGTGCCGACTGCGAAATTGACAGACACGGTCAGCTTCCTTGCCGGCGACACCTTAAATTACACGAATAATCCGCGTCACACCGCGCCCCAACTCAAGGATTTTGATTCCAGCCTTTACCCGTTTGTCAAACACGGCGCAGTGGATGTCTCCGGCGGACATCACGACGCGGGCGATTACAGCCGATACACGATCAACAGCGCCGCGCTGGTTCACACCCTCATATTCGCCGTGGACGCGTTGCCGGGCGTTGGCGAACTGGACAATCTGGGCCTGCCCGAAAGCGGCGATGGCAAGAGCGATGTGTTGCAGGAGGCAAAATGGGAGGCCGATTTTTTAGCGAGGATGCAGGACGACGACGGCGGATTTTTTTTCCTCGTCTATCCGCGAGAACGCAAATACGAGAACAATGTTCTGCCCGATGCTGGCGATCCGCAAATTGTCTGGCCAAAAAATACCGCCGTCACCGCCGCAGCAGCAGCGGCGCTCGCGCAAGCATCGTCGTCGCCACTTTTCAAAAAGCAGTTCCCTGAAGCGTCGGCGCGGTATCTGGCTAAAGCGAAAAAGGGTTGGGAATTTCTGGACCGCGCCATCGAGAAGTTCGGCAACGAGGGCGCGTATCAGAAAATTACGCACTACGGTGATGATTTCATGCACGACGACGAACTCTCCTGGGCTGCGTGCGAGTTGTTTTTGGCGACTGGTGACGAATCATTTCACAAACATTTGCTCAAGTCGTTCCAGCCGCACGAAGACCGGACCCGTCGCTGGGGTTGGTGGCGCCTATATGAAGGATACGGTCGCGCCATTCGCAGTTACGGGTTGGCAGTCAAGAGCGGGCGAATAAAGCCGGCGCATTTGGATCAGTCTTTTCTGCGCGCGTGCGAGGGCGAGATCGTGGCGGCGGCGGACGATCAACTTCACTGGTCGCAACAGAGCGCTTACGGAACCAGCTTTCCAACCGAAACGAAACGCTTTCGCGGCGCGGGTTGGTATTTTTCATTGGATCAGGCGTTTGACCTTGCTGTCGGCTGCGCGCTGGATCATCCGCCGATGAATGATCCACGCCCGAAATACACCGACGCGGTTGTGGCAAATCTGAATTACGAAGGCGGCGGCAATCCGGTCAATGTTTGCTACCTCACCGGCCTCGGCTGGAAACGTCAGCGCGAGATCGTCCATCAGCATGCACAAAACGATCGCCGCATTCTCCCCCCCAGCGGCATCCCCCTTGGCAACCTTCAAAGCGGATTTGGCTGGCTGGATTATTACGGAGCAGAACTCGGCGCCCTGAGTTTTCCCTGGGACGGCGCGAAGGAAAATCCTTATGCGCTCTACGACCGCTGGGGTGATAGTTTCAACCTGCAGACCGAATTCGTGGTGGTGAACCAGGCGCGCGCGCTGGCCGTTGCCGCGTGGCTGATGGCTCAGACGCCGCTCAAGAACCAACCGTGGCAGTCCGCTCCGGCGACGATTGAATTCACCCCGTCCGGGTCGTCCCGGGTCGCAACGTTAAAATCATCATTGGACTTAAGCCGGGCGAGAGTCGTATGGGAGGCACAGGGCCGCGAACCACATTTCGGCGACCGAATGCTTCTGACGAACACGGTCTCCTGGATTGAATCCGAAGCGCAATTGCCCGATGGCCGCCGGGTTTACGGCGTAACGCATATTTCGGCGCATTCCTCCCGCGCGGCACGGTAAAGCTTCGAGGGTTTCAGGGACATTTCTGCACTCTCCAGGGTGTCCTGATGGTCGGGTGTCTTCGCGGTGAATAAATCGCTAGGGTCTTCTCCTCCGGCGCTGAGGGTCTTTACCCACCTGTAAAGGAACGTCACTCAGGTGTTACATTACTCTTGTTCGTTGGAACTAAATCCGGTTTATGAGAATTCTATTTGTTCACGAAAAGTTTGGTGCGTTTGGTGGTGCGGAGGCAAATGTCTTTGCTACGGCAACTGAACTCAAAGGCCGCGGCCATGTCATCGGCATTCTCCACGGTCCGGACACCGGAAAAGGTGAAGCCGGGTGGTTGAACACTTTCCAGCATCGCTTTTCCTTCGGACGCGGAAGCCAGTCAGCGACCGGGCTGGCCGCGTGGGAGCAGTTTCAACCCGACGTCCTTTACGTCCACAAGCTGTCCGATCTCGAACTGCTGAAAACATTGCTCGACCTGGACACCCCAATCATCCGCATGGTCCACGACCACGACCTCTATTGCATGAGGAGCTACAAATACAATTTCTTCACCCGCCACATCTGCGAACGGGCGCTGTCTCCGTTTTGCATTTTTCCTTGCGGTGCAGTCATTGCGCGCGATCACGAAGGCGTCCTCCCTGTGAAGTGGGTCAGTTACACTGCAAAACTTCGAGAACTCGAATTGAACCGTAAGTTCAATCACCTGGTCGTCGCCACCCAGTTCATGAAGGATGAACTGCTGCGCAATCGTTTCGACGCGGACCAGATCGAAATGCACGCTCCGGTGCCGCCCAAAGGTGACGCCTCCTGGACGAGCTCGTTCAGCGACAAGAACTACATCGTCTACGTCGGCCAGATCATTCGCGGCAAAGGCGTGGACGTGCTGTTGGAATCGCTGGCGAAAGTCCGAATGCCGTTCTCGTGTTTCATTTTCGGTGACGGCCAGCATCGCGGTTACTGTGAAAAGTTGAGCCACAAACTTGGACTCACGGACCGCGTAGTTTTCAAAGGCTATGTGTCGCCGGAGGAGATTGCGGTTTTTTACCGCGAATGCAGCGTCGTTGCGGTCAGTTCGGTGTGGCCGGAACCGTTTGGCGCAGTGGGATTGGAGGCCATGCGGTTTGGATTGCCCGTCGTAGCGTTCGACGCGGGTGGCATCCGGGAATGGCTCACCAACGGTCAAAACGGATTTCTCGTGCCCTGGATGGATCGCGCGGCGTTCGCCTGGCGTGTTGAAGAATTACTAGGCGACAAAGCACTGGCCCGGAAGATGGGCGAATGCGGACGCCAGCTGGTCGCGAAGCAATACGAGTTTTCGGAATACGTCAGCGGATTGGAAAACCTCTTTGAGCGAGCGGTCGAAAGACCGGCTCTCACCGTTATGCCATGAACACCGGATCACCCTGCACAATAATAGCGCTGGTTGGCGGGAGCGGCGCGGGCAAAACCTGGTTGGCAGCCCGTTTGTGTCAGGAATTTGGCAACGAGGCAACGTCGCTGCATCTCGACAACTTCTACCGTGATCTTTCTCACCTGATTGTGTCGGAGCGGGAGAAGATCAACTTCGATCATCCCGACACGATTGATTGGCCGCTTTTTGAGAGCGTGCTGCACAAACTGCAAAGCGGCGAAACGGTGTTCGCGCCGCACTACGACTTTCTTTCCCATGCTCGATCAACCGAATGGCAGCTACGCAGTCCGCGGGCGTTCATCTTCGTGGAGGGTTTGTGGCTCTTGTGGCCTCCGCAAATGAGATTACTTTTCGACTTCCGGATATTTTTGGATTGCGTCCAATCGTTGCGCTGGCAAAGGAGGACGGCGCGCGACCGCAAGGAGCGGGGTCGCACCACAGATTCGATTCGTCAACAATTCTGGCAAGTCGTGGCCCCGATGCACGAACGTTTTGTCGAGGTGCAGAAGTCGTGGGCTGATCTCGTGATCGAACATTCCATCACCCATACCGAGCTTGGTCGATTGGTCGCAACGATTCGCGGTCTGCGAGCCGGGCCGGATGCGGCTTTGGAGATCCCCGGTCCCCGCGTGACCACACCCCACGTTGCGGTGCTTTAACCTTTATGAACAGTCACATCTTGAATCCATATTCTGAACAGTCCGGTCATTTCGCGGTCGCACGGACAACGCTGGATCGCCAATGGCTGAACGCGGAAGTGCTCTGGCGGCGATGGGTTCTACGTTGGCGTTTCAAAAGTGGTGCGATTATAAAACGGACCCTCGACATCATCGGCAGCATCGCATTTCTCGTCGTGTTCAGCCCGCTTTATCTGGCGCTGGCGCTGCTGGTAAAACTCGAAGATCGCGGACCCGTTTTTTTTAGCCAGACCCGCGTCGGGCGTTTTGGCGAAACGCTACAGATGCACAAATTCCGCTCCATGCGATTGAACGCTGAGGCTGAATTTGAAAAGTTGCTCGCCCAAAACGAACATGCCGATGGGGTCACGTTTAAGATGAAGAACGATCCCCGCATCACACACGTCGGCAAATGGCTCCGCCGGTTTTCACTCGATGAACTGCCACAATTTGTGGACGTCCTCAAGGGCGACATGTCCCTCGTTGGTCCGCGACCACCGACGCCACGCGAAGTATCGCTTTACTCACCCTCGGACCGGCGTCGCCTTGCAGTGAAACCCGGCCTCACATGTTTCTGGCAGGTGAGCGGCCGCAGCAATATTGATTTCTCCGGGCAGGTGAAGCTCGACGTGCAATACATTGAAACGGGCGGCTTTTGGATGGACATAAAAATCCTGATGCGAACCGTGCGGGCGGTGGTGAGTGGAAATGGAGCCTGCTGATGAAAGCGTTGTTGATTTGCCCCAACGAACGCGCCGGTGTCGCCGCGCTGGCGGAGTGTGTGCCGCTAGCGAACGTTTCGATTCTGGGCAAGACCCTTGTCGAATATTGGCTCGAACATCTGGCGTGTTTGGGCGCGCAGGAAGTTCTGATTCTGGCGGCGGACCGTCCGGATCAGGTGTTTGCCGGAATCGGCGACGGCGCGCGCTGGGGATTGCGGGTGATCGTGAAATCAGACAAGCGCGAACGGACACCTGAGGAAGCGCGGGCCAGGCATCAAACAACCGATAAGACGCCCTGGCTTCCCGCGTCCAATGATGTCATTTTGATGGACTATCTGCCGAGCCTGCCACAGTTGCCACTCTTCACAAGCTATGCGGATTGGTTCGCGGCGGCCCAGACGTTGATGCCGCTTGCTTTGACGCCGGATCGCCTCGGCGTGCGGGAGTTGAAACCGGGCGAGTGGGTTGGATTGAATGCCCACGTTTCCGCAGGCGCGAAGCTGATCGCACCCTGCTGGATCGGCGAACGCGCATGGATCGAAGCGGGCGCGACGATTGGGCCGAATGCAGTGCTGGAACGGGAGGTGTTCATTGCGCATGGCGCGGAAGTCTCGCACAGCGTCATCGGTCCGGAAACTCTCGTGGGCCAGTTCACCGAGATCCGCAATTCCATCGCGTGGGGCAGCACCCTAATCAACTGGCAGCGCGATTCGTGCTTGAAAGTGCCTGATTCCTTCCTGCTTTGCTCGCGCGAACCTAAGCGCACGCTACCGGTTTCGGCGAATAGAACCGCGCCCGTTCACGCGCCGTTGTCGGCAACTGTGCGTTTTCGACAGTATGTCACCCAATTACTGACCTAGATGCTTTTTAAAGTCGGACCACCACATTTATCATGAACATCAACCAACTAAACGGGACCTTGAGAGTGACCGGCATTCGCGAATTAAATACCTCCAACGCGCAGGCATTTCGTTCTGCCCTCACCCGGGCCTTGTCGCGTGGAATTCAATCGATTGAAATTGATCTGTCCCAAACTCGGGCTGTGGATGGCGCTGGTCTGGGCGCTTTGGTGGCGCTCTACGAAAACGCAAAAGAGCACAGGAAGCGAGAAGTCTTCGCAATGCGCTTGACCAATCCCACCCCCACGGTGCAACAAATGATCGAACTAGCGCGGCTGCATCATCTGTTTGAAATAACGCCGCAAGGCAGCACACCAGAAGGAACTCTCCCGCCAATCAACCTGAAATGAAATCGGTTCTTCCTTTGTTCGTCTTCATCGACGCCTGCGGCTGGGAAATCATCAAAAACGATCCCTTTTGCAAAACCGTCGCGCCGAATCGTCGGCGGCTTGAATCCGTCCTCGGCTACAGTTCGGCGTGCGTGCCGTCTATTCTTTCCGGACGCTGGCCGGACGAGCATCGCAACTGGTGCTACTTCGTCTATGACCCGAAACGTTCGCCCTTCAAAGCGCTGAAGCCATTGCAATGGATGCCGAAAGCGATCACCAGCCGGCGGATTGTCCGGCGCTGGCTGTCGAAGCTGGTGAAAGTCCAGTTGAAGTTCCGCGGCTACTTCGATCTTTACAACATTCCGTTCAAACATATCTCTCTGTTCGATTTCACGGAAAAGAAAAGTCCGCTTCGCCCCGGCGGCATGAATCATGGGACGAACATTTCCGATTTTCTGGCAACGTTGGGAATCGCCCACCACGTGAGCGATCCAACACACAGCGAAACAGAGAACTTCGACGCTGTGCTCGCTGCCGTGAAGACAGGCCGCATTGATTTCGCCTTTGTTTATTGGCCGGAACTCGACGCCCTGCTGCATCGCGAAGGCAATCAATCGCCGGCGATATCACCGAAGCTTCGCGGTTATGAGAACCGCATCAGCCGGCTGCGAGAAGCGGCGCAGGAACACTATGAAGAGGTGCGGCTCTATGTGTTCAGCGACCACGGCATGGCCAATTGCGACCAGTTGCTCGATCTCAAGACCCGCATTGAGGCACTGCCGCTGCAATTTGGGAAGGACTACGCGGTCGTTTACGATTCCACCATGGCACGCTTCTGGTTCTTCAACGAAGCCGCACGGCGCACGGTGACTGAGAAGCTGCAGAAAATTCCCGAAGGCAATATTGTTTCGGACACGGAACTGGAGCGATTGCATTGCCTGTTTCCGGATCGCTATTTCGGCGAACTCATTTTCCTGATGCGCGAAGGCGTGCTGATTGTGCCCAGTCACATGGGCGAAAGGCCCATTCGCGCCATGCACGGTTATCACCCGGACGAAAAGCACAGCTACGCTGCTCTGCTGACGAATCAAGCCGCAATTCCCGAGAGCATCACAGCCATCCCGCACATTTATGAGCTGATGATACGGGACGCCAGGCTCGCTCAAGAGCAAAACAGTTCACAGGCTCCACCGCAGAAGCGCGGTGGACACCGATACTCTGCAACTCACGAATCACCGGAACCCGTTCTCGCTTTCTCGGCCCAAGTCAGCGTTCCCAACTTTGAGGAAGAAAAACTATGAGTCTACTCATTCAAAAGCCTGCGCGACTGTTACAAAATCTCCGCGAGATTCGCGCGCTCGGTGCCGACGGCCCGTCGCGTCTTCGTCTTTACGGTAACATGTTTCAGGCAAACTTGAAACGTACGCATCATGGCTGGTCCAGCTTGGCCAATCGCGTGTTCGGCACTGCACCCGTCAACGTGCAGCTCCATTTCGCTTCAGACATGCCATTCTGCTATCGGCCCGGCACAACTGATTTGCTGGTGCTGGAGCAGGTGTTTCTGGATGCCGAATACCGCGTCGAACCCATCGCGCCCAAAAGCATCGAATACATCGTGGACCTAGGCAGCAACATCGGTGTGACCGCCATGTTCTGGGCGCAACGCTATCCAAACGCGCGCATGGTGTTGGTCGAGCCGGATCCGGACAATTTCAGATTGCTGCAACGCAACACCGTCGCCTTTCAGGAGCGCTGCGTTCTGCTTCAGGTCGCCGTGTCGGATAAGCGCGGCGAAACCAGCTTCTTTCGCAGCGATCGCGAATACGGCCATTCGATTCTCAAGGGCGACGACTCGGTATCCGAAATCGTGGTCAAGACGATGACAGTTTCCGACGTAGTCCGCGAATCGGGATTCCCGCGCGTTGACCTATTGAAGATGGACATCGAGGGTGGCGAGCAAATCGTGATGCCGACGATTGGCACATGGGACCACGCCCCGCGCTATCTGATCGCCGAACTTCACCCGCCGTATGACTTCGCTGCGTTCAAGCGACACTGTCAATCCGTCGGCTTGCGAGCGACGCAACCGCCGAGCGAAGGCTTCCGCTGCAACCTTCCGTTTGCCGCCCGGGCGTCCTCATTCCGTTGATCCGGCACGACGTGTGCGCGCGTGAGGTCGTCAAACGAAATCACCCGGACGTGGGGATTGCCAGCCAGCCATTCGGCGGTCGCATGCAGTATTCCTACCATGGCGGTGTCGGGTTTATCGTCCCTGAAATATTCCCACCAATGAGTAACGAGCACCGTGAGCCGCCGGCTTTTGATCTGTTGTTTTACGGACTCCAGCATCGTTGGGTAAGGACGTTGAAACGAAAGCAGGCAACCCGGATGCGTAAGCAGGGTGGTGGGGCCAACCTGCCAATGCGGTCTCTTGAGCATTTTCTTCATAGCGTATTGCGGCCACCAGGCGAAGGGCAACCGCCGCAGTTCAAACCATCCGGACGAGATGATGGGAAAGCGTTTGGCGACTTCGCTCAAACTGACACGGGAGAACCGATCATACGGAGCGACAAACGTGTGGGGCGCGCGAAATCCAGCCGCTGCCAGCGAAGCGGCGCCTTGATCAAGACGATTCGCAATGTCATCGCGTTGATCAGAACCGAACTCGAATAGCGAATGATCACAGCCGTGCTGCAATACATGGAATCCAGGATTCCCGTCCAGATAATTCACAAGCTCGGCGCTGCCCCCAATAGGAAGCTCTAGCGGCGTGTCGACATGTTTCGCAAACAGAAAGCCTTCCAACGTGCCGTTGGTACTGATGGTATCGGTGCGCACGTATGGAATCACCGCGAGGTTCACCGGAAAACCGCGGTCGAGAAACGGACGATAGAGCTGTTCCAGACACTCGACGGGCGTCAGGGCATTCGTGTCGTCGTCACGTAGAATGACATAATGCATGTTTTGCTTCGATGAGTTCCTCGTAGAGTTGTTTGACCTTGCACGCGACGGACCGGACATCGTACTCGCTAGTCGCGAGTTGCCGTCCTGATTCCGCCAGGCGCGTACGCAAGCCGGGATTCAGCAGGGTCTGGCTGACCGCTTGATGAAATGCGCGCGGGTCGGACAAATCGAACAGCCAGCCGTTTTCTCCGTTCCGGACCAAAGCCGATGCGCCGGATGTCCGGCTGGAAATGACCGTGGTACCGGCGGCCCACGCTTCGAGCAGAACCAGACCGAACGTTTCGGAGATGGATGCCAACAACACCGCGCGGGATTCCTGAATCAAACCGATCAACCGCGGATCGCCCTGCGGCAAACCGCCCGTGATCAATACGCGGTCACTGATGCCGAGATCACGGACCTGGCGTTTGAGGCTTTGGCCGTAGGCTTCATTGGTGCAGGCGCCGGCGAGTACCAGCAGTGCTTTGGGATATTTCCGAAAAATCTCCGGCGCGTGCGTGATCAGCCAGGCCTGGTTCTTCACCGGGTCAATACGCCCCGCACACAGCAAGACATCGCGGTCCCGAATTTGGGTAAAGGCCTCACGCGCTACGGCGCGGTGATCGTGGTGATACATCTCCATGGGAATGCCGTGTGGCTGGATTTCGATCCGTTTTCCGGGATGCTTCTTCCGGAGCAGTTCGGCTTCGGTGAGATTGCATGCGAGTACCGCGTCTGCGTGTTGTATCAGTTGACGCGATTGGAGCAACAGCCCAAAGATTTTCCCCCACTCGAAACCGCTGTGCGCGCCCCCATCGAGCGTACTTCTCAAAGCCGGCGAAACATCCAGCAACCCGCCGTGAATCGAAACGACAAACGGCAGTTGCCGGCCCCGAGCCACGGCGGACGCGATGCCGCCCAACCGGCCCAGCGTGTGCGTGTGGACGAGCGCAACATCCGGTTCACGCCACATCGCGGGTAGCAAATCGAAGGACATCAGATTGCCACCCACGGAAATGTACTGGCGCCTTTCCTGCCGTGAAATTCCCCAGGTTGGCACGCAGATCCCGAAACGCTTGATGTCCCCGTTGTTGTCCGTTCGCGCCCCGCCGCCATTGACCTGCGGGCAATACATCACAGGCGTGACGCCTTGCTGTCGCAGGCTATCGAAGAGCCGTTGCACGGCCGTTTCCGTTCCGCCCCATTCGGCGGGATCATATTTTCGCAGCAGATGAATCACGCGCATGGCTATGCCTTCGTGGAAACGACTTCAGGATATTCGTACTCCGGGAATTCCCGAACAATGACCGCCACGACCGTTTGCCTGCGCGCGCGACTTTTCGCGTAACAGAGGCTGGCTAGGGTGCCGACCAAGATGTTAAACATCAGGAAAATGTGGGGTTGTCGGAAAGTCCACTCCGTCACGCTGTGCAGAAAGATCCCGCACACGCCGAAGAAAAGCCCTACCCCCAACCGGTGCATTGCTTCCGGCGTGCGTTTGAAGAGAAAGCGGAAACCCATCAGGAACCAAAGCCCCCAGAGCAAGGTGAACAGGATCAAGCCCGGCACGCCGAGTTCGCCGACGGTCAGGGCCGCGAGGTTGTGGGCTGGCGCGGCCCAGACCAGAGTATCGAGGAGTTCTTCATCTGGTTCCTCGATGTGGAGGTCACCATACTCATCGTATGGCCGGCCCACCATTGCGCCATATTTTTTGCTGACCCAGAAGGACCAATTATTCAACCCTACGCCGAAGAACTTGTCTTCCACGATGACCTTCGCCACCCGAAGGTAGTAGCCGCGTCCCTCCTGTTCCTCGTCGAGGTATTCGTCTGCGAACGTGGCTTCGGCGTACCGCGCCTTGAGGCTGTCCCAATTCTTGAAGAACAGCCCACCAATGCACAGCCCGACGAGCGCAGTGGCAAGAATCTTCTTTGGCGTGATCTGCCACGACAGGCAGAACGCCGCAGCCCCCAGCATGACTAGCGCGAATATCGGAATGCCGGCGCGCGAAATCGTGAGCGCGCTGCACAACGCCGCCGCGCCAATGGCGACAGTTGAAAAATACCGGAGCCGCTTGGGCAGCGACGAAGTAGCCGCGGCAACGAAAATGGGCGCCACCAGGCAAATATACATGGAAAGGCTGTTTTCGTGTTCCAGCGTGCCCGGAGCGCGATAAATACCGTTGATCAACTTTTGTTTAGAAGCCCATGCACCCTCAAAACAAATGGCGCAACCGGCCGCAAAGACCAGAATGCCCAGTTCCCGCTGGCTGCGAACATAAAATGCCGCCGCCAGAAAGAAAAAAAATCCGCGGGCCATCTTGGAAAGCTCGAACACCCCATAAATTTTTGGTTCGGAGAACATCACCGAAAGGCCCGCGTACAGAAAGAACATGAGCATCAATCCTAGACTGGCCGGCCAGTAGAAGTGCGAATTTCCCGGACGGGGTCGGAGCCATGATCCGAAAAGCACGCTGATCGCGAGCAAATCCAAAAAGGAGAACTCCAGTCCGCGCGAGGTTCCGCGATACCAGTAATGGCTGAGAAAATTCACGTCAAATCGGTCCGTGATCACGGTCCCCGCGACCATCAGAAAAAACGCCGCGTCGCGCGCGCGTAGAGAAAAGGTCGCAATCAGGACACCAGTGGGGATGGTTACCAGCAGCAGCACCAGTGCGATGAGGTCCTTAGTCTCCATCTTTAAGCCTGCCCCCCCTTGCGAATCAGCGCTTCCGCGCCGTCAGCAGGATGTTCGTGGCGACGATCAGATCGCGTAGCGGCTTGTTCATGCCGCACGTCGTCGTCTTGATCTCAACAAACCCGGCGGATTCGGCGAGTTGCGACAAAGTCTTGCGCGAGAAGAAGCGAATGTGTGGATTGCCCGGCGCAAAGTGCTCATCCCATCTGAACAGCGCGATAAGCACGCCTTTGAAAACGCCATGATATGGTACCGTCACAAGCAACCGTCCACCGGGCGCGAGCACGCGCTGCATTTCGCGCACCGCAAAGCCCGGATCAAAAAGGTGTTCGAGCACTTCCGAACACCAGATCACGTCGAATGCCGCGTTTGCAAACGGAAACGGCTGCGCGACGTCGTGTTGCAGGAACTTGATTTCCGGAAGAGCGACCGCATTGCGTTCAATTTGCGAAGCGGAGATGTCCACCGCCGTCACGCGCGAGGAGTGTTCGGCCAGATTCCTGGTGAAGGAGCCATCCCCGCAGCCCACCTCGAGAATGGCTGAGGTACGGGAAAGGTCCCTCAGTTGGGAGCGCATCCAATTCCGCAAATTCGTGGCGTAACCCTGTTTGTCGCCGGAATACTGGGCGTGCCCGGTCGTCCAGTATTTCTCGTAGTAATCTTTTTGCTGTTGAGTGGCGTTCATGAGGTTTGAGTGGTTTGAGCGAGGCCGGGTTTGTCGGTGGCAAGGTTGCGAATATTCTCCCGAGCGGCTTTGGGCCAGAAGTGCATCTTGCCCCGTTTGAAATGTCGAAAGGCCTGAGTGCAGGCAATCATGGTCATAACGAAGCCAACGAGCGTCGCCGGCAGATGGGTCAGGCGCTTCAACCCGCGCATCCGCCACCAGCGTTTGAAGCGGAAGCTTAATGCGTTCGGAAACAATCGCCAGAAATAATGGACTCGCTGCAGGTGTTCACCCACTAACCGCGCGACCCACTCGGGATTCGCCTGCTCTTTGCGTCGAAGCGTGTCGGCGAGATTGGTTCTTTGCCTTAGCGGCAGCGTTTTCAAATATTCGATCAACACATGAACAATCGTCTGCCCGATCATCTGCCGCTTTTGGTTTCTCAAAAGCTCGCCGGTGGAGGTGTAAGCTTCGTAAACGTGCGAAGCGTCTTGGGCGACGACAATGCGGCTCGGGTTAAGTTGATTGGAAAAAAAATCACTGCAGACAATCGCCTTGATGAAACCATCATCAATGCCCAGATCGTTCGGCAGATACAGCCGGCGGGCGATCCCCGCCCGGATGCAATAGAGCTGGCCGGTCATCTGCCCTTGCGTCGCGCCGTTCATCTCGGACGTGGCCAGCGAGATGCGATCGCGCCAGGACTTTATGGGCTTTAGTGACACGTCCTTGATAGGCTGGTCACTGGCGATCTGGGCTCCAGAATTGTCCAGCAACGCCCGATACATATGGAACAACGTCTCACGGCGATTGAAAAGAATGTCCGAGTCCATCAGGAACAGGAACTCCGCTTCTGGAGACGACAGACTGTGAACGAACGCGTTCCAGGTGTGATTGCGTCCGGCCTCGCGGATGTCCCGAACGCTGGCGGAAAAGGCATTGGCGAAGGGGTGTAGTTCCTCCTGCTCCGCGAAAACCGCAGCGGCGATTTCAGTCGTGCGATCCGTGCAGCCATTGGGAATGCAAAGCACTTCGCAACATTCGCCGCGTGCGCTAAGTTCTTGAAACAACGATTGCCCAAAGAGCGATTCCAGCGTGCGGCGGATGACCGCTTCCTCGTTCCACGCCCGAACAGCGATGGAGATTTGCGGCCGCTTGGTCTGGGCGTTATTCGTCATCGTATTTGTGGAATCGATTTCCAATATCAATCTAGACTTGCGGCAGCCCCACGCTAAGTAGGTGAAAACCTCCCGCGCGCCGGGTGAAAAACCCCATGCCACCCGTCGCGCAAATGCCGTAAGCTGAATAGGAATGAGCGATCCGTCCGTAACCATCATCATGCGGTCTTTCAACGAAGCGTGGGCGCTGCGCGAAACGTTGCCGGCACTCGCGGCCCAGAATTACAAGCCGCGAGAACTCATCGTGATTGATTCCGGCTCGACGGACGGTTCGGTGGAGTTGATTCGACAATTTCAGCCGCGGCATCTGATTCAAATTTCACCCAGCGAATACAACCCGTCGAGGGTGATGAACCAGGGAATGGAACTTGCGTCATCGAACGTCGGAATCTTCCTGAACGCCGACGCCACGCCGCAAGGGCCGGACTGGCTGGGTCCGCTCGTAACCGCGCTGCTCGATCCACAGGTCGCAGCGGTCTTCGGACGGCAGATTGCGCGTCCCGATTGCCAGGCGGTTTTCGCTCATGACTATGAGCGTTGTTTCGGCCTTAATCGGGAATCCGTAAAGTGGGAGCATTTTTTCAGCATGGCGAGCAGCGGCATCCGCAAAGACATCTGGGGGAAGCGCGGTTTCAACGAGCGGATGCAATACTCCGAGGACGATGAATATACGCGCTGGTGCCGGGCGCAGGGTTATCGGGTGGTTTACGTTCCGGCATCGGTGGTGATGCACTCGCATAACTACACCACCGCGCAGGCCTGGAAACGCAGCTTCGGCGAAGGCCGCGCACTGTCCGCCCTGTGTAACAATCCGTGTGCAAAACCGACCTGGGGCCGAAAAGTTTTTCTTGGGTGGATAAACGATGCAAGGCGGGACTTGATGTTTTGCGCGCGCACAGGGCGATTGGGCGAATGGCCGCACGCGTTGCTAATTCGCTGGGAACAGCGCTCCGGCTCGCTAGCGGGCTTTCGTAACGGCTGGACAGCCTATCGCCAACCGCAGAAAGATTTCCCGATCAGTCCGCCAACCTGGACCGCTGACCTTCAGCACTGAACATGACCGCTACGTTTGCACTTAAAAATCGACGCGTTTTCGCCTCTGCGGCGCGGTCCATCTCAAAGCCCGAAACTCGCTTCACTTTGAATGGCAGCGACGCGCTGGAACGGCATCTCGCCACCGTCTGCAAAAGAGTCCATGCTGGCATTAGTCGCATCATCCCGAAGCATAAACTGGAAGGGTTGGCTCTCGGCGGTGGCTATGGGCGTGGCGAGGGAGGTGTTCTGAAAACGCCCGCCGGAGATCAGCCTTATAACGATTTAGAGTTTTACGTTTTTGTTCGCGGCCTTTCGTGGTTGAACGAGCGGCGCTATGCGAAATCACTGCACAAATTGGCGGAGGAGCTTTCGTTGGTCGCGGGCATTGACTTGGAGTTCAAGATCATTTCGGCGGCATCACTTCGTCGAAGTCCGCTGAATCTGTTTTATTACGATTTGATCCAGGGGCATCAGTGGTTACTGGGTGATGAACGTCTCTTCGCCGGTTGTGAGCATCAGCGTGATGCCGAACACATGCCCTTATCGGAAGCGACCCGGCTGCTGATGAACCGGTGCTCGGGCCTGCTCTTTGCGCGCGACAAACTGGAGCAGGAGCACTTTTCGTCCGAGGAGGCCGACTTCGTCGGCCGAAACATCGCCAAGACCGAACTGGCGCTGGGTGATGCGGTGTTGATTGCCTTCGGCAACTACCATTGGAGTTGCATTGAGCGTGGCTGGCGGTTGAGGGAACTGTCTGTAACGGAAGTTTTGCCGTGGCTCGATGAAGTGCGACATTGCCACGCAGTGGGAGTTGAGTTTAAACTCCGGCCGCATCGGTCATTGGATTCCCGCCCTGCGCTTCAAGAACATTTTCGTGAAGTCAGTTCACTGGCATTAAGAGTGTGGCTCTGGCAGGAAAATCGCCGACTCGGTTGCGAATGTCGTTCCGCTGTCGGTTACGCGTCCAGCCGCATCAATAAATGGCCCGACACCAACAGCTGGCGGAACCGCTTGGCGAACCTAAGAGTATTCGGCCCGCGCGCGCTCCTGGTTCCGCGCAATAGCCGCTATCCTCGGGAGCGGATTCTGAATGCGCTGGTGCTCCTGCTGTGGGTGCGCGCCCAGACTTCCCCCACATTAACACGAAAAGTCCGGCGTGAGTTGCTGGCGTCTGAATCGGTCGCGCTCACTTCGGCTTACCGACAGCGCTGGAGTCGCGCGAGATAAATGGTCAACCGACAGTTTCTTTCAAACCAAAATTATTATGAAAACGCTGGCAATCCATTGGGAATCTACCATCAACGAAAGTATTGGGACCGGAAAAAAGCTATTCGAGAAGCAGGAGGCCCAGCGTCTGGCAACCGAGTTTAACGAGAGCTACCCGGATATCCATCATGAGGCAGCTATCCCTGTTACCGTACCTCCCGCAACTGAATCTGCAGCCGCCAAGTCTGCTAAGGTGCAGTGCATCTGGGGAGGAAAGTCTCGAAGGCAACCGTGCAATTTGAGCATGCTCTAATGAAAGGGGCGCAAACATCGCCATAAAAAATGTGATTCTTCCGAGGCTCGACAAGCATGCCCAGCGAATCGCTGGCAATGTGGGGTGTGGTAACGTGCGCGTGCGAATGCTCTGGTGTGCAGCACTGCTGCTGCTTTCAGCGTTCGGGTCTGCGGCCGCTTTGGTCGCAACCTTCCAGGCCGGAGGCGCCTCGTGGCACTTGGGCACGATCGGAGTCGGAAACCTAGACAGCTCTCCTGACTTGGAAGTCGTCGTGCCCTATCGGAATTCCGCCGGCCACTGGTTTGTGGACGCATTCAAGCACACTGGCGAGCGACTCCCGGGATTTCCTTACTCGTCGGGCAGCGAGGAAATGAACGTTTCTCCCACCCTATACGACCTCGACCACGATGGCCGCGACGAAATCATCTTCACGCGGGGCGACCAGATCATTGTGCTGCGATGGGACGGATCGGTCAAGTGGTCCAGCACGGTCAATTATGCCAGCTATTCTCCCACTGGCGGTTATCAGACCGTCACCAACGGCTTTTATTGGTCGGCCACCGGGGGGTTCATGAGCCGGCTTCCTTCAACGGCGGTCTTCTCATCACAGGTTTCGCCGCCAATCGTCATGGACGTCAACGGCAAGGGAACCAAGGAGATCATCACCGCCTGGAAAATTGATCCCGATCCGGGCTGGGAGCAGGATTTCAACCCATTCATCAACGACATTTTTGGTTTTGCCGAATGGGGCACGGCGGGGGAGACCTGGTCCGGTGGGGTGGTGGGTTTCGACGCGATTATTGGCCAACAGACTTTCGTCTATCACATTCACCAACTCGTCGAATCAGGCCTGGCGATTGGGCGGGCCAAGCCAGGTCCGGCCCTCAACATTTACGAACTCAACGACAGCGACAGCGTCGTCTCGTTCGACAAAACAAAGCCATTCGGTCTTTGGGGCAAAGGCATGCTGCATAAACAATTTGGCAAGAACCAGCGGCTAATGAGCGGCTCGTATCAATTGCCTAATGATATTTACACCACGGACCTGGACGGCGACGGCTTGGATGAAGTGCTGGTCGCCGGCACCACGTTCGGCGTGCTCTGGCCGCCGAATGAAACAATCCTCGACGACGATGGCGCGATTCTTTGGCGGCGATGGCTGCCACACGTGAGCTTCGTCAACCGCTTTGGCTGGAATAACAGCGCCTGCCTGATTCCCATCAACCCGGACCACGACAACCACATTGACGTGCTCGGCTTTAATCATGCGCACGAAATCACCTTCCGCTATTGGAACGGCATCGAGTTGGTGGATCGTCCCGGCTGGCCGAAGAATTTTTATCCGTTCCTGCCCTCGCCTCCGGTGGTGGGAGATGTTGACGACGATGGCCAGGAAGAAATCATCATCGGCACTTACAATCCTACCCTCACGCCCTCCACAGGGAATCTTCTGATCTACGCTTTGGACGGGGCACTGAAGCAATTCATACCCGTGGTAGGCGGCATCAAACACATCCCAGCGCTGGCCGACGTCGAAGGGGTTGGCCGTTTGGACGTGGTCTATCGCTCAACGCTCGGGCAAGTATATGTGGAAAACTTCGGCGCCACTGGCACCAATAACGTCTCGTGGGCCACGCACCGGGGCAATATGCATCGCGACGGCAACCACGGCGTTTCGCTGTTCCCGCCGGGAACGCCAATCGTCACGAAAAAGCCCTCCGGGTATGGCCGCGCCAGTTTCAGTTGGACCAACACCAGTCCAGTCCAGTGCTTTCGCATCTATCGCTCCGCGCAGGCAAACGGTCCCTTTCAGCACATAGCCACCGTCACAAGTGCCACGATGGCTTACACCGACCACGGCCTCAAATCCGGCTGGCAATACTTCTACGAAGTCGGCGCCGTATACAGCAACAGCACGGTTCATTCGTCTCCCCTCGCTGCTCTCCCCCTATTGAACGGCAACCTAGTCGCGAACGCAGGCTTCGAGGAAAACGACAACAGCCACTGGGACAAATGGTTTAGCGGCAGCATCGGCATGACGAACATGGTCGCCAGCACGAACACCGTTTACCAGGGCAGGCAATCCATGCGCATTATCCTCGAGGACCACGGCGATAGCGGCTCGATCTCACAGTTTAACCAATACGGTCTACCGGACGCCACACTGTTCGTCACGCCAGGGGCGTTCTATAGCTTCGGCGGCTTCTTCAAGAGCACTGGCATCTCGCAGCCCTCGAAACATTTTCTCAAATGGGTCTCTACCAAAACCGGCTACGACACCAACAACCGGCCCACATTGCATTACCCGGACTTTTTCACCCCGCATTTCGTTGCCGGCAGCGACGCCACCGAATGGACTTACGCGAATCGCACCTTTCAATTACCCGCCGGTATTCCCAATCTCGAACTCGCGCACAATTACACCATCAGTGCGCCGGGCAGCGGTTCCATTTACATTGACGACGTTTTCTTCCGCCAAATCCCCAACCCTTCGGCCACCAATTGGAGCGTCTGGGTTCCTTTTGCGTCCACCTGGAGCTTTCTCGCCGCGACTCCGCCCGCGAACTGGTTTGCCACCCACTTCAACGACGCCTCCTGGCCAGTTGGCAACGCCAAGTTCGGCGCGGGTGGCGGCCCCACCAACGTTATCACCGTTCTCCCACAATTGCTGCCTGCCTACTATTTCCGGAAGAAGTTCAACGTCACTACCACTGATTTCGAGGAACTGCTTCTCTGCGCCACTTGCACCGATGTCTATGGTGACACCATTCGCCCCCTCGGCGTCTTCATCAACGGGAACGAAATAAAGTCCACCATCGAAGCCGTCAGTGGCCAAGGAAACGAGGTTCTTTTCTTCGACCTGACCCCCTTCGCCCACTTGATTCAACCCGGCACCAACACCATCGCTGTTAGAGTCGGCAATGCCTGGGCCTCCGACTGGGACGACGTTGCCTTCGACATCAGCCTGCGCGCCGTGCTTTATCATCCGCAGGTGCCGCGTTTGACCGCGCAAAGCGCACCGCCGGGTGCGCCACTTTTATGGACGGAAACGCCCGCCGGCAGCATCTGGCAGATTCAATCGTCCGACCGTTTGTCCCCGGTGAACTGGGAGGTTATGCAGACTTTCACCAACACCACCGGCGGCGTCTTAACCTTCCAGGACACAGGACAGAATGGCCGCGTGCCCCCCATGAATGTGCCCTGCCGCTTTTATCGGCTGGCGCCGTTTTGAACCGATCACTCCCTCTTCCCCGTGGAGAGGAAGAATCATTCTCAGTCTCGCTGTTATTCATGCGGCTGGACTTTCAGGACGGTCGTCAAACCGCAGTCAGAAGAGCGCTCCGGTTTTCAGAGGTGCTACTTGGGCTTGAGATTTTAAATTCGACGAAATGTTCGTGCTGGTTATCCACCAGGGGAACCGTTTCCCCGGCAAGTTCGTTTCCGTCGTGACAGAGCTGGTTCGCGGCAACCGCATCCGCGACGAGACAGCTGATGGTAACGTGATAAACGGTTTGCTGGTCGGCCTCGTTCTGTGTTTCGCGATAGGCCTGATCAGGCCGAGGTCAGCGACAATGATGAGTATTTTGCTCATGATAATCTAGGACTCGTGTTAAGTTTTGGTTTTGTCGTCATTGGCTGGCCGCGCCGTTTGTTTTCATCGCGGTGTTGACCATGATCCTCTCCCTGATGTTTTCGAGGGTCATCAGTCCGAGCCTGCGCCCAATGCGACTTTTGACCCGGATGTGTTCGACCACTGGCAGGGAGTCGCACGCTATCACACGCCCGATGGCGGCGTACCTTACTTGCTCGTTACGCGCAAGGATGTAGAAACGATGGGCAATTTGTGCGTGGTGCAGATGCCGTGCTGTCCAAAAACTCGCACGAGGGTAATGCTTTGCAATTCCGCGGCTTAGCGTTTTGATGCGACTGAGTGTTTCCGAAAAATTGCTCGCTACAAAATGACGCTGAACGGAAACTCCCCAAATGACGCCCTTACGTTTTCTGCTCGTTTGTGTTGCTGGTTAGATGAATCACCGCCAGCAACTCGTAATCGAATATCTTCAGGAGGAGATCCGCGTCCTTCAAGAGCAATTGGCCAAGCGACCGCGCTTCAATGCGGACCAACGCCGTCGTCTGGCCGCCAAAGGCAAGCCGATTGGACGAAAAGGCCTCGCCCGCTTTGCTAGCATCATTACCCCCGATACACTTCTGGCCTGGCACCGTCGCTTGATTGCCAAGAAATACGATTCGAGCAAGAAACGCAAACTCGGTCGCCCGCCGACCAGAATGGACATTCGCGAACTGGTCCTCCGAATGGCACGAGAAAATCGGTCATGGGGTTACACGCGCATCCAAGGGGCCCTAGCCAATTTGCGACACGAGGTCGGGCGCAGCACGATCGCCAACATTCTGCGCCAAGCCGGTCTGGATCCAGCGCCAGAACGGCGCAAGGGAAGGACCTGGAAGGAATTCCTCAGAGCTCATTGGAGCACGATGGCAGCGACGATTTCTTCACCGTCGAAGTGTGGACGCCCGTCGGATTGGTGCGGCATCACGTGCTCTTCGTGATGCGTTTGATGACGCGGGAAGTCCACATTGCTGGAATTATTCCAGAGCCCTGCGAAACCTGGATGTTACAGACGGCGCGAAATCCGACCGACGCCTGTGACGGCTTCTTGCGCGGCAACCGCTTCTTGATCCATGACCGATCCGCACTTTTCACCGAACAATTCCGAGCGACCCTCAAGAGCGCCGGAGTTGCACCACTGCGACTACCGGTGCGAAGTCCAAATTTGAACGCTTTCGCCGAAAGGTTCGTGCGAAGCATCAAAGCATCCTGCGTAGAACGAATGATCTGCTTCGGAGAATCCGCATTACGCCGAGTTGTTTCTGAATTCGCTTTGCATTATCACACTGAGCGAAATCACCCAGGTTTGGAGAACAAGATCATCCGACCAGAATTCACGGAATTTCCGGATATCGGCACCATCCGTTCCCGCCAGAGACTCGGCGGCCTACTCCGCTACTATTACTAATGTTGAGCCCAACATTAGTAAT
>DIXK01000031.1 GCA_002428665.1 Verrucomicrobia subdivision 3 bacterium UBA6082
CAATTACTTATGACGCTTTGTATAATACCCTGTTTTCTGCCAGTCAGAAAAAGGCCTTTGGCACGAAACAACATCCTCAATGCCCAATGATTCATCAGCGAAGAAGCATCCTGATATTTGCCGGCGGAATACTTTGCAGCGTAGCCCGTAGGCGGAGGCGGCTTAGGCTGGCGTCAGCTGTGATAGCACGCTAAATTATCTCATGGCATGAGACGCTTTTTGCATGGTTTTCTGTCGTGGATGGTCTTGAGTATCGGACTTTTGACGCGCTCTGCTCCGGCGTTTGGCGCTGCGGATTTCTGCCAGGTTGAGGCGCGCAGGAAGCCGGGGGATCCCTGGAAGACCTACCCGACAAGAACGCTGGAGAATTTGCCGGGTTTCTCCCTGGACAAGACTGATCCGGAGTTGACTCAGTTTGGCGGATTGCGCGAGGGCAAAGCAGAGGCAACAGGCTTCTTTCGCACGCAGAAGATCGGCGGCCGCTGGTGGTTGATTGACCCTGAGGGAGGGCGTTTCATTAATGTGGGGGTGGCCGGAGTGAGGCCTGGCAGGACTGGGATCAGCAAAGCAGCCCTTGCGGACCGATTTGGCAGTGAAGACGAGTGGGCGACTGCATGCATAGGTTTACTGCGCACGAATGGTTTCAATGGAACGGGTGGTTGGTCGGAAGCGAAATCATTAAGCCGGGCGTCATCGAAGATAGTCTATGCGCTGAACCTCAGTTTTATGGCGACGTTTGCGAGTCGCAAGGGGCGCACACATCCAGAACCAGGACACACTGGTTATGCCGATGGATGCATCCTGGTTTTCGATCCTGATTTCGAGACATTCTCTTGCGAATATGCCCGTCGATTGAATGCCACCAAGGACGATCCTTGGCTCTTGGGGTATTTTTCGGATAATGAGATGCCGCTCGACGATGGTGTTCTTGCGCGGTTCTTGCAGTTACCTCCGGAGAGCCCGGGGTGCAAAGCAGCAACCGAGTGGCTTAAGGGTCAGCGCAAAGGCTCATCCCTGGAGCTTGCCGCTACCCCTTTGACAGCAGGTGAACGTGAAGCTTTTCTGCAATTGGTAGTCGCGAGATACTTTCGGATTGTTTCCGCGGCGATTCGCAAGCACGACCCTAACCATCTTTATCTCGGAGCCAGGCTAAACGGTCCCGCTATTCGGTTACCAGCGGTTTTCCGGGGGGCTGGTCCGTTCGTAGATGTCCACAGCATCAACTATTACAACACTTGGACTCCGCGATCGGATCGACTAGCCCTCTGGGTGAATGAATCCGGCAAGCCTTGCTTAGTTTCAGAGTTCTATGTGAAGGGATTGGACTCGGGCTTGGGCAATCAATCGGGCGCGGGTTGGGAGGTAAAAACTCAAGCGGATCGTGGTCGCTTCTATCAGAACTATGTTTTGGGCCTCCTCGAATCCCAGACATGTGTTGGCTGGCATTGGTTTCGTTATATGGACAACGATCCGACCGAAAAAAGCCGGGACGCATCTAATGAGGATTCCAACAAAGGGATCGTCACAAGCAGGTACGAGCCACACCGTGATTTGTTGTCGGGCATGAGGAGATTAAACACGCGCGTCTACGACCTGGTGGAGTATTTTGACATGCACATGACGGAGAAGGAAAACGGGGATTGAGCAGGTGCAATGGCTCCACGGCGAATGAAGCGAGAGCAACCTTGCGAGAATGCGGACGTGATTAGGCAGGGCCCTGTGGTTAGGGGTGTATGGCTGAAGCATTTCCGATGGTGAGATTGGGCAATCAAGCCCACACACCCTCCACCCGTTTTGCATCCAAGGGCCTTGGCCAACTTGAAATCAGCCCTTGCATGGGTGGTGAGGGAATTGTTAAATCCTGGGAGATGATGCGGCCCCTCAAGACCGACAAGGACTCAGAAGTTTCCTATTTACACCCGTTTTGATGAAGCTGCGCCTCCTTCTCTGGTCGATTTCATCTGCGCTTGCCGGGTTCCTCTTCGGCTTCGATACAGTGGTCATTTCAGGCGCGGAACAGACGATTCAATCACTTTGGAGCCTGGGTGATGGAATGCACGGAGTTGTTATGGCTTCGGCCCTATATGGTACGGTTCTCGGATCTTTGCTAGGTGGGTGGCCAACCGACCGTTTCGGACGCAAAACTACTTTACTGTGGATCGGCATGCTTTATTTGGTATCCGCAATCTGGTCTGCCCTGGCATCAGGCCCCTATACCCTTATTCTGGCAAGAGCCCTTGGCGGGCTCGGAATTGGGATTTCAACAGTCGCAGCCCCGCTTTACATCGCGGAAATTGCTCCGGCCGAATACCGGGGTCGCCTGGCGGGCTTATTTCAATTTAATATAGTTTTTGGCATACTCGTAGCCTTTCTTTCCAATTCCCTTCTGGCTGGTCTCGGCGAGAATGCCTGGCGCTGGATGCTGGGAGTGGAATCGGTGCCTGCCTTGATCTATGCAGTGCTGTGTTTCGGCTTGCCAGAGAGTCCGCGCTGGATCATTGGCCGTAAGGGCGATAGGGCGGCAGGTCTGAAGATTCTGGCAATGATTCGGCCGGCGGCATCCCTGGAGGAACTGGAGGCCAAGGCCAATGAGATTGCGGCGGCGTCCACTGCACGTGAGACCTCAACGCATTTCTGGACACGCAGATTGGCATTGCCCATAGCACTAGCGTTTCTCATCGCATTCTTCAACCAACTTTCTGGCATCAACGCCATTCTGTACTTTGCACCACGCATTTTCGAGCTGACCGGATTGGGCACGAAGGCCGCCTTGCTTCAAACCGTGGGAATCGGTGTCACAAATCTGATATTTACGTTTGTAGGTTTATGGCTTATCGATCGGTTGGGCCGCCGGACCCTGCTTTACATTGGCTCCGTGGGTTACATCGTCTCGCTCGGGTTAACGGCGTGGGCGTTTTTTACGGAACATTACGGTATTGTTGCGCCATGTATCTTCGGTTTCATTGCGGCCCATGCCGTCGGACAAGGAGCAGTCATCTGGGTTTTTATCTCTGAAATCTTCCCGAATCGGCACCGAGCCGAGGGCCAGGCACTGGGTAGCTTCACCCACTGGGCGTTTGCCGCTTTACTCACCAGCTTCTTCCCGAAATTGGTGTCCGCGCTGGCACCGGGGTACGTGTTTCTGTTCTTCTGTGGGATGATGGTGCTTCAACTCCTCTGGGTGAAAATCATGGTCCCCGAGACCAAAGGCGTGGTACTGGAAGACATGCAGCGGTGGTTGACTGGGAGGGCCGGATCTCCTGTATCCAGGCGTTGATACAGGCTGCCGAGCCCTGCGATCATGCCGGGGCTCCCTGACTATAACTTAGGGTTTAGCAAGTGCGTGGTGGTGAATTTGGGTCGCGGATTTTGGAGAAGGCTTCCAGTGCGACTTCTCGGGCGATAGCGTGGCTGATGATTGGTCGTGGGTAAGTGCGGCCGAGTTCCACTCCGGCGTGAGCCAAGACGTCGGTGGAGGCCTTCCAAGGTTTGTGCAACCAAAAATCGGGAAGCCGCCGAAGTTCCGGACACCAGTGGCGAACGTAGTTTCCGCACGGGTCGAACTTTTCGCCCTGGTTGGTGGGATTGAACACACGAAAGTAGGGCGCAGCGTCCGCGCCACAACCCGCGGTCCACTGCCAGCCGAGAGTGTTCTGGGCGAGATCGGCGTCCAGTAGGGTGTCCCAAAACCAGGCGGCGCCATCCTGCCATGAGAGAAGCAGGTCTTTCACTAGGAATGACGCGACAATCATTCGTACGCGATTGTGCATCCAACCAGTAGTCCAGAGTTCGCGCATTCCCGCGTCCACGATAGGATACCCTGTGAGGCCCTGCTGCCAGTATTTGAGGAAGGCGGCGTTCTTGCGCCAAGGAAAGCGTTTGAAATCTGAGCGCAACGGTTCCTCGGTGGTGTGGGGAAAGTGATATAGCAAATGATGGGAGAACTCACGCCATCCGACCTCGGTGAGAAACTGCCCGGTCTGCCATGTTGTGTCTGGAATCTGCTTCCCCCTCGCGTGCCGCCGCACCCCGTGCCAAATTTGGCGCGGGGTGATTTCCCCGAAATGCAGATAAGGAGAGAGTCGCGAAGTGCCAGTGCGGTCGGGACGGTTCCGGTCGTCGTTGTAGGTTGCCAAGGCTTCGCGGAGGAACCGTTGAAGTTGTGTTTGAGCTCCGGCGGTTCCCGGTCGCCAAGTTGCTTTCATCCCCGCGGTCCAGTTGGTTTTTGGCTCCAACTTGAGAGCCTTGACTTCGAGAGACTTCGGCCACGGCTTTGGGGTGGGGATTGTGCGCGGTAGTGGCAAGGGTTCATCGGGCGCAGGTTTCATGAGACAGTGTCTCCAGAATGGCGTAAAGACTTGGAACGGTTTGCCACTCTGATTCTGAACCGTCCAGGGCTCATGCAGGAGTGCCCCATTGAAACTCTCGACCCTCAGTCCTTGCGTCGACAGTGCGTCCTCGATTCGGCGGTCTCGGCTAATTACTGCGGGTTCGTAGCGGCGGTTCCAAAACACCGCATCCGCGCCAGTTTCTTTGATAAGACGTTGCAGCGCTGTGAGGGATGGGCCCTGCCGAACAACCAGCTTTGAACCGGAGGTATGCAATTCAGCGTCCAGCGCTTCAAGGGATTGATGCAGCCACCAAAGTGACGCGCTGCCCGGTTGCCACGGGGACTCTTCCTCCGGGGCGTGGATGAACAACGGGATGACGGCGACTCCTCGCCTGACTGCTGCGTCAAGTGCGGGATTGTCCTCAAGCCTTAGGTCGAGACGGAACCAGACGATTGAAGCCTTAGTCATCATGAATCAGGAATTGAGCGTCCAAAGGGCAAACCCCTGTGAAGTTCTGCATACCGTTACCCCGGCAGGAAGAATCCAATTAACGCCGCCGTCGCAGTTGTTCCGGCCACCCATGCGAACCGGGTTAACACTGATCGTTTCGAACTGATGGAGACAGCTGCAGGAGGTAATCTGGACATTACGCTTCACGTTATCGCTCGCCTACAATTCGGAATTCTTTGCAGCCGTGACGGATGCACAGGACGATGTCCTCCAGGCGCTCGCTGGATAAACGTGATCGGACAGTATCGGGCTGCATGGGGGAGCAGTAGACGACAATATTAAGCACTTTTAATCACCAAAATGCTTGCCTCAAAAAAGCACCGTGCAAGAATACATTGTACTCGAGAGCAGGATTGCAGCAGTCCCTTGAGTCGTCCAGATATTAAAGCATGAACATGAATCAACCTGTGAGGCGTCGTTGAGGCGTCCCTTTCCTTCACGCGAACCGCAGCATAGGCGGAACGGCAAGATTCGGGCCCGCGAAGTGCGAGTGATTGGCGAAACCAAGGAACAGTTGGGAGTAATGTCGCTCAACGACGCCTTGGGTTTGGCCCGGACCAAAAACCTGGACTTGATCGAAATCGCACCCAATGCGACTCCTCCGGTTTGCCGGATTGTGGATTATGGAAAATTCATGTACGAGGAGTCGAAACGAAGTAAAGAAGTGCAGAGCAAGCGATCGGGTGGAAAAATGAAGGAGATTCAGATTTCTCCAGCAATTGATCCGCACGACTTGGGGGTAAAACTCAACCAGGCGATTCAGTTCCTCTGTGACGACATGAAAGTGCGTGTGAAACTACGGTTTCGTGGACGTCAGCGAGCGCACAAGGATATAGGATTTCAGGTCATGAATACTTTTGTACGCGATATTGCCGCGTATGGTCAAGCGGACTCACCTCCTAAAATGTTGGGGGAAAGGGATTTGAATGTGACGATAAGCCCCTTGCCCAAGAGCAAGCGGGGGCCTGCGCCACGGGCACTTCGTGGGCAGTTGGGAGGGGAAGATGCCAAGCCGACTGTAGAGGACACCGTTTAACTTATCACCGTTTCAGTGACCTAAAATAAACCATAAAGGCGCTTTCTTTATCAGGCATTTGAGGGTAACATCAGACACATTAGACGGCCGTACGTGGCGCTTTAACCCTAGCGTGTCTGCATGACTTTGGGCTAAGGTTGGTTTGTTCCACATGCGTTCCGCCATCAGCCGGAAGAAAGAATTTGATTACAAGAGAAATGCCGTTACCCAGAATCATTCAGGGGGGAATGGGTGTAGCCGTGTCTGGTTGGCGCTTGGCTCGGACCGTGGCGGAATTGGGGCAATTGGGTGTCGTATCCGGTACGGCACTTGCGGTAGTTTTGGCGAGACGCCTCCAGCTTGGTGACCCGGGAGGAGAATTGCGGCGTGCTTTGGAGCACTTTCCTTTTCCGCAAATGGCTGAGCGAGTGCTGGAGGAGAATTTCATACCAGGTGGTAAAGGAGAGGGAACACCCTTCCGTCTGACGGCGATGCCAACTTTGCAGCCTCGTCCGGCACTGGTTGAATTGACAGTGGTGGCAAATTTCGTTGAAGTTTTTCTTGCCAAGGAAGGCCATTCCGGTGTGGCGGGGATAAATTACCTGGAGAAGATACAGCTGCCGACACTGCCTTCGATTTACGGAGCTATGCTGGCCGGTGTGGATTACGTTCTCATGGGAGCTGGTATTCCACGCGCCATTCCAGGAGTTATGGACGCATTCGCGAAAGGACAACCGGCGGAATTGCGGATTGATGTGGAGGGTGCTTTGGCAGGTGAAGAACATTTTTCGCGTTTTGATCCTCTTGAGTTTTGCCAGGGCAAGGCGCCTGAGTTGAAGCGACCTGCATTTTTGGGCATCGTGGCTTCCGCTACTTTGGCGATGACCCTCGCCAAGAAGGCGAGCGGCCAGGTGAATGGTTTTGTAGTGGAGGGCCCTACGGCTGGAGGGCATAACGCGCCCCCCAGAGGTCCCCTCCAATTGACTGCTGATGGAGAACCGCTTTATGGCGAAAGGGACTCGGCCGATCTGGAGAAGATCAAGGCGCTTGGTTTGCCGTTTTGGCTGGCTGGGTCGTACGGCAGGCCAGGGAAGTTGAAAGAGGCTCTGGATCTAGGTGCAACCGGGGTTCAAGTCGGTACGGCATTCGCGTTTTGTGAGGAGGGAGGAGTCGATCCAGAGTTGAAACGGTTGGCGTTCCAGTTGAGCCGGGAAAAGAAACTCCGCGTGTTCACTGATCCCAAGGCTTCGCCGACGGGGTTTCCGTTTAAGGTGGCGTCGATGCCGGGTACCATATCCGAGCAAGACTTGTACGAACATCGCGATCGTGTTTGCGATTTGGGTTATCTTCGGCGGCTATATCGCAGAGCCGATGGAAGCCTGGGATATCGCTGTCCCTCCGAGCCAATTGATGCCTTCTTGAAGAAAGGCGGCAAAGAGGAAGATACGATTGGCAGGAAGTGCATCTGCAACTCACTTCCGGCTACGGTTGGGTTTGGGCAGGTTCGTGATAACGGACACCTTGAGTTGCCGATCGTCACTGGCGGGGATGACCTAGCCAACATTTCAGACTATTTGACCCCCGAGGCCGAATCGTACACTGCTGCGGATGTAGTTAGGGTATTGCTCGCAGGGATACCCGAGAACGACTTGAGCCAGCCAGCTGAACTTGAGCCGGTCTTACATCAGGGCTAGGGGATTCTTCGACGGGCTCAGAGTCCGAGTAAGCAGAGCGCGGGCTCTGGCCCTTACTAATGGTTACTCCAGTTACTTCAACCAGAAGGTGAAATAGACATACATGCTGCCAACCAGTAACACAATGGCGGTGGCCATGACTTTGTTCGGGGTATCCCAACTGGCCTTGATCTCGGCTGCGGATTCTTGGTGAATAGAGCCGTAGGTTAGACCGTGAATTTTCTCATCCGGGGGCGGCGGTGTCAGCAGGGACGCGACGATCATGATGACGGCACTGGCGACGAAGAGGAAGCCGGTTGCGTAGAGGAAGTTGAAATCACCGATGGCTGCAAGAACCGCAGGGCTTTCGATTTTGCCGGAGCCATAGAAGGCCTGAACGGTGAGCTTAAACATGCCGAGGACAAATCCGCCCGCCAAACCCCAAGTGGCGCCGTGCGAGTTGATGCGTTTCCAGAAGAGACCGAGGAAGAAAACGGCAGTAATCGGCGGTGCGAGGTAGCCTTGGACGCTTTGGAGATACTGATATAGTCCCCCGCCCGAGATCCTCGCCATGACAGGGATCCAGATTATCCCAAGGCCAACGGTGATTGTTGTTGCGATTCGTCCGACCGTGAGGAGGTGCTTCTCTGATTTGCCCGGCCGCAGTTTCTCGTAGATATCAACGGTGAACAATGAAGCGCTCGAGTTAAACAGCGACGCGAGTGAACTCATTAAGGCGGCCAGTAGGCAGGCCACGATCAGTCCGCGGATACCGCTAGGGAGAAGGGTGGTTACGAGGGTGGGGAACACCTGGTCGCCCTTCATTGTGAAAGCCAGCACCTTCTTGGTTTCGCCGGAGTCCGTGGTGACTGTGGTTTCCTTGAGTTCCCGAGGAATGAAGAAGCCAGTCTTGCCGTTGGCTTCACGCAGCTGTGCGTTGACCTCCAGAACGAGCTTAGCTTGCTCGGCCTTTGCCATGTTCACATCGTAAGCCTGGGTGAGTGCGGGATGCTGGTTGCCGGCATTAAACTTCTTGTCCAGCGTCCAGCCGATGAGGCCTGGAATCAGGAAGATCAGAACGGGCCAGACTTTAAGGAGGCCGCCGAACAAGGCGCCTCGGCGAGCCACAGCGAGGTTTTTGGCGGAGAGCACGCGCTGCACAATGTATTGGTCGGTGCACCAGTACCAGAGTCCGACAATGGGGGAGGCCATCAGAATACCAAGTGTGGGGAATGCGCTTGGATCGAAAAGGGAAGAAACGGTTGTGGGGCGCCAGAGGGTGAAATTCTCGGCATTGGTTTTGCAGGTATCAACTAGTTCGCCCCAACCAGCGATCACGCCCGCCCCGGCGCTGAGCTTGGTGAGTCCGATAAAAGTGATGATGAAGGAGCCGATCAGAATGATTACAGCCTGAGGCGTCGAGGTGTTCATGATCGCGCGCATTCCGCCGAACACCGTGTAAACGCCGGTAATGATAACCGTGCTGAAGGCGCCTATCCAAAATGCGTCCAGTGTCTGCCCAAGAAAGTTGAGTGAGATTTCTGGTAACAACGCCTGGAAAACAATGGCGCCGGCGTACACCGTCACACTCACTTTGGTGAAGACATAGGCTACCAGGGAGACGATTGAGAGGATCAGGCGGGTCCGGGAACTGAATCGTTTCTCCAGAAACTCAGGGATAGTTTGAACTCCCGACTTGTAGTAGAAAGGCACGAATAAGCCTGCCAGGACGATCAGGCACCAGGCGTGGAGTTCCCAGTGGGCCATGGCCATTCCGGTGGAGGCACCCTGGCCGGCGAGGCCGACGATGTGTTCAGAACCGATGTTGGAAGTGAATATCGACGCTCCGATAACAATCCATCCGGCGTTACGTCCGGCAAGGAAGTAGTCCTTGGTATTCTTTTGATTCCGCCCGTACCACCAGGCGATGAAGCCAATGAGACTGAAGTAGAAGAGGATGACGATCCAGTCGAGGTTGGTCATTAATTCAGGTTCCTTTCAGGTTGTGGTGCGGAGGGTTACGCGCGCCTCCGTGTCCGGAGACGCGCGCGGGGAGGCTTGAGTGGTTATTGGGTTGAGAAGCGATAAATAATGGTGTTCTTGTACTCCTGACCGGGTTTCAGCACCACGCTGGGAAAGTTGGGCTGATTGGGTGAATCTGGGTAATGTTGAGGCTCCATACAGAATCCATTGCGGAACTGGTAGGCCCAGCTCCCTTTGCCGGTGATCTTGCCGTCGAGGAAGTTACCGGAGTAGAACTGCAAGCCTGGTTCAGTGGAAACCACCTCAAGCACACGGCCGGTAGTGGGTTCGGTCACCCGTGCCATGAGACCTAGTTTGCCAAGTGGTTTATTGACGACCCAGTTATGGTCATACCCGCCTCCGAATTTTAGTTGCTCATGATCCTGACCGATACGGGCACCAATAGCGGTAGGAGTTCGGAAGTCAAACGGAGAACCAGCTACTGAGGGCAACTGGCCGGTCGGTATGAGGGTTTTATCGACGGGCGTAAAGCGGTCTGCGGGAATCATGACCACGTGGTTCAGGATATCCCCTTTACCAGCGAGGTTGAAATAGGAGTGCTGAGTCAGGTTAAGCACAGTGTCTTTGTCTGTCGTGGCGGTGTAATCGAGGCGAAGGGCGTTATCATCCGTCAGGCGGTAAACGGCTTTCACTGTGAGTCTGCCGGGATATCCTTCTTCGCCGTCTTCACTGATATACGTGAGTTCCAACGCCGGGCCCGTGGTGCTTATAATGATCTTTGGAGTCCATACGACTTTGTCGAAGCCTTTCTTGCCACCATGCAAATGGTTGGGGCCGTCGTTGGCGGCCAGCGTATATTCTTTGCCGTTCAAGGTGAACTTACCCTTGGCGATGCGGTTTCCGTAGCGTCCGATGAGGCTACCGAAATAGGGCGATTCCTTGATATAACCGGCGAGGTTGTCATATCCGAGCACCACATCGCCCAACTGACCGTTCCGGTCCGGCACCAGGAGTGAGACAACAATGCCACCATAATTGCTAATCTTGGCTTCGGCTCCGCGGCGATTGCGGAGAGTGAAGAGATCCACGGGAGTTCCGTCAGGGGCATTGCCAAAGGAGCGGCGGTCGATCTGAAGGTTGTCGGAGGTGGTGGGTGAAGAAGCGCAACCGGCGAGCAGGGTTACCAGGAGGCTTACGGAGAGCCACTTCAGGCACGGGATTTGTTTATGCATAGGTTCTATCATCTTGGATGTTTCGTTTTTTTATGCTATTGCGATTACCTGGGGGCGTTGCGGCGGCTTGGCCGTAATAGGCGCCGGGTCCGTGTTTTCGCAAAAAATGTTTGTTCAAGAGTGCCCGTTGCATCGGTTTGATGGAAGGCAAAATACGGACTGTCTCACTCGCCATGCGGATCACATGCTCGAGCACCACCGCATTGTGGACGGAGTCCAGGAGGGTTCGGCCCCAGGCAAACGGACCGTGGCTGGCTACCAATACGCCGGGGCAAACTAGTGGATCCTTGCGGGCGAAAGACTCAACGATGACCTTGCCGGTGTTGACCTCGTAATCAGCTCGGATTTCGGCGAGTCTCAATTTGCGGGTGCAAGGGATCGGGCCGCAAAAATAATCCGCGTGGGTGGTTCCAAGGGCCGGAACAGGCAGGCAGGTTTGGGCCCACGAGGTCGCATACAAGCTGTGCGTGTGAACGACGCCCCCAATGTTATGGAAGGCGCGATAGAGGACCAGGTGAGTCGGGGTATCCGAGCTGGGCTTGAGAGAGCCCTCAACCACCGTACCGTGGTCCAGAGACACGACCACCATGTGCTCAGGTTTCATCACATCATAAGGTACTCCGGAGGGTTTGATCACTACGAGTCCCTGGGCACGGTCGATACCGCTGACGTTACCCCAGGTTTGAATGACTAAGCCTTCTTTAACCAAGTCCAGGTTGGCCTGACAAACTGCGTTTTTAAGTCTCTCGAGCATCGCGGCAAATTGGGGTTAGAGCCATTTACTGAATTCAGAGCGACGTCCCGCTACTTACGGGCCTGGTTGCGGATCTCGAGAAGGCCCTTCATGATATCAAAGAGACGTGACTGTTCCTGTCGGGTTCCAAAGGCGTCGTGGAGTTTGCGGTAAAGGCGGTAGAGTCGCTGGTAAACTGCATGGGCTTTGGGATCGGGTTTGAATACCACAGGCTTGAGCCCAGTCATCGCTTTTTGGGCGGCAGAATATGAATCATATCCGCCCGCTTTCTTGCCCGCCACAACCGCGCCGGCGATAGCGGCGCCCAGGGCGCAGGTCTGGGAAGAGCGAGAAATGCGGATAGGCCTTCCGGTGACGTCGGCGTAGATCTGCATCACAAGAGGATTCTTGTCGGCAATACCGCCGCAATTGATGACCTGGCGTACTTTCAGTCCGTACTCCTCGAAACGGTTGATGATGGTTAACGCTCCGAAAGCAGTGGCTTCGATGAGCGCCCGGTAGATTTCGGACGGGGTGGTGTAGAGAGTCTGGCCCACAAGCAGGCCAGTTAGGCGTTGATCCACCAGTATGGTCCGGTTGCCGTTGTTCCAATCGAGCGCGAGCAAGCCGGATTCACCGGGGGCCAGTTTGGCTGCTTCCCGGCTGAGGTTCTCATGGGTGCCAGTCTCCTTGCCGTTGGGTTGGATGTAATTGACGAACCAATTGAAAATGTCACCGACTGCGGATTGGCCAGCCTCTAGTCCGAAGAAACCGGGTAGAATGCTACCGTTTACGATGCCGCAGAGGCCGGGCACGTCAGCCAGTTTCTTACCGACGGGTACTACCATCATATCGCAAGTGCTGGTGCCGATGATTTTCACGAGGGTGCCAGGTGCGATACCAGAGCCGACACCTCCGAGGTGGGCGTCAAAGGCTCCTACAGCGACCGGAATTCCTGTGGTGAGCCCGGTGAGCGCAGCCCATTTTTCCGTGAGGCCGCCTACAGGACGGTCGATCGCGAAGGCTTTGTCTACGAGACGCTTTCGCAACTCGCCGAGGGCGGGATGAAGGCACGAGAGAAATTTGGCATCCGGATAGCCACCCCAGCTATCATTGTACATGGCCTTGTGGCCGGCGGCGCAGATGCCGACAGTAAGCCTTCCGGGAGCTTCGGTTCCGGTCAACATGGCGGGCACCCAGTCGGCGCATTCAACCCAGGTCCAGGCAGCTTTGAACACCTGGGGGTTGGTGTTTAGGCAGTGGAGGATTTTGCTCCAGAACCATTCACTGGAATATGTGCCGCCACACTTGGCGAGAAAATGGGGTCGGATTCTTTGAGCCAGTTTCGTGATCTTTTCAGCCTCGGCGATGCCGGTGTGATCCTTCCAGAGCCAAGCCATGGCAGCGGGATTCTTGGAGAACTTCTTCTGGAACGCCAGTGGAGTGCCGTTGCGGTCGACGGGGATGGGAGTGCTGCCAGTGGTGTCGACGCCGATACCGATGACCTGGCTGGGCTTAAAACCACGGTCTGCGGAACGGGCGGAGGCGAGGACCTCCTTAATCGTGGTTTCTGCACCGGTCACATAATCTATAGGATGCTGTCTGGCGAGGTTCGGGTCACGAGAGAGGATAACGCCGGAGCTGCCGTGGGCGTAACCCCACACAGCGGTAGCGATTTCCTGGCCGTTTGTGACGTTTACGACAACCGCGCGAACGGAATTTGTGCCGTAGTCAAGGCCGATGGTGTAATTGGTAGACATAAATAATTGGCTGGCCGGATTTGGGTCCGAATTAGATTTGGTCTAGTGATGCATTTCGCAGATTAAGCCGGTCACCTACGGTTGAAAAACCAGTGTTGAAAGTTCCGGGGAAGTTCGGTTAGACGGGTGGACGGATTTTCCATTCTCCTCGGCCGGAAACACCAGGCGGTCGAGGCCGGCGGCCACCAGGCCAGCAGAACGCCGCCGAGGAGCGTTCGTGCACTCGACCGAACCAAACCGTGCCCACATGGCACCCTTCCGGATTTCTCTCGCGAGGAACGCGGTGACCGCTTCAGGGAGGCTGGCTATGGTGCCGGTGATGACGACTCGGTGAATGCCAAGCACATTGAGCGCACCGCAGATGACCTTGGCCGCCGCTTCCAACGAATCCCCAAGCCAGGGTTGGAGTCCATGGTCTTCCAGGTGTTGGACCAGACATGACCACTCCGGGGGACCTCCAGTGGCGGCGGCGAAGCTCTGGAGCAGTCCTGATTCCGAAACAAGGGTCTCGAGGCACCCAATGGCGCCGCAACCGCAGCGCCTGGAGTTGCCGGGGATAGGGGTGTGGCCCACTTCGCCGCTGAGAGGCATAGGGTGAGGATACAGCTGACCTTCGAGCACGATGGCACCACCGACCCCCTGACCGAAGTCCACCAGGAAAAAATCCTCCCCCGGCTCGGCGGTAATATGACCGAGAGCTAAAGTGCGGATTTCCTGCACCAACACAACCGGGAGCTTCCAGATTTGTTGAACAGTTCTTACGAGGTCCACCCTTTCAAGCCAGTGCAGGTTAGGGGAAAAGAGGACCTTTCCCTTGGTTTCGTCAACAATGCCAGGCACGCTAATGAGCACGCCCCAGAAGGCGTCAGTTACCAGACCTGCGGCCGCGCGCTCAAATTCACGCAGGAGGGTGCGAGCGGAACCAGGGGTCGGAATCTGGCGAGCCCACTCATCGTGAAGGCGGATTGCGACCGGCAGAGCGGAGATTGAGGTTTGGACGACGCCAAGTTCCACCGCAAGAAAGCGTGGGTGAGAGTCGTCTAAACGGAGCAGTTGGCCAGGTCGCCCCAGACGAGGGGGGGTAACTCTACCGCGAGATACGCCATCCATCTGTGCTGAATCCAACTCCTGAAGCAGGCCCATTTCGAGAAGTTCGCTGGTGATTTTACCCGCTGTTGGCTGGCTTATGCCGGCCGCTTTGGCGAGGTCGGCGCGGGAGGCACAGCCTAGCCGGAGCAGCAATGAAATCACGGTCCGCTGGTTGGTCCGTCGCAAACTGGCCGGCAGCGCCGGTGTGTTGACTCCAAGCATGGCGATAAACAGTTAAATCGATAGCGAGAGTGTTATGTGAACTTTATTTAGTAAAGGTTTTTCTACCCAACCGCATCTCGCCACCAGGTACCGGTTCTGGCAATCGGCAGGACGATTGAATTGGTTTCCTTTATCAACGATTACCGGTTACCCGCTGCTATGCTATCCTTTAAAAGAAGCTGCCGACGAAGTTGCAGATAGGCACAGAAGGGAGATGTGGTATATTAAATAGAACTCCTGGAGGCTGCGAATCGGACAACTCGCCAGAACCTGATACGGCGCCTTGCTTCTTCTTAAAGACGGTGCCTTGAAGGATGCGTTGATGATCCCTACCGGGGGCTCTCGAGAGCCCGGATACTCCTTTGTTTAGATAAGTGACTGACCGCCATCCCCCACCCCAGAGGAGCATAATAGTCCCCAGCTATGACTATCCGAGGTTCCAATGATGCTTTTACCGAACTGGCACCTGAATGGGGAGCCCCGTTTCGGTCCTGCTCACTGGAGTTGGGATTCCAGGCCGAAGTTGCAGTATTGGAAGGACATGCTAGGCGTTGAAACAGACCAAGTATGAGTACATTCGCTCAAACACCCGATCTTAGTCACAGTCTAGCCGCTTATCTCGCTGCTAGCAGTTGAAAGAATGAGGGCGGCACAATGGTGCTCTTTGCGGGAGAATCTAGTCTGGAGCCCTTCTAGTGACTACATCCGCAACCGTGACCGCAAGATCCGCTTTTCAGATCTTCATCGGTGGGCAACCGCCCGAGCTCAAGTGTCTTATTGAGGTATTGATGAATGGACTGTTTTACCGTGTGCAACTCCTCCTGTGCGTCCAGGAAATTACGTGCGACGGGGTTGTTCAGCAGAGCCTCGCGACTCTTCTCGAACTGTTCAATTTCATCATTGCTAAGGGCAACGGCGTTTTGCTGCTTTTCCTGCAGGGCCTGACCTTGGCTAACTAGTTCGGAGTATTGCGATTGGGTCGCACTGTCGGCCATGAAGGTATCTATCCTTTGCCGAATCGATTTAACGTGAGGCTGATCGAGGATCGCCTGGCATAGTTCCCTGGTTTTGCTGAGAACGACCGTGTCTTCGTTAATGTTTGATTTCATTAAATATTTTCGTGCACAATACATCACAAGTTGGACACAAATGCAAATGTTTGCCCTGACTATCATTTTCCCATTTTAGAGGGTGTTAGGGAATTCGATTTGCGTTTTGCGCAAAACCCCTGATTTTCCGCGTTTTTCATGAAATCCCAGTTTCTGGTTCACATCGGCAGATCCAGCGCCAGTTGGCGAGGGGTCAGCTCGAACATCGGCAACTCGGCCACCGGAGTATCCAACAGCACCCGCGCTCGCAATAGCACCGCCGCATCGGCCAGTAGCGACATGGCCCAGGTCAGGCGCAAGCTGTTTAAGAAAACCTCGTTCAGCCCGAGTTGGTTCTTCTCATACGATTGGGCCGGCTCGATCCAGGGCCGCACTTGTTGCAAGAGTCGCTGGCTGGCCCGCGTATTCATCGGCAGCAAACCCAAGAGCGTCTCATGCGCTGCGGGAGGATAGCTGAATTGGCGGGCGCATTGGCTGGCCTCCCAGCACCGGCAGCACAGCGGCTGCGGATCGTTGACGCCAAACCAATGGAGTTGATCGGCCGCTTCGTAGCCCAGCCACTCCAACCGCTGGCCCTGTTCGCACACGGCTTGCTCAGGACTTTCAAACGGCGCCATCAGCCGCATGTTCTCTTTGAGCCGGGTCACCACCGCGATTTGTCGGCTCTGGCGCAGGTCCGCTTTGGTGTCCGCCTCAATGTAGCCCATATCCGCCACAATCAGGTGGGGATACCATTGCCAGCGCCGGTGGCAGTAGACCACGCTAGGCCTGAGAAAGCCGCCCTCGCCATAGTTGGCCGGCGCGACCCAACTGACCAACGGCACCAACAAGACGCCCCGTTGATAGCAGCGCAACCAGAGCCGAAAGGAATGCTTCTTATACCCGACAAAGAACCGACTCTGTCCGCACTTGAGCGTCCGCCCTCCCAGCGCGGCACGCCGGGCCGAGTATTGTCCGGTCTTCTTTTTTTGTGCCCGGAACACGCCGCCTCCAAATCCGTGGCATCGATCAGGGCCAGGGCCGGATTCTCGACCGTGCTCTGGGGCAGCATCGGCGCCGACAACTGCTCGTTGATCTGCCGCAAGCCGCTGACCCCGCAGCGCTCCCGAAACTGGTTCAACATCCACACGTCGGGCACCGCCTGGCGGTTGGACAAATGGGCAAAGCGGCGCCAGTCTCGTTGCTCGGCCAGCAACCGGACCAAGTGGTTGAACGCGTGGACCGGCGTGAGCACGCTCAAGAGGTTGGCGCGATACAGTTGTGCCGAGCTCAGTTGCTGGCGTCTGCCGCGCCCCCGATGGCGCGGCACCACCTCGTTGATGAAGCCGTCGGGGATGTACGGCGAAAGCAGTTTCAAAAACTGCGCGGTCCCGGTCGCGGGCAATTTCGAATCCATGGCCTTGGGGGCTACCCCAAAGAAAACGTTGCGTCCAGACTTTTTGGCGCCCTCTCATTTTTCAACGATAAACAACCGGCGCGTAACTGCTTATGCCGAATTCCCTAACACCCTCTTTTACCGGTCGAGGTCTGGATTGGGGTTCACAGAACACAGTCCCGGTCGTTGCCTTGTAATGTGGAATTTGCCGTCATATGCTTGCTGACGTGCGCAGCTCCCACTCATTTGCTGTCAGAATGCCGTCTGGAATAACTGGGCAGCCCGTGCTGATAGTCGGTCTTATGTCTGGGACTTCTGCGGATGGGATCGATGCGGCGGTAACTGAGATCCGGGAGGGAAAAGTGCACTTACGCGCTAAACTGAGGGGGCATGCATATCTGAAGTATAAGCCGGTGTTGCGGCGGCGTATTCTCGAAACCTGTCTTCAGGGAACTGTTTCTGAAGTCTGCGAGCTGAATTTTGTTCTGGGGCGCCATTTGGCGCGAGCAGCTCTGAGAGTGATTGCCCAGGCCGGGTTGGAACCAAGGGAGATTCACGCCATCAGCTCTCATGGGCAAACGGTACATCATCTGCCGTGGGGCAAGCCGCCGGCGACCCTTCAGATTGGAGAGCCGGCGGTGATCGCGGAAGAGACAGGAATCTTGACAGTGGCGGATTTTAGAGTGAGGGACGTGGCCGCAGGGGGACAGGGTGCACCTCTGGTGTCCTATGCCGACTGGAGCTTGTTCACCGACCGGAAGCGACCGCGGGTGATTCAGAATCTGGGGGGCATCGGCAACCTGACCTTTCTACCTCCG
Organism: Verrucomicrobia subdivision 3 bacterium UBA6082; assembly: GCA_002428665.1. Classification (GTDB taxonomy): domain Bacteria; phylum Verrucomicrobiota; class Verrucomicrobiia; order Limisphaerales; family UBA8199; genus UBA6082. The sequence continues at coordinate 17,851 of DIXK01000031.1, forward strand.
TCGGCCAGGATCGGGGAGGTTCTTGCCTTCGACACTGGTCCCGCCAATATGGTAATTGACGCTGTGGTTTCCGAGTTGACGTCGGGCAAATCTCAATATGACCGTAACGGTATGCTGGCTGCCAGAGGCAAGGTTTCCGACTCGCTACTAAGTAAAATGATGGCGCACCCATTTTTGGGGCGGCGACCGCCCAAAACGACTGGGCGTGAAGAGTTTGGCAGTGCATTTGTTGAGCCTGTGATCAACGAAGTGACGCGGATGGGTCTGAACACTGAAGATGCGGTGGCTACCGTGACTGCCTTTACAGCTGAGACGATTGCCGATGCTTGCAGGCGGTTCGTGTTTCCCCGTTTGCGGGGGAGTGTTAGCACCGAAGTCCAGTTTATTCTGGGAGGCGGAGGGGCCAAGAACCATACGCTGGCGAGGATGATTCGGGAGCGAGTCGGGAGAGGGGAGTGGTTGTCACACGGAGATTTCGGGATTCCGGAGTCAGCGAAGGAGGCCATGGCTTTCGCCATCCTAGGCTACGAAACGCTAAGGGGCAAAAACTCAAATGTTCCTTCGGCGACAGGTGCCAGGCACGGTGCCATTCTCGGAAAGATCATCCTTCCCTAGTCCCGTTGGCGTTTGTAAGCGAGCAGTCGCAGGTATAGCGCATGCAGGTCGTTCACCATGCGCAGAGTGGTGAAACGCGACCTAACGAATTCTCTTCCCTCCAAGCCAAATCGCTTGCGCAGGCCAGCGTCACTTGCCAGAAGAGTCAGTTTTTGCTGAAGCGAATGGAGGTCTCCAACGGGAACCAGAAAGCCTGTCCGAGAATCGAGGCAAACCTCGCGTGCTCCATCAAGATCGTAACTCACAACCGGGCGTGCTGTGGCCAAGGCTTGAGGTAGAGCCCTGGCCAGACCTTCACGGCGCGAGAGGTGTACCAGGACATCCATGATACCCATAAGCGCGGGCACCTTTTCGGGGGGAACGAGTCCCGCGAAAACAAAACGGTCCGCGAGACCCAGGACCCTAAGGTGTTGCTCGAACCGCTGACGCAGCGGGCCATCGCCTACGAGTAGAAAACGGGCTTGGGGATTGGTGCTGACCAAAACAGGGGCTATCCGAAACAAATCCTCATGTCCTTTCAAATGAAAGAGGCGTGCTACTTTTCCGATGACAAAGTCCTCGGGTTTCAGACCTAAAGAGGCCCGCAAATGCGGGTCGTTGGTGCTGTTAAGAAATGGTTGCAGGTCAAAACCGCTATAAACGGTTGTATATTCTCCAGGAGTTCCAATCCCAGCTCCTAGGTATTGGTCCCGCATGGCATCAGCAACCGTTACGAAATGAGTAGTCATTCGGCCTGCGATTCTTTCAGCGTTCCGAAAAACCAAGTTCGCGAGTCGACCCTGGAACCTCCCAAATGAAGGTCCATGGATGGTGTGTATGATAACTGGAATGCCAGCTCGGGCGCCGGCGAGGCGGCCCAAGATGCCAGCTTTCCCGCTATGAGTGTGGACGATATCCGGTTTTTCTTTTCGGAAAAGTGTCGTGAGAAAGCTGAGAGCCTTAAAGTCCTTCCACGGATGCACGGGGCGTACCAGGTCAGGGACGATTTGCAGGGATGAACCCGTTCCGGCCATAGTCTCAAGGGATCCCTCAGGCCCGGTGGTGGGACCGGAGATCAGGCGGACATCGATTCCTGGTTTGCATCGGAGGCCGAGCACGGAAGCGATCGTGTTTTCCTGCGCGCCTCCAACTATCAACCTGGTGATGACGTGGAAGACCCGCATTGCGAGCTCAGCGTGGGGTCGTCTCGAGTTGCTTTAGGCGCAGTACCACATTACTCGCTTCTGTGGTATTGGTGGGAGCATTCACCAAATACTGCCGGTAGTGCGAAATAGCCTCCGACACATTCGACAGGGCGTAGGCGATTTCACCGAGTCCAAAATGAACCACGTGGCTATTGGGGAATTTGTCCAGCAGTGCGGAGTAGTCTTGTTTGGACTCATTGAATGCTTTGTTGCGGAGGTGAGCGATGGCCCGGTTAAGCAGTGCCCCGTAATACAGATCCAGGTTGTTTTGGCCGGTGAGTTCCATGACTTCGGTTAGGATCGGTGTGCTAACGGTGGGGGCGTTGAGTTGAAGTAACAAGAATCCTTTGTCGAGCAGCAGGGAGGGATTCTTAGGGGCTCGCTGAAGGCGCTTTTCGATAATCTGCAGGGCGTTCGAGTACTGGCCCTGGGTGATGTAAACTTGGGCCGCGGTAGCTAGTAGGCTGTCATCTTCCGGAAAGCTCTTCAATCCGGCTTTTATCACGCGGATGGCGTTGGTGCTGTCGCCTTTCGTCAGATGCGCCGTGGCTTCCAGAGGAAAGAGCAGGGCGCGGTTGGTGTTGTTCAGCCCCAGCAACTGGGCATCGGCCTCGGTTTCCTTTAGGACTTGGAGAGTTTCATCCGGTCGGGAAACCAAGTTAAAGAGAGTTGCCAGCAGAATACGAGCGTTGAGGTTTCGAGGGTCTAGTTCCCGGGTTCGGATCAGGTAATGGAGGCCTTGCCGAATGTTGCGACTGCGCGCGAACACCTGGCCTTGCTGGAAAGTAACGCTGGGCTCATCGAATGGGCCGTGCGCATTGATAATAGCGTCAAGATTGCTGCGGTATTCCACGATCATGGCATCCACGATCTTTTGCACCTCGGGATCCGGAGGGCCGCCAGACTGAAGAGCTTTGTTGCTCTTCAGGTTCACCTGAGCAACAGTATTTGCGGGATTCAGTTCTATTGCTCGCCGGAAAGCATCCTGGGCCTCTACCAATTGATTGTTGCGTTGCAACTCGACTCCCCAGGTATTGAGCCGACGGGAAGTGATGGCCGCGAGCCCCAGAAAAGTTTGGCTTGGTTTCGAGGGTAACCCCAGTTTTTTGAATATGCGGGGTATCAGCGGCAAGTCTTTAGGCGCAGCTTTGCTTCTTGCCAAGCATGCAAGGAGGGTTTGCTCCATAGGCCTCGCTTCACCATTCCAAAATGCGAGGTTTTGCTGAAGTATTTGCGGCGAAGGCAGGGGAGCGGCGATGGCGTTTGTTGGGTAAGGTGATAGTTTGAAGACTGGGCCGTGAGTTTCGGGATAGAGCACCTCGAAGTAATAGCCGAAGCTGGGATGCAGATAATACACGTTGGTGCGACTGGCGAGACCGTACATCAGTTCGACGAGGGATTGGGGAGCGATCAAATCCTCAGATTTATCGTTTACGGTAACGGGCCATCGATCCTGGTAGCGATTTCGGAGGAAAGTGTGGTAATGGGGCAGGCGAAGAGTTTCGGGGACGGCAGGACCTTCGGATCCAGCGAGAAGGTAGACGAAATGTTCATCCTCTCCAAGACGGGCGCCTGCAGCTTGGGCCAGCCAAAGGTTCCAAAGGTCGTCGCTGACTACAAATCCGCCCTCTTTGGGCAGGTGTCGGTGCAACTGGGCCGCGTAGGTAAACAGAGTGGGGCCATTGGTTTCCCTGATGGGAGGCAAGTTGCGTAACAACAACGCGACTGGGCCTGCGACGCACAAGGTGACGGCCAAGCCCCAGAAACCCCATTTCACAATTGGCGAGTAGGACGGTCCGGGACGGGAACGGCGTTGAGACTTTCGACCGAAGATTAGCAGGAAGTAACCCATGAAATAGGCGAGGCCAATAGCACCGAAATACGGCAAACAGAGCAGTTGGGAGGCGAACCCGTAACTGCGGGCACTCATCGGTGGATCCAGCGCCATCCAAGTGCAAAAAACCAGCAGGAAGCCGTGCACCAAATGGAAGCTGAAAGTTGATATCATTATTCCCAGGCGGCTCAAATCGCCAAAGTAAGGGGGCCATTTGATCCCAACCATAAGTAGAGGTAACAAGGAGGGAAGCGCGAGCACCCAAAGCGGACGTTCCCCGCGGAAAAGCAAGGAGGGTCGCAGAACGGTCGTTAGTGTGGTTTTTTGGTAGGACAAATTCTGCTTGAGTGCTTGCCAAAGTGACAAGTTCGAGGTGTCAGACAGGGTGTTAACCAAGGGAAGCAACAAGTAGAAAGACAGCCCCGCCAAGCCCCAAAAAAACATTCGCGTGAGAAAATCTACCTGAAAGAAGGCAACGCCCTTTATCCACACCAGAGAGATCAAGAACAGTGGAAACAGGCCAATGAACACCCAACTGTTGGTCATGCCTGCGGCGTAGACGAGGGATGCTGAGGACAACCAGGATTGGCGTCCGTCATTGCGGAATTCCAGCACACACCGGACAACCCAAGCCATGAGCAAGACATCCAAGATCTCCGGTCCGGCAGCGGTGGCATTCTCCCAGAAAGTGAGTTGGAGGCCAAGCATGAGAGCGCCAAAGAGTGGGGGAACCCAAGCGGTGGGAATTGAGAGTTGGGATCCTGGGCTTCTTTCCCGGAGGCGTTGCTCCTCGGTTCTGTCGTGGGGCAGCAAGGCAGCGGAGCGCACGAATAAAGCGAGTGAGAGAGCGGCACAGACCGCAGAGAAGATATTGAGAGCCAGCGGAATGTTCTTGGCTGGCAACCAATGAAACGGGTAAGTAAGCACCCAGTACACGGGCCTGGTCAAATCCGGTTGCCACGCCAGTCCGGAGACTCGAGCGGTATGTTCGAGACTGGAAACGGAGATCCAGGGATTGAGCGTTACCAGGTACAGGAGCAGTGCGCCTCCGGCAACCAGCCAGGGCAGGATGCCAGGGACGAACCCTTTTTGTGGGCTGACTTGAGTATTCGTCATCACGGGACTACGCAAGGTTGTATCTAAGCGGGCTCAGTTTACAAGTCTACTTTGTCAGAAGAAACTCGAGGTGGTATCCCACGCAGGTCGGCCACGCATTCCACGTGGGTTGTCTGCGGGAACATGTCGAGGGGGATAATCCTTGCTACCTCGAAGGCGCTTTCCGAACACAAAAAGTTTAAATCACGGGCCATAGTTGCGGGATGGCAGGAGACGTAAATCACCTGCGCAGGCCGGATCTGCCGCAGCAGTTCCAAGGTGTCCACTTGACAACCCTTCCGAGGTGGATCCAGTAGGACGGTTGTGGCCGCGGGAGAGAATGCCTTGATCAAACCGGGGAGTAGTTCCTCCGCAGTCCCCGCCAGGAACCGTCCGTTCTTGACTCCTCGGTGGATCGCGTTGGTTTTTGCGGCGCGAATGGCCTGCTGGTCATACTCCACACCCACAAACGATTCGACTAAGTCTGCGGTTTCAATGCCGAAGAAGCCAACCCCGCAGTACACATCGATTAGGTGTCGGGTGACCGCTGCTTTCAACCTCTCCCTTACCACCTCAGAGAATCGGGGTAGCAGGAAGAAATTGTTCTGAAAGAAGGAGTCTGGTGGTACCTCCCAATTCACAGGGAACTTACGTAAAACGCGTTTGAGACCCCCTTTAGGCGGAGGATTGAGGCGCAAGCGTTGCAGTTGCTCGTTGAGCACCGGTTCAGCAATTTTGCATGCTTGGACATCGACGACCAACCGGCTGTCACAGCGGATGAATCCTAGATTAAGTCCCTGCTTAATCTTGTCCCACTGGGTCCGAACCATCACGCGATTACGATACCCGTACGGCGCAGGGCAGGGAATGACAGGTTCCACTATTGCGGGGTCGAGCCCGCCGATACGTTGGAATTGATCGCGAACCTGCTTGTGCTTGATTTCCAATTGGGTTTCATACTCCAAGTGCTGATACTGGCATCCGCCACACTCTCCAAAATACGGGCAAAGGGGTGGAAGGCGGTGGCGTGAGGATTGCAAAATTTCCAGCAAGCGGGCGCGCCCAAAGCGTTTCTTTACCTCCACGACTTGCGCTTTGACCACCTCACCTGGAGCGACGAAGGGAATGAAAAAGACAAAATCCTCAACGCGAGCTACTCCTTCACCGCCGAAGGCGATGTCGCTGATCGTGACTGTGATTTGGTCGCCTGCGGCAAAAACCATGAAATGAGGGTAACGGCAAACCCAAAGTTCACAAAGAGATTTTACCGTGCCGGAGCTATGCTAGCTCGCTTTTGTGACCGGGGGTGTTCGTAAAGGAGGCCAACATCCTCCGTGCTGGGCGGATTTGTGAGGAACGTCGGATGAGCGGACCCGGTTTAGCTGGAAAGCGCCCCTTCTGCAGTGGCCTTCTGTGAAAACACGAGGCGATCATTTTCGGCGGTCACAGTAACGGGTTCACCGAGATGAAATACGCCTTTGAGTATCTCTTCAGCCAGCGGGTCTTCGAGGAACCTCTCGACCGCGCGTCGCATCGGCCGGGCGCCATATTGAGGATCATACCCTCTCGCGACGAGAAAATCCTTCGCGGAGTCGTCCAGGTTGAGCACAATATTCCTGGCCTTAAGCCGTTGCATCACCTTCGTAATCTCTAGACCAAGGATTTCGATCAAATCCGGCTTGGTCAGCGAACGGAAGACCAAGATGTCGTCCAACCGGTTAAGAAACTCGGGACGGAATGTTTTCTTGGCTTCCTCCATAATTCGCTCCCGCATTTGCTCGTAGCTATTCTGGTCCGAAATCGGCGAAAAGCCCAAGCTGGACTGCCGCTTGATCGTGTCCGAGCCAACGTTGGAAGTCATCAGGATGATCGTATTCCTGAAGTTTACGACCCGTCCGACGTTGTCGGTGAGTTTGCCCTCCTCCAGAATCTGGAGCAGCATATTCCACACGTCGGGGTGCGCCTTTTCGATTTCGTCGAAGAGCACTACTGAATAGGGCTTTCTGCGAACTTGCTCGGTCAGCTGGCCACCCTCCTCGTAACCGACATAACCCGGGGGCGAACCGATAAGCCTGGAGACATTAAATTTCTCCATATACTCACTCATATCGAGCTGAATCAAGGCCTTGGAATCGCCGAACAGGTGCTGAGCCAGGGTTTTGGCCAGCAGAGTTTTCCCAACGCCAGTGGGACCGAGGAGGGCAAAAGTACCGATTGGACGGCGTGGGTCTTTCAGGTCAGCACGAGAACGTCGCAGAGCCTTGCACAGAGCGGAAACTGCCTCCCTCTGGCCAATGACCACACGCCCCATTTCGGACTCCACCTGCAGGAGACGTTGCATTTCCCCTTGTTCCATGCGTTGGAGAGGGATCCCGGTCCATTTCGAAACTACCTGAAGGATGTCTTCCTCATCGACTTTGACTCGCTTCTCCTCGCGGATGGTACGCCATTCCTTGAGGACAGATTCGAGTTTTTCTTTCGCCTGTTTCTCTTTGTCACGCATGGCCGCGGCGCCCTCGAAATCCTGGTTCTTTATAGCCAGTTCCTTCTTAGACTTGATTTCCTCGATTTCGCCCTCGAGGGTTTTGACTTCAGGTGGGCGAGTCATGGTTCCGATGCGGGCGCGAGAACCGGCTTCATCCATAAGGTCAATGGCTTTGTCCGGCAGGTAGCGATCCGTTATGTAGCGGTCGGAGAGCTTGACAGAGGCTTCGATGGCCTCATCGGTGAATTCCGCTTTGTGGTGGTCCTCGTATTTTGGGCGGAGTCCTTTCAGGATTAGGACCGCTTCCTCCACGGAGGGGGCTTCCACTTTTACAGACTGAAAACGTCGCTCGAGGGCCGCATCCTTCTCGATGTACTTACGGTACTCGTTGAGGGTGGTGGCGCCAATGCACTGGAGTTCACCCCGGCTCAAAGCTGGTTTAATTATATTCGAGGCGTCCATGGTGCCTTCAGCGGAACCTGCACCAACAATCGTGTGCAACTCGTCAATAAAAAGAATGATGTTCTTTGAACGGCGGATTTCATCCATGACCGCCTTGATGCGCTCCTCAAATTGACCACGGTACTTCGTTCCGGCTACCATCAGGGCCAAATCCAGGGTGATCAGCCTGCGATCACGCAACAGTTCCGGAACGTTGCCAGCAGCAATCTCCTGTGCCAGGCCTTCCACAATCGCCGTCTTCCCAACGCCAGCTTCGCCCAGAAGTACCGGGTTGTTTTTAGTGCGGCGGCAAAGGATCTGAATCACCCGCTCGATTTCGTTCTTGCGGCCGATTACCGGATCCATTTCACCTTTGCGAGCTATTTCAGTCAGGTCCCTGCCGAACGCTTTGAGGGCGGGAGTCTTCACCTCACCCTTCTTGTCAGACCCGGTTTTTTCTGGAGCCTCTGTCGGCGTGGCCTCCTCCTGAGCGGCAAAGTTGGGGTCGAGTTCCTTGAGTATTTCCTGGCGAGTCTGCTCGATATCGACATCCAGGTTTTTGAGGACGCGGGCGGCTACCCCGTCGCCCTCCCGGAGAAGGCCAAGGAGGATATGTTCTGTTCCGACGTAAGTATGGTTCAGAGCTTTGGCCTCTTTGGCGGCCAGGGCGAGTACCTTCTTGACGCGAGGCGTGTAGGGGATATTGCCGATCATTTTCTGGTCAGGGCCTGTCCCAACCTGCTTTTCAACCTCCATCCGAACTGTTTCGAGGTCGAGTCCGAGTTTCTGGAGAACATTCACTGCAACCCCTTGGCCAAGTTTGATTAAGCCCAGCAGCAGGTGCTCCGTCCCCACGAAGTTGTGATTAAAGCGGTCAGCTTCTTTGCGGGCAAGCGCCAGCACTTGCTGTGCTCGCGGGGTGAAATTATTCATCGCTTCTTCACTCATAGTTTTACAATGGCGTCACTTTTCCGGTTTGTCCAATTCCCCGCTGGCTGACGGCGGCGCTTTGACAACCGGGCGGTTTACCAGGAGCAACCTTTCGCGCACCATTTCAGCGCGCAGCAAATCACGTTCATCAGCAGACAACCTCTCAGAATGTTTCTTCTGGAGGTGGGCTGGCTGAGTCATGATGAAAAGCTCATCCACCAACGAGCGCTCGGTTCCCGGGAACAATTCCAAGTCCACACCCAGCCTCATTAAGGATAGCAGATTCATGGTCTCTTTCGAGGAAATACTGTGGGCGTTGGCTAAAATCCCATAAGCCCTGCCAATATGATTGTAGACCATTTTCGGCTTTTTCTCCAGCAGCGAGGCACGAGCGTTTTCCTCGTGTTCGATGATTTGGGCCAGAACTTTCTCGAGGCGTTCGACAATGGCCGACTCTGTCTCTCCGAGCGTCATCTGGTTGGAAACTTGGAACACATTGCCTAGCGCCTCGGTTCCTTCGCCGTAGAGACCGCGCACAGCCAGACCAAGTTTGTTGACAGATTGGATGATGGGGTTGATCTGCTCAGACAAGACTAGGCCCGGCAAATGCAGCATAGCGCTGACCCTAATTCCAGTTCCGAGATTCGTTGGACAGGCAGTCAGGTAACCCAACTCGGGACTGAATGCGTAATCCAGCTTCTTTTCAAGAGCCGAGTCGGCATGGTCGATTGCCTCCCAGGCTTGGCGCATTTGGAGGCCAGGACGCAGCGCCTGCATGCGAACATGGTCCTCCTCGTTTATCATAAAACAGAGGGATTCGTCTCGGTTCAGAACTAGACCGCTGCCGCTGGTCTTAGCGGCATGCTCGCGACTGATCAAATGCCGTTCCACGAGGATTTGTTTATCGAGGGTGGAAAGGGTGTCCATGGTCTCCGAGAACGAGTCTTGCATCTCAGGCAAAGCCTCGATTGCTTCCCGGATCAGTCCCAACACTCGTATGCGCTCCGGCTTCTTGGCCCAACCGGGAAAGGCAGCTTCCTTCAAGTTGCGAGCCAGGCGGACCCGGCTAGACATGACAATGCGGTCGTGCGGTCCTTTTCGCCGGGCGGTTTCGCTGGGAGGCACTAGAAAACTGTGAATGTCCATGGAATCAGACGGCGTTACTTAAACGCGAATTGGCCTGCTTGATCTCGTCCCGTAATATGGCGGCCTCTTCAAAGTCCTCAGATTCGATAGCCGTTGTGAGGCGTTTTTGTAGAATCTTGATGCGTTCCGTGAGGTCCCGTGCCTGGCGGAGAGATGCCGGGGCTTTGCCGATGTGACGGGTACCTTTGTGCATGGTCTTCAGCAGACCCTCCAGAGCTTCAGCAAAGGTCTCGTAGCATTCCGGGCAGCCCAACCTTCCTGCCTTTTTAAAATCCGATTGAGTGAAGCCGCATTTGGCACACTTCAGCTCAGTGCCTCCGCCAGCCTGTTCGATTTCTTGTGAGGCCCCGAGGCCAAGCAACAAATCCGCAAGTGAGAAACCGGTAGGATCGTTGACCCCCTTGAGTTTGGCGCATTCCTCGCAAAGATCTACTTTTTGCATTTTGTCCCCAGCGATCTGGGTCAAATGCACGGTTGCTTCTTTCTCTTTGCAGATACAACACAGCATAATTCTAATCGTATATCGGTTCCCCGGACAGTTTCGTCAAGGCGTGGTAGCGGTCCATGAGCTTTCGGGTTTGGGGCCCTGGCTTGCCGGAACCGATTACGCGGCCATCGATCTTGACGACAGGGACTAACTCCGCGGCACTACCGGTGACGAAACACTCCTCCGCGTTGAACAAGTCGTAACGTGTCAGGTTAGGCTCGCTAACTTGGAGCCCGGATTCAGCGGCAATCTCCATAACGACCTGGCGCGTGATTCCGTAGAGTGCGCCAGCAGAAAGCGGTGGGGTCATGAGTCTGTCCCCCTTGATAATAAACAGATTGTCACCCGTGCACTCGGCCACATAGCCTTCGGCGTTCATCATGATGGCTTCCTCGCAGCCAGCGTTGTTCGCTTCAATCTTTGCAAGAATGTTGTTTAAGTAATTCAGCGACTTGATAGCTGGATTGAGCGCGCTATGGAGATTCCGCACTGTGGGGACAGTGATGATTTCCAAGCCTTTCCGATAGTATTCCTCGGGATAAAGTTGAATCTTGCCCGCAATGATGATCACAGAAGGCTTTTTGCAGCCGCGTGGATTCAACCCGAGCGTGCCCACACCTCGGGTAACCACCAGGCGGATGTAACCGTCCCGGATCTTGTTGCGGCGGCAAGTTTCCACAACGGCGTCTGTGACCGCGGCAGGAGACAACGGGATCTGGAGCAGAATGGCCTTGGCGGAGTAGAATAAGCGATCGATGTGCTCCTTCAATTTGAAAACCCGGCCATGGTAAGCGCGAATGCCTTCAAAAATACCATCGCCGTAGAGCAAGCCATGGTCAAATACTGAGACCTTTGCCGTCTTTTCGTCGTAAAACTTTCCGTCAACGTATATTCTCATAACCAAGTCAAATGCAACCTAGGTAAATAAACATACTAAAGCAACTCAGGACTTGGGTCCAGCAACTGCTGGGAAACGCGAAGGGCTCTGCGGATCGGTTGAGGCGGCGCAGCAAGAAATGTCAGGACAAGAACTTGGCCTGGGAGGGGCTACTGCTTCAAACAAGGCGTAATCTCCCGGCACTCGTAGCGCAGGTATCGGCTTTTCATCCAGCGCACACCAATGAGGTCCATGATTCCGACGAAGGCGCGGTTGCGGAGGCCATATTTGGCACTGCCCGCGAACCTAGGAGAGTGTTTAACGGGTTCCTCGTGCACAGTGAAGCCGCGCAGCCTTACCAGGGTTGGAAGGTATCGGTGCGCCCCCCGAAACAACTTCAACCCTCTGACGGTTTCAACCCGGTAGAGTTTCAAGCTGCTGGCGGAGTCGTTGACGGTTTCCTGCGTAATCCAATTCCGAAATCGATTTCCTATCCAGCTTTGCCAGCGTCGAAATATACTGTCCTTCCGGTCTTTGCGCCAACCGGTCACCATGTCCGCCTTTTCCAGAAGGGGAAGCAGTCTTGGAATTTCCTCTGGGTCATTCTGCAGATCTGCATCGATTGTAGCAATAACCTGGCCTCGAGCGGCTGAAAACCCTGCCTCAAACGCAGCGCTCTGGCCAGTGTTTCGCGTCATGCGGAGAACTCGAAGCCAAGGTAGGTGGCGCATGGCTTCACTTAAAAGTCGGGGAGAATCGTCAGTGCTTCCGTCGTCGATAATGATGACTTCAAAGGTCTTGTTGGTCTTCTGCAGCGCCGTTCCCACCCTTAACAACAGTGCGGGAACACTCTCCTGCTCGTTATAGCAGGGGATTACCAGAGATAAGAAAGGGACTGGTTCCACAGTTACAATCATTATGCGAGTAGTTGGACCCTTTTCCGGACAATACTGAAAGTCGCGTTATTTGATCCGCACCTTTTCGCCAACCGTTCGGTTAGCGGAACTCCAGCGGTTAATCCAGCACAAACCAAAGGTTGTGGCGAAACCTCTTGGAGGTGGTCTTCGATTCACTCGCCAGGATAGAAAGTCCTGCTCAGCGCGCAGGTCAGATTGTGCATGGTCAGCGTCAGTTCTGACACATGAACCGCCGCCCGGAGGTCAACCCTGCTGCTTTGCAGCTTTCGCAACGTCCTCTCGAAACGGATACGGAGAGGCATAGTGTCATCTGTGTCGCCAAGAGAGCCCAGTGCTTTCTCCACGTGCCTGACCTTGCTGAGCGTCGCGCGAACCATGCGCAAAGCTGATTCCGCCGTTAATTCGCCACCCTTAACGTTCTTGAGCAAAGCGCATTCGAATTCCCTGCAGTAACCGGGTCGGTGCCGGTAGACGCTGCATTGGCGCTTGTCCAGAAATTGGCAAGGCTGTGCAAGCCTGCCCGGACGGCGTTTCCTTAGTTCACAGCCGGCTGCCTTTTTCAGTGCAGCCTTGTCGTCACCTCGCAATCTGACATCGGAAAAAATGACCCCATTGCAGCAAAGGCCACAGGCCAGGCATAGCGCCAGGGACGAGGGTGCCTTTTTGAGCGGTCGTTTGTCCAAGCACCGAATGATAACCCGGTTCCATTTTGGGTTCAGCTAGAATCTTGACACTGGTGTCTTCCACGCGAAGCTTCTGGAAGCATCTCTAGCTCGCTTTTTTGTAGTTCATTGCTGATTAGGTAGTTGATTCACAACAAACTCAGGATGATAATCGAAGTTAAGCGGCGTCCTTGCCTATGACTAGAGAACAGGTAGCTGAAGTTTTGACGAACATCGGAATCCTCTTGGAATTGAAGGGTGAGAACCCATTCAAGGTGCGCGCTTACTCGAACGCGGCCCGCACGATTGAAACCCAGGCAGAGCCGATCGAGCGCTTAGTTGAACAAGGGCGGTTGGGGGAGGTGCGGGGATTGGGGGAAGCACTGCAGGCCAAGATCACGGAATTGGTGACCACCGGAAAGCTCGAGTATTACGAAGCACTCATGGCTTCAGTTCCAGCGGGGCTGTTTCAAATGCTCGAAATCCCCGGGCTGGGGCCAAAGAAGGTAAAACTGCTGCACAACGAGTTGGGGATTGAAAGTGTGGAGCGACTAGAACAGGCGTGCAAGCAAGGCAAGATTGCGCAACTAAAAGGGTTCGGAGAAAAAACGCAGGCCAACATTCTGGAGGGCATCCAACGGCGCCGGACGTATGCTCTACGGCACCTGTTGGCAGATGCGCTGCCACTGGCGCATGCGCTCCTGGAGTCGTTGCGCGGTTGCCCGGAGGTGATTCGTTGCAGTACTGCGGGAAGTCTGCGTCGTTCCCGAGAAGTGATTGGTGATGTAGATCTGCTCGCTTCCTCGAAGAGACCGGGCGACGTTTTGGATTTCTTTGTCTCTCAGCCTGGTGTGACAAGAGTGCTCGCAAAAGGCGAAACGAAATCGAGCGTGCTGTTGGAAGGGGGCATCCAATGTGATCTTCGGGTGGTGAGCGATGTGGAGTATCCTTACGCCCTGATGTATTTTACGGGAAGCAAAGAACACAACATCGTAATGCGGCAGCGGGCGATCGAACGCGGTTTGCGTTTGAACGAATATGGCTTGTTCCGGTCGGAAGTTGAGATCCGTGATCCGGCGTTCCGGGAAAATTGTGTTTCTGAGGAAGAGGTATTCAAGAGACTGGGTTTAAGTTACATACCTCCAGAAATGCGTGAGGGTCAAGAGGAGTTTTTGCTTGCGGAGAAGGACGAAATCCCGCGCTTGGTTGAATGGACGGATTTAAGAGGGTCTCTGCATAATCATTCCAATTGGAGCGATGGGCATCAAACGCCAGAAGAGATCGCTCGAAGCATGATAGAGCTAGGACTTGCCTATTGGGGGGTGACCGATCACTCGATATCGTCGTTTCAGGCGAACGGATTGGATTTCGCGCGGGTTCGGCAGCAAGTAAAGGAAGTGGGCCGGATAAATGAGCTTTTGGCCAGGGAAGGAGTGGAGTTCCGCCTGTTCACTGGCACGGAGGTTGATATTCTCAAGGATGGACGATTGGATTTTCCGGACGATTTGCTGGCGGAGTTGGATATTGTAGTTGCCAGTATTCACCAGAGTTTCAGCGGCACCCAGGCGGAGATGACCGCCCGCTTGGTTGGTGCCGCGCGGAATCCTTACGTGCATATCCTGGGGCATTTGACTGGGCGACTGCTGTTGGAGCGAGAACCTTACCTCGTAGATCAGCACGCCGTAATTGACGCCTGCGCGGAAACGGGCACTTGGATAGAACTGAATGCCAGCCCTTCCCGGCTGGATATGGATTGGCGGCTTTGGCCATATGCGAAAGTGAAAGGAGTGAAGTGCGTTGTCAATTGCGACGCACATCGCCTCGAACACGTGGGGTTTCTGCGGATCGGTGCCGGGATGGCCCGAAAAGCGGGATTGACCAAGCAGGATATCATAAACACGCTGCCTATCGAGAAACTGACGAAGGCGCTGAAGGCAAAACGCTTAAGAGCCAGACGATGAAGATTGAGACCCAACGGCTGCAAAGAGCACAGTTAGTTTTGGCGGTAGTGGACATCCAGGAGAGACTCCTGCCCGCAATCCACCAAAAGGAGAAGGTCCTGGCCAACTCGCAACGGCTGGCTCAAGGTGCTGGAATCCTCCAAGTGCCGGTTATTGTCACGGAACAGTACCGCAAAGGGCTGGGAGCGACTGTGCCAGAATTGGCGGCCGTCATCCCGGCATTCACACCACGCGAGAAAATGAAATTCTCGGCCTGCGGTGCCGTTGGTTTTGTCGATGAACTGCGGCTGCGCGGCATTAAGCAGGTCTTGCTTTGTGGCATCGAGGCGCACGTCTGTGTTACTCAGACGGCCCTCGACCTGCTGGCTGATGGTTTCGGCGTGTATGTGGCGGCTGATGCAGTGTCTTCCCGCACGCCAGAAAACTGCCAGAGAGGAATTGAGCGGATGCGCGATTCCGGTGCGGTGATTGTGTCTACCGAAATGGCGCTGTTCGAGTTGTTGGCAGAGGCCGGAACTGAACCTTTCAAACAGATTCAGCGGCTTGTGAAGTGAATGGGCGGTTTAGATGGGTGGTCGCCGGCCCGTATGAGGAACCGGCGATGAAGGGTTGATCAATCCAAAGGTTTCACCCTGATATTCCGATATCGGATGATGCTCTTGGGATCATGAGCCTGTAAGGCGAACGTGCCTGCGCTCAACTTGCGCTCAAAAGGCTTTCCGGCTTGCGCTCCCAGGGGTTCGTTGTATTCGAAGATGCGTTTCCCATCGATGATTACCGTGACGTTTTGTCCCCGCACGATGATTTCCTGGGTCCACCAAATCTTGTCCTGTGCAGGGGAGCGGCTGATATTCACCAAGCCATAAAGGCTGCCGGTCTTGATCCAATCGGAGTGGGTGTTATTGACTTGACACTCGAACCCTACACGAGGCCAATCGCTCGCCTGGTACTTCGTGTGAAAATATATACCGCCATTCGAGTTGGGCTCGGTCATCACTTCGACTTTGAGGTGAAAGTTCTTAAACACTTTTCCGTCGCCTTCGTAGAAAAGATGACAACGGGGACCGGCTGCCACGAATGCTCCGTCCTCTATTCTCCAGGTGGCTGGGTTTTCCTCAGCGAGCTTCCAGCCCTCGAAGGTTTTGCCGTCCATCAGCGGGATGAAGCCTTCTTCGTCTGCCGCGGCGAGGAGGGTGCTACCGCTCAGCAGAGCGGCGGCACTGAGCAAAGCAAATAATTTATCTCTCATGGGCGTCAAGCTAAACGGCCGAGTTCGCCGCGCAAGTAAAATCCCAGCTTTCAAAGGCGGCACAATGCCGGCCATACTGGCGCCGAAGCACAGTTCCTGCGAGTGGCACCAGCTGATTACTTTGCGTTGGGTGGGGCGGTCTTTGCGTTTGCGATGAGGTATCTTTTAAAGAAGGCAGTCACTTTGGCATTGACCTCAGATCCGAAACCACTTCCATGGCCGCCTCCTTTAACAATAAGCAATTCGGAGGCTACCCCAGCTCTTTGCAGTTCCTCGTGCAGTAGGATGCTCTGTTGATGGGGTACGAGTGGGTCGGCGTCTCCGTGTACTAACAGCATTGGAGAATCGCTCGGCGAAACGTAGGTAATGGGATTGGCTCGGCGCGCCAAGTCTGGATGTTTCTGAAGGGCCCCGCCGATAAGGCGGGACTCGGGTGAGTTGGGCGCGTCGTGGTCTATGCGGCTATTTGGTCCGGATTGAGCGGCCATATTCAGAAGGTCGGTAGGGCCAAAAAAGTCCACCACTGCTTGCACCTCGCTGGAGACGTCCAGGTTTGGGCCGGTGTCGAAGTCCTTGATATCTCCGGTCGTGCCTAAGAGGGCGACAAGGTGTCCGCCGGCCGAGGCGCCCCAGACTCCAAATCGGACTGGATCCAGATTATAATCTTTGGCATGGGTGCGCAGCCAACGTACCGCGGCTTTGCAGTCCAGGATCTGCGCCGGGAAGACTGCGTGTTGGCTTAGCCGATAGTTAATACTGGCTACCGCATATCCCTGTTCCAGGAAACGAATAGCCGGCGGATTTTCCTTGCTGCCGGCCTGCCAGGCACCTCCATGGATCCAGATGATCAAGGGCAGGGGGCTGGCACTCTGTTGAGGACGATAAAGATCAAGTTTGTGCCGCTCGTGGCCATTGGGAATGTACTGAAGGTTCTGAAGCACTCTGGCCCCTTCAGGAAGGCGTGGTCGGTTCGCACGTTTTGCCTCCGGTTGGGCGGGAGAATTCAGCGTCGTCAGAAGCAGAACAACTGTCAGTAGACTCGCAGCGGTTCTCATAGTTCTATGGCTTGATGATTGAGCCGGCCCAATTAAGTGCCAGGATACCGTGTTTGCAGGGATTTAAGCTACAATGCACGAGTTAACACGTCAGTCAATTCGTCTTTGGTTAGGAGCAGTGGGTTGGCCTTCATGCTACTCGCTTGGGCGGCTTTTTCAACCAAACTCGGGATATGCTGCGGGGTTATGCCATAGTGGCCAAGGGTGGGGATCGCTAAATCCGCCAGCAAGCGAGTCAGCCACTGAACTCCTTCCGCTGCCGTAGCGTGGGGATTGCCGGTGAGCAGACGGGCGACCTCATCGTATCGTCTTAGCGCTTCGGAATCGGGCTGCCGCTTTCTCAGTGCAGCGATATTAATGGCCATCCCGTGAGGGAGAAGCGCAGCGCAAACGGCTCCGTGGGGGGCGGGAAAACTCCCACCAATTGGGCCCGCAAAACCGTGGATAACTCCCAGTCCAGCGTTTGCCAACGCCAATCCGCCAAACAAACTTGTCAGGCACATGTCCTGTCGACTCTGAGCGTTCGCGGGTTGCTCACATGCAATTCGGAGAGAGCGGGCGGCTCGCGTAATACCTTCGCGGCAAATGGCGTCGATCAGCGGATTGTGCCGGGCGGATACGTAAGGCTCGATCACCTGCGTAAGTGCATCGAGACCGGTAGTGGCGGTCACGGAAGGAGGAAGTCCGAAGGTTAGCTCCGGATCCACCAAGGCAGCCCTTGCGAGCATCCCCGGACTCCTAAGACTTACCTTCACTTCCCGTTCGGGGGAAGCGAGAACGGCGTTTCGCGTGACCTCGGACCCAGTGCCAGCAGTGGTTGGAATGGCGATGAACGGCGCGGAGGGATTGGGCAGAGTCCGCGCCCCACCAATTACTTCCAAATAGTCCAATAGGTCGCCAGGGTTGTTTAGCATTGCCGCAATGGCTTTGCCAGCATCCAGCGCGCTGCCTCCGCCACATGCTACAACTACGGTGGCCTGGCAGGATCGGGCCTGAATCACACCATCCTGTACCGTAGCGATCTTCGGCTCGCCTGTGACGGGGAATGACTCGTGATTGACACCGGCACCAGAGAGAATATCACGCAGAGCTGCACTACGGTGGGTATCACCGCCTGTAACGAGCAGAGCTCGCTGGCCAAAACCTCTAACGACCTCTCCTGCTTCTGTAATTACACCGGGTCCGAATAGGATTCTAACGGCAGTAGCGAACTCAAAACGCATAAGAAAGCTGCGATTACCAGCCGGTGTCCGGAGGGAACAGGCTGCAGAATCTAGAACTGGTGCGGGGCTCAGCCATCATTATCGAGACGGAATCACGCCAAGTCAGGTAATGGGCCGTCTCCTTGTGTGCCGATGGCGCCTTTTCGTCGCGGTAGACCTCCACGAGCACGAAGCGAGTCGGATCATCCAGGCGTTGAACCACATCGAAACGCGCAATACCTGGTTCTGTAGTGCTTTCGACGGCATTGACAATCGAGGCCGCTTTGAATTCGTCGATGTACTCTGGTTTCACACGAACATGCACATGGACCACTAACATAATGATGTTACAGTGACTGGGTTTAGCGCAGGTATGGGCGGACCGCAGCGGTCCAGATTTCGTAGCCTTTTGCGTTCATATGAAGGCGATCAGCCACAAAAATATCAGGTTTTGGAAGCCCGTCAGCCCCGAGCATGAGAGGGTAGATGTCGATGAAATCCAAGCCATGGCGATCGCAATAGTCATTCACCAGAGAGTTTAAATGCTGCATCTTGTCCACAATCTTCCACCGGGCCGGGTTTGGTGCGCAGGCAATGAAAGCGATCTTGGCCTTAGGTGATTGCTCGCGGATTTTTCGCACGAATGCTACAAAGTCCCCAAAGACCAACTCAGGATCCTTTCCGGCATTGATGTCGTTCGTGCCAGCGTAAATCACCACTTGCCGGGGGCGGTATGGCAGCACGATGCGATCGGCGAATTGAACCGAATCGGCCATTTGTGATCCGCCAAAGCCCCGATTGACAACAGGCAGTGGAGCGAAATCTAAGGCAAGGGTTTTCCAAAGCCGAATGCTGGAGCTGCCGACGAATACGATCGAGCCATCAGGAGGTCGGTTGGTCCTGTCATTCGCCTCGTACGTCGCGATATCCTTTTCCCATCGCGAGGAGTTGTGACTTGATAACGAGTTGGGGGGCAGGCTGCGACAGCCGACAGCTATCAGACTAATAAACAGGAGTACCGACAGGGATGAGATACCGCGTCGATTGAGAAATGGGCTCAGAGGAAACCGTGTGGACATGGTGGTTATTACAGGTGTTTTGTTAAGGTAAATGTTCTGAGAAAATGACCGGTTGTCTGGACGGGGCAGAACTAAGATAGGCAGTTCTCATGCGTAAATCAGACTTCGCAAAGTTTCATCATCCGGTCCAGCGTGCCCAGCGCGTCGCGGGTGGGTGAGTATTCGTGGGCAAAGTAGCCTTGGAAGCCCAAATCCGCGATCGCCTTGCAGATGGCCGGATAGTTGAGTTCCTGGGACTCATCAAATTCATTGCGCCCGGGATTGCCCGCGGTGTGGAAATGCCCAATATACTGGATACTCTGGCGGATAGTGCGGATGATGTCGCCCTCCATGATTTGCATGTGGTAGATATCATACAGGAGCTTCACGCGGGGGGAATTCACCCGCTTGCACATTTCTACCCCCCATTTAGTCGAATCGGCCATGTAACCGGGGTGATTGACTTTGCTATTGAGCAATTCGAGACATAGGGTGATCTCGTTGTCTTCCGCAACCGACTTGATTTTATTAAGGAACGCCACACTTGTATCCAAGCCTTGTTCGTCAGAAATGCCAACTCGGTCGCCAGCCATGATGATGACATTTGGGGCCCCACCAGCAGCAGCAACCTTAATCGTTTCAATGAGTTTTAGCTCAATTTCCGCATGGTTGTTCTTGTCATTAATCCCCTTCTTGATACTTCCGCCACCGGGCACCATAGTCGGGACGAGTCCGTATTTCTTTAAGGTAGGGAAGGCGTCCGGTCCAACCAGGTCAATTCCGCAGGCTCCAAGGCGCGCAGTCTCACGGCACATTCCTTCAAGGTCTAGATCGGCGCCTCGGAAAACACCGCGGCATACGGCCTGCCTCAGTCGTCCTTTCCGCCGCGTGGGTTCAGCAGCACGCATCAAGTGAATGGAACTAAGAGCTGCGAGGGAACTAAGTCCTGCGAGACGATATGCAAAAGAGCGGCGAGTCATTTTCATAGGATATTGTCGAAGGGGCATTGAAGCGGTGGAGCCTGCGTTCGGGTACCAGGCCGATGATGACTAGTGGCGAAATACACAAGCTTAGCATAAACAGGGTAGGTCGAGTTGACCATCGAGAATTTCCGACATTGAGAATTTCCGACAGTCCAGAATTCTCGATAGAAGCGCAGAAACATCGGCGACTGGACGACCGGCTTCCAGTTGCCTATGATGTGCCTAAATTGGACAGGATTTTGGATACGAAACTCGAGCAACGACCCGCGGCCCTTTCGGTGGACGAGAAGAGAGAACTTATGGGACGGTTGTTGGCCCGGTTGGCACACGAGATTCGGAATCCCCTTAGTTCTCTTGATATTCACGTGCAGTTGCTTCAAGAGGACTTGGATAATCTTGCGTCGGGCAAGGCTGATCGAACTACTTCTCGTTTTGATATCATCCACGGAGAACTCCATCGGCTCAAGAAGATCGTGGAGAATTTTTTGCGTCTCGCAGGTCCCTCCGTGGTGGATCTCGAAGCAATTGAAGTCCCCACCTTGGTGAAGCATGTGTGTTCACTGCTGGGACCTGAGGCCGCGGCGCGCCGCATTATACTGCGCAGCCAACTGAATGAGCCTCTGCCGCGAGTTAGTGCCGACCCGGTGCGTTTGACGCAAGTTTTGTTGAATTTGGTCATCAACGGACTTCAGGCCGTGAAAGAGAGCGGCACGGTTGAAGTTGAGGTTTCTGGTACGGCTACAGAGTTGCTGTTGGTTGTCAAGGATACCGGGCCGGGAATTCCAGTTGACCAACTTAACGATATTTTTGACCCGTTTTTCACCACGAAGGCGGAGGGTTCCGGTTTAGGTCTTTGGATTGCACAGCAAATTGTCAACGCGCACGGAGGCACATTAAGCGCCGGTAATTTGCCAGGTGGCGGTGCCACATTTACGGTCTGCTTGCCGATACAGCCTGGAGAGACAGTAGTGGTCCCCCTTAGCGACTGAGATCCGATGTCTACAGATCGATCCAGAATCAAGCTATTGGTGGTGGATGACGAACAGGGTCTTTGCGCCGGCTTGCAGGAGGCATTGCGCCGAGAAGGTTATTATGTGGACGCGGTGCCTGACGCACCCACGGCGGCACAGCGGTCCAAAGACCACCTGTACAATCTAGTGCTCTCCGACCTCAAGATGCCGGGCATGAGCGGTTTGGAGCTGTTGCAGCAAGTAAAGGGGTACCATCCCGACACCATGTTCATTCTTATGACAGCCTACGGGACCGTTGAGAATGCAGTCGAAGCGATGAAACAGGGGGCCTACGATTATTTATCCAAACCGATAGACCTTAAACGACTGCGTGTCCTCGTGGAAAAAGCACTGGAGTTCCAAGCCCTCGCAGCTGAGAATAAGGAGTTGCGGCAGAGATTAAACCCAAGATCCGAACCGGGCCTGCTGCTGGGCGAGAGTGCGTCGATTCGGGCGATTGCGCAATTGATTGAGCAGGTGGCCCGTAGCGATGTTACCATCCTGATCGAAGGAGAGAGTGGCACAGGTAAGGAGATCGTTGCCCGGGCTATCCACGACCGGAGTTGTCGGTGCGATCAGGCCTTTATAACGGTCAATTGCGCCGCACTGACCGAACCATTGGTGGAGGCGGAGTTGTTCGGCCATGTCAAGGGTGCCTTTACCGGTGCCATCGCCACCAAGCCTGGTCGTTTTCAACTCGCCGATCGAGGGACCTTGTTCTTGGACGAGATTGGAGACCTGTCAGCCAAAGGGCAGGGGGACCTGTTGCGGGTGTTGGAGGAGGGGACCTTTCGGATGGTGGGCGGCTCGCAGCTAGTCCGGGTGAACGTCCGGATTATCGCCGCAACCAACAAGAATCTGTCGGAGGCGGTCGTCCAAGGTCGGTTTCGAGAGGACTTGCTTTATCGACTGCAGGTGGTGCCCATCTTCATGCCGGCACTACGCGATCGAGCGGAGGACATCCCGTTGCTCATCAATCGTTTCTTCGAACATTTTTGCGCACGCCACAAGCGGCGGCAAAAGCGGGTTTCGTCTGAGGCCATGGACCTGTTCCAACGTTTTTCCTGGCCTGGCAATATTCGTCAACTACGAAATGTGGTAGAGCGTCTTGTGATCACAAGTCGCGAACCAGTAATCCGGCCTGAAG
This sequence comes from Verrucomicrobia subdivision 3 bacterium UBA6082, assembly GCA_002428665.1. Taxonomy (GTDB): domain Bacteria; phylum Verrucomicrobiota; class Verrucomicrobiia; order Limisphaerales; family UBA8199; genus UBA6082. Next base: position 40,189 of record DIXK01000031.1, read on the forward strand.
ATCTGCCACAGTTCATGAGCCTTGAAGCGGTGCCGCGAGATGGGTTCACGGTGCGTCCGGGAGTTTCGATTCAAGAGGTGGAGAAGGTGCTGATCCAACAAACCCTGTCGCGCGTGAGCAGCAATCGCGAGGAGGCTGCGCGAGTTCTCGGCATCAGCCGCCGGGCGCTGCAATACAAACTCAAGAAATATGGTTTGCTAAGACCCGTGCTTGAGGACTAGAACGACCTCTATAGAAGCGGCTTCTGTAAACTTTGTCTGTGGCCAAATCAAACACCATCGAGTTGCCGGGCGGCGAGCGAATCACGATTCTTTACGAAGACCGGGCAGTTATGGCGATCGACAAGCCTCCCGGATGGATGCTTGTGCCGTTTTCCTGGCAAAGCACCAACCTTAACCTCCAAGCTGCGCTAGTGTCGTCGATCGCCGCCCGGGATTTTTGGGCGAGATCCCGAAACCTTCGGTTTTTGCGCTATGTCCATCGCCTGGATGCTGAGACATCCGGGATTCTGCTGCTGGGCAAAAGCCCTGGAGCGGTTCGGACTTTGGGTTCCCTTTTTGAGGGCCGTCGCATGGAAAAGATCTATTGGGCGGTAATAGATACGGCGCCGCGCGAAACGGAATGGGACTGCTGCCTGCCACTGGGACCTGACCCCGGCCAGAGGGGCAAAATGCGTGTCGACCGGCGTAATGGAAAAGATGCGGCCACGACCTTTCGAGTGCTGGAACAGGCAAATAAGCGGTGGCTCATTGAGGCTCGGCCGCGTACTGGCCGCACTCATCAAATCCGCGTTCACCTCGCAGCGGCGGGTTGTCCGATTTGTGGTGATACTTTATACCATCCTACCCACTCGTGGAGTTACGGAATGGGTTTGCGCGCTGTGAGCCTTGGTTACCAGGATCCATTTACCAGGAAACATGTTAGCATTCACGCACCAATAGAGGACTTTCTTAAGCAGTTTAGTTTCGGTGAACGGACTTCGGGCAGTAAGGCTTCCCACGCGTACCGGCATTTCCATCAAAATGAAAGAAACTACAAAGACCGTATTTGAAACGGAATATCTAGTGTTCCGAAACTCAACCATCCACGGTTTGGGAGCCTTCGCCAGAATGGCTCTGCCTAGCGGGTGTCGAGTCATAGAGTACATTGGCGAAAAGATTGACAAAGAGGAGTCTTTGCGGCGGTGCGAGGCAAACAACCCGTTTATTTTCACGCTTAGCGACCGTGAGGATATCGACGGCTCGGTGGAGTGGAATCCGGCACGGTTGATCAACCACAGCTGTGAGGCAAACTGCGAAGCTGAACTTGTCGATGACCGAATTTGGATTGTGGCACGGCGGGCAATCGACACCGGGGAAGAGGTCACATTCAATTACGGCTATGACCTGACCGAGTATAAGGATTACCCGTGTCGCTGTGGCGGTCCGTCGTGCGTTGGCTACATCGTTGCGGAAGAGTTTTTTGATCACGTCCGCAACATGGCTGCTTTACGAAGCGAAACTCCATCTGAGCCCGAACTCCCGGATTTGGCCCCCCCTCCCTAAGTCAGGCGAGTTCCCACCCAGGGCGATAAGTTCCCCTCAGATAATTATCTGCCGCCGGCGCATTGGTAACCTTCATCGTTTTGGCGTCCCAGTGTATCTTTCTTCCCGTACGCAACGCGACCAGACCGAGTAAACCTACCTCTGTAAGGGCGGCTCCGTATTCGAAATTCGCGCTTGATGGCTTCCCGCCCTTACAGGCATCAAGCCAATCTCTGTGGTGGCCTTTGGAGCGCGGGAGGCTGGGCTTGGGCTTCTTGTAATCGTCGTTGCGCGAGCCTGGCAAGAGATAGGGACGTCCAGCCCAACCGGGGCAAGTAAGCAACCCCTTGTCCCCGACAAATAATATACCGTTGCCGTTGGCGCCGAGTTGGTCATCTTCTTCGAGAATGTCGGGTCTAGGGGGCATCAATCCCCCTTCGTACCAGGTAAAAGTTACCGGAGGTTGGTCTCCCCGCGCTCCAAACTGGTAAGTATAAAGACCGCCGACAGGCGCCGTGTAGGCATCTACGCCGCCCGCACCCGAGGCTTCAATGGTCAGTGGCTCCCGAAGGTTCAGGGCCCAAAGAGCTGGGTCAAAATTATGACAGAAGAAATCCCCGATGGGTGCGGTGCCGAAATCCCAGAAGTCGCGCCACGATACCGGTGAGTAAAGAGAGCTGTAAGGTCGGGATTCCCTAGGCCCAAGCCAGAGGTCCCAGTTGACTCCGGTTGGAATGGATTCGGCCGGGGGGCGCCCACCGAGGTGAGTCTTGTTCCATCGCGAGGCGTTTGTCCAGGCGTGGACTTCGCGGACCTTGCCGATGGCGCCGTCCCAGATCATTTCGCAAGTCTGGCGGATAAAATCTCCGGAATGACCCTGGTTGCCAAGTTGCGTCGCAACTCCGGTTTCCTTTGCGACCTTGGCGACTAGGCGGGCCTCCCAGACATTGTGCGTGAGCGGTTTTTCGCAATAGACATGTTTGCCAGTGCGCATGGCTCTGAGGCAAACTGCGGCGTGCTGGTGGTCGGGAGTGGCGCAAAGAACGGCATCGACAGCTTTTTCTCTTTCCAGCAGTAGCCGGAAATCCTCGTAATCAGCTACTTTATGGTTGGGAGTCTTCGGCTGGTAATGCTTTTCTATGGAAGCTCGTATGGGCAGGCGTCCGGCCTCACCTTTGTAGTAGTAGGCGTCAAGGTTATGATGTTCGATGGGGTCTGCCACGGCCATGATCTGAACATCCGCGTGTTGGAAGAGAGCCTGCATGTTGGTTCGTCCCTGGCCCCCGCAGCCGATTAGAGCGAGGTTTAGCTTCTCACTGGGGGCCACATATCCAGGGCCTCCCAACACGTGTCGAGGCACCAACTGAAGGGCGGTCAGAGCTATGCCGGATCTCGCCAAGAAGTGACGCCTTGTGATCGAAGAAGTATGGCTGGGCTGGTTTTTCATATCACTACGATGGTCGGCTTGATTGTTGACATAACAGAAAGCTCGATTCCTCTGCCAGGTCAAGAATGAAACCGTGGAACGGACCGGACTACCGGACTGAACTACTGCGACGGACAGCGCTCATTCTGCTTTTCTCCGGCCAGTTTTGCTGTTTATTTGTCACTCTTTATGACTAAAACAGCATTAGTGTTCGCAGGTCAGGGCGCCCAATTTGTGGGAATGGGCAAGGATTTGGCTGAGAACTTGCCGTCGGCCGAGGCGTGGTTTGCTCGGGCAAATGACGCGCTAGGCTACGATCTTACCTACGTCTGTTTCAATGGACCTGAAACAGAGTTAACGAAGACTGAACATGCTCAACCCGGCATTTTTTTGGTGAGCTGGGTCGCTTTTGAGTTACTAAAGGAAAGGCTCCCGGCGCTTCGTTTCGACGCCACCGCCGGATTGTCTCTCGGCGAGTTTACTGCCCTTACCGCAGCGGGAGTTATGAGTTTTGAAGACGGTTTGCGAGTAGTCCGGCAGCGAGGCAGGTTCATGCAGGAAGCCTGTGAAACCACCCAAGGCACGATGGCTGCAATTATTGGTTTGGATGCCGAGCCTATGCGCGAGGTTTGCGGGCAAACCGGTGTGGCTCTGGCGAACCTTAACTGTCCTGGACAACTGGTCATTTCTGGGGCTGCAGAAGGCATAGCTAAGGCATGCGAGTTGGCCAAGACGAGAGGTGCCCGCCGGGCTGTTCCTTTGGTTGTTGCGGGAGCGTATCATTCTCCTCTCATGGCAACCGCGCAGCCTAAATTGCGTGCGGAATTGGACCAGATACCAATGCAGATGCCCGCGGTTTCGGTCATTTCTAACGTCACAGCCGCGCCACATGACGGTGTTGAAAGTATGAGGATGCGCCTGGTGGAGCAGGTTACCGCGTCTGTTCGGTGGGAGGATTCCATGCGTTACCTGATCGCACAGGGGTTTACCCGGTTTATTGAGCTTGGGCCTGGAACCGCGCTAAGCGGCTTCATGAAACGAATCGACAAACAGGTTCAGGTCTTGAACGTAGCTGATCTTGGCAGTTTAGATAATGCTATTAAAAGCCTTTCCATGTGATTAAGGCTGTGGCTTGCTCAGGACAGGGATGTCCTTTCCACGCCGGTGTTGCGAAACAACTGTTGGCAATATGGCCGACAGGGTTTAGTATTCCTACACCGAACCTTCACAACCAAAACTATGAAGACCAATCATTCTTGGAAGTTTTTCCGCGCCGGGGGCTTTGACCAGGTCAAGTTGGATACAGGAGCCGATTTTGCCAACCTAGATCAGTTGGACCAGAAGCTCTGGGTAGCGTTGGCCAGCCCGACCACTGGGCTCGAATTTGATGCCAAGACGTTTGCGCTGATCGATACGGACAAAGATGGGCGCGTCCGCGCTCCGGAGATTATTAACGCGGCCAAGTGGGCAACCGGATGCCTGAAGAACCCGGATGACCTCTCAAAGAGCTCGGCAGATCTGCCGTTGGCGGCCATCAACGATGCCACTCCAGAGGGCAAACAGTTACTGAATTCCGCCCGCCAAATCCTCGCAAATCTGGGCAAGAAAGAAGCGACCTCGATCAGCATTGCAGATACCGCTGACACCGCGAAGATTTTTGCTCAGACGCAGTTTAATGGTGATGGGGTGGTTCCAGCAGAATCTGCCGGAGACGAGGCGACGAAGTCAGTTATCACGGACATCATTTCCTGCTTGGGTGCGGAAACTGACCGTAGTGGAAAGCCTGGGGTCAACCAAGCTAAAGTAGACCAGTTTTTCGCAGAAGCGTTGGCGTTCGCAGATTGGTGCAAAAGAAGCGAGACCGATCCAGATATCCTGCCGTTTAAGGCTAATACGGTCACGGCCTTTGCAGCGTTCAAGGCCGTCAAGATTAAGGTGGACGATTACTTTGCGCGCTGTCGCCTGGCGGCGTTTGACTCCCGAGCTATCGCGGCCTTGAATCGCGAGGAGAAAGAGTACCTCGCCTTTGCGGCTAAAGACCTGACGGTCACCGCCGCTGAGATTGCGGGGTTCCCCTTGGCTCAGGTTTCGCCTGGCAGACCGCTTCCATTGAAGGATGGTGTGAACCCGGCTTGGGCGGATGCTATAGCCAAGCTGGAAACTGACGTGGTGCGTCCGCTGCTGGCAAACCAGAAGGAAGCGCTGACCGAAAGTGAATGGGGCGTGATCAGTGCCAAGTTCGCTGTGTTTGAGGCCTGGACGGGGGCAAAAGCTGGGACTTTGGTGGAAAAGCTGGGAATCGATCGCGTGCGAGAGATTCTGGCGGGCAAGAGCAAGGAAACGATCACGGCGTTGATTGCGAAAGACAAGGCCCTCGAACCCGAAGCTGACGCGATAGTCACCGTCGAGAAACTATTGAGGTTCCGTCGCGATCTCGGGAAGCTGCTGGATAACTTTGTTTCGTTCCGCGATTTTTACGACCGTGGTGATAGAGCCATTTTTCAGGCGGGGACCCTCTATTTAGACCAGCGCAGTTGCGACCTGTGCCTCTATGTGGAAGATCCAGGGAAGCACGCAACTATGGCTGGATTGGCCGGCTGCTACCTTGCCTACTGTGATGTTTTCCGCAAGGCAACGGGAGAAAAAAAGCAAATTGTAGCTGCTTTTACCGACGGCGACTCCGACAACCTTATGGTGGGGCGCAATGGCATTTTCTACGACCGCAAAGGTAACGACTGGGACGCTACAATCACGAAGATTATCGACAACCCGATTAGCATTCGCCAGGCCTTTTGGGCTCCCTACAAGAAGTTTGTTAGAATGATCGAAGAACAGGTCGCAAAACGCGCTGCGGCAGCTGAGGCAGCCAGTGCAGACAAACTGGCATCGGCAGCCACCAAGGTGGCGACTGCCGACCAGACGGCAACTGCTGGCAAACCGGCAGAGCCGAAGAAGATTGACGTGGGAACTGTGGCGGCTTTGGGCGTGGCTGTCGGCGCAATCGGCACCGCGATCACTGCCCTAGCCACTGGGGTTATGAAGCTTCCGGTTTGGCAAGTCCCGCTTGTTTTTGTGGCGCTTATTCTTCTGATTTCCGGGCCGTCTATGTTGATCGCCTGGCTGAAGCTTCGAAAACGTAATCTCGGCCCGCTGCTGGATGCGAACGGTTGGGCTGTCAACGCCAAGGCGAGGATTAATGTGCCCTTTGGCGCATCCCTGACGCGTGTTGCATCACTACCTCCAGGGTCGAAGCGCGACCTGTCGGACCCGTTTGCTGAGAAACGAAGTCCGTGGCCTAAGATTATCATTTTCTTGGTCATCTTGTGGATCGCCTACGCGATTCTTAACAAGATGGGCTATGTTTACGAATGGACAAAAGGTCGTCTCGGGAATCCTAGACCCGTCGCTGCGGAAATAGCCGCACCAAATGTTCTGGTAGCTCCAGCTGCACCATCCGCACCCGCGGAAGCTGTCAAATGAGCTGCGTCTAAAGCTGACTTGTTGAGCTCGAGGAGCCCCAGTCTGTGGACTCGGGCTCCATTCTTTAACACGGAAGTCGTGGTGAGCTTGCACGAGGGAGTTCAAGGCGCACGCCGCTCGGATTCAAACTATGTGCAATTGGACTCCTGAGCGAATGCCCATGACCTGGCCAAGCGAGATACCCCCGTCATTAGGGGGTACTCGTTGGTGCCAATAAGGACGAAATCCATTTCCCTGTAGGGTCGAAATCGTTGCTTCAGTCAGCAGTCGGTTTTGAAAGCATCCCCCGGACAACACCACTCTTTCGATGCCGGCTTTGTGAGAAACAGCAAGAATTGCCTGGACAAGGGCTGAGTGGAATCTGGCTGCCAGAAGCGCAGCCTCGACCCCGTTTTGTATGTCGGAGAGAAGAGCGTTCAACAATGAGCCCCAGTCCAATACGAAAGGCTGATCATTTTGCTTTGGATTTACTAACTGGATTTCATAGGCATGCTGTGCACTTTGTTGAGCAGCTTGAGCAGCTGCAAACTCCAGTTTCATGGCTGCCTGGCCTTCGAAGTGCATCTCCTGACAGACAGAAGAAAGACTGGCCACCGCGTCGAAAATCCTTCCGACACTGGTGGTGTGGGGCGTATTGAATTGCCGCTTCAGCATCGACTCGAGGTTTACTAGTTCGGAAGGCAGGAAGGCCTTCACGGTGGGCAGGTAATCGAGTCTGAACGTCCGTGATCCAAAGTGGGCGAACAGCATGCCCAGGGCGGCACGACGAGGCTCGCGGACAGCCCGTTCGCCTCCGGGTAGCGGGAAGGGGCGGAAGTGTGAGAACCGTCGGGCCCCGTGATTATTGACAACAAAGAATTCACCGCCCCAGATCACACCATCCGGGCCATAACCCGTGCCATCCCAAGCTACGCCTAATACGGGCGGTCGCAGCTCGTTTTCCGCCATGCACGACAAAACATGGGCGAGGTGATGTTGAACTTCGTGGTATTGTAATGATGATCCCATCTTGGCGAGCCGGCGCGCGTGATGAGTCGACAAATAGTCGGGATGAGAATCTGCAACCACGATTTGGGGCGGGACTTCAAAAACGTTGATCAGGTCACTGATGACGTTCTTGAAGGCGTCGTAAGACTGAGGAGTGTCCAAATCTCCAATGTGCTGGCTTAGGAAAACCTCCGGTCCTTTGGCGACGGCGACGGTGTTCTTCTTGTGTGCGCCAACAGCGAGCACGTTGGGCGTCCCAGTCGAGCCCGGCACCGAAACTGGGAGGGGGGCATAGCCCCGGGCTCGGCGCAGCACCATCTCACGACCAGCGATGAGCCGCACAATGGAGTCATCAACAGGGCGAACGATGGGACGGTTGTGCACGAGGAAGAAGTCCGTAAATCCACCCAAGCGTTGCGCAGCCTCGAATTCGTCGGTGCAAATTGTTTCATCGCTCAAGTTTCCACTGGTGGCCACCACAGGTCTTCTCATCTCTGCCAGTAGCAAATGGTGCAGAGGAGTGTAAGGTAACATGACACCCAAGAAAGGATTGCCTGGAGCGACTGCCGGTGCCAGGTGGTCATCGCCCCTCAAACGGGGGAGCAGAACAATCGGCGCTTCCGGCGAGGCTAGTCGCTGCTCTTCTATCGGTGAAACCAGGCAACTGGCTTTGACCATGTCGAGATTGGGAAACATCAAGGCAAAAGGCTTTTCTTCGCGGTTTTTGATCCGTCGAAGTTTTTGAATGGCGGGTTCGTTGCAGGCATCAACCATCAAATGGAAGCCGCCCAAGCCTTTCACGGCCACTACGAGGCCCTCGCGCAGTGCCCGGACGCCATCCGACAACGGAGATGCCGAAGACAAAGGATTACCCAGGCGGTCCCAGATTTCGAGGCGGGGGCCACAGACGGGACAAGCATTTGGTTGCGCGTGGAAACGGCGATCTTGAGGGTTCTCGTATTCCGCACGACAGGCTGGGCACATCGGAAATGACTTCATCGAGGTGTTTGGCCGATCATAAGGCATGCATTCGACAATGGTAAATCGCGGACCGCAATTCGTGCAGTTGGTGAACGGGTAAAGGTAACGACGGTTACAGGGATTGAAAATCTCCCGGAGGCAATCATGGCAAGTAGCTATATCCGGTGAGACCGGGATGGCAAAATCGTTAGACGCTTGGCTTGCTTGGATTTCAAATCCTGAGTGTCCAGACGGATCAAGCCACATGGATTCGATTCCGTGGATCGCGCAACGTGGAGGTCTTTCCGCCTCAAGGCGCAATAGAAACTGACGCAAGGTGTCTGGGGAACCTTCAACCTCAATGAGAACGCCGTGACTTGAATTCAATACCCATCCCGCGAGATTCAGAGAGGTCGCTAACCTATAAACAAAAGGGCGGAACCCCACGCCTTGAACGATCCCTCGCACCGTGACTCGAAGCCGTTGCTTCAAATGGCAGCCTCCACCCGAGTGATTATTCCAGGCATCGCGGCTCTAACGGTTGCTGTCATGCCCTTGCAGATAGTCTGCACGTCCTGCACTTCTATAGCGAAGATGGCAATGTCCTCCGGCATGTGGAATCCCAAGCGGCGACCTAAGTCCAGCATTTCCGCAAGTCCAACGAAATGGGGTGATACGAGCGGGATTCTGCCAAGATCTTCCTGGGTAATGACATGTATCGTTCCAGGAGCCGACTGCCCCGTTTGGATCGCGTCCACCACAACAAGGCGATCGAAACCCACGACCATGTCGAGCAGGGAAAGCCCGCTTTCCTCGGTGGCCATCACACAGATGCCCGGGTGGCCCGCCAGCCGTTTCTCAAGTTTGCGTGCGACCAAAAGTCCCACTGCGTCATCGGCCAACAGCTCGTTTCCGAGGCCGAGCAACAGAACTTTGCCCGAGGTAGGACACAGTGGCTTTGCTTTCTCGGGGGGGTGCACCTGTTTCACGGGAAAACCCATCGAGTGCCGTCAATTGAGAGTTGGTCAAAAAGAAAAGAATAGACGTCTGCTTGCTCCGCGATGCGATCTTTCAGGGCGGTACCGATGCCGTGCCCAGCACTGGCGGAACTGCGATAAAGGATTGGGTGCTGTGCACCTGTAGCTGCCTGCAGCCTAGCGGTCATTTTGCGTGATTGAGCCGGGTTGACTCGCCCGTCATTCTCACCCGTGGTCAACAAAACTGCCGGATAGGGATGGCCATCACGAACACGGTGATAGGGTGAATAGGCATACAGTGCCTGGAACTGTTTGGGATCCATTACCGAACCAAACTCGGTGACGTTGAACTGCCCATTTGGATCCAATTCGACCCTGAGCATATCGAAGATGCCGACTTGGGCAACGACGGCGCGAAGTAATTCCGGGGCTTGGGTGAGAATGGCGCCCATGAGTAATCCACCATTACTGCCGCCCTGAACCGCCAGTTTGGCTGGACTGGTGTATCCACTCCGAATCAGGTGTTGGGCAGCTCCGATGAAATCATCGAAAACATTTTGTTTCAACGTCAGATTGCCTGCCTTGTGCCATTCTTCGCCGAATTCGCCTCCGCCTCGCAGGTTGGCAACGGCATAAACACCACCGGCGTCAAACCAGAGGCGCCGAGTTGAGTCAAAGCCCGGGGTCATGCTGATCCCGTATCCGCCGTATCCATAAAGAATCGTGGGATTATTGCCGTCGAGTGGCACTCCTTTCTTCTTTAGGATATTAACCGGCACTCGTGTTCCATCTTTAGAGGTTGCTTGCTCGCGCAGCACTTCTATGTCGTCGAAATTCACCGGTGAAGTCAGGGCCAGAGCAGTGCGTTGAGGGTGCGCGGTCTCAGGCTCGTATATATACCAAGCGAATGGCTGCACGTAACTGGAATTGCCGAAAACCAATACGTCATGTTCCCACGACTGCAAGCCACTGACGCTTGAGACCGGGAGAATGGAGATTTGGTGTGGCGTGGAGGCTCCTTTCGGGAACCAACTGAGTTCGGAGGGTCCACCGGCCAGATCGTTGACATAAATTCCGCTTTCGGAAGGAGCAAATTCACGAATTACTCCTTTGCGTTCGGGCACGACCAGGGTGGCTTTAGCCAAGACCGGCTCTCGCAAAGAAAGCCTTAGAATTTTTCCGTGGGGAGCATGCTTTAGCGAAAGCAAATACAGCGCCTCGTCCTTGCCAAACCGGACGCTTTTGATTGCGTCTTCGAACCGCGTGATGGTTTTCCATTCTCCTGAGGGATTCCGCAGGTGATGCGCGAAATCGCCACCATCACCATTTGCGACTACGGCCAGAATCCACCGACCATCAGCACTGGATTCGAGTTCAATCTCAGCAATCCTGGGAAACTCCGTGCCTATCTCGTAAGTATCCTCCGCAATCGGTGTCCCTAGTTTATGAAACCAGACCTGCTGATAGAAGTTCAGGTCGGCTTCCGGACGTTCTCCGGCGTGAGGGTAGCGTGTGTAATAGAGCCCAGTTCCATCGGCGTTCCACGCTGCACTTCCACCACCCGTTGGATATTGCACGCGGGGAATAACGTCGGCCAGTTTTCGTCCGGACTCTGTTTCGAAGAGGTGAAGGGCACCGTCTTCACTTCCGTTTTCAGAAAGGCAAACCGCAACGAGTTGTCCGCCCACGGAAGGGACGTACCAATCCATAGCGGTGGATCCACTTGGGTTGTAGGCATTGGGGTCAAAAACCGTGCGCCACAAGGCTGGGGGCATCAAGGAATTCAGGCGAATGAGCACAGGTTGCTGGGCTGGTGGCTTGAAACGGGTGGCGAAGATCATTCCGTTTCTTTCCGCAAGTCCGCCGAACCGTGCGGATTCCTCACCGCGCAACTGGGCAAGTTGCTGGGCAATCCCCTCCCGCCAAGGCTTTTGGTCGAAATAGGCGCGAGAACACTCATTTTGTTGTCGGCTCCATTCCCGAACCTCAGGGCTTCCACCGTGCTCCAGCCACTGGTAGTTATCCGAGACTTGTATCCCATGGTAGACATTTGTTGTCGGATTTAGCTTGGTGGCCACAGGGACGAACTGCGCCGCCCTTTCGGTGAGAGGCGTCATAAGTATACAGGCGAGCGCAAAGAAGCCGCTCTTTTTCAAACAAGATCTTTGCCGTTGCACAGTTGAACATTAGATTCCCCCGCCTTGAGCATCAAGTGTTCAGTGGAAGGAATGCTCTGCGAAAACTCTGCGCGGGTTGGGATTCTGGCCGCGGCGAGGCAACGCTCCGAATCTCGAAGGTTAGACGAGGTTCCAACCGTTGCGATAAGCACGTCGAATAAACTGGTCGGCAACTCTGGTATTCGTCACTCGGCTGGCTGCGCCATCCCAATGAAGTCTCGTGCCGGCTCGGTAGGCGACGTTGCCCAGGTGGTTCGCGATAGTTAGCGGCCCTGCGTAGAGGAAGTTGCAGGTGGTTTTCTCGCCCGTTTTGCAGGCATGGATCCATTCCTGGTGATGTCCTATGGATGTCGGAATCGAAGGTGCAGGGGCCTTGAAGTCTTTAAATTCGTCCTCCGGCAGAAGTTGGTTTTTAGCGTAGTCGGCAATGAGCATGCCTTTATCGCCGACGAAAAGGACGCCACTGCCCCACTTGGGGATGGAGCCTTCGGTGAAATACTTTGGTTTCATCGTGCCTTGGTACCAGTGCAGTGTCATCGGCGGCAACTCGCCCCGAGGTCCGTAGGTATAGATCGCGTGCATGGAAGCAGGGGCGATTTCGGCATGCGGCGGCGGCCCTTCGGCTTCGATGGTTAGCGGGCTATCGAGCTCAAGCGCCCAGCACGGCAAGTCATTCCAATGGCTGCCAAGATCAGACATGGTCCCATTCCCGAAGTCCCACCAGCGATACCACTTAGGTCCCGGCCAGTAGACTTCATTGAACGGTCTCGACGGCGCCGGGCCAATCCACAAATCCCAATCCAGCCCGTTTGGTATAGGGCTGGGCTGCGTTGGCCGTTCTATCATGGTTACCGGGTCTCCATGCACACGTGCTTCAGCTTCGCTCTGTCGCCCCCAGGCGCGAGACACCCACACATGGACCTCGCGCACGGATCCGATCGTACCACTTCGGATGAGTTCAACCACACGGCGGTAGTTGTCGCTAGCGTGAATCTGGGTACCCATCTGCGTGGCCACACTTGGATTACGACTCGCCTCAATTAAGATTTTTGCTTCCCAAACGTTGTGCGTGAGAGGCTTTTCGCAGTAGACATGCTTACCCAATTGCAGCGCGGGCAATACTGCGAATGCGTGCGTATGTTCCGCGGTGCTGACCACCACAGCATCGAAATCTGCGGCCTTTTCCAGCAAACGCCGGAAATCCTTATATTGCGTCGCTTTGGGATATTTCTCTGCGGCCCTAAGCACGGCAGGCTCGTAAACGTCACACAACGCCACAATGTTCTCTGAAGCAACTCCGCTCAGATTGCCGGATCCACGCCCCCCCACTCCAATCATCGCGATGTTCAACCGATTGTTGGGGCTCGACGAGGATCTCAAGATCTGTGGCAGACCGAATGCTAGCGTCCCCGCGGTCAGGCCCAGGCGCCGTAGAAAGAGCCGACGATTGAGCAACATTGGCAAGTGACTCTGCGGAGTTGTGGGCTTGCTAATCATGGGGACGAGCTACACGGTTTTCGGTTTGAAGGGAAGAGTATTCTTAAGTCAACAGAGCCGATCATCGGGTCAAAACCGATTTGGTCTCGGCAGATTCCAATGCTCTTGGATGCCTCGGCTGGTCTCTCGCGCCTGACATGGGCGTTGGTTTTCATTGGGGCATCCCGGTCCTGCTGCTACAGTATTAGGCATGTTTTCTGAACTAGGCCGCACCCTCAAAGATGCAGCGTTGGCCAAATTGCTTGAAACCGTTGCCCGGTCGATGCTGGCAAGGTACTGCGAGGTTAGGCATCTCAGAGTTGATTCCTCCCGACGCCGCCTCGAGGCGGAGGTTTGCTTATTGGGCGAAACAGATCCCGTCCGGGTTTCGGAGGCGTTCTACCGAGTGGAGAGGGTTGAAGACGGTTCTTGGGCAATTCTTTACGGCCTCAAGATCTCCCGAGCCTGGGCTCAGAATCTCGTCGACGATCACTTTCGTGAGATCCGAGTCAAGTTGCCCGCCGCCGCTGCGGCTTTTGTCGCCTGACGAGCTTTCAGAGACGCATTGTTTCAGCCCGCCGCTGGCTAAAACGAAGGGAATGGGTGTAGCCCGCTTTCCTGGCGAGTTCGACCGCTTCAGAAAAGTTTATTCCTACCTCCTGAGGAGCGTGCGCGTCAGATCCGAACGTGATCGGGACCCTGAGATCAGCCGCCATGCCGAGGATCCGGGGACTGGGGTAGATCTCCTTGCAGTCCTTGCGCAGACCGGCGGTATTGAGTTCGATAGCCGCGCCATGTTTGCGGGCGGCTTCCAGGAACCGGGCGAACAATGGGCCGCAATCCTGTTGCGGATAAAAACAGAATCGTTTGCAGAGATCTACGTGTCCGATGATCTCAAACAAACCCGATTCAGCTGCCAGAGTCAGTCTATCAAAATACGACGTCCAAACCTCAAGAATGTCCCGGTCTTTCCAGGTGGAAATCATGTTCGGATTGTCGATAGCCCAAGAGTCGGAAACATAATGAACCGATCCAATCAAGTAATCCCATGGGTATCGCTTGGACAGATCTCTGATCCACTCCTCGTGGCCCGGGATAAAATCGACTTCCAATGCCAGACGGATCGTTAGCTGAGGCAACTCCCGGCGCGCACGCTCCACTTTTTGAACGTAAACGTCGAGGTCGTCCAACCGCATTCTCCAATCGTCAAAACCGTCTTTCGGCATGGGACTGTGGTCGGAGAAACCGATTTCCTGCAGTCCGAGTTTTGCCGCGTGTGCGGCGAATTCGAGCGGCTCCCCTCTTGCGTGGTGGCAGAGCGGCGTATGCATGTGGTAATCAGGAGGCAAAGACATAAAAGAAAAAGCTGAAGCAAGAAGTGCCCTGCTTCAGCTGGAGATCGCTTTCTGGGACGCGAGCTTAGGTTACATTAGTTCCTGGCGGAAGTATTACTGCTGATCCATCGCCAGTCTTGAGTGTCGCCGACGATGTTGCGCCGGGCCAGGTTCCCGCCATGCGCCGTTGAACCGTTTCTCCATTTATGGATCTCAGAATGGCCGTCAAGGAAAGCAAACCCTGCGGCGAAGCCGTGGTAGGTGGCCGGCCAATCAATCCATTGCGGCGTCACCAGCCCAACAGCAAAACCGCCGTCGTTGAGACTGGAAGGATCTTCATCGGCGAACACCCAAATCCTTGAAGGGCCTGGGGCGCCAATCATCGTGCCTTTTCCGTAAGTGTTGAAAGGACTTCCACGGCGATGGTCATGGTTATTGTTTAACCACGGGCCGTTTGTTGGGCGATCGGGTGGCCCCGCATGGCCACCGCCGGTATCGAAGCCGCGACAGATCGAGCCAACAGCTTGACTCATGGCAAAAGTTCTGACGGGAGCGATCATCTGGTTAACCAAATTTGGATTCTGATTGCCCTGATAGCGGCCTGATTTGCGGTTGTCAGCAGGGCACTTGTAGATTGAGATGTTCTTACCGATGTACTTGGCAAGCAACGCCCTGTTTGGGTCCAGGAGATTATCAGGATTGAACTCAGCGCCCCCATTCAATCCAGCGTTTCCAACAACCCAGTTATGACCAGCTGGAGCGCCGGAGTCGTCCGGATTGGGCATAAACAAATCATTATGGTCTCCCGAGTAAAGGTTGAAGGCCAGCATCATCTGCTTGCCATTATTCATGCAGTAAATCCCTTGGGATTTCATTTTCGCCTTGCTCAAAGCAGGCAGTAGCATGGCGGCCAGAATCGCGATAATCGCTATCACGACAAGCAGTTCAATTAGGGTAAAACCTCGGCAGGCGGCAGGTGCGCCAGGGTGTAAACACCGACTTTTTGAAGATTTGGGGGCTAAGCTCTTCATAAACATACTGGTTGGTAAAACTGTTAATAAAAAATAAACCTGTTGATAAACCAAGTAAACCTTTTTCGAGCCGTTTCCGACCTGGTTAGAAAGGTTGGTTGACATCCTTTGCATAGTTTGCTGGGGACTATGCATAGTTCGCTGTTTGTATTTCGCCTGCGACGCTGGTATCGCGCAAATATTGCGCACTCTCCGACCCGGAGTGAGCAAAGAGTGCGCAATATTTGCGTAAAATATAGTGATTTTGCTGTTTAAGCAGCTTGGCCCGGTAACTGCTCAAAGTGCATCGAGAGTCGTTTCTCAACAGATTAACAACAACAAAAACCAATTCGATTAATACTATGAAAACAACACGATGGATTGCTTGCCTAGGCCTCGTTGCCATCCTTGCCGCCGGTTCCACGACGATGGCACAACAGGACCAAGGACGAGATCGTGGGGAACGAGGTGACCGTGGCGATCGCGGGGGTCGTTTCGACCCGGCACAGATGCGTGAGCGCATGATGGGAATGTACAAAGAGCAGCTCGAGGTGACAGATGAAACAGAGTGGAAAGTCATAGAACCACTGATCAGCAAGGTTATGGAAGCGCGCCTAGCGGCGATGAGTGGTGCGGGACGAGGCTTTGGTGGTGGGCCAGGCATGATGGGTGCTGGTCGACCTGGTGGTGAGGACCGAACCAATCGTTCTCCGTTTGGGCAGGCAAATCCTGAAGCCGAAGCGCTCCAACGCGCTGTTGACGGTAAAGCTTCCAATGCAGAACTGAAGAACGCAGTCGCTCGTTATGCTGAATCGCGGAAGGCGAAACAATCCGCCCTCGAGAAGGCGCAGGATGATCTACGCAAAGTGTTGTCGGTTCGGCAGGAAGCCATCGCCACTCTTCGCGGCTTGCTGTAAGAACGACCGGTATTGACCCGGCTGGCCATTTTGGAGGCAACTACTCGATGAACAAAACCGCCCAAGCGGGCTCGGACCTGAAGCAACTCGTCGAAAGGATGGTGTCCTCACGGCAGTTAGCGCCGGCCGACGCACAGCAACTACTGCAGGCGCATCCCGGGTTGACGGTTCTGACCGAGGAAGAGATCCTCCTCTGGCTGGCCAAGGAATATTCGTTGACTTATACCAATCTCGAGGACGTCGAGCCGGATCGGCAACTATTGTCGCTGTTTCCGGCTCGGATCCTGTTAAAGGAAGAACTGCTGCCACTCCGGCGGTTGAACGGGACGGTGGAGGTGGCCACCAGCCGCCTGTTTTCGACCCAGGGACTGGACTCACTGAAGACTCTTACCGGTCTGAATCTGAAACCGGTGCTCGCTACGAGCGAGGTGATACACCGGGAGATGAAAAAGCGTCTGGGGGTCGGCGCGGACACTATTGACACACTTGACGAGGAAACCTCGTTTCAAGTGGTTGAGGAGGGTTCGGAAGAGAGTACCGACTTGGATGGGGCCGCAGAGGATGCCTCGATCATCCGGTTCGTCAACCAGGTGTTGCGGGATGCCATCGAGCTGCGGGCTTCAGACATTCATCTGGAGCCTTTCGAGGACGAATTGCGGATCCGCTACCGGATCGACGGAGTCCTTCAGGAAGTTCCAGTGCCGGCCCAAATTAAACGGTTCCAGCCCGCCATCGTTTCACGCGTCAAGATTCTGAGCCACTTAAATATTGCCGAAAAAAGGTTGCCGCAGGATGGCCGGATCAAGATCCGCATCGACGAAAGTGAGGTGGATATCCGGGTCTCCGTCATCCCGATGTTGCATGGTGAGGCGGTCGTGCTGCGGTTGCTGCGTCAGAACGCTACGTTGCGCGGGATGGGGGAATTGGGCATGGATCAGCGAGAGTTGGAATGTTTCAACCGGGTACTGCAAATGCCCCACGGGATCATCCTGGTCACCGGCCCTACCGGCAGCGGGAAGACCTCGACACTTTACACCGCACTAAACACAATTAATGATGCGGAACGAAAGATTATAACCATCGAGGATCCAGTCGAGTATCAACTGCGGGGTGTCAACCAGATACAGGTCTCGGAAAAAGCAGGATTAACCTTTGCCCGAGGTCTGCGATCGATTCTGCGGCACGACCCCGACGTGGTATTGATCGGGGAAATCCGCGACGAGGAAACCGCCCAGATTGCGGTTCAGGCGTCACTTACAGGACACCTGGTGTTTTCGACCTTGCATACAAACGATGCGCCTGGGGCACTTACCCGGCTAGTCGACATGGGGGTTGAGCCTTACCTGGTGGCTTCGTCTCTCGAGGCAGTACTGGCGCAGCGCCTGGTGCGGGTGTTGTGCGAGGAGTGTAAGGTCGAGGATCAGACGCCAGCCGCCCAGACTTTCAAGCACGAGGTTGGCATTCCAGCGAATACCCGCATTTACCGATCAGTGGGGTGTCGTGCATGCCGACAAACAGGGTTCTTTGGCCGACACGCAATTTTTGAATGGATGGATGGGGACAATGAAATCCGCGAACTGATTCTGAAACGCGGATCGAGTGACGCAATACGCGACGCGGCGCGGCGTGGAGGCATGCGTACCCTGGCTGAAGACGGATGGCGACTTGTCCGCATGGGACTCACCACAGTTGAAGAGGTGCTTAGTGTTACCACGGCGAAGGAAGTGGCGAGAGCAAGCGCTACTTCACACCACCATCCGGAACAAGTGAAATCGGGGGTTATACCCGATGAAAGGTTCGGGCTGGCATGAACGACGGGGTGCTTGACGATTTAGCCACGCGGGGACATGACCGCGATCACTGAACTGAGACCTTATGGCGATCTTCGAATACCGGGCTTTGCAGGCTGACGGCGGTATCGCCCAAGGGCAGATTGAGGCTGGTGGCCGTCACGAGGCGTTTCAGCGTGTCGCTGGGCTAGGGCTGCGACTGTTGAGCTTGGAGGAGAAGGCTGCGGGTCAAGGTTCAAGAACAGAGGCCTTGAGCACATCTTTGGGAAATCTCTCGTTTTTCAAACCTTCGGAAAAGATTCCACCACGGGCTCTGGAGAATTTTACTCGCCTGCTCTCGAGTCTGCTTGCAGCCGGTGTGCCACTGAGCCGCGCTTTGGTCATCTTGTTCAAGGAAGCCTCGTCACCGGCAGCAACCGCCCGCTGGAAGGAAATCCACGGGTTGGTGATCGACGGCATGGCTTTGGCTGATGCCATGGCGAAGTTTCCTGAAACCTTTCCGCGGGTTTATGTTGCGATGGTACAGGCGGGTGAAACCGGGGGTTTTCTTGACCTGGTGCTGGCACAGATTGCCGATTTTCAGGCGCGTGAAAAGGAGCTTCGGTCCAAGGTGATGACTGCGATGCTGTACCCCACTATTCTGCTGGTCCTGGCTTTGGGAGTCCTTGTTTTTCTGCTCACGTTCTTCATCCCCCGTTTCCAACTGGTCTTTAGCGGGTTTGGTGCCGCACTTCCGCTGCCCACCCAGATTGTGATCGCGTTGAGTGATATTGTGCGTTCTTACGGGTTATTTGTGGTTCTGGGACTGGCGGCTGGCGTCTTCATGGTGCGGAATTGGTTTGTATCGGAGGCCGGCAGGCGAACCTGGGAGGCTATTGTTCTCAGAACGCCGATTGTGGGTCCCTTGGTAGCGCAATTTGCGATGTCGCGGTTTTGTCGCATGCTTGGCACGTTGTTGGGTGCGGGTGTGCCTCTGGTTCAGGGCCTGAACGTTGCCCGCAAATCGATTGGAAACCAAGTCTTGGTGGACGCGGTTTCCCAATCCATCGAGCGAGTGCAACAGGGAGGTCAACTGGGAGCCAGCCTGGCGGACTGCAAAGGCCTTTTTCCCGGATCCGCACTGGAAATGATTTCGGTTGCGGAAGAGAGCGGACGTCTGGATCAGGAGTTGGTGCGCATCGCCAACGTTACCGAAGGAGACCTCGACCGCCAACTGCGGACGGCGGTGGCCTTCGCTGAGCCGCTAATGTTGTTTCTCATCGCCGGGTTCATCGGAGCGATTTTCATCAGCATGGTGCTCCCGATTTTCACTCTGCAGGATTACATCAAATGACCGAGCATTAATTTAACGTTTGAACTACAAAAGAAACTATGAAACTCACATATTTGAAAACCCGCGATCGCCGCATTACGCAGCGAGGTTTCACGTTGGTCGAGCTATTGCTGGTATTGGTAATCCTGGGTGTCTTGGCGGCCATTGTGATTCCAAAATTCTCGGGGCGGACCGAACAGGCCAAAGAACAGGCTGCACGCACCCAGATCTCCACCTTCCGAACAGCCCTGGATGCGTTTGAAGTCGACAACGGCTATTACCCGAAAGGAAAGAACGGCTTGCAGGACCTGATTGTGCAACCTAAAGATGCACAAAACTGGCGAGGGCCTTACCTACAGACGGACCGCATTCCTCTTGACCCCTGGGGGGGCGAATACATTTATGAATGTCCTGGGCGTCACAATCCCAGTTCTTATGATCTCAACTCCATGGGGCCTCCTGGCGGTGACCAAATCATCGCGAACTGGACTACTGACAAACGTTAATCTTGCTCTTGAACCGAGAACCAACATTTCGTGAGTTCGGGGCTCCAACGGTTCCCGCGGGCTTAATCGACGTGACCGGGCGCGGAGCGGGGCGCGGCTTTACGTTGCTCGAACTGATTCTCACGATGGCTCTCCTGACCATCGTGATTTCCCTATCCGCACCGGCCTTGGCGAACTTTTTTCGTGGGCGTTCTCTTGACTCCGAGGCCAGGCGGTTGCTGGCCCTCACGCGGCAGGGCCAAAGCCGCGCGATTTCAGAGGGGGTTCCAGTCGAACTTTGGATCGACAGTGAACAACACCGGTTCGGACTGGAGGCCGAGCCGAGCTATGAGCCGCAGGACTTGCGAGCTTTGGAATTCGAGCTCGCGCCCGAAATGTCGCTGGAAATCCTAGAAGCGGAAGGCACGAGATCGTCGTCGGTGCGAAGCGATGCTCGGATACTGGTCAGAGAAGCCACTGTGCTGACGCGCCGGCCGGGGTTGCCGCGAATTCGGTTTTTGCCTGACGGTAGTATAACGGAGAGCAGTCCTTTCGGTCTCCGACTAACTGGCCCTGACGGTGCAGGTTTCGACCTTGTGCAAACCCGCAACAGACTACGCTATGAGATTCAATCAGCAAACAACTGAGAACCGGCGGATTCGTCCAGCAAGCTGTGCGTTTACGCTGGCTGAAGTTTTGGCGGCTATCGCTTTTATGGCCATCGTCATTCCTGTGGCGCTTGAGGGATTAAGCATCGCGAGCAGAGCAGGGGAGGTGGCGGTGCGCCGCAGCGAAGCCGCCTTGGTAGCTGAGCGGATTCTCAACGAAAACGTGGTTACCACTAATTGGGATCGGTCTGTTCAAAGCGGAATGGTGCGCCAGGGCTTTCATGATTTTCGCTGGACCATGCGCAATGAGCCCTGGAATGAGGACCCAAACAGCAACTGGATGCGGCTCCTTTCTGTGGAAGTGGCCTACAATTTGCGGGGCATTGAGCATCAGCTGCGTCTGAATACCTTGGTGGACAGCGCTACCCCGTTTGCTCAGACGAATGCCTTCCAATAAGCAGTGAATGATTCTCCCGTTACATAGCCATCAGAAAGCTGCCCGGTTGAGCGAGAACCCGCGCGTCTTCTGCGCTGGCCTGCTTAGCCGGGGGTTTACACTGATGGAACTCCTGCTGGCAATGGGCACTTCGGCCATTGTTCTGGCGGCTATTGGCAGTGTTTTTTATAGTGCTATCCGCTTGCGGGAGCGAACGACCTCGGCGCTGGAAAAGACTCTTCCACTTTACCAGGCGTGTGATCTTCTGCGACGCGATCTTCGCGGTGCACTGCCTCCGAGAGGCTTACTGGCTGGGGATTTCAAGGCTGAAGCAGCGGGGGCTGGTCTTGGACCGAACTACTGGGTCCAGTTCTCGACTACCACCGGCAAGCCTGATCCAGCAACACCTTGGGGAGATGTGCAAGAAGTCGTTTACCAACTGCAGCCATCGCGACGGCGAAGCGCCAGCGGCGGTATGGAACTTGTTCGCAGTGTTAGCCGGAATCTTCTGACCACAAGCACCTTGGATCTTGAGGACGAATTGGTGCTGGAAAACGTCGAGAGTTTTGAGGTGAATTGCTTCGATGGCTACGAATGGCGGACTGTGTGGGACACCAGCCTGACGGAAACGAACTTACCTCTCGCCGTCAGAATTCGCATCGAGCTGGCTGACGCTGCGGATGTTGATCGGAGAGCCCGGGAGCCTTTTGAGCTAGTGGTTCCGTTGGTGACTCAGGTTTGGAACTCCGCCGGTTCCGAGGAAGAAGTGGAGGAGGGAGAACCATGAGATTTGGACCGCAACTTGGCCGTTTGGTGGAGGGCTCAACCCTGGTGATTGTGCTGTGGATTTCGCTAGGCCTGGTAAGCATGGCGCTGTATTTCGCTAACTCCATGAGCCTGGAATTGAAAGCTGCGGATTACCGGGTGTGCGGATTAGCCGCGGACCAGGCGATTGAAGGCGCGGCGCGTTACGTGGCTAGCGTGTTAGCCAATGCAGAGACTAACGGAATTGTTCCGGATCCGGCAACCTACCTTCGCGAGGCCGTGCCTGTTGGGGTAGCAACCGCGACCGGTAGGGAAGCTCGGTTTTGGTTGATTGGTCGCGAGACAAACTCCGTGCCACTCGGCCAGATGGAGTTTGGTTTGGTGGATGAGGCGTCAAAGCTGAACCTCAATTCTGTCAGCAGCAACATGCTCATTTGGGTTCCCGGAATTACCGAGGAAATGACAATTGCAATTCTGGATTGGCGTGACACCAACGGCGGCAGCGGTGCTTACGATATGTTTTACGGGATGGCTCACCCGCCTTATCTGAACAAGGCCGCATTTTTTGAAACCGTGGATGAACTACGAATGGTGTACGGAGCGGAGGATCAGATTCTGTTCGGGGAGGATACCAATCGAAATGGAGTTCTCGATCCGAACGAGACCGATTCCGATCGCAATGGTACTGCAACCAGCGGGTTGATTGAGTTTTTCACGGTGTACACACGGGAGCCGAATACCTACAGCAACGGGGTTGCCAGGGTGGATATCCGCCAGGTGGGCTCCGCGGGGCCCTTTCAGGAACTGTTGCAGAGCGTGTTGGGCTCCAGCCGAGCCGAGCAAATTCTGACGCGCCTGGGGGTCCTCGGAGGTGGAACGGGGGGGCCAGGAGGAGGCATCCAGCAGCGCCGGTTTCGCAGCCCTCTTGAGCTTTACCGAGAAAGTGGTATGACCGCAGAAGAGTTCGCCCTTGTTGAGCATTCCATAACGACCACCACCAACACCCACATTGTTGGACGAGTAAATATTAACAGTGCGAGCACTGCTGTATTAGCCTGCCTTCCTGGCTTGAGCGAGAGCCTCGACCTGGCGGACCTCGTTGTGAAATACCGAGAAGCGAATCCCAGTCGACCTGACACGGTGGCTTGGATCGTTGACGCGCTGGGATCGAACAACGCCAGTGCGCTGGACCAGTTGGCTAGATCCGATTGCCTAACAACGCGCAGCTATCAATACTCTGCCGATATTGCAGCCCTTGGGCCCTATGGTCGAGGTTTTCGGCGAACCCGGCTTGTGTTCGACACCGCGGATGGCGCCCCACGGATCATCTACCGTCAGGACTTGACGCACCTGGGGTGGGCCCTGGGAACGGATGTGCGAGAGGCTTACCTGAACCGGATAAAGACCCCACTATGACGATTTCAAACCAGAATAACTCTTGGCTGGTTAGCTCTTTTGCCACCCAATTGCTGAAGTCATGATAGCAATCCTTCCAACAAACAGACGGAGGCGTCGTAAGCTGACAAGTGTGCTCGGCCTAGCTTTGGACGGTAATCGACTGGAGGGAGACCTGCTGCGTCGCACGAATGGATCTATCCAAGTCGAGAAGAGTTTCTCGGTGAGTCTCAACCTCGACCCGCTCACCGCAGATCCGGAATTGGTCGGCCGCGAGTGGCGCAATCATCTGGATGCAGCGGGGATTCAAGAGCGGGGGTGCGTTGTGGGATTGCCTTTGAAGTGGGCACTCACTGCTCAGGCTGATTTGACCAACGTGCCAGAAACCGAAATTGACAGCTTTCTGCGAATCGAGGCGGAACGTGGGTTCCCTTGCGATGTAGACTCTCTCCAAGTTGGAGCTTCCAGGTATGCTCTGGGCGCGGGAAAGGAATGCGCCCTGCTGGTTGGCGTCCCGAGAAACCACCTGCTAAGACTCGAAAAAGTGCTCAAAGCCGCGCGGCTAAAGTGCCTTAGTTTCACTTTGCCAACGTCCAGACCGCACGCGGCTGACCTTGGAGTTCTGTCGCTGGTGGTGGGGGAAGGCTGTGTTAGCCTCGAGGTGGCGTGCGGCGGTGGAATTGCGGCTCTCCGCATTCTCGAAAGCGCGGTGGATGCGGAGGCAGGCAAGGTTCGGTTGCAACCATCTGTCGTATCGCGGGAGGTCAGGATTACGCTAGGTCAGTTCCCCGGAAACGTTCAGGAGGCAGTGCGAACCTTGAGGGTTTTTGGGCCTCGAGATCTGAGCCAGCAGCTGGCCGATGAATTGGAACTCCGGTTCGAGCCGTTGGGCTTTAAAATCGAGGTGGTGCAGCGCTACGCAGTAAACCAGTTTGGCCTCCAACTTGCATCGGAAACTCCGGTTTCAGGCGCAACCAGCCTGGCAGCCGAAGCCCTGGCGGGGCGCGAGCCTATCTTTGAATTCCTTCCGCCCAAGGTTAGCAGCTGGCAACGGCTTATGGCCCGACAAGGTTCTGGCAAGGTGCGTATGGCTGGCACTGTTGCGGGCATCATGGTCGCGGTTATAGCGGCGGCATTCGGCTACCAGCAGTGGCAGTTGACCTTCCTGCGCGACAAATGGGCGCAAATGGAGCCCGAGGTGCGTGACCTTGAAACAATTCAGAACCAGGTAAGGCAGTTCCGGCCCTGGTTCGATGATTCCTTCAGGACGATGCATGTATTACACTCCGTGACGGAAGCGTTTCCCGAAGACGGGGTTGTATCGGCGAAAACAATCGAAATCCGCAACGGTAAAGCCGTGACCTGCACCGGCACCGCGCGGGACAATCCAGCTTTGCTCAAGACTCTGGACCGGCTTCGCGATTCGAGAATTGCCGCTGACCTGAAGGTGGATCAGATTCGTGGCAAATCGCCCATGCAATTCACTTTCAATTTCCAATGGAACGAAGGAGGCGCCAGTGAAAAGTAGTCGATCGACACTTCTGCTGATTGCAGCCGGCGCGGCGATTGCCCTGCTGGTTAGCGACCGTTTAGTAATAACCCCTTTGAGCAGCAACTGGAAACGGCGAACTACAGCCATTTCGGAACTTCGCAAGAAAGTCGACGATGGCCAGCGCTTATTACAGCGAGGGCAGGGGCTACGCGATCGTTGGTCGCAGATGCGCACGAATACTCTGCCCAACAGCCGCCCGGTGGCGGAGGAGCAAATTCTGAAGGCTTTTGACCGCTGGTCCCAGGACAGCCGCCTGAGCATCATGTCGATCAGTCCGCAATGGAAACAGGAGACTGAGGATTATCTGACTCTTGATTTTCGCGTCGAAGCATCTGGTTCCCTGGCAGCCGTCACGCGCTTTCTGCACGATGTAGAAAAGGACCCAATGGCGCTGAAGATACAAACGGTGGAACTTAGCAGCCGGGACAATGAGGGCCAGCAAATGGCCTTGGGCCTGCAAGTGAGCGGGTTGGTCCTCGTCCCCAAACAGGAGCAATTGCGTCGATGAACCTACGCGTCATAAAGCCAGCCAGTTTGAAACGCTGTTGGCAATTGGGCTTGATGGCAGCGATAGCTGTGGTCTTGATCACAGATTCTCTCGCCGTTGATACGAATGTTCTCGGCAAGGTGTTAACATATGAGGATTTTCGGTTGATTCAGGAGCGGAACATCTTTAATCCCCGCCGTACTGCGCGACGCGCCCAGAGCACGGAGCGCCGGGAAAGCCAGCGTGCTCCTGCGGTGGAACATATTTCTTTATTGGGTACGATGAGCTATGAGAAAGGCTATTTTGCTTTCTTTGAGGGGTCTCGTCAGGACTTTCGGAAGGCGGCCCAGCCAGGCGATCGCGTCGGTCCGTATCGCATCGCAGCTATAGAGCAAAAATCCATCAAACTGGTTTCGGGAACCAACTGGGTGGATTTGGCCGTCGGCAAACAGTTGCGGCGATCGGAAGACGGGCCGTGGCAGGTTAGCGATACGCCTGCGCAAGCCTCCTACAGTGGGTCCAGTTCTACGTCCGGCCAAAACTCTGGCTATTCTACGTCACTGTCCAGCCATGCCGGAACCGCTGCAAATGCCGAAAGCCGCCAGCAGAGTGAAGTAACGAATGCTGACATGGCTCCTGTCGTGATCGTGGATCCTGAAACAGGACTGGGAATTCTGTCAGATTCCGGAGTCATGCCCACAAACGCGCCAGCCGCAGGCTCGGAGGCCGATGAAATTCTAAGACGAATGATGGAACGCCGCGAACAAGAATTGAACCGATGAAAACTCCTTTGAAAAACATGAAGAACCGATCTTGTCTTTGGGGCGCTGTGCCGATCTGCCTGGCGGTCACATGGTCGTTCACCAGCTCAATGATCGCTGCCGAAGCTACCCGTTCCGAAGAGCCGTCAACTGCCGCCCCTCAGCTACTGGACCAAAACACAAACGTGACTTCTGCGGTACTGGTTGCCAGCAATTCAGTCCCGGCGGCCACAGTTAGCGAGGAAACCTCGAAGTCGCAGGAGACCATGGTGGAGAGCGAGCCCGCCAATTCCCCGACACCAGAGAGTGCACACTCCTCTGGCGGTTCTCCGGATGGCTTGCGGTTGAATTTCCGTGGAGTTCCACTTGACATGGTGCTGAATTATTTGAGCGAGGCAGCTGGCTTCATTATTGTTCTGGAGACACAACCGCGCGGGAGAGTAGACGTCTGGAGTAATCAGCCCCTGACCCGTGAGGAGGCGGTGACGCTGCTCAACTCTGTTCTCCAAAGGAATGGCCTTGCCGCAATCAGAAAGGGGCGCACGCTTACGATCATCAACCGGGACGAAGCCAAAACTCGGTCTGTGCCAGTCAAAACCGGTGGCGATCCGGAGAGCATACCCGACGACGATGAAATAGTGACGCAGATCATCCCGATTCGGTACGTTGAAGCGACCCAACTGCTTAAAGATCTTCAACCCTTGGTTTCAGTCACTACCCCTATGACCGCGAATGAGTCCGGCAACTCCATCGTAATTACCGATACCCAATCAACGATCCGACGAGTTGCAGAAATCATCAAAGCGATCGATTCCAGCGCTGAGGACGTAACCGAGGTGCGTGTGTTTTCCTTAACTAATGCTGATCCCGTGGAAATATGCGACCTGTTGACCAGTTTGTTTCCTGACGAGAGCCGTTCTGGGGGCCAGACCCAGGGCGGTGGGTTTCGGAGTTTCTTTCGCGGAGGTCCGCCCATGATGGGCGGCGCAAGCACCTCCAGCGGGACCCAAAGTCAAAGAGTTCGTCGCCGAGCCAGGGTGTTGGCAGTACCGGATCAACGGACGTCCTCCATCGTTGTTACCGCGGCTCGTGAGCTGATGGGCCAAATCGAGGAAGTGGTCGTGGAGTTGGACGAAAACCCAGCTCGGCGGCAGTCAGTCAAGGTGTTTCAACTGCAGAATGCCGATCCGCAAGAGACGATGGAAGTGCTGCAAGATATTTTCCAAAAGAGTGGCACCCAGACTTCACGCAACAACAACCGCAACCAGGGTAGTGTGCTCCAAAACCGAAGCGAGCAACAACAAAACCAACAAACAACGACTGGGCTGAACCGAAGTGGCAACACCCGGCGGACTACCAGCCGTTAATTACCGTTGGAAACCCGAACTCGAACTCCAACAGCAAGGCACCCCATGAACGATTTCCATACAACTCTTCAACCAACGAGACTGACGACATTGCTGCCGCTGCTTATCGTTGCGCTTACCCTAACGCTTGCCACAAACGGAATCGCTCAGTTCTTCCCGGGCCAGACCGGTGGTGGCCAGCAGCGGGGCAGCCGGACCAGCACCAGCAATTCGCGGCAATATCCATCGAGCGGCACTGTAGGGGACGCCGTATTTTCCATTGATCCGGAAACCCGAAGCTTGATTGTGATCGCGGATGACGAGACAACGCAATACATTGAGGACGTGGTCAAGAAGCTTGACCAGGCCAAGCCACAGGTGTTGATTAAGGTGGTTTTCCTGGAAGTCACACACAATAACAGCTCTGACATCGGCATCGAGGGCGGCTGGGGAAAAAACATTGGTAACTCGACTACTGGAGCGGTAGCGAATGCCTTCGGGGTGTCCGGCATTAATTCTGCCGCCGGGACAAACCTGCTGAATGTTTTTGGACAGCCTGTATCCGCATTTGGAACTGTTCCTCCCGGGGCCGGGTTGTATCAGATCTTTGCGCAGGATTACCAAGTAACGCTTCGTGCCATTGCCCAGGCTGGCAAGGCCAAAGTCCTCTCTCGGCCCTCGATTGTCGCTCGCAACAACCAACCTGCGACGATCACCGTTGGGAAATCGGTTCCACTCATAACCAACGTCCGTTTCGATAACTTTGGTAACGCCATCAACTCCGTTTCGTACGAGGATGTCGGAATCATCCTCCGTGTGACTCCCTTCATCACTGGAGATGGAATGGTGGAAATGGTTGTCTCGCCGGAAACCTCCGATCTTGAGAGCGATCGTTCGCAATGGGTTCCGCTGTCCAGCGGCACTGCTGGCGCCGTTAGCGCGCCCCTGATCAACTCCCGATCCGCAGATACCGTAGTGGTCACCCCGGACGGTCAGACCGTTATCATCGGCGGCATGATGCAGGACGCCAAGGCCGAATCCGAAAGCAAGATTCCCCTTCTTGGCGACATCCCGCTGCTGGGAAATCTTTTCAAACGCAAGATGAAGTTAGATGCGCGCACCGAACTCTTGATCTTTCTCACGCCTCACATCATTCAGGCCCCCTCGGAAATGGCCGCCTTAGCGCAGCGAGAACAGGAGAAGTCGAGCATGCGTGAGGCATTCACTGAGAAAGAGTTGAACAAGTTTCTCGACAACGTACCTTCGCTTGAAGCGAAACCTGAAAAGAAATAGAACCAGCCAGGCTCTCATGTGTAAGGACTTGTTCTTCAGGCGCTTGGCTGCCGAAGTTGTGATCGAACTCTTGCAGTGGTCTGTTAGACTGGCTTGGCGGCGGGTAAAACCACTTGGATTTCCCAAACTATGCAATTAACTCGCCGTATTTTCTTCGTTTACGGGTTGTTGGCGCTGTTTTGGCTTCTTGTCTTGGGCTGGCAAATTGAAGAACATGCTCGCGTCAAGGACGCGGCACGCACCAATCTCAGCAACCGTTCCAGGGATATTGCCAATACTGTCAGTGCGTGCATTCGGGGCATGCAGTTCCGCGGCACCGTGCTTCAGGATCGCCTGGAGCCACTCCTCCGGGAGTTGGTCACTGGCGGCACGAATGAATGGGCTGCCCCGCAACGGGACCTGGTTTCCATAGTCCTCCTCAATGCCGCTGGGGAGTCAGTTGCTTCTGCAGGAGACCCGATTGACTTCAAGCAGAGCGACATCCTGCAGAAAGGGGAACGGTGGGGGCGGGACAGCGTAGTTGTGATAAACCCGGTGGATTTGGGCGCTGCTCTGACTATTGGCGGGTCCACCAATCCCACCGTGGTCTTACCTGCCTTTCAACCCATGACTAATGCTCCCTACGAGCCAAGTTGGACGTTTCCGCGGCGCGAACCACGTCCCGACCCGGAAACAGGAATGCAAGGCAGCGATTCGATGCCGAGTGTTCGCAGCGACCGAGATGGACGTTCTCGCGAAGGCGAACCTCGGTTTAGGCGCCCCCCATGGATGCGGGGACTCAACGACCAGGAGTTTCACGCCCTATTGGCGAAGCGCGCCATCCACGGCCTGGCAGTGGCAATCTCCACAGATTCGGTAAAACGCGCCGTGGAGCGCGACCTCTGGCTGCGTGGCTTAATCGTGTTGCTCGCAAGCGTTGCGGTGGCTGGATTTGGTTTTGCCTGGCGTAGTCTAGGCAAGTCGTCTGAGTTGCAGATCAGATTGGTCCGGGCCAGTGAACTCAACACGCATCTGAAGGAGATGAATCTTGCTGCGGCGGGCCTGGCCCATGAAACACGCAACCCTTTGAACATTATCAGAGGCCTTGCACAGATGATTTCGAGGAAGGCGGACTGTGCTCCCGAGATTCAGCAGAAATCGAAAGAGATTCTCGAAGAAGTAGATAAAGTGGCTGCTCAACTAAACGAGTTTATCAACTATTCGCGACCGCGGGACGTTCGTCGCACGTCTGTCGGTTTGGGGCCCGTCATCCAGGAAGTAGTTCGAACCCTTGGTTACGATCTTGAGGAGAAGAACATTCGGTTGCAGGTTCAGGACGGGGGGGTGACTATCGAAGCTGATGAGCAACTCTTGCGACAGACTCTGTTCAACCTGTTAATCAACGCTATCCAGGCGGTGAATCATGGAGGCGAAATCGTCGTCGCAGCCGAAAGAAACAACTCGAGTGCGACATTAGAGGTACGGGATAATGGTCCTGGGGTCGCCCCAGAGCACCGCCAGGAAATCTTTAAGCCCTATTTCACAACGCATGAGCGGGGCACTGGACTGGGTTTGGCCGTAGTACAGCAAAATGTGCTGGCGCACGGTTGGGAAATCGAGTGCTTGCCGAATCGTCCGAATGGCGCAGTCTTTCGGTTGCAGCACTTAAAAGTGGTTGCCTAATCCAGGACCCGTTTGATGACGGGGAATGCAAAGGGCCGGGAGAATCGCTCCACCGGCCCGTGCCGAGATCCAATGTTTTCCGGACGGTTCGGGTTAGATGGTCTCTTTCAAGAGCGAAATGAATTCTTTGATAGCTGGGGAGAGTACCTTGTTTTTCTTGTAGATGACCGCTAGAAGTCGATAGAAGTCGCTGTCGTCAATCTTAACGGCGGCGAGGGTCTGGTTGGCCACTTCCTGACGAATGGTTTCCTGTGGGACAATTGAAATCCCGGAGTCGATTTCCACCGCGCGCTTCACCGTTTCGATATTATCGAACTCCATTACATAATCTACCGAAGCCCCATGATCTTTCATGAGTTTGTCAAGAGCTTTGCGGGTAGGAATGTCCCGATCAAAACCGACGAATCGCTGGCCTGACAGCGTCTTCACCTTAACAGACTTGTTCTTTGCTAGAGGGTGTTGAGGGTGGCAGATCATAACCAACGGATCTTTCCGAAGTGACACCGTCTCCAACTTCGAGTCGCGCGTGGGGTAAGCCACCAAGCCGAGATCCACCACGTTACCTAGAACATCCTCGTAGACTTGATTAGGGCGACGGTACTCAACATGGACATTCACCGTTGGGTATTTCTTCAGAAACTCCTTCACATAGGGTGGGAGCACGTGCAACCCGATGGAATAGATCGTTGCCACACGGATGTTACCGGAAATGATTTCCTTAATCTCCTGTAGCTTGCTGTGTAGCGCGTCGTAGGTTTGCAGGATTTGTTTGCTGAAATCGTAAAGCACCTCGCCCTCGGCGGTGAGCCGAAAGTTCTTCTTGCTCCGTTCAATCAGCAGAGACTTAAACTGACGTTCAAGTGAGCTGATGGTCTGGCTCACTGCCGACTGAGTCACGCCATTGATTTGGGCGGCTTTGGTGAAGCTCTCCGTTTCCGTAAGATCGCAGAAAACCTTTAAACTTTCAATTTGCATAAGCGAAGTGAATATAAAATGCCTATCGAAGTCAACATCCCATTGCGGGGCATTTTTGGACGGGTCCGGATTGGTTTCCTTGCCAGAGGCAGAGAGTGGCACATTTTTAGCTCGTTACTTTGGCAATGACAAAGGCTTTCACAGCCCTCAACGATCCGGTTCACAATTTAATACGGAACCTTACTCGACGTATCGCCCTGGTGCCACGTTTGAGCCGAGAGGGCCATGTTCGATTTGAGTATCAGGTGGATGGTTTGGAGTTCCCCGTGACATATTGGGGGTTGGCACTTGACCACGCTGTAAAGGGGATTCCCTCCTCCCTTGCGATGTCGCGGATTTCACCCCCTCCGGCACCGGTCAGAATTGAACTCCTTCGGCGTGAGGGTTGCCTGGATGTCCTTAAATTGGACAGGCGCTGTGTGCGTGATGTCCGTCTGAAACCCCGAACTACGGGTCCGGGTATGGTGTCGAGCGAAATACTAATATACGGGACAGGAATATTGCGAGCGCGGAATGACAACCCCGCTGAGGGTCTGCAACGCATGCTTTGGTTGCGTTACGGGCGTATGCAACCCGCAGGAGAGACTGTTTACGCGAGCATTCGCTGCCTGACACGGGGTGGCGGACCTGGAGGTGTGAATGGTAAGGAGTTGTTCGACTCGACCAATGTGATTTACGGTGATGCACTCGGGGAGATCCAGCAGCTTTGGGATCGACGAGCCGACACTGAGTTCCTGGAAAAGGCCGCCCGAAGCCTCCAGACAGTGACAATTGCGAATGCCATGCCGGCAGCCTTTCTCCCGCCCAGGCATTTGGACGTCGCAATGAGATACCATCTTCGCGCTCAGGCGATCTGGCGAAAGCCTCCGTCGAGTGCACGATCTCTCATGAGACGTGTGGAGACCATCCTCGATCACACCGCCGTTGAACCTTGTCCGAAGGTGCTGTTTCGAGGCCAGCCAGCCTCCCGAGAAACTGGGAATCGGCCCGAGAATGGCGCGCCAGAATGGCGCGGAGACGTGCAAGGGTATGACGGATGGTTGAGTGGGGATGGAAGCGCCTAAAGCGTCCTGTCCCTGTCCCGGCTTGACCATTCGCAAGGAACAGGGGAGCATAGGGCTATGCGCAATCTCTTGTTGCTTCCTGCCGGAGTTTTGTTGATAGGCTTTGTGGCTGAAGGTGCCCAATCCCGTCATTATTTTGAAAAGACTAAGCTTACCAATGAGTTTTGGAGTGAAGGCGCCCACTATGGTGATTTTAACCGGGATGGTAAAGTAGACGTAGTTTCCGGACCGTTTTGGTACGAGGCTCCAGAATTCAAAGTGCGCCATGAATTTCGTCCAGCTGAGGCAAGCTTCAAGAGGAAGAATGTCGACGGTGACGAAGAGACTTTGCCCGGTTATGAGGGCGCGATGGGAACCAATAATGCCTATTCGGACAATTTTCTGACGTTCACTTGGGATTTTAACAACGACGGTTGGATTGACATCATGGTCTATGGTTGGCCGGGGAAAGAAGCTATCTGGTATCAAAACCCTGGCAACACTCGCAAAGGCCATTGGGAAGGTCATGTGGCCATTAAGGTTCTGGACAATGAGTCCCCTGGTTTTGGTGATGTCACTGGTGATGGGAAGCCGGAGATCCTTTGTTGTTCGGAAGGCTACTTGGGCTATGGCGAAGCTGACTGGAATAATCCAGCTGCGCCATGGAAGTTTCGTGCTGTAACACCAAAGGGAGCCTATGAGCGCTACACCCACGGTTTGGGCATTGGTGATATTAACGGAGACGGTCGCGTTGATATACTGGAAAAGGACGGATGGTGGGAACAACCCAAGTCTCTAGAGGGTGCCCCAATCTGGAAGAAGCATCCGGTTGCCTTTGCTCCATCAGCCGCGCAAATACTGGTTTACGATGTGAATGGCGACAAGTTGAATGACGTAATCACTGCAGTCGACGCACATGGTTATGGTTTGGTCTGGCACGAGCAGTCACAGAAAGAGCAGCAGGTTTTGTTTCGGGAACATGTCATTCTTAACAAGGACGCAACGAAGAATACTGACGGCATCCAGTTTTCGCAGGTGCACGCCTTGTATCTCGTAGATATCGATGAGGATGGACTCCAGGATGTGGTGACGGGAAAACGTTTTTGGGCTCATGGCCCCAACGGAGATCCTGAACCCAATGCGCCCGCGGTCCTGTATTGGTTTCAATTGCGTCGCGAGCGAGGCGCTGCGCGGTTTGTGCCGCACCTGATCGATGATGACTCCGGGGTCGGCACGCAGGTCATCGCAGGCCCGATAACCGATCCCAAACTTCATGATATTGTGGTCGGCAACAAGAAGGGGACTTTCCTATTCAAACACCGCCGACACGACTAGTGGTCTCGGGATAGAGTTTCTTCACGAAGAACCATAGAGAAAGGCTGGCTCCAGCCTTATGAAAAAGCATTGGCTCTGGTGTATGCTTATTCTTTGATTGTGGCTTTGGTATGTGGGAAATGCGGCTTGCCATACATCTTGGTTCGGTTCTACACGAAACCTGATAGGAGCGGTTGGGCCTGAAGCTGGATTACATCCAGGAACATTACCCCTGCCACTTGGCATAGCTTACTGCATCATGATCCAGTCGGGTTTTGCTCCGTGAGCGAACTGGGATCCCGTCAGGTTTGCGCCGCATCAGGATCTGGGAACTGGCTGCCCGGGGCAGGTGGGGTTCAAACGGTCGGCGTCAAGGCCCACTGACCGTTGATCATGCTGGCACTTACTCGTCCCGTATGAGCCACGATGTGATCGTAGACATTTCGCGGCGTTGAATGTAGTGGTAATGCTATTAAGTCTGCAGAGGTTCCTGGCACAATCGACCCCAGGCGGCTCTGAAGCCCCAAAGCCCGGGCGCCGTTGATGGTGGCCATTTCAACCAAGACCCGCGAAGAGACCCAAGGTTGGCTAGCGCTTAGAGTCCGCATCTCCTCAAATAGACTAAGACATACATCTTGAGAACCTGATTTCAACACGCTCGCGAGACTGTCAGTTCCAAGGCAAATGTTAACTCCGGTCCGCCGAAGTCGGCCTAGCGGAAAAGGATCGTGGCGAAAATACTGGTGACTTCTGGGGCAATGGACCACGCTGACTCCATTCCGGGCCAGGAGCGTGGCATCTCCACGCCCCAAGTAGTTGGCATGGGTTGCCAACAGGTTTGTCCTCAGCGCCCCACACCGAGCCAGGTGCTGCACTGGCGTGGTCGCCCCGCAATCCTCCATATTGCGTCCGCTTCGCCGTATCCAGTCATACATTTCGCCGACAGCACTGTGGAACATTTGGTATTCAGGAAAAGATTCGGCCACATGAATGCATAATGGCATTCTACGCCGGTGAGACTCCGTCGCTGCGCACTTGAGCAAGCTAGGCACAGTGGTATAAGGGGCGTGGGGCGAAAGTCCCACACGACAGCAGGCGTGGTCAAGGGATTCTGCCTTTTGGAGAGCCTCCCGCAAAACTGCCAAGGGTTGTCGTTGCCGGCCAATACCAATAATTTCGAGGAGGGAGAAGACACGAAGCGGAGTAAGATTCCAACAACGCGGCAACATCTCCGGAACTGCTTCGATATCGACAACTGTAGTCGTGCCGCTTTCAAGGAGCATTCGCGCTCCGACTAACCAGGAGTTTCGGTAGTCCCTTAGATCCCAACCCGCCTTTGCCTCAGTAATGACCTTCAGCCAGTCAGTAAATGCTTTTGGTGGAGGAAAAAGTCCCGCCATGAGGGTGTAATCCAAATGGCAATGCGCGTTAACCAACCCAGGCAGCAGCACCACATCACCCAAATCAACTGCTGTTACCGAGGTCCCTCTGCAGACATCCTGCCAACGACCTACTCTGACGACCCTAGTACCCTGTAATCGCACAGCACCGTTTGGGATAGGTGGACCGGTGACTGGCACGAGAAGTCGTGCCCGCAAAACTACCGGTTGGGACTGTGGCTTCCCTTGCAACGAGAGTCCTTGAAAAGCTGTCCGCAACCACTCGCCGAGGAGCCGATTGGCGCGATAGGGGCGTCCAACTTACAGCCCCGCTTCCTTCAGAGAACGCTTTGTCCGCGATGCTTGGTTATGCTTTCGCGCCTTATACTTGTTCTGGCGCTTGCGAATTTGTTGTTCGACCTTCTTGGCAACGAGATCAACCGCAGCGTACAAGTCACTTTCAACGTCCTCAGCAAATAAATCGGGCCCCGGAATAACGAGCCTCATGGAACAGGAGAACTGTTTCTCCGGCGCTTTTGTCTTGTCGTGCTCCAGGGTCACGCGGGCTTGAATCGCGAACCGGTCGAGATGCTCAAGCTTGTTGATCCGGTCCATGATGTGCTCTTCAATGGCCCGGCTGAGCTTCACGTTGTGCGTCGAAAGGATCAAGTTCATGTAATAAACATGCGCGAAAAGACAAATTAAATCCAGCGAAACTTGAATCCGCCCGCCAATCACTTATCATGCGACAGGTGACCACACGAGTCATAGCCGTAGCAAATCAGAAAGGTGGGGTAGGTAAAACCACCACTGCTGTCAATCTCTCGGCCTGCCTGGCTGCTCTGGGACGCCGAGTTCTTTTGTTTGACCTCGATCCACAAGCCAATGCCACTAGTGGCGTTGGTGTGGAAAAAGTCGATGGGGCCAGTGCTTACCGAGTGCTTCTCGGCGAAGGGTTGCTCTCGGAAAAGATCCAACGAACTGCCTTTGAGGGACTTGACCTGATCCCCAGCGAGGTTGATCTGTGCGGTGTTGACTTTGAATTGGCTCGAGCTGAAAACCATCTTCAGCGTGTTACCGAGGTCTTAAGGCCGGTCCGCCAAAGCCGGAATTACGACGTGGTCATCATAGATTGCCCCCCCTCACTGGGGGTCTTGACGCTAAATGCGTTTACCGCCTCGACTGGCGTGCTGGTGCCTCTGCAGTGCGAATATTTCGCCCTGGAGGGTATTTCGATGCTTAACCGGGTGATGAACCAGTTGCACGACACAGGTATTAACCCACACCTCGAATTACTGGGTGTAGTCATGACCATGTATGACGGTCGCACCCGTCTTTCACAACAGGTCGTCGGTGAGGTGCGAGAGCATTTCAAAGAGAAGGTGTTCGAGACAATGATTCCGCGCAGCACCCGGCTGGCCGAAGCCCCGAGTTTCGGAAAGCCGATCCTCTATTATGACAAGTATAACACGGGCTCTGCGGCTTACGAGTTGCTGTCCCAAGAAGTGCTCGATCGACTCAAGCTCGACTAAACACGTCCAGGGTGGAATCAGCCTACTCTCGTATTCTGACCTATGACTTCCGCAATCATCGTCGCTGCCGGCAAGGGCACCCGAATGGGACCGCATGTTGACAAGTTGTTCTTGCCGCTAAACGGTCTGCCTGTGGTTGCACACACATGGCGGCGGTTCGATGATTCTGCCGCCATCGATGAAATTGTATTGGTGATCCGCGACGGTCAGCAGCAGGCCTTCAGCGATCTGGGACGACAGTTAGGGACTCAGAAGCCTTTTCGCCTGATTCTTGGAGGAAAGGAACGCCAGGATTCGGTGTGGAATGGGCTCGACGCACTCGCTGCTGACGCCGAACTCGTAGTTATTCAGGATGGAGCCCGACCGTGCACCCCGGGCAGCCTAATCGCCCGCACGGTAATGGTCGCGCGTGAGACCGGTGCTGCCGTTGCAGCTCAGCCAGTCACCGACACAATCAAGGAATCAGATGATGGAACTCGGGTGGATCGAACCCTCGACCGTAGCCGCTTGTGGGCGGTGCAAACCCCGCAAGTATTCCGCGTCGAGGTTATTCGCCGCGCGCTTGCGCTGGTTCGCAACCAGGGCCGAGTGGTGACTGATGACACCGCAGCTTGCGAATTGTTAGGCCATCCGGTTCATCTGGTAGTTTCGGTCGGGCCGAACCCGAAAATCACCCAACCCGAGGACCTGCCGTATGTCGAGTTTTTGCTAAAATCCACGAGTTGAAATGCCATGGGTAAGGCAATCCGCGTTCGGGAGTGCCTAAGCCTGCTTATCAAAGTTTCAGCATTCGGTTAGACTTTTCACACGCCAGTAGGCTGTTTTACGGACAGCGGGCACGTGGTTGGAGTTCTAATATGGGCGTACGGATGCCAAATCTGACACGTTTGGCACATGAGGGGATGCGTTTTGACCAGGCCTTCCCGACGTGCAGTTCGTGCAGCCCCAGCCGTGCGAGCATCTTAACGGGTAGGTATCCACACCAGACAGGAGCAGTTCAACTTCACCAACCGTTGCCGGGTGATCAAGTAGACTTTACCGAACTGCCCCGGCAATCTGGCTATTGGATTGCCGCCGCTGGGAAATGGCATCTTGGCGAGCAAGCCAGGGCGAAGTCCGACTTGATTAGGATACCCCTGTGCCGATCGCGGAGGGGGTCCCCGAGCAGGAGCTTTCGAGGCTCAAACGCGAAGTTAGAGGCGGATCCGGACGAGTTGAGCAATCTCGCTGGTGGTTCTATACAAAGCGTCATAAGTAATT
>DIXK01000037.1 GCA_002428665.1 Verrucomicrobia subdivision 3 bacterium UBA6082
CCTCAATCCTGAAACCAGGATCGCCCTTTTTCAGCACAAGCAAATCCGCCGCACCATCCACAACAACGAATGGTGGTTTGTCATTGCCGACGTGGTCGCCGCCCTCACCGACTCGGTTGATCCGCAGGGCTACCTCAAGGATATGCGCCGCCGTGATCCGGAGCTGGGCAAAGGGTGGGGGCAAATTGCCACCCGCCTTTCGGTGGCCACTGCCGGCGGCGCGCAGAAGCTCAATTGCGCCAACACCGAGGGCCTGTTCCGCATCATCCAATCCATCCCCAGCCCCAAGGCCGAGCCGTTCAAACGCTGGCTTGCCAAAGTCGGCTACGAACGCATCCAGGAGATCGAAGACCCGGAACTCGCCACCAAACGCACCCGCGCCCTCTACAAGGCCAAAGGCTACTCCGACGACTGGATCGAGAAACGGATGCGCTCCATCGCCATCCGCGACGAACTCACCGACGAATGGAAAAAGCGCGGCGTCCGGGAACAGCGCGAATACGCCATCCTCACCGCCGAAATCTCCCAGGCCACCTTCGGCCTCACCCCCAGCCAATACGCCGAGTTCAAGCGGCTCAAGCGCGAGAATCTCCGCGATCACATAACCGACCTGGAACTCATCTTCTCCATGCTGGGCGAAGCGGCCACCACGGAGATTACCCGCACCCGTGACGCTCAGGGCTTCCCGGAGAGCAAGCATGCCGCCCACGCTGGCGGCACGGTGGCTGGCAACGCCCGGCGCGAGCTTGAAAAAAAGAGTGGGCGCAAAGTCGTCACCAGCGAAAACTACCTCGCTTTGAGCCAGTCGGTGAAGATGGCGAAAGCGCTAGCTAAGCCCACCAAGCAAAAGGGGATCAAACCATGAACGCCACCGACATGCGGCAAAGCATAACCGCCGCCCTCGGCATTTTCCAGACCCTCCCGCTCAAGGATGCCGCCTGCCAGATTCTCACCGCAGGCCTTCCTCGATATCTTCAATTCCAGCCACGCCTTCAACTCGGCCAAAGCCCCCGTTTCAGAGGGTAAGACCGCCAATCTCCTCTTCCAACTCACTGACCAGGAACCCAGCCGCGATCCGTCTACGCCGAGGTTTCGACGCGACATGGGACGGTGCGACGGTGCGACGGTGGGGAGTCGGGGCGGGGCTGGAAGTCGCGGGTGGGGAGGGCTGCGCTGCGGTGGTGGTTTTGGGGTGCATGGTTGTGGGTCTTTTTCCTGGTATAGCCGGATTTTTCGGGTCGGGATTC
Source organism: Verrucomicrobia subdivision 3 bacterium UBA6082 (assembly GCA_002428665.1). Lineage (GTDB taxonomy): Bacteria > Verrucomicrobiota > Verrucomicrobiia > Limisphaerales > UBA8199 > UBA6082. The sequence continues at coordinate 1,248 of DIXK01000037.1, forward strand.
CGGACAGACTTTGTCCCGGGGGAGTTTTTTGGCAGCTCTTTCAGGGAGGTTTTAACCACTAATCTCCACTAAGTGACTCTAGTTTTGACCGGCAAAGGCCAGGACAAGGGACCTCATCAGTTCTTGTTGGGTGGTTCACCGAGAATACCGCTGAGGCACGAGCAGATCTCTACCACAATCCGCCGGTCAAAACGGACCGCCAACCAGTCCTGCGCGGCTGAAATTTGGCAAAGTGTCTCTCCTACGCACAACATAGCCGTTAGACTGTTCCCAACCGCGATTGAGGAGGTTTCTCCGGTCTGCCGACGAAATTCGACACATACCCAGCGGAGACAAACAGCATCCCCGAAACCAGAATCCGCCACCCGAACTTTCGCACCGTGTTATTCAGTTCAAACGACAAGGACTCAGCTCGCAGGCCAAGGAAGTAAAGCCCAAACCGCACGAAACTTCCAACTATGGGTGACCCTTTTTACAATTTGTCTTTTGATTGTGCTTAGGCAAGACATAGATTCGAGGCGTGATTCCACATTGGTTCGGCGTAACCAGTGCGAGAGGAAATCTGGCGCTGGCGTCAGTCTCAAATACCGTCATTCTGCGGCTCCGATGCTTGCGTTGGCCGTGCGGCTTTCAACAAAGCCTGCGCATCAATCTGGACCGGCCTAGTTCTGAGTGGCAAATCGTACTTTACCCATTCCTGTAATACCAAGGCAGCAAGGCTATCAATTGTTGAGTATTTTGAGAAAAGGAGAGAATAAACAGCAGCGTAGCCCTGCACCTTAGAGTTCTCGCTAAGCCAAAGTGCGTCAGCGTGTGCAGTAGTAAAGTCCAACTCCTGAAGTGTTGCAACGAGTCGCGACAACCTCAACCAACTTTCCGCGTCGCCATATTCCGTATATCTTGATGCCATTCCACTCTCGATAAAATCAAGACCAATCCGCGCTTTGTCCCGAGCGAAAGGCCCTTGCTTTCGATGACGTAGAGTTCCAGAAAGCGATCTATCAGGAGGTGATCCATCTGCGCAACCCGTCCATTGCACTTAAGACGGAGATCATGGATGGCCACCCAAGTTTTAGAGTCTTTCAGGGCGAAGTTGATGTGGTAAGCAGCTTCCTCCTCCCCTTTGATTCCGGAGCGAACCATAGCGAGGTTCTTTTCCAGTCGTTGTTTTCCGTGGGCAGAACGTGCGCTTTCAATCGTTGCTTCTAAAGCCTGAATCTCTCCGTCCAGTGAATCCTTTTCCTTGAAAATCAGGGTTGAGTCCCGAGGCTTGATTCCACCTCTGACCAGCGGAACTCAAGCAGCAATCGCGGAGTCATATTTCGGTCGATTTAAGTTTGGATTCCTTAGTGGACGCGGAACCACACGCACGAGGGAAAAACCTTTTCGCGACTTGCTGAACGCGCTTAGAGAAACCGCGAGACCTGTGGCCTTGCGTTAGCCAAGAAAGAGTTGGCGCAAGCCGAGCCTAATCCGCTGGTAGACCAGCTATTGTTCCCTTCCCGTCAAGGTAATCACAAACCACGCTGTGTAGCCCCCATTTCGTTTCCGCCTCCGGCCTTTTCCTTAGACACTTCCATAGAATGTCATATGCGTAGCGGTTTCGGTTTCGTGTGGCAAATACCTTGCCATCAAATTTACGGCAGCGCAATAGATACAGCATGCACTTCAACACGTATCCGATCCGTCTTGAGCCAGAGTATCCACCCTCGTTGTAGCGCGAGTACCAATATAAGAGCTTATCCATCATCTGCCAGCACGCCACCCCAACATTGAGTTTTGTATCCCGTAGGAAAGTTGGGTGAAATTGCAGTAGGTTGTAGAGTAATCTCAACTCCTCTTCCACGTTGTTGCCGTTGCTTGTGCCTTGCAATCGCGTGCTCACTGCATTCCACAACGTCTTCCATTCCTGTGGGTTCGCGCACAAGTTCGCACACAAGGTGTATTCTTGAGTCAGGGGCCTTGAGAGCATTGGGTGGCCCGCGTAATCTGCGATCCGCTGGACGCACTTCTTGCGAACGTCTTTGAAAAGAGGGTTGTCAGATTGATACGTCCATGCGATTGAGCGAATGATAGCTGCGTAAGGCGAACTGGCGTCCGATGTCGGCGCAGCCCTGTCATATGCGTCCCGCAGTTTCCGGAAAAGAGGAGAGAAGTCCTCCCCTGTCGGATAACGATATTCTGGGTCATTCCCAAACACGTTTTTGCGTCGTAATCTTTCGATGGCCGTCACTCCTTCGGGCAGTTCCGTACCATCCGCATAAAGATTTTCTGCCTTCGCAAACCAATCCCCCTCAGGCATCCAGTTTCGGGACCTCATCCATCTTGCTACGGCTGTGCTCACTTGCCCCCAAAGGGTCTTATCCGCGATTACATGTGGGGCATCGGGCGGGAAGCTCCGCAGCATTTCGTTTTCAATAGTAGAGATAGTGACCCTGTTGCCCTTGCTATCCTTATCGGACATTCCGTTGAGGAAATCCAGTTCGATTGGATCGCGCAGGAAACCCGCTTGGACAGCGACGACGGCCATACCCTGTCCAGGCGTCATACTTACGGCGAGCCCGAGTGCGTGGTCCTCCTCTAGCGTGTATGCGAAGTCATGGCGTTTAATGCGGAGCGGTGCGTCACGGGTCACTTCGCCCATGCATAGCAGGAGCCGCACATGATTCTCACCACGTGTCAGAACAGCAGCACGATCCAGCAGCGGTGTCTCCATAACCCGCCCGCCTGGCCACTTCTCATCGGCCCTGACCAATGTCTTGGCGACCACGTTCTCATCCTCGGTCTGCACGATGAGCGACAAAGCCTCTAGCTCGTCGTAATAGGGGATTTGTCCTGTTGCTAGACAGGTTGCGAAATGAGCCATCCCTTTTAGGAGCAATGGGAGGCCATCTATCACGCAACAGCTTTGTCTGATCGAATTTGGAACAGACACGTGCCCTTCCGATAACATAATGACATGCTTGGTGTCCTTTATGAAGGCGTGGCATTCAACTTCCTCTTCCCAGTTAAAAGTAAAGCCGTCACGTTTTTCTTCCAGGAATGCGGCACCTGCCCGTGCCCGTCCTGTGTGGGGCAGCGCAACCACCTTGAAAGTCTCATCAAACTGCCGGGGCTTTACAGCTTTGCGCTGCGGCACCAAGTGTTCTCCTGAGGCTGCGCGCGTCAACGTCAGACGAGTCATGTGCATCTGACCGTTTTGCAGCAGATCAAGAATAACTAGTGCTTCACCTTCTTCCGCCTCATCTAATTCAGGAACTGCTCCGATTCCTGCTGCGATACTCCGCCAGACAAGGAAAACCTGGTTCCTTGCCAGCGGCACCGCCTTGATAACAGCCTCCTGCCATATCGCATCCCAGTCATCCGGTACTACTAAAAACCATCGTTTTCCACCCAGGATCGCGTGCAGTTGCTCCAGGTAGTCTTTCAACCGGGCTGCGTCTCTCTTTTGCAGAAGTTCCGACAGAAAGAAAAAATTCCCCGTGTTTCTGTCCTCAATAGAGGGCTGTGCGTAATTCTGAATATAGGGTTTTCCGTTTTGGTGTCGCCCATAGATCAGCAAGTCGTAGTGAAGTGATCCTCCTGCTAAATCAACTACCACGTCATCCCGCGGCAAGACGGTTACCACTTGTCGCGCCGTTTTTCCCCATTCATTGTCATAGAAAGGCGACTCTAATAAGGCATGACGGCCATCAAGTGGGTTGAACCAGATCGGTGCGTGGAAACGTGCATGTGCACTGATCTGGCGCGGGGCTTCTATCCTCAACTTGTCTAGTGTCGCCGCCAACTCGTTTCTTCGATTCCACAAGCGCTCGGCGACTGATGCCTGGCGGATCAGTTCAATATAAGCTTTCCAGATCTTGGCATATCGGCGTTCCTGGCGCAGCACATAGTTTGGAACGGGCAACTCGCGGATCTCACCCACGCGCTCCAACAATGGCTCGCTTAACCCGCTTTCACATAAGCAGCGTAGTCGCTTGACCCGCTGAATAGTATCATGTTCTGGAAACCGTCCCTCGTACTTGCGCAGGTAAATGGCTGTCTCCTGCGCGGCCCTCACAAGAAAATCCTTGAAGACGCGATTTTCCAAAGTGTTGTAGTTTTCCCGTCGCACGACGGCGAGGATGCGTTGGCGTGGACCCGCTTTCTCCACGCCATCACGGCCTGGTTGGCGCGTGATCCAGCGCAAGCACTGGGCATCGACTTGTTGCACAAGCCCAAGAGAGACCTTTTCTCGTTCTCGTACTAGCACTCTTCGTAATGCTGCTAGAATCTCTTCACCCACGCCAAGGCACTCGCGGGCCAACTGAGTGCTGACAGTCTCTGGTGGGGACGCATCGTCCGGTGTGACAAGGGCAGCGATGTCTTTCCAGTCCAGTGGCAATGCTCCCTGTCTCGCCTTAGCCTTATGGGGTCTCTCTACAAAACGTTGTTCCGCCCGCACACGGAGTTTGAAAAACACATCCACCTGGTCAAGGAACTCATCATACTCCTCATTTGGTGGCGGATTATGCCTCCTCAGGTACTCACGCAATTCGATGGAACTGTTGTCCCCCATAGTTACCGCATAACTCCACGCCACTTGAAGAACGAAGTGGATGCATCATCGCATGACGAGTCAAATGCTTTCATAAGAGCCTCGTCATGCAGGCCAGCTATCACGCCATTTAGTTTCTGTTTCACTTGCTTGAATCCATCTGCCTGGCCGTCCAACCCGTTGAGTTTCGGCAGGATCTTCATCTCGATTTGATCCGCCAGAGCCTCGTTATAGAGCCCTGGATAAACTGCTACGTAACGCTCGATAGCTAGGTTGACACGGTGCCCGAATGGCCGGCCCACAGCCGACATCGCGTCGTTCAATTCGGTGATGGTACGTCTAAGGTTGTTTTTGTCTGTGGTTGAACGCGACCCGGTGCACCATTTTTTCCAGTTCCTGAAGGTGATTGTTATTGAGGAGGTTTCGTAGGCTCGGAGGAAGGTCTCCTTCTTTGGAGAGTCGGCTAGTTTTCCTGGTCTCCCGAATCGAATCACATTGGCGCGATCCAACACTTTCTCTGATAAAGTCTGGGTGCTTTCATCCTCATTCATGGTGCCAATGAAGAGCGTGTTCAGTCCGACAAACAGCCGCCGCGCCTGATCTGCTTGCGCCATGGCATTGCATTCCAGTTCAATTTCTGCTTTGCGTCGGCTGTTGTCGTTTTCCGCATCCAACCCGGTTCGGATTTCCAGTTTACTCAACAGGTCCGAAAAATAATACTCAACCCGAGCGAGATTCATCTCATCCAGCAAAACCAGGCTCATGGGCATGTGCTCCGCGAATAGACTCTTTGCTTTCGGGTTGTTATATCTATCGAATTGCCAGAGTAGACGGGAGAGCTCAGTAGCCTTGTACCGGCCCTCCATGTAATTGTAAAAACCGAATAAATCCAGCGGGCTATCCCAGCGTGGCTGCACGGCAATCGGAAGGAAGTTCATCCCTATCGCGGCGGCATAGAGTTCTGGTAGTAGGCTCTTGCCCGTCCCCGAAATGCCAGCGAGCACCACCAGCGGTGAGGTCTCTGAACATTTCAGCCCGGCATGGAAGGCACGTATCGCTCGTGGATTGAAGAGGAATCCTGCGTTTTTCAGCTGAGATTCAAATGCAGCTAACCATTCTTTCTCATCAAGTGAGGAGTTTGCGGGCGTCTTGGCTCCATCTACCAGCGGGCGGTCAAGGTCCTTCCACCGCTCCTCGTTCATGTCGCGCGTCTTGTCTAACTGTGCCAGCACTTGTCTCGCAGCGTCTGCCTGCCCCAGGAGAGCACGAGCTGCGACGAGTTCGTTCCGCTTTTCCCTTAGCTCATTGTCCGCGTCCGAGAATTTGCGGTGCAACTCCTTTATTGCGAGGTCAAGATCGTTTTTCTCGAGCTTGAGATCACTGGCTTCATTTTTTAACTCATTCAGTCCTCGAATCTCTTCTTCAAGGGCCTCCTTTTGTTTTTTTCTGCTTGCGACTTCCACATCCAGTTGGTTCTTCAGCTTTTCGGCCGTCAACTGTTCCTCTTTGGCTTCGTTTATAGTCTTAAGACATTTCTCAATTTCTTCTTGTTTCCGCTCCAAGTTGTCGGACTCTTGGTCCACTCGGGCCTGCAGGGCGGCGACTTCGACCTTCAAGGTTTCAACTTTATCCCGGTTTACTTCTAGCCATTCTTGCTCATTTTTCCCCTCGGCGATCACATGTTCTGCCTTCGTCAGTTCCGTAATCTTAGCTGCAACCTCAAATTTTAACTCCTCTAGGCGGCTCTCTTCCTGGCCAACCTTTTTCTGCACGTCTTGGATGCGTAACAACTGCGGCGCTAGGTCCTTCGCCTTCCAGTAATAAATTACAGAATAGGCGAACAAGACCGTTAATATCGTCAGGAGTGTGACGCCAGTAAGATATAGCCCTATGGGCGTAAATATGTCTGCAAACATAACTGCGATCATCTTCCGAGCTCTCCTTTCACCTTCTCAGCACCTGCTTTGGCTTTCTCAAGTGTGGCGACTTCGGCCTTCAACACCGCCAATCGTGCTGACTGTGTGTCCGCCTCCTCTCGTGTCTTGTCCCTTGACGCTATTAGGCTGTCCAGTGCAGCACGGGCTTTGTTCATTTCACTTAGGAAGTTGCCATGCTGATTCTTTAACTCAGCAATACTGGCTTCTAAACCCGTCTGGACCTTCTGTTTGTCGCGGATGTCTTCTTCAAGAGCTTCCTGGCGTTCCGCCAATGTTCTCACTCGAACCGCCAGTGCTTGCGCCTCTTCTCTTACCTTGTCTCGGGCAGCGTATGCTGTGTCCAGTGTGGTCAGGGCTTTAGCTAGTTCAGCATTTGCTGAAGTCTGGGCTTTTTCAGCAGCTGCAACATCAGACACTAATCGATTGGTCCGCGTCATTGCGGCGCCGACTGTTGCCACTAGTTGGGCCTCCTCAGCCGCCAGCGCATCTACCTTTTTTCGTATTCGGTTCCATTCCTCCTCAAGCCTGTCCAGTTGCGTCTGAGCCCCGATTACTTTCGCCGTTTCGTTCGAGAGAGCCATTCGCGTGCGATGCAATGCTGCCTCTGTTTCAACTAGCGCGGCTTTGGCAAAGCTTGCTGTTGTTTCAATGTGTTTTGCATTCTCAGACACCTGCAATAGCTCTTCCGAGGCTTTCTTGGATAACGTGGCAAGCGTAGCTTCTTTCGCTTGTATTTCCGTTGCTAGTCGTTCATGTGCTTTTTCTGCTGTCTCACGTTTCGCGTCAAACGCTATGTAATCTTGTAGTAAACGCCCGAAGAGTAAAAACACCGTGACTGCCGCTATACCGGCTAAACCGATCAAAACCGCCATCGCCGTCTTTTTTCGGTCGGATAATGGGTCCACCTTCGCCTCATCATCCACAGGCACCAAGATCTTCAGATTCTCGCTTCCGCAATCTGAGCACGCAGCTAGTCGGTTGCCCAGGTCCGTAGCTGCGATCTTTCCACAGTTCTCGCACCGGAAATAGCTTTGTGCTTTCATGGTGTAATGTCTTGAATGTTGCCCTTCGCCCGTTCTGGCAGAAGTACCCTCCAGATTTGCTCTAACCCCCCGCTTTGAAACCTCAACCGGAACAGTGTCATTTTGTCTGTTTCGGAGGGTATCCAGCGCAAGAGGGCAAGGTCCCGATACTTCTGGCCGTAAAAATCTCGGTTCACTGTGAAGGCGTTTAGTGTCAGCACCGAGCAGAGCTTGTAATTCTCGTAACGCTTGAAGTTTCCTTCGTGGTGGTCATGCCCGCGAATGAAGATTTTGGGTGAGAACGCTACTCCCGCTGTGTCCGCCAGCTTGGCAACGAAAGCATCAAAGTTCTTTATGCCCACCTGCGAACCGTGAGATTCGCGGTTGGGTATCTTCTTGGGTGCAGTCTCGTGCAAACGATTCCAAATGAAATCGCCCAATGCTTGGGGGGTATTTAAGTCGGCTCGCGTGGCAATCACAACATCGGAGTGTGGTACCCCTCCGTGCGCCACCATGACAGTCTGATTCAGCATTACCATCCGCGGTAAGGCTTCGAAGAATTCTATGGCTGCACATCCAAACTGCTTCCATGCCTCCCTGTGCCCCTCTTTCATCCGTCGGTTCAGGTCCTGGGCAAAGGTACTTGGCGAAACACTCGAAACGAACTCCCCGCCGGTGTCATTCTCAACGAAACGCAATCCGTTATCGTGGTTCCCAATCACCGCCATCACTTCAAACGGAGGTGGTTGGGTCATTTCTGCTTTCTCTTGCTCCAGCCTCGGCTTATTGTTCCAGGCTTTCATTATCCACGCTATCACCTCAGCACTGAATGGCGCACCATCCACCAAATCCCCGAGGAAGAAAAGGCGCGTTGGTGCACTGAGTCCATCGCGTTCATTCTGTCTGCGAGCGAATTCCGTGAGGGCTTTCAGTGCCGCGAGATCACCATGCAAGTCCCCGATGAACCAGATTGGGTCAGCCGCATTCGCTGTGCGTGTTTGTCGGAAATCCGTTGTTCCGCATAAGGTGGTTGCACTGTATATCCCAGCGCACGGAGAGGTTTTATACCCGCCGTTTTCAATCCGGTTCTTCAGTCGAATCGCCAGTTTCTTTATCGCCGCTGCTGATAACTCAAACACCTCAATGGCCCGCTCGGGCTCCACTCCCGTTGAGGTGAAGGCCACATCCACCTTGGTGACTGTGATGCATGCCGCAGGCAGTCTGTAGGCGGGCGACATTTTTGCGCGCTTGTTCATCCGTCCGTCATTCCGACTACAATTCGCATGACTTGCGTTTTTGCTCCCGATGCACTCCCAAGCGCGATCACGTCACCTTCTTTCAGCCGGGTTTCCACCGGAATTGCTTTGCCATTGAGTAATGTGGCGTTCCTCGTGCGGTTACGTGCGAGAATGAACCAGTCCGAATCTCGACAGAATATTGTAAATTGCTCATCTCGCTCAGCGAATCGCGCCTCTTCCGAGAGCTTAGACAACAGCGTGCTTCCCATTGGCGTGCGCACGCCAAACGAAAGCTTCCCCTTGATGCCTGTCAGTGTGAGTCGTCGCAGTGGGGGGTAGTTGCAATCCGGGCAATGGCCGCGGCTGTCGGGGTAACGGGCACATCCGCAATTTGGGCAGGTTGTAGCCGCCATGATTCCAGCCCTTTAATTAAAATCTACAACTAGTTCCATTGCGCGTCTGCCTGTTTTTCCGATCAGACAAATCTTATCACCTGCCAACAACTTCTGTTCCTTCATGACTGTCTTGTCATTGATCGCCGTGGAGTTTTTGGCGGATGGGAGTGGTTTCAGGAACCATTCGGGCGGGCGCGATATTAATTCAAACTGTGGTTCAGAGGCGAATATCCCTTCCGAAGAAATACCGTCCAACAGTCTTCTTCCTACGATTGTCGTAACTCCAAAGTCGGCCTTATTCTTATCACCTCTCAATTCGAGTCTTCCGGCCGAACATGCCGGCGGAGGTGGAGTTGGCGGAGGTGGGCCTCCGTCCGCGTTCACGTGGAGCAGGCACTGGTGGAGTTCTCTCATTGCCGGGCGCGCAGACGGTTCTGGCGCTAGTGCTCGCTTAATTAAGTCTGCCAAGGCTGTCATGTCGGAATTTCCGCGTAACCTTCCTTTAAGGCAGATTTTTGCTGGATCACCTGCGAGAGCCTTCTTGAAGTATTCTTCTTGGTCGTCGCTCCGGTAGGGGTTCCCTTGCCCGAGAAGTTCGTAAAGTATCAGGGCGCTCGTGTAGACATCCGAAGCCAGGAGCGGTTTGCTGTTCCCGCCTTTTATATGTTCGGGGGAATAGTAGTTCGGAGATCCGACATATCCCTGACCTTTTCCATGCCAAGGCGCCTCGACATCGGCAAGAATTGAGGAATCCAAATCGATTAGCTTAGGACGATATCCGATGGCGGCATCGACGCTCTGCATGATGATATTCGGCGGCTTCAGGTCGCAGTGCACGGTTCTTGAGTCGTGCAGTTGTTTCAAGCTTGATAGCATGACCTTGGCCATTGAGAGCCGCTGGCTCCAAGAAAGCGACCCCGGATCGGCATTAGCCCTTTTCAGAATACTCTCAAGATCATGACCACCATCTACAAACTCATAAACCTGAAAGAAGGTGGCGTGTTTTGAGTGGCCCACCTTGGCTTCAAAGGTGTCAATGGCCTGTTCGCAATAGACGGCGGCGGTCGATCTCGCGATCCGCTGGTTCAACTTCTTGACGTAAGAGATATAGGCTCTGTACCACTCTACAGCTGGTGTCGGCGAGATGTACGCTTTCAGGAAAACGCGCCTGCCAGCGGAGTCCTTTGCCTCGTAGGCATTCGCCATCTGTCCTTTGTTTATATGGCGAATAGTTTCATATGTGATGCCTGGGCGGTTTCCGCCTTCAGGCACCAGTCTGCAGGGAGGATTCGGGGGAACTGGCATGCAAAGACCTCCTGCTACCGGCCGCCATCAACTCCGAACGCCCCGGAGCCTGAAATCCAACGCTCCTGGCCGTATAGTGGTTGTGGCGCGGTTGCCCCGGTCGAGGTGGTTTGTGAAACGGAAACCGACTTACCAATGGCTTCCATTAATCTCGGAAAGTTTGTATTTCGCAGGCCATCGTCTGTGCCATCCACGGGCTCGTACTCGCAACGGTCCGCCATTGACAGCGTATCAAAAGCATCTGACTGCGGGGCCACAATGTAGAGCTTGATCCTTTTCGAGTGAATCTTCTTAACCAGATTGGCGATTTGTTCCTTCTGGAATGCGACGCTCTCTCCTGTCTCAACAGCTTCGTCGGTGAGGCAGATTACAACTCTATGACAGGTTTCAGCAGGTCTCCAGGGGAGGTCCAAGGCACAGTCCAGTGCTACAAGGGTTGTCTCGTCGCCTTGGGGTTTTACTCCCGCCAAAGCGGCCTGGAATGTTGCTATATCCTTGGTGAAAAACGAACTGGCGAAATTCTGTTGTGGCTTGTAGATGGCTTCCACCAATGCGAGCCCGTTCAGTGCATGTGACTGCAAATGATACAGGTCTCTCCAGGAGGCATGGGCGAGGAACTCAAGCCGAATATCCCAGATGCTCTGCCCGTCCGCCCTGAAAAAATCGGTCAGTTTTCCAATGTTGTTCTTCACCGCCTCAATGCAGGGAGACATCGAACCGGAGGCGTCTAGCAGGAACACGATGTCGGCGCATTTTCGTCCAGCCATTTCAGTGCGCTTTCGATTACAATTCGGGGACGCTCGCTGACTTGCTCACGGATTTGGCAAGTGCCTCCATCACTTTCTGGAAGTTCGCCTTGTCCGCCGTAAACTCGGCCAGTGCCTTTTGTGGTGAACTGGTTACAGGAATAGGGAAATACTCCGACTTGTCCGCCTCAGCTAATTCATAATGGCAGGGGAGGTCTGGTGCATAGATCGAAAGAATGATTCTATGGGTGTGGAGTGCGTTGATGATGTCTGCAACCCTCCCAGCGCCGTCGGCCGTAGTGGGATGGTAGGTTGCGTCCGTGAACACGATCACGCATCGTGCGGCATTACTGCGGTAGCGCCATTTGCGTGGGTCGATTTCCTGTGAATTCTTATCCGTCTGTCCGACATTCACTACGTCCAGAAGACCATCAAGCAGCGATTCCGGCTCGTCGCCCCCGCCTTGAGCGACAAGGTCATCCAGTTGCGAACGCAACGCCTCGGGCGTGGTAACAAAAGGGTTGTCCACCGACTTCTCGACATCACAGAGGTAATCTCGATATCCAAACACGCGGGCCCGCCAGTCCTTTACGATGGTTTCTCCGTTCCCATCCTTTTCGCACAAAGTGCGCACGAATGTGAAGATGTTCTCCTTCACGGCATTGATGCAAGGCTGCATCGATCCCGTAGCATCAATCAGGAACACGATATCAACAATACCTTTGCTCATAGTTCACTGCTTTGGTCAAATACTTATTGGTTTTCTCACCATAGCCCACAACTAATAAAGCATCTCTTATGCCTATTTCCTTTGATATCCAGGTGACACGAGATTTGCATGATTGATGACCTATTATGAATGTTGGGGACGAATGTCCAGAATAAATCCGGTTCGATCAGCTCGTTGGTACAACATCGGCTCATTCGGCAAACCCATCTCCGCGTTCTTCGTTCGCGCTCGATTTCTCTTGGCTCCCGTCTCCAGTTGCTCGTCCCAACTCATCTAGCCTCATTTGCTCTAGCAGGAACTTCTCGCACTCACCCCTCCTCTTCAGATAGAGCTCCCAGGTATTTTTCGTCAATAAGCAATCGCGCCACCTTACACTGGTCAACGACAATTATGAGTTACCACCTCGGCTATCGGTGAGAAAATCGATGAGTGAAGGCGGCAACTTTTGATTGTCGCTTTAATTGTCACTACACACTGTGGGATTACGGACTCTGGGACTGGGGGCCAGGGAACGGCAAATCTCGAAATTTGAAACCCCGGTGGGATAGGCTGGCGCCAGCCCACGGGATAAACCTCTGAAGTGAAGATTCTTGAAAAAGATGGGGTGGTCGACGGGATTTGAACCCGCGACAGCCAGATCCACAATCTGGGGCTCTAACCGGGCTGAGCTACGACCACCGGACTGGTAGGGAAATACACTAGTTTTCTCTGGGCTTGGAGTCAAGCATTCCAGGACAGCATTGCGGGACACACTCCAGGACGGTGCTGACGACGGAGGATCGAAGGCTGGCTGATGCGGGCTTGCGTTGAGGGGGACGCTGTTGGGAGGGTATTTTGAGCGAAAGCGGGGTATCCAAATGATTTCCGGGGCTCAGAGGGTTTTGGTGATCGGCTGTGGTTCGCGGCATGGCAACGGGGGCCCATGTGCGGGAGGGTGTCATTCAGCCATTCAGCGCGTGAGTTTAGACCTGGGGCTTTTTGGCAGTCTGGGGCGCGAGGTGGATTTGCCACCACTCTTCGGCCGTCTCGCGGTTCCAGGCGGTGGCTGACACGCAGTGTTCCAGGGCCTCCTCAAGTTGGCGGGCGGTGGGCCTTTCGGAGGGTTTCTTGGCGAGGCAACACAGGAGCAAATCCTCCAGGTCGGGCGAAACCGGTCGCTTGAGCCGGGCCGAGGGTTTTTCGGGCGTGGAGCGGAGGTGTTGCATGAAGACCTCGCCGAGAGTAGTGCCTGGGAAGACCGGACCGCCCGTTAGCAGTTCGTAACCGACGGCACCGAGGGCGTAGATATCACTGGCAGGCTGAACGGAGTCGGCACTCTTGACGGCTTCCGGGGACATGTATAGTGGGGTGCCGAGCGTTGTTTGAGCGCCGGTCAACTCCAGTTCTTCGGTGTTTTCCGGCGCTTTCACCAGTCCAAAATCCAAGACTTTGACGAAGTCGGGGATGCCGCCGCGGCGGGTGAGCAGGATGTTCTGGGGCTTGATGTCGCGGTGGACCAGGCCTTGGGCGTGCGCTTCGGCAAGCGAAGCGCAGGCTTGGCGCAGGAGGTAAATGATGCGGCCTTCCGGCTGCGGTCCATAGTGGGCGATCAAAGCGGCCAGGCTCAGGCCTTCCAGGTACTCCATGGCGTAATAGAACAGGCCGGCCGGCGTATGCCCATAATCGTATATCGCCACCGTGTTCGGATGCGATAACCGGCTCGTCATCTGCACCTCGCGTTCGAACCGGGCGATGGAATTTGCGCCAGCCTGTGGGTTCAGGACCTTTACCGCTACGGGGCGCCGCATGAGCACATGCCGGGCGCGGTAGACCGACCCGAAACCGCCTTTGCCGATTTCCTCCTCGAGGCGGTATTGGCCGAGTTGCCTGGCCTTGAGCGCGGCCCGGTTGGCGGCGCGCATGAGGAAGAAGACCACGCCGGACCCGAGGGTGAGTAAGCTGAAGAGGAACCAAAACGCGAGACGGATCGGCAGCAACGGGGCGAAGGCTTCTTTTAGGTCCAGCTTGGTGACCAGACCCATGTCGAAATCCGGGAGCCAGGTCCACGCCCCAGCGACGGGGACGCCGCGGTAATCGCGATAACCGGAAACCGTCATCCCGGGGCGGCCGGCGATGGCTTCACGCACTCCCAGAGTGAGAGGCAGCTCACTGCGGCGTTTCGGCGCGGTAAGACCTTTGGTCAGGTCGACCAGGGGATCCCGTGCTTCCAGCGCCAGGATGATGCGGGCGTCGGGCGAATCCGGCACCAGTCCGATTTGCTTTAGCTGGTCCTTGAAGCGGCTTTCAGACAAGAACAGTCCTTGGCGGTCAAAGGCGAAGGTTTCGCCGCTGTTACCCGAACTTGCCGTGCGCAGAATCCTGGTGAAATCCGTTTGCGGCAGGATGCTCAAGCCCAGCACCGCGAGAACCTCCCCGTTCCGGGAACGGACGGGGGCTGCGGCGAACATCAGGGGCTGGCCTGAAAGGACCTTGCCCGCCAGGTCGTCACGGGGTCCTTCCAGTAGAAACGGTCGAGTGACGACCGCATTTCCCGCAAAGCAAGCGTCGAGCGTGTCACTGGAGTTGGCGTTTATGCCGATGAGGGGTTTTGCGCTCGAAGCGATGATCACCAAGCTTCGATCGATCAGGAAATAGCTCTGGAAGCCTCGGGCCTCCAATGCGGGGCGGAGGTGAGTGTTGAGAGTTTCCAGACCGGGTGCAGCCAATAGCACCTGGGGGGCAGTGCCCTTTTCCTGTGCGTGCGAGACAAGACCTGCAACCCGCTCGCGTACCGAGTCGTCGGCGGCCAGTACCTCGGCCAACGATCTCATGGCGGCGGCCCATTCGCGCAACGCCTCCACATTCGCGTCCAGGATCGTCTGCAAGTTCCCGGCGAGATGCACTTCCATCGCTCGCTCGATTCGTGCCCGCACCCACGTGCCCACGAAGGCCAACATGGCTGCGGCAAACAGCGGCCAAATCCATACCTGCCGCCGCAGAAACCCCGGGGTCTTAGACACCCACTTGCCGACCAGTGGCTTCGGCTGAGGATCTGGAGGTTTCGGTTTCAACGGTCGTGGCGGTGCGGACTACATGGGAGTCTCACATCGACCGGCGCGATACGCCTGAGCCGCTGTCACGAGGTGCTGGCTGGCAGCCGCGGCTACTCGCTCCGGCGGTTGTCGTAGCCCAACGGCAACACGATGTTCCAGTGCCGGTCATGTTGGGACAGAGTTTTTACGAACTGACCGAAGGTAGCGTCCGGTGGGGATTTAATCATCTCCAGGAACTCCATTCTCGTGAGGCTGTAGGTGACAGCCGTCGCTTCGTTCGGCTTGTTGTTTTTGCAGTGCAACACGCCGTTTTTCAATACCACGTAGAGGTTTCGCTCCGATTCGGGCAGACCTTCGTCGGTGAATAAAAAGCGCATCCTGAGGTCCAGCGCTTCCGCCTGTTTGCCCAGGACAATGGTGCCCAGGTAATCAAAAAGGAGTGTCGGTGGCATCATGCTAATCGAGCCGCTGGTGTTTGCGAACGAAAGACCGATGTTGCCGTTGCGCAGCTCCTCCGCGGCACTGAGGAAGATGTTTCTCCACGTGCCCGACTCGAAGGAATAACCGAGTTGCTCGAAGGCGTCAGCCTGCAATTCCTTCGCCTTTTGATTGGAAGGGTTGGCGAAAATGACATGTTTCATTACTTCGGCGACCCAGCGGTAATCACCCTCGCGGAAACTTTTTTTTGCTTTCGCAATCACCGCACCTTCACCGCCCATGAAATCAACATATTTTCGGGCTGCCACCTCATCCGGATACTTGAAGTAGTTGGCCGGATTGCCGTCCCACCAACCCACATAACGCTGGAAGACGGCTTTCACATTGTGGTTAATGGTTCCGTAATATCCTCGGTTGTAAAACTCGCGACCCAGCGCATCGGGCAGCTCAAAAACCTCGGCTATCTCCTCCATATTCATACCGTCGTTGATCATGCGAATGACCTGATCATTGAAGAAACGGTACATGTCCCGTTGCTTCTCGAGCATCTCCAGACATTGGGCGTTGCCCCAAACGGGCCAATGATGCACCCCGATCAACACGTCGGTGCGCGAGCCGAATCGATCAATAGCTTCATCGATGTATTTTGCGAACGCCTTTGGATCCCGAACCTTCGCGCCACGGGAGGTGAGGAGGTTGTGCATAGTGTGGCTTACATTTTCTCCGGGGCAAAACGCGCCATAGTCTGGAAAGAAAACGTGCATTTCCGCGGGCGCCTCGGTGCCCGGCGCCAATTGGAACTCGACCGTCAAACCCTTAATATCCACGGGGCCATCCGCTTTGACTTCGAAGGTTGGAGAGAACAGTTTCCCAGTACCAAACCCGGTCGTCTTGCCGAGGCCAGACCCCACATGCCCAAACTCACTCTTCGGCAGGTAACTGCCGTACATGTAGTCGGCTCGTCGCATCATGGAATTGCCGAGATACAGGTTTTCCGAGATGGCCTCGTCGTAAAAGCCTTCGGGTGCATAAAACGGTATCGTGTCTTCGGTGTCATCCACCACGTTGGCCGGGGTGATGGTTTTTCCTTCCGCTTCAAGGATGCCGGGCACTCCGTTGAAGTGGTCGGCATGGCTGTGGGTGACGATAATCGCCACAATAGGCTCCTTGGAGACATGCGCCCTCAGCATGGCAAGTCCAGCACGTGAGGTCTCGCGGCTCATGAGGGGATCGATGACGATCCAGCCTTTCGGCGTGCGAACAAACGACATGGTCGCCAGTTCAAAACTCCGGATCTGATAAACCTTATCTGGAACGACGGCAAAAAGCCCATTGATGTTGTTGAGGCATTCTTGGCGCCACAGACTTGGGTTCACGCTGGGAGGGGCGTGAGTGTCCGTCATGAAACCGAAGTAATCCTCCAGGTTCCACGCATAGAAACCCAGATCATTCAACGGTGCGTTGTCGTTATAGATGTAACGAGGGGGTTCCAGTTC
The DNA here is from genome assembly GCA_002428665.1 of Verrucomicrobia subdivision 3 bacterium UBA6082. Taxonomy (GTDB): domain Bacteria; phylum Verrucomicrobiota; class Verrucomicrobiia; order Limisphaerales; family UBA8199; genus UBA6082. Next base: position 18,124 of record DIXK01000037.1, read on the forward strand.
CGCGATAAATCCCCGTGTCGCATCCTCAAAATCCTGCACGTTGGAAAAGTCGAGTGTGCTGTACACCTGCGCATTGAGGGCGGCAGTCGTCGGCGTGGCTGGTTTGGGCGCGATCTGAGCCATTGCTGCGACCCCGAAAGCGAGGAACAGGATTGCGCTCATGCAAGCTGTGGGGATTGTCGCTCGCAAGAAGTGTATCCCGCGCACATCGTCGAGCGGCTGATTACGGTGAGACTTTGGAAACGTCATTCGTGTTCTGATTTTCATAGGTGATTCTTGGTGTTCGTGGCTTCAGTCGAGTTGTGCTCCCCCAGATCCCCTCTGCACCATCACTAACATTTGCTTCATGAGCTTACGGTGAGGCCTTTCGTGGTAGGTTGTTTTCGGGACCCGCTGATGACGGGCGCTGATAATCCAAAGGCGAGCGGGAACTCAATGTCTCCGTGCCAATGCCGGTGATGATTTTGGGCAGTTCGTGAAGATTCTCCTTGAGCACGTAGGCACAAGCACCGAGCCGCGTTGCCTCGGCCTGGAGAGCGGGGTCGTCATGTTGGGAAACGATAATGATCCGCGCGTCCGGAAAGCGAGCCTTGATTTCCGCGGTTGCCAGCAAACCATCCACCGGCTTCATACGCAGGTCCATCAGCACCCAATCAGGGCGCTCGAAGGTGTAGAGTGCGACGGCTTCCCGACCATCCCGGGCCTCATAAACCTCCGAGGCAAAGCCGCTGACCACTTGCCTGATAATCCGGCGCATCCGCTCGCTGTCGTCGGCGATGAGAATCCGTTTCATGCAGCCAGACGCTGCGAGGTTGCGACCTGGCCAGTGCCGGTCGTTCACTTGGCCTCCAGGCGGAAGAACCAGGTGGTGGTATCGATCGGGACATATAGTGAGAGCCAATCGCCATTACCTTCTACCGGGGTCTCCTGGAAGGGAGCAACGTCGGATAGTGCGAACGGCGAGGGTTTCCAGTCTCCGCCCTGAAGGTCGGCGGTGAATTCGACGTTGTAGACCTTGCCGGGCACGCTGAGCAACGTCAGTCGCAGGCGGTTGTTGAGGGTCCGTTCCAGTTGTTCGACGAAGAGGTAATCGTAATCAAGGAAGGCGAAAGTGCCGGCCCGGTACTCCTGCAGATTGGTCATGCCGTCGCCGTCGAAATCATCCTCACCCCGCACGTCTGCAAGGCTATTGAGCGCCCCCCAGGACCAGGCAATCAGTTCCCACTCCCAGGCATCCGGCAAACCGTCCCGATCCATGTCCTCTCCTGCGGTCACCTCGATCAGCAGCAGTTCGCCCGGCTTACCAACCGGCGGCACCGCCTGGCTCTCCAAGATGGTTCTTACGCCCTCCCGGTCCCGGACCACGACTGAGACGAGGTCACCCGAACGCAGCGCCCGCTGCGAATACGGGATCGGCGAACTTCCGTCGTCCAAGTGAGCGTAGAGGGCAAAATTGACGCCTGGAGAGAGGGAGCCCCGAATCGTGTGGCGCGCGATTTCGGTGGTCCCGCTAACCAGGATAACTTCGGCATTGGTGCGGTACGGCAAGCCATAGCCATCGTGAGCCTGGCCGTAGTAGATGCACATGGGTTGTGGCAGACCTGCGCTGGCTGATTGAATCACCAGGGCAAGTCCCGCAACGGCACCACCGACTGTGGCAAGAAGTGAAAGTGCTTTCATGACAGTGTGGTTAGTCCCCGGGTATGGAGTAGGTTTGGAAGAAAATCTTGATGTCTCTGACGCCGTTGTGGTCGCGGTTGACACCGTCGATCACGTTGCCGTGAATAAACCGCTCAATGCCCTCAGCCGGGTCTGCTAGCAGAGTCCGGCCTGGAATGATCAGGAACCAGCGAGTGTTCCACACTGACCTTCCCACCAGGCGCCCGTTCCTAATAGTTTCCGAAGGATCGAACTGGCCGTAATCGTGGTAAGCCCTGAAGGAGGCGAATCGGCGGATTTGCGCCAACGGTTCGCGGAGCGAATCAATAACTGGTTGCCAATCGGGAGCGTCAATACTTGCGCCGCCGATGTTGTAGGGCAGGGGAATGGCCTGATCCAGCACTTGCCAATGACGGAGTTGGAGAGCATTGCGGGTGGGCGAGCGCATGACATCTTCGCCCACCGGCACCAGGTAGACGCGCGGTTCGTTGGCCAGTCCGCTGACACTGCTGTCATTCGTGGCATTGTAACCGGTAAACCAGACGCCGATGGAACGGATTTTCGTGGCCGCATGGCTGGAATCATAGGCGTTATCACCGCCCGCCAGCTCAAGGCCGAAGAAGTTTTGACCGGCGATGACGCAAGTGGAGAACGGAATCACGATCGCCGGTTCCGCGTTCGTGCTGTCGATGAACGGGCGGCAATAGCGGAAAAACTCCCGGTGCTGTTTAATGTCCGCTACCTTGCAATCTTCCAACAGGTTTTCCCATACGGAATCGTAAGCGCTGGCTGGTGAAATGCGGTAGCGTTCCGTCCGCAGTGAGAATCGGCCAGTCTCAGTCTCCGGGTTGTTGAACCCAAACCGCCCTTTCACGACGTCCCAGTCTCCCTTCATGCGGGCGAGCACATCCGCTAATCCGGGCTCGCCGACCGTTCCTCCGGCCATGGGAGTTCCCAGCCAGGTGTAGAACCGGCCTACGGCACAAGCGCGCACCACATCCTCCAAGAACTTACTGCCCGGAGTTCTGGAGGTGTCGGTTTGGAGCAACCCGGTCTCATAATCATAGGCTTTTGCGGCGAGGTAGGTGTAGCGGGCGGCGAGGTTGAAGGTCTGCTGGTAGCGGCGCAGCGCGTCATCCCGGAAAATGCGGAACGCCAGGTCACCATAGCGAGCCGTTTGAATTCTTTGGGCCGCCCTGGAGCGGACCTGGGCGCGTTCCATAACCAGGCGGTCGCCTTCGGCTACGAGTTTGGAAAGTTGTTGAGCGGCCTCGGAAAGAGCCTCGACCTGAGCCAGCAATTCCGCCCGCATGATTGTCTGGCTGTGCAACTTGACCAAGGTCTCCTCGGTTGGCCAGCGCAATTGGCCTTTGAACGAATCATCAGCCATCAACTCCTCCCAGTCGTGGTCGTATTCCGCCTGGGCAATGCTGGCGCCACTGATCGACAGCGTGGTGAGGTGTGCGGCCACGAACGCACTCCAGGTGGCAATCTGGGTGGGTATCGCACCGGTCTTGAACGGAGCAAACACGGTTCCCCCAAAGGGCATGCCAATCAAAGCGCCACCAATCACGGAGGGGCATCCCTCGGCCGTGGCATCAATGATTCCTTTGGCCGCGACGGCAGAAGCCTCAGCGATGTCCTTGGCGGCCTTGAGCGATTCGACCGTTGTGGCAATCGTTTGTTTGCGGTTCAGGTAAGTTTGGCGCTCATCCCATTCATTCAGGAGCCGGCTGTAGTCTGCCTGCCGGTGTTCGATTTCAACCTCGAGTTCGTACAGGTTCTTTGAGTATTCGGCCTTCTTGGCCTCGAAGGCATACCACTGCTGAATGTATTGCGAAAGCGCCAGTTGCAACTCGCCCTCCGCACGGCGTTTGCCGGTCCACTCTGGGCGTTTCACCTTGAGACCGTTGTCGGCCATGCAGACGCTCACTGTGCCCACGTAGTTGCTGGTGGGGATGGCGTTCGTGAGTTCACCGAAATTATCTGGGTCAGTGCCTTTCCAGTCGGTGTTTGGGTCGAAGCCGACGGTGTACATCTCGACGGTCATGACCTGCCCAGTAGGAGCGTTGACCATGAACTCCTCCAAGTTGACAATTTGCCAGTTAATCAGGTCCGGGCCGTCGTAACCTTCGGGATACGTTCCGGTCGGGCCGATGTCGTCCACATAGGGGTAGCCATAAATCTCGATCAAGCGGTTCTTGAAGTCGGTTTCGTTTTTGGCCAGCCCCTCGGCGAGTTCGAAAGCGGAGTCGAATTGCCCGCGTAGTTGGAGCGTTGCGCCGCGCGCCTGGTCAAAGGCTATGCAAGCGTTATAAACGGCCTGAAGGGCACGGTCGTAAATCTGCTCAAAATGCGTTTTCCCAGCGTCAATGCTGGTTGGGTCGATATCAAATGGCACGACATTGCGCGCCAGCCCCAAGGGGTTCAGACCTGTGTCGGCACTATCCAGGGCCGTCTGGATTTCGCTCAGGCTGGCAACAATCTCGTGCAGTTCAGGCGTGGAAACACGATCGATCTTCTGGATGCCCACCGGAGGAAGATCGTCGCCCTCCACCTGGGTCATGTTTGTGAGGGTGTAATACATCAGCGAGTTTGCGACCACCCAATCATAATAGGCGGCTTGGCCGGCCCGACTGGCCCATTCGCCGATTCCCCAGGCACGCTGCGGATCGCTATCGTTGTGATTGGTTGGGAGGTCCGCGGAAATCTCCGAGTATTGCTGGCGGAAGGTGCGCCTCACGATTTCTGCGCCGGTGCGAGCGCGGGCGGCGGCGGTTTCCACGAATTTCTGTTCGTCAAAGAAATCGGTGCTGACAGTGGTGCTGCTTCCGACCAAGGTAGCACTGGGCTCGGTCTGCCAGCCGAAGTTGGTGTATGAGAGCAGATCATAGTAGTGGCTGATGGCGCTGAGATAATGGCCCCAGGCATCCCCGTGTCCCTGTGGGTAGAGTCGCTTGGCATCTTCGGCGGTGATCGTGCCCACGGTGTTTGTGGGATTGCCACGAATATTGTAATTGTAGGCATACGCTGGTTCACCCCCGTTGATACCCGAGGTGAAGTTCCAGACCAGCCGATTATAAACGGGCGAGGTATCTTTAGGCACCGGATAAAGTCTGTCGTCACGGCCTCGCAGGAGTGCGAGCTCCTCTTCGAGCAGACTTGGTAACTGGTTCATGAACGGGAAGATGGAGGTAGCTGTGCCCCCGTGAGTGTCCTGCGACAACTCCTGAGGGAAAGCGATCGTTGGATCCATGGCGTCGGCATAGGCCTCATTGCCCAGGAGCATGTACAGGTCGTGCAGGCGGCTCGCCGCGTACAACAACGTCTCGTTCATATTCGCGTTCTTCTCGAGACCAGCGCGGATGCTAAAGTCTTTGGCGCGGTTGAACACGGTCTCGTAGACAGGAATTAAACCCGCCTGGCTTACGGCATCCATGTTTAGCGCCACATCGCCTTCATAGGGGCCGCCCGCCTGGCTGATCATGGTGACGCGCGTATCTACCGGGTTGGCGGTCATATCTGGCAGCATCTGAAAGAAGGGGTTAACTCCGTTCATAACCCGCTTTACCCATCCCGGAGCGAGATTATACTCCCAATCGCTCCAGTTATCGCGGCTCGGGCCGTTGGTGTCGACCGGACGGTATTGCACGGCGAAATAGTGATCCGAAAGCGTAAACGGACTGGCGCCGGCAATGGTGATCTCGTTGGTACCGGTAGCGATGTCCGTTTCTCCGTATGGCTCCCAGTCATCGAGGAATTGATCATTGGGAATCAGGCCGCCTGCCGGGTCCGCCCAGCGCCAGCGGAAGTTGCATTTTCCGACGTGTCCGGCGAAATCGGCGCTGCACCGCACCGAAAGCTGTTCCGCGAGGGGATCACTCGGCAGCAGGACCATGAGGTCGCCGGTGTACAGGTTCGTGTCCACCTTGATCACGGCCAAGCTGACGGGCAATGCTGGCGGCACCTGGTTTTGGTTCGTACTGTTATTGAAGGCGAGGGTTACGTAACCACACCCATCGGCCAACCGCGCCCCCAGCGCGGCATGGACGTATGGCTTATTCGCGACGATCTCGGTGACATCGGAGGGTAGATTTAGGACGGCCTTATCCCAAAGGCTCTTGGAATCAATGCCGATAGCGGCCGCTGTGACCTGTCCCTTTTCAAAATCCTCGAGGAGGTTGAGCAGAAGGTAAGGATCCCCGGTCAGTGGCTGGGTGTAAACACCAGCAACCATAAGTTGTTTCCTTTCAAAGTCATAATAGACCCGCGGGTAAAGTGAGGGTGACAGACCAGGAAACACGTAATGGCCGCTGGCGGTGTCACGACGAGCCAAACGACTGGCCAACATCTCATCGATCACGGCCATATCCAGGTTAACACCGCGAGCGACGACTGGATCGAACAGGTCCACGCTCGTGCGTGATACAGCCTGGTTTGTGGACTGCTCATAGACGACATCGACGCTAAGTTGGCCCCACACTTCCGGCAGTCCCTGAGTGGCTTTGGTGAGTGTCTGGCCCAGGCGGAGCAGGGGCGCGTCCGGCCACGTAACGGTATACACGACCGGAACTGGCGCTTCTGAATCGTTCGGATGATCGGACGAACGCGGAAGCCAAGGAACTTGGGCGCCGATCGGGTACTGCCCCTGGTCGTCTGGATCCGGGAAGAAGAAACTTGGCTGCATTTGATAGTAGAAATGCATTCGCGCCTCGGCAGATCCACCGTCAGCCCCGGCGGACACAGCCCACCAGCCGAGCTTGCGGTCTTGCCATGCGGGCGATGGAGAGGTGCAACTGAAAGTTTTCGTACACAGTGGCATCTCTGCCAGGGGCATTGGCGGCAAGATAGGTTTACCGGCCAGGACGTTGCGGTTGAACGTGTAAAACTCATTAGTTTCCAGCACCTGGAACGTCTTCATCATCGGGTGCGCCGTTTCAGAGTCTAGATAATCGACCAGCACAAACGGCTTCGAGGTGGAATCAGTGTTTAGATCGTCCCGCAATGCGTACGCAATGCCCCCAAGGACCAGTGCGTGCTCCTCGTTGGGGTTGTAACCAGGGTAATTCGGGTCATTTTGATAGTAAATCGACGGCGAGCCCAACACGAGCGGACCGGCGCGCATCGTGCGCCCGTAACCGGTCCATGTGGCGTCGGCAATCGTGCCATCTAACTGAAATGGGCCATAGTCCTTAAGCACGGAAACATCAGCCACGCGCACAAAAGGATAGTAGGCTACCAAGCCCGGTTCATCGCCGCGCAGCTTGGTCTGCCAAGCCCCGGCAATCTCCTCGTCGCTCAAAGCCCGGTTCCAGATTCGGACTTCCCCGACAGATCCGACAAAGCAATTACCGCCTGCTGGATGGCGACCAATGACGAGACTCTGATTGGTTTGGCTGATTAGAGGATAGGGCTTAAAACTAGACATGCGCTGCCCGTTGACATATACCCGTGCAAAACCGTATCCAGAAAAAGTAAAGGCAATATGCGTCCACGTGTTAGTGGGCACGACACCGATATTCGGACTATAGTGGCCTCCGGTCACCTGCCAGTACACTTGCGCCATGCCGTTATTGACACCAAGGTAGTACTGCCCATGCCGGCTGACGATCCATTGAAGCGGCCCAGGATTGTTCGCGTTCACCCACGCTTCCACCGTGCCGCGACCCTCGGCACCCATATCCATAGCCGGGTCGTTACTCGCAGTCACCAAACTGGTTGAAGTCCCGTTAAAATAGAGTGCGTCGTCTGCGGGCATAAGCGAATCCCCACTGCTGCCAAGCCCGCTGGCAATCACGATTTGCGGCGGGGCAAGGGGCCAGACATTGGTATAACGTACTACTTGGGAGGGATAATAAACGGCGGGCATGTCCTCATGCCGGCTGCGATGCGCCCACCAGACCTCCAACTGGCCGGTGTTGACCGCAAAGGCATAGGAATCGGCTCCAGGATTGAGTTCGTCAGGGTAAGAATAACGATGAACATTATAACGATCATTGTCAAGCTCACCTGGCGCCAGGTAAATGTAACCTGGGAAGCCAGACCATGGCGTTCCCGGAACCACCCTTCCGTAACACCAGAACGCCCCCGCACACGCCGTCGCGTCTTTATCACCAGCCGCATTGTAGGCGACCTGACCGATCCCCTCATTGAAGGAGAAGTCTGCGACCAGGCTTCCGGTGGTCTCGACCAGGGTGGTTTCCGCTCCAGCGCGGATCTGGTCCCAGCTCAGAGCCGTCGTCCATATTCGTAAACTGTCGACCTTCCCATAGAAGAATGAATCGACATCAAGGAACCCAGACCCGCCGGAATCACGGATGCAACCGCCCAGCACAGCAGTCTGCTCGCCCTCGAAGTTGACACGGGGTAAGCCGTTAATCGTCCTGACGCTATCGTCCAGGTAGACTCGCAGCGTGCCGTTGGCATCGGTGCCACCGGAGTAGACGAGCGTGAGATAGTGCCAGCGCCTTGGCTGGATAGGTGCGTTCGTCCAGGTAATCGAGGTGACATAGCCAGCCTTGTTCTGGTTGTAGGTACTGACGACCAGGTTCGTGAAATCCTGTTTTATGAAAAACGTGGGGCTGGGACTGCCCTCGGAGTAGAGCACTGCCTCACGTAGATCTCCGGTCTTGAACCAAAAGGAAATGGTCCAGTTCGTCTGCTGGTTGAGGAAGCTCTCGCTGATCGCGGCGTAGTCGGCGACGCCGTCAAACCCGATGGCATAAGTGTGGTCTCCACCGGGTGTAAGTTCTTCTCCTATGGGCCATTCACGTGGTTCGAGGTCAAAATAGTAAGCGTTAGTGCGGTAGACGGTCCGAACGACGTCAAACCAGACATCATCGTAGGAGGAATACTTAATCAGGCACGTGCCCGGTTCGGTGGTCGTGAAGGATCGGCCGCTGGAAGAGATCTTGGCGTGGAAGGCAGGATCCATGTCTGGCTGCAGTTCACCGGTAAGTTCGGCCGGGATGAATGCGGGCACCGGTTCCCCAGGCGCGTCTTTTGCGACAAACAACTGTGGGTACGCTGGCCAGTCGCACGAATACCAGTCCACTTCGTAGGGCCATTGCACGCCCATAATGCCCCGGTGTTGCCAGTAAACCTCAAGCGACCACGGTTCAAAATAGGTCCGTTTAATGGCAAAGGCCCAATTGTATTTTGGCCCCGCTTTGCTGTGCACGTATACCGTGTCGCTTAGTCCTCTAGTGACGTTGGGGATGACGCCATTATTGCTGTCTGTTTGCGCCCAATAGGTGTCCAGGGGCATCAGGCGAGTCCCGACATCCGCGTGCACAACCTGAACTGTAGGCTCCAACACCTGAACCACCTCGATCCCCAGCGGCTGGACCTGAGTTTTGTAGGTGCCGGTCTGGTAGTACTCGAGAATGAACGTGCCACTGACATTTTTGGCGCGAAGCTGTTGGGTTTGCTCATCGATCCAGACTCCGGCCTCATTGGTTGTAATGTTGCCCTGGCCATCAGTGGTGGTAAACGTGGTTCGGGGAAATACCTGGTCGTTGTAATGGATGGCCGCAAATAATCCCTGGATACTTACCGCGGGAGCGTTGTAGGGCGATTCAGTCCAGAACAACCGTGCCGGTCGGCTTCGTGGGACGGAGTCCACGTTGAGATTCTGCACATGAATACTCTTGTTGGTCGTGACCCAATAAATCGTGATGTTATTGGCCTGACCCGCGATGATCTGACGGGTAGAGGGAACCCAGAAAGTACCGTCGTTCGTAGACTGGTAATAGGCATTGGTGCATTCACCCACACGCACGGCAATGAAGTTCGCCGGCGGCAGGTTGGTGTCGGCGTCGGGTGGCGGTTGTATCACGTCGCCCATCGCCAGGTCAGACTGGATGCTTTGGACTGAATGACCAAACGACGACCACGGCAGGCCGAATCCTCCCGCGACTGGGAAGTCGCTATTCGTGTTTCCCAAAACATGGCCGCCATACGCCAGGGTTGATGCGTTCGTCAGAGTGCCCTCACCAAAATAATTGGTGAAATTTCCCGCTGGCCGGTTCGTGGTTCTAAACCAATAGTTCTGGTAATCGGTGGTTAGGTTGTAGGTTCCTGCCCAGGTGAGCATAGGTGCGCAGCAGGCCAGGACTCCAAAGAACGTTCGCCAGCGGACGGCGTGCCCCAGCGCTGTCCGCGATCGGCACAGAGCCCGGTTCGGCCCCGTGCCTGGGCAAGCCCGCGTTGTCCAAATAGTCAGCATAAGCCGATCCTTTCTCGAGTAGAGGTGCACGAGTGCAACAGGGCGCGATCACCGTACTCGCATAATGTAGCAGAGGGCGTAATACGGTGGCCGGTTCTCGTGAGACTGGCCTCCCCCCGTAGCAGTGGTGCTGGCCGATGTGGTGCTATTCCAGTGGTTATCAAGGGTCCCGCCACCTTTTTCTGCGTTCGCACGAACGATGTAAGTGTGCGTGTGGGCCGGTATTTGGGCGATCGTCAAGGTTACGCTGTCCAAGCCCCCGAATGCACCAACCGCATATTGCTGACCGGCCCCGACAATGAAGCGGTTTTGCAGGTTCGGTGTCACATGAGTGTTGGCGGTAGAGCCATCGCACAGAGCCCAACCATCGGGAATTGTGTCTTTGGTCCCCGACCACATAATAATGCCGCCGATAGGAATTGTGCCCGGTCCTATTAATAAGCCCGCTGTCACGTTGCCCCCCGCCGTGACGTCCGCGTGCACCGTAAGCGACCCGTTCGTGATGGTGAGTTTGCCGTTCAGCGTTTGCGCGGCCTTGTTAGCCGTTAGAAATGCGTTCGTATCGAGGTTCGCAAATCGCCCTGAATTATTGGCGTAACTGGACGTTTCCGCTGAACTGGCGTAGTTCGCGTTGGTTGCGCTTGTGGCCCACTCCGCCTTGTAAGCGTTGTAGGTGTGAATCGCAAATGGGGCACTGACCAGTCGTTGGCGCGGACTAATTTCCGGCTCGGTTATGTTCCCCGCCGGGGTCGCGACGATGGTCAGGCCCAAAAATCGGTCTGGCCCATCAAAGGCGGCCAATATGGAACCCGGGCCCGCGCCGGACAACAGCACATTAAACATGCCGTTGGTCACGACGTGGACTGGCAAGCTTCGGCTCCACACCAAATCGGCTGCTAACTTGGAATTGAGGTCCTTCCAGATTTTAAAAGTGACTTGATAATTCCCGGATGCGACGGGTTCACCGCGTTCGTTCGTGAGCTTCCCTTGGTAGTTAATCGCATCAGGCACTGGCCCGGTTTCGCCATACGCCAGGCTAATAACGCCGGTGAGAATGGCCCCCACCAGCACTGTCAGACAACACCTATTGCCAGCTTTCGGAAGAGGGCGCAGGTGGGAAATAGGAAATGAGTTTGTTTTCATGGTGTGATTCTGTTGATGCGACTGATTCGCTGCAGGGTAAACTCGCCTTGCACACGGAGCGGTTGCGCGCGCAAGCCGGAAAACGTTTCGTGATAGATGCCCTTGACGGAGTCTACTCCCCAAAACGGGTTCGCCGGGGCATTTGTAACGGGTGTGAACTCGAGGGTAAGATCACGTTGGATGGTGCGGGTTTCAACGGGCTCAGAGTAAGGCTCAAAGGTCCAGTTCTTGTTGTCATGTCTCGGATGATACCGGTGGAGGAAGGGGTTTACCGGGTCATCATAGCGAACTACAAACGTGCCGGCCAACGGGCTGCCAAAAATCCCGGTATTGGTATCATAGTTTGTCAGTACGACTGGAGGCATAATCGGGAAGGCTGCAGAACTGATGCATGCCATATTTGTCGCGTTGGCAGGCAAGTCGGCTGTTTCCGCATAGATTGCATAGGCTCCGTTCGTGTGGGGTGGTTCGACCAGAGTGCTATCCCAAGCCAGGACCACTTGCTGCAGGAGACTGGCCTGGCCATTACCATCGACATGCACCAGCAAGCGGAAGGAAAGCGGAGCGGGGGTTGGCAACAGGTCCTCAGTGTACGCGGGAGCGTTGACCTGGCTAACCGTTGCCTGTCCCACCCAGAGGCCTTCCTGGGTGTCCACTGCCTCGATTCCCGCCGTTCCGCTTGCGAGCAGCCTGCCTGCTCCCTGCGCGACGACCGGCAGCCGAATCAGGATAGACTCGGCTGTGTCCGTGATCTCCAACAGGCTCGCATAAATGAAACCGTTTGTTCTTTGCGGCGTGAATGGCGTCAGATCCTGTCGGCGAAGTCCTAATTGCAGAATCCACTCTTCCTTTGGTGCCAAATCGCGGGTTAGGCCATTGGCGGGAAACTCGGTCCACGTCCAATTACTTGCAGCGTCTTTCGTGAGAATCGAAAGGGGCACCGGTCCTGCCACTTCAGGGAACCCGCCCGTCAACGGTGCTCCTTCGGAGATTCGCTGCTGAAGCCGAACTGTTAGCGTTCGCTCCGGATGCGGATTGCGGATAGAGAGTTCGTTCCTGGAAAGCAATGTGCCGAAATCAACCGACCCTCCATTTGGTTTAACATGAATGGCCGCCGTATGTTCCGGCCGGCGCGCACATCCTATCCAGTAGGCCACCCCGGGTTGTATGCGCTCACGCGCCGGTTGGACGATCTGCCGCCCACGGCCGCTACTTTCCAGGCGATAAAGCTGGTTCCCGTAACCAAGGCTAGTATCAACTTCTGAGGTGAAGGAAAAGAACTCGGTGAAGGTGGGTGGATTCTTGGGATTCACCGGAAGTCCCACGAGGTTCAACCCGTGCGGATACCAATCGAGGCGTGGCAGAATCACACGCCCTTTGATGGCGAGGGTAAGCGGGGCGGCATTGGATGCGACCTTGATAAGGTAAGCCTGGCATCCCTGAAGTTCGAAAAGCCGGTTGAGAAACGCCCGGGGCTCTGATGGCGGCAGCCACATTAACCAGTCAGGGTTCTCAGGGAGCAGCGTCGCTGGGTCGACTGTGAACTGAATAGTCGAAAACCTTCGGTCCCATTTCCACACACTCTCGATGGGATAGTTTTTGAAGAGTTCGTTACAGCTCCGCGGTTCGGGTTGCACTTCCAGAAAGACCGCATTCCACCCAGGTGTCAGCGGCACTTGTTGCGTCAGCCATTGTGCATCGCATAAAACAACTGAACAGACCAGCACCAGCGGCATGACTAATCGCATGGAAGCAGATTTGGTTCTCATAGGCTCACTCTCTTTGCTCCGCAGTTCGCCCCGACCCGGGTGGCTTGATAACTCATCCATGGGATCGAGGGCATCGTTTATCCTGAGCATGTCGCGGTTCATCGGATCAACCCATGTTTATGGCACAGCGCGGCCGCCTCCGGAATACGTGTGAACAACTAGATTTGCCTACGAGTGAACACGTAGGCGGAAAAGGACGCAGGATCAATCCGCTCAGGGCCCAGCCGCACAGGCCATGGCGCGTGGAGGAGCTTTTGTGAAACGCCAGACGCGCTCGTTCAGGCTCCACCGGGAAATCGGCGGCGCACGCGCTTCAGGAGGATGGCTGATGCGAGGCCTGGATCGGTCCTGCTTCGAGGCGCATAGGAGGCGGCGGGGAACTACAGGTTACAAATGTGACCTGTGATCGAAGGCGAAACGGAGCAGACTGTGGCTGCCCCGCAGTGCCAGTTTTTGCGAGATGTTTTGGCGGTGGGTCTCCACCGTTCGGAAACTGCACCGCAACACATCGGCGATCTCTTTGCTGGTGCGGTCTTCCGCGATCAGTTTAAGGATCTGCCGTTCCGTGCAGGTGAGCCGGGCCAGGCCGGTTTTCTGATCGTGTAGCGTTTCGCGTGCCGCATGCCGCCGTAGCAGGGCCCCCGAGAGCGCTGGACAGATATAACACTCCCCGGCTACGACGCGATGGATTGCCTGGAGGAGTTCCCCAACGGCGCTTTCTTTGAGTAGGTAACCTTTGAAGCCCAAGTTTAGTGCTTCGTTGAGCAACCCCTCTTCGTTGTCCATCGTCAGGATGATCAATTCGACCGGCAGCCGATGCTGCAACACCAAACTGCCTAACTGGATTCCGCTGCGTCCGGGCATGTGGACGTCCAGCACGGCCACTGTCGGGCGGAGCCTCTGGATTGACTCCCAGGCCTGCTCCCCGTCCTTGGCTTCCCCCGCCAGCATCAGTGTGGGATCGCTCGCAATGATGTCGCATAAGCCCCGCCGGAAAATCGGGTGATCATCCGCGATCAGTACGGTGATCGGACGTGATGCAAGAACATCTATTTTCGCACTCATTGTTGTATTCAGGTTTTTCCACCGCACCCCAGTCCTGCACCTGCTCACCCAGGCAACCGGTATTCTGCGCAATCTTACACGCCGGGCCACACGGGAGATCAGGATGATTGCGCCGGAGAGCCCAACAAGGGAAGCTTGTTTTCGTTCTGAGTTGTCCGTTCCACTTTCTTGATGTCAGACAAAGGTAATTCCACGGTCAAGCGGGTGCCTATGCCTGGTTGGGATTGCACATCGACTCGGCCCCCCATCATTTTGACGCGTTGGCTAATTTCGTGGAGGCCAAAGCCCCGTTGATCCGGTGTGGCGGCTGCTTGCAGGCTTGGATCAAACCCGCAGCCATTGTCCGCGACTACGGCGCGCAGCACAGCGGGCGTCCTGGTCAAGGCGACCTTAGCCTCCGACGCGCCGGCATGTTTGAGGATATTACTGAGGGTTTCCTGGATGACGCGGAACAGGTTGACCTCAAATTCCGGCCGCAGCAGCCCATCCACGTTTTCAAGTTCGACGGCCATGGATAGCCCGGCAGCCTCCCCCGCTTTTCTGGCGGTTGCTTCTACCGCCTTCGTGAAACCCAGTTCGTCAACCAGGCCGGGACGCAGATTGTGCGCCAGGCTTCGGGCCTGCTGCAGGGCTTGTCTCGCGGTCGCGGCGATGTCGTTAAGCCGCGTTGCGGTGCCCGGAGGATTGTCCTCGTCGCGCAGGCTCAACTGCGCCTGGCTGGCAATGACCAGCAAGTCCTGGCCCAGACCGTCGTGCAATTCCCCGGCGAGGTGCCGACGCTCATTTTCCTGGGCGGCGATCAAGCGGCCGCTCAGCTCATACGCTGCGGCCTCCGCCCGCCGACGCCTGGAGTGTTGGAACATCAGGCTGATGATGGTTGCCGCCTGTGCCATCATAATCCCAAAAACACCGAGCATGTACCACTGGTATCGTTGCCACAAGGAAGGTTGCCGAAAGCGAACCTCGCTACCTGGAGGCAACTGACGCTCCTCTATCTGCCACCGGTGTAATTCCCGCCAATCAAACGTGGGCTTGCTGGCACCGATGACGAGCGGCGGGATGTTCACCGCCGATTCTCCTTTCAACATGCGTTTTGCGATTCGCCCGGCCTCCCGACCAAGCGTCTCGCCCGAGTAGAGCCGGCCTCCCACAATTCCGCGCCCTAGCTGCTCCTCATACATGCCAAAGACCGGTACATTGGCCGCCGCACACAATTGATCCAAGGCCCGAAGTTGCTCATGAGGCACACCTTCAGCATCCACCCACACCATGCCATACGCCACAACCGAGCCGGGTGGCAGGCTAGCAGCTCGGCGGCACATTTCGGAAAACGGCACTGAGTTGAATGGCTCCAAACGGCATCGGCTGTTCAGGGGCTCCCAGGCACGCTGGCATTCTGCCATCCAAAAGCGCTCCAACGGCGAGTTGCCGACCACTACCGCGATGTTCGTGGTTGCCGGCAAAACCTCCAGGATCACCTCCAGGCTCGCCCGAGCGTCAAACTGGATGCCCACCGCCGCATCTTTCGAGCCGTAAGTCAGCATTGTCAACAGCCGGTTCTCCAGACCGGCCATCAACACCGGCGCCTCCGGAAATAGAGACTGCCGGTACCTTTGCCAAAACTGCGCGGCTGGTGCCCCGACCGGTACCACCAGTTCCGGCGGGTGCCGCTCATAAAGCGCGCGCAAATACTCCACAAATGCGCGTTCTGCTTGTGGTTTCTCATCGCGCACTGTCTCTACCGCAGTCTCGTGGAATTCAATCGGTTCCTGCAACTGCCTCACCAACTCTGTTTTGAATGCCGGTGTGATGGTGTTCCAGGGGGCCATATCGCGGCCAAACGATTCAAGGATGAGGACTTGCCTCGGCACCCTGGTCGCAACTTCCGCGGGTGTCACATCTGGAGAGATGATCAAACCGGTCAGAACCAACACCTGAGCCCACCGCTTACCGCAAAACCTTGTGAATGTCCTCCATATATAAACCGTTGATATATAGCCGCTTGAATTGATGGTGTGAAGCCGAGGCGTGCCGACTTGGGCGTTACTGACGAGGCGACATTGCTCGGTAGGGTTGCCGGGCTTCAGACTATTGCCAGAAAAATCCGTGTATCGTGCCATAGCACCTTTTCATTTATTATGGGTATGCCTTTCTACTCTGTGGTCTCGCCTTTTGCCACCAGCGGAGCACCTAAGAAGTCGGCTTCGCCCGACAACCTGTTCCCTCACGCCGTTCGTCACGGTCGAGCCGGCGTGCAGATTCACTTCATACTATCCAAAACTGCATCTCGAGGGCACTCCATTCGACTACGTATTTGGCGTTGGCTGCTTTATGGCAGCGTCTCATGGTAATTGCGGGCCTATAATACCAGAATCAGAATTAGGGTGCAACGAATACAAACGTGCGTGCGAAAGGGCGAATTGACTCACATTAAATGTGACCAAAGAAAGGGAGGGGGGTGCGGGGGGAGGGAACGGTTGACTCATAATTCTGCTTACCGGCAGAAAAGGCAGAATTATGGGCAGCAAATCAAAAAAAGAATACCTGTTGGCGATCTGGGACCGCTACCAGCGAGTGGGGCGGCGATTCAAAAGTAAAATCCTGGACGAGTTTTGTTCGATCTGCGGCTATGCTCGCAAGTACGCGATCGGACTATTGAGCCGCAAGCCCCGCCGCAGACGGAAACGGCCTGGTCCACGTCGG
>DIXK01000101.1:0-4058 GCA_002428665.1 Verrucomicrobia subdivision 3 bacterium UBA6082
GAGTTGCTGTTGGAGGCGGCTTCCGGTCTGACGTCCATCGAGGCGGAAAATGCGTTTGCGCTCTCCGTGGTTGAGGGCGGAGCACTCTCGGCGGGCATCGTCGCGCGCGAGAAGGCGAGCGAGGTCAAGAAGGGGGGGTTGCTGGAGGTGTGCCCGGTAGCGGCGTCCCTCGATGATATCGGCGGTCTGGATTGCCTGAAAAGCTGGCTGTTGCAGCGCCGGGATGCGTTTGGCCCGGAGGCCAAGGCGTACGGCCTGCCCAGTCCCAAGGGGCTGCTGATTGTGGGGATTCCGGGGACCGGCAAATCGCTCACGGCCAAAGCGACGGCTAGCGTGTTCCATCGACCGCTGCTCAAGCTGGATGCCGGGCGGTTATTCGCTGGGTTAGTGGGGCAGAGCGAGAGCAACCTGCGTTCGGTCATCGCAACGGCGGAGGCCATCGCGCCCTGTGTCGTATGGGTCGATGAAATCGAAAAGGGACTGAACGGATCGAAGAGCTCCGGGGTGTCAGATGGAGGCACGGCGAGCCGGGTGCTGGGCACGTTTCTGTCCTGGTTGCAGGATCGGCAGGCACCGGTGTTTGTCGTGGCCACAGCCAATGATGTGAGCCAGTTGCCGCCGGAACTCCTGCGCAAGGGCCGGTTTGATGAACTGTTCTTCGTGGACCTGCCTAACCAGGAAGAGAGGGAGGCGATCTGGCGGATCCAGGTGGCGAAGTTCGGTCGGGACCCGAAGGGGTATGACCTTGTCCAGCTGGCAAGGGCGACGGAGGGCCTGACGGGTTCCGAGATCGAGCAGTTATTCATCGATGCGTTGCACGAGGCATTCAGCCGGCGGGAAGAGCCCAGCGACCTATCCATCGCGATGCTGCTCAACGAGCTGGTGCCGTTGAGTCGGCTCATGAGTGAACAGGTGGCCGCGCTGCGTCATTGGGCGAAAGGCAGGGCACGGGGTGCGACCAAGGCGACTGACTCCGCGCTGGATCGGAGAATCGCGGTGTAAATCTGAGAGGGGTCTGCTGCTCCGGCAGGCCCCTCGATCCAATGCTAACACAAAGGTCGCCATTTTTTTGGAGCCTGATGTTACTACTGGGAAGTAACTAACGCCGAACCTTTGGCAAGTTCAACGTTAGAGCCCGACGCAGGCTGCAGAGGGGCGCTACATTCCGTTTTAAATAAGTGAACAGCACCTCGCTGAGTGGAATCGTCACGAAAATCATCCTTGTGGCAGGAAGAATTCAGTTGGCTTTACGTATTAAGAGTACAGAGCAGATGAACTTTGAGACCCATCCTGATGCTGGCACCGGGCGCTTGGTTTGGCACGCCGCGAAATGAAGAGTTGACTTTGGGGTGTGATCACTGTTCTATCACTCTCGTTCAAAGCGATTTATGCGGCAGGGTAAGAATTTTGGTGCCCGCACAGGAGGAGAGTTTTCATGAAAAACAACTCAGAATCATTAATGTTACTTACTGGCCGTATCATTCGCGATGTGTTTTTGGTTCTGGCGCCCGATTTCTTTTTTTTACGGAAATCGTGGCAGCATCGGCGCCTCCTGTTCGTGCGATGGCCTCTGCTGCTGACGTGTTGCGTTTGGTGGGGGGCGAGCCTGTTAGCATTGAATGCACAAACGGTTGTGCAGGTTAGTGGAACGATCTCCACCGATACGACCTGGACGTCGGATAAGGCTTACCACGTGGTGGACGATGTGACGGTGCAGAATGGGGCGACATTGACGATTGAGGCGGGGACGGTGGTGAAGTTTGCCAAGCGACGGGCGGGCTCGCAATATGAGGAGGTCAAGCTGCAGGTGGAAGGTGGGTTGTGGGCGAAAGGAACAGCGGGGAGTAAAATCACCTTAACTTCGATTGATGATCCGCAGGGAGGCAGTGCGGGTGGGGATGGAACGCCGGATTCGACCGACTGGGGTTGGATTGAGTTTCGCAACAACAGCGAAGACGCCAACTGCCTGCTGGAGTACTGCGTGATCCGCTATGGAGGCAACGACTATTACTACTCCTCAGGCCAAAAGAGGAACGAGACCTGGGCTGTTCGTTGTCTGGAAGCCTCCCCCACCATCCGTAACTGTCACATCGCCGATAGCCGCAACGGCGTGTATTGTTCTAACGGTCAGCCAACCATTTCTAGGAATTTGTTTGCCGACATTTACCAGACTGCGATTGAAATCAGCTTTCTTAGTGTCGCGGGCATGGAGCCTCGCATTTTGGCCAATACTTTTGAGGGGTGCCCCACCGCCATCAAGTATACAGGGTCAACCAGCCAAGGATACGGGAGGATTGCTGGGAACTTCTTCCTGAATGGACAAACCGCGATCAGCGTATCCAAAGTCGGTAGTTCGCTTGAAGTGTTACACAACCAGTTCGTTGGCATCACGACTTATGGAATCCAGAATACCGACGCGACGGGAACCGTGTTGGCTCAAGGGAACTGGTGGGGATCAAGCACTGGGCCGGGCGGAGTTGCTGGTGGCACGGGGGCTCCGGTTTCCTCATACGTGAACTATGCAAACTGGTGGACGAGTCCAAATCAAACGCCCGACGGAGTGTGGAACGTGATCGCCATTCGAAAAGGCGGAACAATGCTCGTGGATATTTATTATGACCTGATCGGGACGGCACCTTCCTACAGCGTCACCATAGAAGCCTCAAAGACAGGCGGAAATCCTTACACGTTCACGGTGCCAACCGCTGCGTTGAGCGGTGCGCGTGGCAGTGGCGTGACGCCGGGGGAAAACAAGCATGCCATTTGGGATTCTTCCATCGGCAATACTGGCCCTTACACGGATCTGATGAGGATCAAAGTGACCGCAGATTTGGAATAGGAGGAACATCATGAATCGAATCGCCTCAAGAGTCCTAATAGCGGCCACGGCGCTCTTTGCCGCGTGTCTTTCCGCACACGCGCAAACGAATCCGGTCGCGGTTCTGTGGACTGATCCAATTGACGGCGGGCCGATGG
Source organism: Verrucomicrobia subdivision 3 bacterium UBA6082 (assembly GCA_002428665.1). Classification (GTDB taxonomy): domain Bacteria; phylum Verrucomicrobiota; class Verrucomicrobiia; order Limisphaerales; family UBA8199; genus UBA6082. The sequence continues at coordinate 2,977 of DIXK01000101.1, forward strand.
TGAATCGCAGTGCGACGCTGCAAATCCAGTTCAACCAGGCGATGGACTGGACGACGCTCAACTCGAGCAGCGTGACGGTGGTAAGCTCGGTCAGCGGCGCGGTGGACTGCCTCTACTTCTACAACGGGACGAGTTTCGCCCTGACGGTTGATCGCGTTTCGAACTTCGCGGGAAACGAGGTCATCACGGTGACAGTCACGACGGCTGTGCGGGGACTGAACGGTTCACAAATCGCAGCGCCGTTCGTGTTCACTTTCCGCACCCGGCCAGCGAGCGTCACGCCGATTACGGTGGGTGGAACTTTATCCGCCAACACGAACTGGACTGCCGGGAATGTTTACCAAGTGACGTCAGACCTGACCGTGCCATTCGGTGTGCAACTGACGATTGATCCCGGAGTGGTCGTGAAGCTGAACAGCGGCAGGCGCATCACCGTTCAAGGAACGATGGTTCTCAACAGCACCGCGAGTCAGAAAGTTGTCTTCACCAGCTATCGCGATGACCAGTATGGCGGCGACAACAACGGCGACGGGAATTCCAGTGGTGTGGCCGGGGACTGGACGTGCCTGCAATTCTCAAATCCCGCGAATCAGTTTCACGATGCCATTCTTCGGTTTGGCGGCAACGGGTCGAATCCCATGCTCTGGATAACCGGCGCGAGCGAGGGAACGATGTGGGTGTATCAATCCATTTTGGAGAAGGCGCTCAACAAGGCGGTTCGCGTGGATGGCAGCCCGGCAGCCTGGATTCATGACAACATCATCCGGTTCAATGGCAAGGGCGTGGACATGGCGGCAACCGCCGGAGTCCAACTGGAGAACAACCTGATTGGCTGGAACACCTGGGCCATTTACGTAACCGCGGGGAATCCAACTATTCAAAACAACACCATTAAGGAGAATACCTACCCAATCTACCTAGCTGGCGGTGTCCCGCAGTATTCCGGGAACACGCTGACGAACAACACAAACAGCATTGTTGGAGTTGGAGGGACATACAGCGCCGATACTGCATGGGACAATGTGCAGAGCCTGGGCATGCCTTACCTAGTGACTGCCGACATCACGGTGAACTCTGGGGCG
>DIXK01000101.1:4213-4676 GCA_002428665.1 Verrucomicrobia subdivision 3 bacterium UBA6082
CGGCGAAACCTACCTGCTGTGGATTGTGGGATCGAGTGCCGCGGTGGACGTGCGGAACTGCCGATTCCAAAATGCTTATGATGTTGGGCTTTACTATCAAGCGGGCTCGGCAGCGATTGCGCCAGCCATTTCTGGCAACACATTCAACTCGTGTCCGCGAGCAATGCTGTTGAGTGGCGGCCTGCTCCAAGCTGTGGTTTCAGGCAACACCGTCGCCAGTTGCTCTACGGGAATCGAACTGGATAATTGCTCTCCGACGATTCAGAACAACGCGTTCGCTGGAAACAGCTATCCGTTGAAACAGGGCGGCCAGTCTTCTCCCACGTATGGTGTCAACACGTTCAACACGAACGCCAACACCGTAGTTGCGGTTAGTGGGACGATCACGACGAATCTGACTTGGGCGACGATTCAGGGGATGCCTTATCAGGTTGTGGGCGACATCACGGTGAACTCTGGGGCG
>DIXK01000101.1:4808-30493 GCA_002428665.1 Verrucomicrobia subdivision 3 bacterium UBA6082
CGGCGAAACCTACCTGCTGTGGATTTCCACACCAGACGTTTGGGTGCGACGGTGTGTGTTCAAGAATGCCTATTCTATAGCTCTTTTTGTTGATGCCGGAACAACAGTGGGAAGCAGAGAGATTATTTACGCGAATCGTTTCGAGAACTGCCCCACAGGCATCCGGTATCAAGGCGGGCCTTCCGCTGGGTCTTACGGCTACATTTACGGCAACACTTTCACCAATGGCGCAATAGCAATCATGGTTTCCAAGGTGGGAACATCTGTGGATGTTCATCACAACTTGTTTAACGGGATGACGTCCTACGGAGTGCAAAACACCGACACAACCTCCGTCAATGCGCAGAACAACTGGTGGGGTTCAACGAACGGTCCGACTGGGGTTCGTGGCTCACCGGCTTCGACCAACGTCGTCTATGCGAATTACTGGACGACTCCCACGCAGAACACACAAGGCGTCTGGAACGTCTTCGCCCAGCGTAAAGCCGGGACAATGCTGGTGGACATTTACTACGACCTGATCGGGGACGCAGGTCATACCTACCATGTGACGATTGAAGCCTCAACCTCGGGCGGTGCTCCATACACGATTTCACCTGCCTCGCAGACTCTGAGCGGAGCTGTTGGGAATGGAGTCTCGCCCGGCGAGAACTTGCACGCAGTTTGGGATGCGTCAACCGGCGGGCCTTACACCGACACATCGCGAGTCAAAGTCACGGCTGATCTGGAATGAACGGAGGTTTTATGAAGAAATCTAACCAAGCCAGGACCAATCAATTTCACGCGGGAATTCTTTCACTCGCATTGTTGGTGTTCGCCCCAGGTGTTGCCAAAGCCTGGCCGGCAAGTGAGGAGTCGAACGTCTTCGACCTGACGCCATTGCCAGGCTCGTGGGGTGATGCGCTTATGTATTTTGCGCGAGAGTCCGACATCTTCTCACTGACCGGTTCGACTGGACAATACGAGGGTCTCGCAGTTGTAGCGAAACAGCGCCCAGGAACAACGCTGGTAGACATCACCTACCAGATAACCCAAGGGGGAATTGCGAATTGTTCCCTACAGGTGGCTGTCTCTTCGTCCGATGGCGTGACGTTTGATACGTCCCCCTCCGCCGCCAGCCTCTCCGGGGATCTCGGTCCCATTTCGGACTCGGGCCTTCATTCGATGACCTGGAACGCTGCTCAAACTCTCAGCGGTCAAACCTTCGGAGCAAATTTCCGTGTCAGGATCGTCGGGACCTCTGGCAGCACCGTAGTTCGCGGTGTTTCCCCTCGATTTGATCTCGATCTTGCGGGACTAGGGGCTGGACTTGTTGTGCAGGGCCGGGTCCTTAGTGGAGGCAACAAGTCCCCACTGATGGGAGCAACTGTTACCATTGGAGCAAAGACCGCAACTACCGGGATTGACGGTCGGTTCTCGATTACGGGGGTGTCTTTGGTTGCGGGCAACAACGTAACCATCGCAAAAGTCGGATTTGCGACGTTCACAAGTCCGATTCAAATAGCTGCAGGAACGAAACAAACCTGTCTTGAGGACATAGTGCTCCCGGTCGCCGCTGCAGCCGGGACCCCAATGATTTCAGGTGTACAATTGAAGATCTTTGGAATTTTCCTAGGAGATGTCGGTGGCAGAAACCAGATTGAAGCAACCGTAGATTGGAATGAAGGACAGCCCGGAGTCGTGCAATTCTACGCCAATGGCGTGCTTGTGGGTCAGGCTTCAGGCAGCGCGACAAAATATACAGCAGAAGTGGACATGAGGGATGCATTCACACCGTCCTTCACGAAAGGAGCAAACAAAGTCACGGTCATCGCACGTAGCGCAGCAGGCGCGGAGTCGGAGCCCGGAACACTGGAAGTGAAGGTGATTCCACTGACTGGGATTATGGAGTTTGTGCATCAGTTGGTAGATGCATTAACACCGACGGATGCCTTATACCTTCGAGAACCGCTCACCCTTGGGTTTGCTGTGCCTCCCACGCCACTCGGGCAAAAGATTTTTGTCCCGGGTTTTGGCTACGTTGGCGCAACCTTCCAAGCGCGGGGGGATTTTGAATACGCATTCGCCAGTTCTGAGTGGAAGTTCTTCATCGGAGCTGGGTACGTGAAAGAGATCGGGAAGCCCGGAGCAAGGCCGGTAATCCCAGGGCTGACTCGCGAGCCGAAGATGGGAATTTATTTCGGGAATCGGGAGATCGAGGGAAGTCTTCAGATTGGCGCTCATGGAGTGTTAGGAGCCGACCCCGATCAGATTATTGCCCCAGATTTGCTCGGCAAACTTGAAATTGCGTGGAGGGGAGAACTAACGAGATTCGGCTTAATCAATATTCCCGGTGTGGCTTCGCTTCTTCCCAAGCCCTTTGCTGACGCACTAAAACCGGTGTCGCTAATTCTTTACGGCAAATTATCAGGCGCGGCAGATGTGACGGTGGGTCTTACACCAAACGTGCAATTCAAGACATTTCGTGCAGAGGTTAAGCCCGGCTTGGAACTGGCATACGAAATAGACAAGCCCATAAAATTCAGAATTTACGGGGGCGGAGATGGGACGTTCGTCTTCAAAACGCCTGGTGCCTTTTTTGATAGTGGCAAGTTACGCATCTTCTTGGGGGCCTATGCCCGTGCCTGGCTTTTCAATATCGGTCCAGAGGAGTTTGTGTTGGTTGAGTGGACCCTCTACGACAATGGGTTGGCACAACCGGTGTATACCCTTGTATCGAAAGACGGAGACAGCTTGGGTTTGAGCGCAATTGAGAAGAGGCCTTCTACCTCCAGGGTTATGGATCGTCCGTATCTGTCCCGCGGTCTGGAGGGATTCGTTGCTGGGGATCTCGATGACATCCCCAAGGGACGTGCGCGCAAGGCGTCCTTGGAGCGATTCCGCAATATCGGCAAAAGTCATGGGAAGGGAACAGGACAGCTGCACAAATTGCTCACCAAGGACGGGCCTCAGTTAGGGCCTCCACCGATTGGCTCGGAATTGCTTCAGGAGAACCTGCTTTTATGCACAAATGTTTTCCCAGAGGCCGATCCCGCCATGGCCAGCTGGGGCCAGGATTTGATGCTTCTGTACGTGACCGATAACGGTTCAACCAATCGGCTTCAGTTTACTGACATTCGTTGGACACGCTGGGATGGGACGAATTGGAGCACCCCGCAGACCCTTCACACAAATACGCAATCCGAATTTGCCCCTCGGGTAGCCTATGATGGCAACGGGGATGCGGTGGCAGTCTGGGAACGCGTCGCTGATCCAAACTTCCAAAGCGAAGATGTCGATGCGATGGCGGCGCAGATGGAAATCGTATGGGCTAAGTGGAATCACGTTAACGGTCAGTGGTCAGAGCCCGCTCCAATCACGAGCAATCTAGTGCTGGATCACAAGCCGCAGCTCGTTGGACCACTGCAGGGCGGAAAGGTGCTGCTGACATGGATTCGCAACGATTGGAATCTTCTTGTCGGAACAAACAACGCCGGAAGCCAGATTATGGCGTCGGAGTGGGATCCCCTGACCATAAGTTGGTCGCCGTCTCAGGTGATCGCGAGCAACCTGACATACCAACTCTCCGAGTCCTTGGCCGGAGCCACGAATCGTGCGGTGTATGTCTGGTCGCGGGACCTTGACGGACAGGTCACGAATGCCAATGATCAACAGGTATTTTGCAGGGAATGGACAAATGGAACCTGGGCTGCAATAAAGCAGGTCACGACGAACAATGTCGGTAACCAGAATGCAAGAGCCGCAGTGTCACCTTCGGGAGACTTGTACCTGCTTTGGCAACGAGGCACAAACCTCGTGATGAATCAAAACTTCGCCCCCTTGCTTACGGTGGTTCGGGATAATGCGTTGGCTATAGGAATGGCTGATTATACGCTGACTTTCAGTCCGGTCGGCAATCCGCTCTTTATCTGGCAAGAGATGAGTCAACAAGGATCGGATGCTCATTACGCGATCTACGACCCCGACTCGCAAACGTGGAGCAAGGATGCCGCGCTCTTAGAGGACCCGGCGCTGGAGCGTGCCTTCGCCCCAGCCTGGGACAACGTAGGCAACCTTGCTTTGGCCTACAACAAGATCGAAATTGTATACACAAATAAAAGTGTGATGCTCTCCAACGGGGTGCCGGGTGTGATCACAAACATTCCCATGGCAAACCAGGTGGACTTGGCCGTAACCAAGCGCCGTCTGGTGAGTGATTTGGCGCTGCTTCCTGGCTCTTTTACTGTGATCGGTGAGAACTATCTGCCCGGCAGCGCCGTCACGTTGTCTGCGCAGGTCAAGAATGCTGGGAATCTGGCGTTCGGTAAAGTTAATGTGGGATTCTATGACGGAGACCCGTTCGCCGGAGGAGTATTGATCACAAACATAATGATTCCTGGCTGGCTGGAGGGAGCTGCCACCAATACAGCGACGGCGGTGTGGATTATCCCGGAGCCGGCCACAAATCACACGGTGTATGCATTGGTAAACTCCAATGGTTTCGCTGCGGAGTTTTGCAGCACAAACAATCAGCAATCCATCAGTATAGGCGGTGTAGATCTTTCCACCTCGTTGGCGGGCTTTTCAGTCCTGACGAATGGTTCACTGCGAGTGATTGCTCAAGTGCACAATATCGGAGCGCCTGCTGCCACAAATTTTGCCGTGACGATCCGGCGAGCAGGAGTCGGAGGCACCAACGCGGTCGGACCGGTTCTGGCCACGGTTGATATGCCACTCCTAGAGCCTGGGCGGCTTGCTCAAAGTGCGATCGAGCTTCCCGCCGGAACACAACCGGAAGGGCAGGCCTTCTATCAGCTTCAGGCAGATCCGGCCGGAACTGTTCGGGACGTTTATACGAACAACAACACGGCAGCATTCGCTGTCAACCTGTGGATCGATTCAGACAATGATGGAATGCCGGACAGCTGGGAGACCGCAAATGGACTGAATCCGATGGATCCCGCTGATGCGTTATTGGACAACGACCACGATGGCCTAAACAATCTTGTCGAATACCGCGCCGGGACGAATCCGAACGATCTAAACTCCTATCTCGTGATCGAGTCGATCGCTGCTGCAGCCGGTGGAGGCGGCTGGGCGCAACTGACTTGGGGGTCAGTGTCCAATCGCCTGTACTCTGTGGAACGTTCGAGCGACTTGCTGAACTTCACGGCCATTGCTGAACGTATTTTGGCGACACCGCCTGTAAACACGTATCTCGACACAACGGCCACCAATGCACCTGGGGCGTTCTATCGGATCAGGCTGGAATAGAAAGCGGCACCGGGGAAAATGAATGAGCCGGCAGGTACAGGGGTAGAAGCGGCTTCGAACGATGAAGGTTGGATGCTGCAATGTCACGTTGCTCGGCGAAATCTTTCAGACTGAGCTCGCGGCTTTGCCAGGCGGCAACCAACTCAGCTTTTTGGAGTGCCGTAATATGCCGTCGAGCGTGCAATTTCACCTTCATCGCGCTCAGCTTACCAGCAATCAACCACCTCCGGCTAGACGGGGTTAGCTAGACGGATAAGTCAGGTGCTTGAATTTATGGTAGTTACGAATAGAGGACCGGCGCGAGCCAACTCCCGTCAGACCAAGTACGTTCGATGGCAACAGCCAGGCGCGTTTGGCGCATTGCAGATTCGGGGCCTCTGAGCGGGCTCTCGAGGAGGTGCCTGTAGAAATTACCACCCACTTGAACCGCGGCATCGTCTTCAACGCTCCACATCATGCCAATGACGTATGACACACCTGCCTCGCGCAGTGCTCTGCACATACTGAGTTGCCGTCCGGTGATAGCGTCTTGCCCCACCGTAGCGCTTTGACAGGAGTTCAGGAATACCAGACCCAATGGGGCTTCCTGGTTGGCTACATGGCCAAAATGTCCCAGCTCATGAAGGTAGATTTGAGTCCCCGAGCACAAGTCCATTGCACTTTGGAAAGGATGCTCTTGGTTAAAGACGGAATGCCCGGAGAAATGGAGCACCCCAAAGGCACCCGATTGTAGTGCCCGGATCACGTTTCTTCGATTTGCCTTGAGCCCGGTAAGGACTTCAACTGTGGAACAGCCAGCCGAGTTAAGAATTCGCCCTATGTTCTTCGTTTCCTGTTCCACCCCGGGCAGGTCACCTCGGGAATCGGCCCCAACGATGAGGATGCCTTGACTCGCCCAATCCCGAGGAGCACTAATTTCCGGTTGAATGGTGGTAATGCAGCGGCTTAAACAGGTTTGTATGCAAAGGAACTCCTGGCCATCGTGCATCGCCTCCCACGGCAACTGTTCCGCCTCCCCTTCAACCGTGAGCCTGAAATATGCGGAATGTCCTTGGCTGGTGATAACTGGAAGGACAGACGACAATTGGCTTGAGCAGACTCGCCGGTAAAACTGATAGCCGTATTCCAGTGCGGCTTGGCGGAAATCTACCGTTAACGGGATATGGTGTGGCTCACCTCGAGTCGGTATGGCTCGGTTGTTAATACTAGCAAGGCTGACAATACCAGATAGCAAGGAATCCTTCTCTGCTGCCGTTAGCGTCAAGCGTCCATTAGCGCTGAGGATTCTCTGATCAGGCATTCGAGCTTCGGCAGCGAGAAGCAGTGATGAATCAGACATGATCACGCGCATTGCCCCCTCAAACCTTCGAAAGAACTGGCTGTCCGAGGCCACTTGGCGGTGTCGGGATCGGCGAGTCTTCGCGACTCGATCCTTTTGTTCGGTATTAAGAACTTCCAGATCCTGTTCTGTCGCGCTATCCAAGAGTTCGGCGGCTTTTCCAATATCTGCGCAGACTTTGTTTAGATAGCGTTCAATGCGGTCGCGGTAGAAGGACGCGTAGAGGCGCATTATGAAGGTAGTGAGTTCGATCGAAATGCTGAGTTCAAGTGCCGTCGTTTTCTCGTCAACGGCAACGTAGGAATAATTGGATATGGTATGGGTGCTACCCAATCCCCACGGAAGGCGGATATCCGAAAAGGACTTCAGAGACCCGCGCTTGCCGCCGAGTTCATGGTGAACATCCTCAATCTTGAGGGAAACTCCAAAGATTTTAAGATGGAACTTTCCATCGCTTAGCTTTATGCCGCGCAAAGGCGACTGATTCAAAGCCGCCATGATGTCCGGATTGGAGACCACAAAGTCCACCCATTCTAAGGGCGCCGAAATTGTTCGGCCTCGGTCGCTTTCGATCGTTTTCATTACAATTTCCATGGAGCAGTCTCCGGTTGCCGGTTGTCGAACGAGGGAACTGTCAGTTTTCTTGCGCAGGTGGAATACACTCTTCCACGCCAAGTGACTGGCCGACCTCGAAGTTTTGCCGCTGCGGCGCGAAAGACCGAGGCAGCCATCAGGAACAGTGCGACAGGAAAGCAGATTTGGAACCGGGCTCGGGCGTTGTGAAAAGGTCGGCTGAGGCTCGTCAAACAGAGGCCAATTAGAAGGGGCAGAAGACCTGCGTAAAGCGGGAACGTGTTTTGGGCGTCGGAGGGGAGTGCTAACAATAGCACTGTAGTCGCAAGCACCGAAGCCACGGGTAGCAGAGCAAGGGCCATACATAATACGGCGACGCCACACGCGATGCCGCCACCCCACTGAAGGAACGGAACAGCGGATCGAGCTACGGCATCAGTAAAGCCTTTGAAGCCCACGAACAGTCGGACCTTTAGGTGCTCCCTCATGGCTACAAAACTGCTATTAGCTCCCATCGCCTTCAGGTGACGAGCAAGAGCGACATCATCCACAATCGCGCATTTCACAGGCTCATGCCCGCCTGAAGACCGATAAAAGGCCGTGCTGACAAGATTAAAAGCGCCGGTGCTTGCTCCCTGGGTGTTAGCGGTCCCGAACAGGACTAGCGCGGAACTGAGCGCTAGAACGGGAGCGCAAATCTCCTCAGCGACTGACCGGCAATCAATAAAGAAGTGGCCGCCCAAGTGATCCAGCCTGTTCGCATGCATGTGATCGACTGCCGTGGCAAGCACTCCGGGGCCAAACACAACATCAGCATCAGTAAACAGTAAAAACGGCGTTTCTACTTGGTTTGCCCCAAAATGAAGGGCATGGCTTTTGCCGATCCAGTCGGGGGGCAGGGCAGGGGCAGGAAGGCAGCACACTCGTGAATCCTCTATGGCGATAGACTCCACAATTGCCTTGGTGTCATCAGTCGAATGATCATCTACCACGATAACGCGTCTTACGCCCGCCTGGGAGAGAAGAGACCGGAGCCCCGCCTCCAGAGTGGCGGACTCGTTGCGAGCGGCAATTACTACGGTCAACCCTATTTCCAGATTAGGACGTGGTGAACGAGCCAGCAAGGTGCGCGGTTTCCAGCAAGCGAGCACCACCACCAGAATCATGGTGTAACTCAAAACTGAAACCACAATGACAGCCTCTAGGATGCTATTCATGCAGGCACCCATCAAAACCACAACGAATGGGAATATGGCCTCGCAGGGTAACGGTTGTCTGAGTTACCGCAACAGGAATTTCGGGCGAAATTCCGGGGGCCGGACTGTGGCCTAACGAGTTCGTCGCACGTACAATTGAGTTTCGTGGTGCCTAAGCATTGAGGGCGCGAGGCCATGAGGCGAGGGCAGGTAACTCAATCATGTGTTGCAAATGAAACACCTGACACAGAGTCGAAGAGGGGACCCACGTTCTGCACCAGTCGGTGCATAAATGTCGCCAGCGGATTCTCCGAGGTGTAGGGCTTGCCCAGACGTAACACCGATCCTTTCTTATCTGCTGGGCGCGGGTCAGCAAGAAGATAAAGCAAAGACGGGTCAGGTAAGGCCCGGGGATAAAAATGCTTGGCCAACTGTGAGATGCTTTGGAGGGACCGGGCGGCATTGCCTTTCAAAGGTGCTGTAGCAGCCAAAACGATGGCTGTTTCGACACCAGGCTTTGATTTCAAGGGGTAAAAAGCGATTTCATTCCCAGTAGTTTCTGTGGGCAATTGGAGTTTTGCCAGTCGCACGAGATTGGGTCGCAGGTTCCAGGTAAGTTCCTGCCAGGGGTACAAGGGCTGCACAACCCCTAAGCTGGTGATCCAGATAACACACGGAAAAACGGCGTGAGTGAAGTTTACGTTTAGGGAAACACCTGAATCAGGTGCAAGAGGCAGCTGATTGTTTTGGATCGGGATTAGCTGTCTGCATCGGGGATTCCAGGCAAGCAAGTCCAAATCGATGCCCACGCGTTCTTCTGTGCGCTCGTCCTGTTCAAAAGTCGCGGCCAAAGCATCAGCGAAGCGACGGATTCCCTCAGGTTTCAGCGGGTCCTTATTGCCTGCTGCGATCACTTCGATTTTGCTCTTCCGCCAAAGCGAGCCAAGGTGCACGCGAAAGAACCTCCTTTTGCTGTTAGGAACGGCCTCAAGTATCACCAGTGGAATTCGCATGCCCTTCTCGTTTGCCCATAAGTATGGTTCGAACAGATACTGAATCCAGTTTGAGTCCCCCTTCGGATGGTAATCTTTGGCAACCTCAACTAGAGCTCGTGCTGCACTCCGCGGGCCTCCCTTCAAAGTGAACGAACAAAGATCGGGTAGGAGGGCCGCGCGCAGCATGAGGAGACAAAACGCTCGGACTGAAGTAGTCCACCTAAAAAGTCGTACGTCCTCAGTCCGCTCAGCCTCAATGGCCGAAAACACTTCCCGGTTTGCTTTGCTGCTATGAGGCCCTTCTCCATCCCAAATTGAAATAGAAGATGCATGTATTTGTGCATTCCTTTCCGTGAAGTAGAGGCGAATTTTCATAAGGCCATTGCGGTATATCGAGGAGGGCGTTTCTCGTCCACTGTCTACGTGCTATTCGTAAGCGGTGTGGAAAACAGTGTGGAGTGGTGTGGGAATTAGTATTGCCGAGAGCGTATCGGGAAAACCAGGTGTTGGCAGTAAGCTGCGCTCCATGACAGTGGATCTTCAATCGATCGGGATTGGACATCGAGAGCACAAGCGTAGGTTAAGCGGCGCCGAAGCCAATCGCAATCCATTTGGCTACGGCGGAGGCTACGGGTCGACAGAGACTGGAGAATTCGAAGGCCCCGGAAGGCCTGAACCCCTGCAGACCCGTGGTGAATGCGGCGTGCGCCCGGGCGGCCGAAGGCCCTGTCCCGGGCCAGGAAGGACTTGCGGAAAACCGATGCTCAGCCAGGGGAGTGTCACCCCTGACAAAGCGGAAAGGAAGAGCACCTTTAAACAGGAAGCTGCTTTCTGTTCCTGGCCGTCCAGATGGGCGGCACAATATATGGCTTCAATAACGAAAACCTCCCTAACCCATAGACCGAGCAGAGATCCAGCGGGGGATGATTGACTCTCGCAGCTTACCCCGAAATAGACTTCAAAAACCTACGTGACAGTAAACAAATGAAGAAAGTCATAATCAACATAACCAGTCTGAAAAGGCACACCCGAGTGACCATTGAGAAACCTGGCCGGAGGAAGGCCATTCATTGGTTTCAGGACATTGAACAAGCCAAGGAATTCGTGCTCCCGCTGGGTACTCCTGGAACGGAGATGTTCCTAAATGGGTTTCCCTGCGTGCTTCACGGTTGGTGCCGCAATGAAATCAGCGAAACACGAGGGTATTCTTCATGAGCCCAGAACCAGGGTGTACACAATACAACGAATCTATACTTTAGCCCGAGGGAGAGACTTATGACCTGGAAAAACCTAATCCCGGACACTGTGGCAAAGGCCTCCAACTTGGTGCTTCGTGCGCTCTTGTTGGTGAATCTGCTGATCCTGGCTCTGACGGCCACCTACATCAACGCTCGCCTCGCATGGCTTGTAATCCGCCACCTCAATCGAACCTGGTTCGCTTAGCTTTCATATGGAGCATTTCGAAGAAATTCACCAAGAACCTGGTGCCCGCGCCATTCGGCGTGATGCAAACATACGCGTGGTGTTCGACTCCCTCGGCACAAGAAAAGACATCGTGTTGGACGGCAAAGTCATTACCGTCGCGGAAGACGGCTCGCTCGACTCTGCCACGGTATCGGCTGCCATTTTCTACCATTGCAAGCATCCTGCTAGCGATCCAATGGGCAGCCAATGTGGGGAGCTAGGTTGCAGCAACATTTCTTGTCGTGCTTGCTCCGTCGACTGTTTTTGCAGTGTTTGTCTGAAGCCATTGTGCTTGGAGCACCTGGAGCAAGTCGAAACACCTGAGGGGATCGTCAAGTTTTGTGGTCGATGCAAGGCCAGGTTCCTTCGCAAGCAACGATGGCACTCGATCACCCGGCTCATCCTTAAGCCGTTTGTGGATTTCGATGGGAGAGAATCATCATGATGCAAGCCGGTTCAAAACCCTCGGATGCCACCTTCGGCCAACGCATGATTTGGGGGAACGACGTGGGTGCTTTCGACAACAAGTTGGGCGAGATCCTAACCCGGCTTTGGCATCACGGTGTCTACGACGGAGTGGTCGACCAACTGCTGGATGATGTTCTGCGCCCCTACGAAAAGCTCGAGGCCCTCGGACAATTGGAGCCGTTCAAAGCCTCGCGTTTTAACGAGGGCAACCTCCGGCTTGGAAAGGACACTCGCGGCAGGGTTATTCAATTGGTTGCCGACTGGCTTAGCTCGGGCACGTTGGTGGTGGCAAACACCGGTGGTGGAAAGACGACGCTACTGAGCTTCCTGGTATTGCAGTTGGCGGCACTGCGCTGCCCGGTGTGGCTTAGTGAGAACTACAAGGTATATCTTCGTCACCTCCGTCCGCTATTCCGGCAGATGGGGACCGATCCTGTCATCGTTGGAGCTCGCGACTGGCGCTGGAATCCGCTGCAATCCTTCCTGGACAATCCGAACACACAGCGGACCGCCGCTGTCGATTTATTGATACGATTACTGGAACTCCCAAGCCGTGCGCGCGCCATGCTTAACCAGGGTCTGGATGATCTTTACCGACGCTTTGGAAATCACATGGGGAACCGCGCCGAGTGGCCAACCCTTATCGATCTTTTCGAGTGGGTTCGAACCCGGCCTGGCCTGAATCCGCAGGCGCGCGACGCAATCATGGACCGACTTGGTTCGTTGATTATCTCCGTCACCCCCGGATGCATCGCTTATCGTTCGGGTTGGAACCCGGCACAGTTGGCCGAATTCTCGATCGTGTTTGAGATGAAGGGCACGTCGGAAACCGCAAAACAATTGCTTTTGGGTTCACTGCTCCGGGCGGTTTTTGACAAGGAAGTCGAGAGAGGCTTGTTCAACGGCCCATTGCGGTTAGTCATCGCGTTCGACGACAGCCAACGGTTTTTTGATGCTGGCGGGCAGGGAGGGTTCGGGGAGTTGGCGCCGATGGACGAATTGGCCGGGGTTATCCGCGGGACCGGGATCGGTTTGATCCTGCTGGTGCAAACCATGGCTGGTCTCTCGCCTCGGCTCCTACCAAACCTCGGCATTAAAATCATGGGGCGGCTCGGCGCTGCCGCCGACTACGATCAACTTGGGGCGGATATGGGCTTGTCGCTTCAACAAAAGGCGTGGGCCAAACTCCACCTGCAACCACCCCTGTTCATCGGGCAAACGGCGCATGGCTGGCGTGAGCCTTTTGCCTTTCGCGCCCCATTGATTCAACTCCCTGCAGCGGTGAGCGCATCGGAGGCCGCGGAGAGTCTTGCACCGCTGAACGAAATGCCCACTGTATTCGCCGAGGAGTTCAGGAACTGGACTCCGGATTACTCCCTGGGACTATCCTCAAAGGTGGGAGGGAATCAGCCAAGGGGGCGAAGTTCTTCACTGGACGAGGCATCGATCCGATTCTTGAGGGCAGTAATGCAGAATCCCGGGCGCCCTTCGAGTGCCTATGCGCGTTTGGCCCGGCTTGGGACCAAGCAGGCAGTGGGGATCCGGAATCGGTTGGTTCAAGCCGGTTTCCTGCGTGAGTGCCCGGTGGCGACCTCCTTGCGGGGGCGCCAGTCGATTCTATTGGAGCTTTTACCCTCTGCGTATGCTGTAGTGGCAGAAACTGGAGGGGCCCTATGAAAAGCGGGTTCATCCACAACGATGTACTGTTACGTACGGCGGAGCACCGGTTTCGGGAACTGGGTGCGCAGACTTGCCGCGAATACCTCGTGCACGTTCGGGGGCATTGCGGGTTCATTGATTTACGAGTGGACTTTCCTTCCTTCCCGATTGCCTGCGAGGCGGAGACTACCCCTCGCCGCATCCAATGGGATAAGGAAAAAGCCAGGGCCATGGGAGCCGGAACACTGCTGATTCTGGTCCCAACCGGGCGTGTCGCTAGGGCGTGCCGTACGAAGGCAGCGGCGGAGAAGCCTCTTTACGGCGGGGTTTATCCCGAGACTTTCTTTCTTACATTAGGTGCTTTCAACAAATGGCTTGTACAATGTTTTTCATTGATTTCGAGGTCATTCGAAACTTCGAAAACAACTCTGCTCCCTTCGTCAGACATTCACTCAATCTCAACACAACATTCCGAGTTATGAATATCCGTTGGAATAACATTGCGATTTTGCTGTTAACTATACTCATCGCCTTTTTGCTACTTCGCTATGGAGGGCTCATTGGCAACGTCGTCAATCATATCGAACGAATTGGGCCCGGACACAGTACGGACGAGCAGACGCTCGGGCTGCTTGCTTTGGGTCTGATCGGAGTCGCCTTGGTGGCCATCATCCGCCTGCTCACCAATTCCCGAGCCTCGGGCTCCCGCCCCCCGGACTCCGAAGACCCGCCGGCCAACTAAGCGTCATAACCCAAATAAACAAACCAGGAGAAAGGACATTATGAACATTTGGCCCAACACAGAGATTTTGACTTTCTCTGGGCTGCCTTTTGCCATTCTGACAGTTCCCACAAAGACCCCTCACACTGCCGCCAAGGGATTGGCCTTTTGGACCCAGGGCTTCATGTTCGATGGCGTCGAACTGGCGATCATCGGGATCCTGTGCGCCGGCATCACGATTGGCCTGTTGACGGTGCTGGTAAGCAGCCTTCATTCCATTGCTGGTCGAGCATTGCGGGTGGCCGAGCTGGCATTGCGCCAGCGACCGGTTGTGGGGCGGAGTTCGGGCACAAACGGTGCCAGCAGCTCGCCCTGCATGGGGGAAGCAGAAACTCCACCGCCAGCTTTGGCAGCTCCGGGCGTCGGGGAACCAATTGCCTCGAGGACCCGCTCCTTTCGTGTCGAGGTAGCGAGGGATCTATTGCCCAGGATTCACCAATATGTCACTGGCTTCTTGGAGCAACATGGGGCGCAAAATGAGGCTGGCGGGATGCTCGTCGGTGAGTATTTACCAGACGAAACCGGTCGAAATGTGACCTTTAGAATTCGTGGGTTTATCGAAGCTGGCCCGAACGCGGACTTCTCCGCCGGCAGTATTCAGTTTGACACGGATTACCAAATCAATGCCTTGCGCGCACTGCGGTTGGAGCATCCCGATGTCGATGACATCGGGTGTATTCATCGCCATCCTGGCTCACTGGACCTGTGTAGCAGCGGAGACCTCGAGTCGGACCTTGAGGCAATCAAAGCCTCGGGAACGAAAGCTTTGGTGTTTGGCATTATTACCTTGAACAATTCACGGCGTCTCCGTTCGAGCCTGTTCTATCGCGACTTTAAGATCGATTTTTACCTCCTTGCTGAGGAAACCGGCCTGCAATACGAACCCATTCTGCCTTTGGTGATCGATCTCCCACTGGTGGAACTGTCGTCGACAATGGCCGACTTGCAAGCATTACGAGGACCTGGCCTCGATATGGATCTGACAGTTTTAAGGCAGCTTCCCGGTTTGTCGAAGGCTGTCATGCAACGGATCGAACCCGCAGCTGGGATTATCCTCACGGCTAGTTTTGTGGACATGAGCCAACCGTTGCATATCTGGATTCAAGCCGGGAGAGCGCTGCGTTTGTTTCATCAAAATGAAGATGGCGACCGATGCGAGCTGGAAGGGCCGTGGATTCACGATGAAGTAGGAACCCACTTCTGGCTGTCACTGTTGCTCCATAAAGCTCGCTTGCTCCTGCGCCGGTCGCCCACGCCAGCCTATCGGCGTCATTTCGGTATCCTGGAAAACCGCTCCCGCCTCGTGGCAGAAGTGCGCGCCATGCAGGAGCGGTATGGAACTCGTGCCGTATTGCGGCGACGGGGCGACCTGATCTTTTGGGATTACACCGTTCATGAGAGTGGCCGTGAGTTTCCCGTCGAGGTTCGCTATCCGTGCAACTATCCCTCACAACCTCCTGAAATCTACAGTGTGAGGCGGCTGCCTCCATCTCCGCATAGACTGGGTGATCACGATCCCTGCTGGATTGATTATCTTGCCAGCGATTGGAACCCGGCGAGAGATACTGCCGTGATCTGTGTCCATGCGGCTCACAGGTGGTTTGCCTGTTTGCTGGTTTACCTAACTCTTGGCCGTTGGCCCGAGGGAGCAGACGACTGATCGATTAACAAAGATTTCCGTGGGAACCGGGTGGTTCTCACCATCTAAGACCAACCAACAACGAAAGGACACACACATGGGACAAAACCATGAAACCTTTGCCCCTCTTACCTCGGCTAAGGCAAAGGAAATCGAACTCATAATCGATGAGGCGGCTTCTCGTAAGGGAGTCGTGGTGATCGATCCAGACCGGGGAATTGCCGGAGCATCCACCACTTCGTTGGTGAACGTTAATCCCAACATGAATGGCCAACTTCGTTACGGCCGTCATTACGGAGCCCCTCGCTAGCACGTCTCACCGGCTTCGAGGGAATAACAACGGGGCGCCCTCAGAGGGCGCTCCGCCTTTGAACCGCAAATCCTGCGAAAGAGCAGAAAACAGTGAATACGGATGCCTATTACAAACGGATTAAGTCCCTATTTCGTCCGGAACAACTTCGTCTAAAACGTGCCATCGTTGTTGGAGCCGGTTCGGGAGGAAGTCGGGTGGCCACGGAATTAGGCCGACTGGGGCTCCCATTGACGCTTATTGACCTGCCTGGGGAAAAGCTGGAGGAACACAATATACTTCGCCACGAGCTGGGCTACGCCTCACTTGGCAAATCCAAAGTAGAGGAGCTGGCACGGCACATCCACAACCTCAACCCAGAGACACCGATCACCTGTGCGGAACTTGATGTAGCCATGGACAGGGTGGAATTCAAGCGCCTCATTCAAAGTCAGCAGCCTGATATTCTAATCGCTGCGACGGACAACTATGAAAGCAAACATATTCTCAATGAGGATGCCATGGCCTTCGGTCTACCTGTTGTTGGCGCCGGAGTGTATGATGGTGGTATCGCTGGGGAATGCTATATCACCCGGCCTGGCGGCGCGTGCTTCGCCTGCCTCGTAACCCATCTGCAGTTGCAGGACCTTGCTCCAAAAAGGTCGGCGAGGGACATCGATTACAGCAATCTGGAGCTTAAGGAACTTCAATCCACGGCAGCTTTGAATCTTGACATCGCGCAGATCGCGCTGATCCAGTCGCGGGTTGTACTAAACCTACTGCTGGACGGAGCAACGGACTTGATTGGTGTCCCGCCAGAAGTCAATTTGATCGTGTTCGCCAACCGTCGAGTTCCTGGTCACTTCGAGCGTCCATTGCATGCGGAATTCATCCACTTTGACCGTGTTCCTGATTGCCTGGTGTGTTCCAGCCAATGCGCTTCGGAGATCGACCGGGAGGCTAGCCGGATCATTGGTGCGCTGAACAGTTAATAAGCTCGGCATCAAATCCTCATTCCTATGGTCGGGATTGTGGAATATTTGAATCTCTCCTGGTGGCAGCGATGGTTGCAAACAAGCCTTGCTGAGGTGCAGTGCCGTTCCCAGGTTAAGGACCGGAGCGTGACCCTGTCCCGGCATTTTGTGCGGAACGCAGCGTCGCTTGAAATTGAATTCAGCATCAAGTGGGCGTGGCTGCTGCCCCGGTGGCGACCGCCGACGATTCGGGTTGCATGCCAGGGCGATAACGGGCTGGAACTGGCAGAAAAGATTTTTGAGCCAAGCTCTCCTCGAACCACGGCCGTGAGAATTCGAGTTCCGTATGCTGCGACACGCGAGAATAGGCGCTTGAGGTTCAGAGTTAGTCAATTGACTGGGACAGGTAAGATAGGCGAGTTGGTGTTTACTCGGCTCACAGTCGATGAAGCCGCCCAAGATTTTCGGATGGTGCATTTGCGGGTTGTGGCGAGGAGCGGCGGCAAGCGCATTGTCACAGATAGATTGCACGATGCTATTTCCGAGTTTGGTTTTGAGCTGGTTTCAAGGCTCGGTGACGGGGATCGCCGCAGCCTGATCGAGCAGTCTGGAGTTGAGATGAAGGTGTTTCTGCGCACTGATGCAAGGCCGGACTGGTCCGAGGAACTGCGAAGTAAGGTCGTCCAATTCCGCTGTTCGGATTGGGAGTGGTCTGAAGTTCTTGGATCTCCCAGGATTCTTCTTCCTGAGGTACCCGGTAACTATGAACTCAGGTTCTCTCTCGGCGATACGGTGGTGGCAACTAAGCCTTTCCTTTGCTGCACTGCCGGATCGGCGACGACCGCTGCGCGGACGTTAGTAAAGGAAAACTCTCAGCTAAGGACGATTGTGGTGGGCGCCATCGACCACCGGAGTAACAAGGTTCCTTTGCAGGTGGTCGCCGAAGATTTCGAAGCCATCACCGCCACAGTAACGCTGGAAGTGCCCGAGGCGGACCCACTCATTCGTGAAACGCTCCACAGCTTCGATTTGACTTTGGGTCACGAAGGACGCGAACTCCTCCGTGAACATTGTCGGACAGCGCTCAAATGCGGCCGCCGCCGCATTACTTTAGCTCTGCCCCTCTCGCAGGAGGCTTTTCTTTCCGGTCCCGGTCCCTATCGCCTTGGCGTGTGGATGGACGACCGGTTGATGCACAGCGTTGGATTAGAACACCGGACTCGCGCTCAGTTGAGACAAGAGCAGGCCGAGGCCATTCTGCAGAGCCTGCGGGTCTCCCAAGCCCGCCTGTTTTGTGTCCGGGACGGAGCCCGTCTCGAAACGTCGGACCTATTCATCACGGATTCGGCAGTGGCGCCAGCGTTTTGTATCACGGGAGATGGGTTTGATGAGGACGCCCCCGCACTGCAGTGGCAACTTGGTCTTCACTGGCACCATCTCGACTCCGGCGAGGAGTTCGAAGAACAAAGGACCTTGGTCGCCAGAGCAGGATCAAACCTTTGTGCTGACCTTGAATTACCACTGCATCGGAGGGATTATGATTGCCAGTCGGGTCGCTACCGAATTCAACTCCGCAGGCGCGACCATGTGCTTCAGGAGTTTCGTTTCCGCGTCTTGTCGAAAAGCGAAATCGTGCCGTGGACAGAGCGCTTGGTTCTCCAGAGCCTCCAAGCAGTAGACATGCAATTAATCGTTCGTTCCCAAGGCATTTTCTATCCTTCATCGTTCGTACCAGACTGGGCGGAGGGCATTATGCCGAAGTTCACGATACAAAGCGCAGGTTACAACCGTTTCGTTACCTCGCTGAAAGTTCAGTTGCGCTTGATCTTAGAGAGAGGTGGGAAACCACAAGCGGAAATTGCGACCCTCTGGGTCACCCTTTCCGCGAAGCCTGTGGTGATTCAAAACCTCCTGATCGCGGTGCGTGGTGCATTGATGGGAGCGACGAGCGGACGGGTCTCACTAAGCATCTTCCTTGGCGACCGCCGGGTGGCAGAATTTCCGTTCGAAGTGACCACGCGCGATGCTCTACTCCACGAAGTCAGAGTTTCCGCCATTGATGTCTTTTGCGAGCTTTCTGGGGGCGGAGGATGTCAGCTCGTGACCCGTCTTGACATTGCTAAGCACCGGAGCCTTGCCATTTCCCTGGAAGTTGAAGTTGGCATCCAAGCACCTGATTTGGAGTTCGCGGCATGTCTCCTTTTGCGAAGCGAGCATAGACCGATTGGCCAAGCTCAATTCACCTTGAGATTGACGGGATCCTCCTTTCGGTTCAATGGCCGGGCGATTCGGGTTGCTCAACTCGGATTCGAGGGGCAGCCGGTGGAAAAGTTGATCATCGAAGTCTTTATCGGGGGCGCCTTGAAAGGCTCCGTTTGCCTGAGTGTTGATGGTCTGCGCATCAGTAACTTCGAAGGCCAACTCATCAAGGACGCGCACCTCTTGAACATCGAGAAGGACGAATATGAAAAAATAATCCGGAATCTTTGAAAAGAAGCAGGCATTGCTAAATCGGTATGAACCAAGAGCGCGTAAATCCTGGTGTGAGAGGCGTGGTCGTGAGGTCGAGAACGTGCTTTCTCCCTAATAGGAGCCCAGCCAAAACTCGCAGAAACAGGCCAACCCGAATAGGTCGCTCCTCGGAGTTGCCGGGCGGCGACGGTCAATTCGCGCTGGCGCTGATCGCCAATTCTTGAGGCAGGAACGAGGGCGGATCAATTCACATGGCAAAGGACAAACAACTGAGTGGTGTGAGCCTCTCCGAGGTCGTACGGAAGCGGGACCTCGATCAGGCGCTCAGTGCCAAGGAATTTGCCGTGCTAGCTGGGATCTCGTATTCAACTGCCCGAGCTTGGTTTCGTCTGCAAGATTTCCCGGTCGTTTGTGGAGTGGTCTTTTGGAGAGATTTTGTCAAATGGCGTACCGCTAAAGCAGGGTTAAATCCCTCGAATTCGGAATCGCTGAACCGAAACATGCAGGGAGCGGCCGTCCCTCAATCCCCGGGGGTCGTTTCGTGGCCTCCTCGTGCAGCCAGGATACTGAGCGAGTTCGAGTGAAAGCGTGAAGTCCAATGTTGGTCATCTATTCCTGAGCCCAACAATTGCCGAACCAGAAGGCGGTCTTGCCCCATTTTGCGATTCGACAAGCCTCTCAAGGAGCTGACCATACGATAGAAAACGATTTCTCATCCCTTGGGCTTCGGGACACTGATTTCTGGCATCAAGGTGGCTGTGGTGGCTGGTGAACGGGGACGTTTTTGCCATAAAGCTATGACTATTCCGTCACCAACCAGTGCAGGCTCCCTGTGAAGATCCGATAGTGTGGCTGGTATGGATCTCAATGCAGGAGTTCGATTGCCTTTTGGCCTTTGGGAGGGAACAGGGCTGAAACTTCTTATGGTGGCGCAACCTGGACCAATTTACTTGCACTTTACTTGCACTCCTTCGTAAGTCCTTCATTATCAATGGAGCGGGTGAAGGGAATCGAACCCTCATCTCAGGCTTGGGAAGCCCGCATTCTACCACTGAACCACACCCGCGTCTCCAGTTATGTATTTACCAGATGTTCCGTAATTCGGCAATAGCGCAAACGGATCTTTTTGAATTGGGCAAAATCGGGTTGTGACCCAGGGTGAATACCCTAGAGTATTCAGGCGATGGCGTTTCGTGATTCAACGGAAACCGAGCCCAGTATTCTCTTGCTGCAGAGGTCTCTTGAGCGGGGGCGGCTGGCTCATGCTTACCTGTTTTCTGGGCACAGCCTGGATGAACTGGAGGCGGTGGCTCGAAATCTTACGAAAACGCTCAATTGCAGGAATCCGTTGCGGCGAGGCGGGGTTGCCGTGGACGCGTGTGATGCGTGTATTTCGTGCAAGAAAATTGACCACGACAATCACGCGGACGTTTTCTGGGTGCGACCCGAGTCGAAGTCTCGGCAGATCCGTATTAGCCAGTTGGTGCGGCGAGACGATAGTCCGCCCCGGGTGCTGCTGGACGCGGTGAATCTGAAGCCGACGGAGAGCGACTATAAAGTGGGGATCATCGTGGCTGCGGACCGGATGAATGAGCAGGCGGCCAATGCGTTTTTGAAAACGCTGGAGGAACCTCCCGCCCGGTCGGTGCTCATATTGCTGACCACTGAACCGCAGCGGTTGTTGGAGACGATCCTCTCGAGGTGTCTCCGGCTTTCGTTCGGCGGAGACAGTTTCGTGAGTCTGCCGAAGGCGCGGATGGATTGGCTCCAGGAATTCAGCCAGATGGCGGTGACCGAGCAGAAGAGCCTGATCGGACGCTATCGGTTGCTGGATGTCCTGCTTAAGGAACTGGCCCGAATCCGAACGGAGATTGACGCACAGTTGACAGCGCGCTCGCCGATCGAGCGGTATCCGGACGTTGAGAATAATCTCCGGGAAAAATGGCAGGACGAACTCAAGGCGGCTATCGAGGCTGATTACAGGCGCCAGCGCGCGGAACTGCTCGGTCTCGTCCAGTGGTGGCTCCGGGATGTTTGGGTGCATTGTCTTGAGTCCAACGTGGGGGGGGTGGCGGACCGGTGGGGGGAGTTGCTGAGGTTTCGGGACCTCTCGGGAGCTAAAACGATCGCGGCGCGAGTGCGGACTGCGGAGGCGGCTAATAACCTGGCGGTGATGGAGCAGTTGCAGCGATGGCTGGGTACAAATGTGCAGGAGGCGCTGGCTCTTGAGGTGGCATTGCTCAAGCTTCGGTTATGAATGCTTTTTGCCTAGAAGCTGTAGTCCGGTCGCGTGTGTGGTCGTTCGTGCTTTGGCCCGCGCCGGAGAAACCCTGACTTACTGTGTCGCGTTCACGTCCCGCACTTTCAGTTGCTACATCACAGCCTGCTCCTGAGCGTTGGTTTGGCGCTTTGTTTGGGGCCTTTCTGGGCTTGAGTTTCCTGAAGTTTGGTAATCCGCCGATAATGGAAAAGTGGGTCACGGCTCCGACCAATGTTTACGAGTTGGTATTGGGCTATCCCTGGCCTATCGGCTGGGCTTACTTCGCTTTGGCACTGGCGGTCCTGGCCTCGTTTGCGATTGGGTGGCAGATAAAGTTCCCGCGTTGGCTTTTGGGCCTGCTGTTAGCGTGGTTCGGTTGGCAGGTGGTATCGGCGATGCAGGCGGTTGACCTCACGCTGGCGATCCCGACAGTGAAGCATTTTGGAGCGTGCGTTGCCTGCTTTTGCATCGGGGCTTTTGGGTTGCGACGAACCGGGCTGTCGCGGACTTTCTGGCTGGGCCTGCTAGTCCCGTTTTTCATCGTTCTGGCGGTTGGGTGGGAACAGCACTTTGGTGGATTGGAACAGTCGCGCCGTTATTTTTTCATGTATGTCTACCCGCAAATGACCGAGGTGCCCCCGGAATACCTGAAGAAGATCTCGAGTGAGCGGATCTTTGCCACGCTCTTTTATCCGAATACGCTGGCGGGCCTGCTCGTTTTGGTGAGCCCAATCTGCCTGGTTCAACTTTGGCGTGTGGGGGGGGATGGCCGAATGACGGGGCCGGCTCGCAGCGTGCTCGTCTTGCTGGGGGCGGTTGCAGTTACGGGATGCCTTTATTGGTCCGGATCGAAGGGGGGGTGGTTGCTCCTGTTGTTGCTCGGGGTGGGGATGCTGTTGCGGTTGGGGCTTGGCAGACGGATTAAGGCGGGCATCGTGATAATGCTGGTCGTGCTCGGGTTGGCGGGTTTTTTCTGGAGGTATGCGGGTTTCTTCCAGCGGGGGGCTACCAGCGTCAGTGCACGGTTTGATTATTGGAGCGCTGCCATCAAGACGGCGGTCAAGGAACCTTGGCTCGGGACTGGGCCGGGGACGTTTGCCATTCCTTACGCGGCGATCAAGCGACCCGAGTCAGAGATGGCGCGCCTTGCGCACAACGACTACCTCCAGCAAGCCTCAGATTCGGGGTTTCCCGGGGCAATCCTGTATGGATGTTTCGTGGTTTTGGCCCTGGGGTACAGTTTTCGAAGGCTGAAGAGTGGTCGGTGGGATCCGGATGCAGTGAACGCTGAGCAATTTGCTGTTTGGCTGGGCGTATTGGGCTGGGCGTTACAGAGTCTGATGGAATTCAGCCTGTACATACCCGCTTTATCGTGGAGTGCTTTCGCGCTGCTTGGCTGGCTGGTTTCCTGCGAGACTCGGGCTGATAGCCAGGATGGGGGAAGCCGGGCGGTGTTGGCGGCCAGTTGATGAGGCCCCGATCTTTGACATATACGGTTCAATAACCAGACCAGGCATCCAGGTCCGCGTGGCCTGGGGCGTTGGACGCGTGCGTCCCAAACGCGTGACCACCCGCGCCCGGCCTCCGTCCGGCGCCAGCGATTCTACGTGTCCGGCACCGACATCTGCCTTTGATTCATAATCAAACGCTGGACGTTCGATGTTCGACGTTCGGATTTGGTACAAAAAAGTACAAGGAAGTACATAAAGGTGCTTTAAAGTGCGTTAAAGTGCTTTTTCGGTGGAACTTCTCGGTGGCGTGACCGGTATTCCACCTTCGCGCATCAAAAACAAGCGCGCTTTCTGCCCTCGGTCGTCCCATAGTCCCATTTTGGGCCTTCAGCTTTCAGACATTGGTCCATTTTGGGAGTCGCTTGTTTCGCTATGCTGGATTTGGTGCAACAAAAAGAGAGCAACTGGTTCGCGGAAGATTTACGTCGAGCTTCGGCGGCAATGCGTTCTGCAGAAGCTTTGTTGGTCGCGGCTGGGAGTTGTCCTTTGGGCGGGGGTGGGGTATAAGCACTTTGATGCCAGGTTTCGGGTATAAACGATTGATGGTTGGTGCGGTTGTGGTGGGGCAAGTCTGGGCGGTTGGCGTTTGTGCGATTGCGGGTGTCAAGCTTCCAACGGTGTCGCTGGAGCGTTTCGATGATGCAAGGATTCTGCAGGACGCGGTGCCGTTGGTCTATGCCGACACCGGCTACATTTCGAGTGGTGGCGATGTTGACCACGCGGATTCCCAATTTCAAAGGAAGCGTTACCGGCGCGGGCTTTTGTTGGCAAAGTTTAAAGGGCGGCCATTGGTTGACGCTGTCCGGGTTGCGCCGGGCGACGAGGAAATGGGCGTTCGCAGGATGCGGATGCGGCCAGACGTGGAATTCTGCGAGTTGGATACCCTCCAACAGCGCGCATTCGTTCCCGACGACCCGTTAGTGGCGGGTCAGTGGCATCACGCGGTTCTGGGCAGCTTTTCGGCATGGGATGTAGCACCCGTTCTGGAATCCGTGCGTATTGCCATTGTAGATACGCCGTTTCAGATGGATCATCCTGACCTTGCCGCAAACACCGACGAAGGCTGGGACGTGGTCCTGGGCCAACCGGTTTTTTCCGGCGCCGGCATTGCGCATTCCACCCTTGGAGCCGGTTTGGCGGCAGCGGTCGTGAACAACGCCACCGGGGTTGCTGGCATTGCCCACTCCAGGCTTGTGCCGATCAATATCGAGGGATCGCTGAGCGACATGTATAAAGCGGTTATCTGGGCGGCAGACCATGGTGTTCGGGTGGTGAACATCAGTTGGACCGGAGGCGATAGCGACACGCTCAACGCCGCCGCGAACTACCTCAAAGAGCAAGCTCGAGGGGTGCTCGTCATGGCTGGTGGCAATTCCGATGTGCCCGCCTATGCCACCAACCAACCAGCCATTTTCTGCGTTTCGATGACCGACAGCGCCGATCGCATGTTGTCCCGATCCGGCCTTCACGTTGATTTCGCCGCTCCAGGATGGTCGGTGTTTTCGACGACGACCGGCGCCAGCTACGGATACGGCACAGGCACCAGTTATGCCGCGCCGGTCTTCTCGGGTGTGGTGGCGCAGATCATGGGGATCAACCCTCTGCTAAGCGCGGATGAAGTTATTGCGATACTCAAACAGACGGCCGTCGACAGAGGTCCCGCGGGTTGGGATGAGTGGTATGGGTGGGGGCGAGTCGATCTTTTCGGCGCGGCTGCTGCTGCTGCAGTTCGCCTCCCCCATCTCACGTTGGTCGGGCTCGATCACGAAGGAGTTCACTTGGCTGCAGACTATTACCCTGACTGCAGTTACACGTTGTGGGCGGCTTCCAGTGCGGCTCCGCCACAATGGTCCCCCGTTATTGACGCCCTCTGGTCCACGAATGCCTCCCGAGTTTTGATCCAAGATCCCAACTCGGCTCATCTGGCGCGCTTTTACCGCTTGGAGGTCCGGGTCCGGTGAAGCTCGTTTAGGGCTGCTGGTTTGGGCTTCCGGACGCCGGGTAGGGTTACCTGGCTTACAGGATGGGGAAGGTAGTCTCCGGTTGTAGCCCGCGTGCCCTCCACGCGGCGGGGCGGACTCACTCTTAACTGAGGCGCGTTAATCCAGATCGTCGTTTTGAATTGATTCCCGGCGGGCTTCGTGGTAAGTATCGACTGTCACCGGAACTAAGCTGCCTAACAAGCAAAAACTGTCCTTCTTATGGCCCGGGTTTGTCAGTTCTTCAAAGGGACTGACATTTGTTCAACGCTGAACATCTGCCAGCCACACACACCCACCCCTTCACCGTCCGTCATGAGGTCTCATGGACTGCGGTCGCTGGTCCGAGATTGGGGCGCACTAACGGGTGTTGTCCTCGGGTTGGTGCTGACTTGGGCCCCTGGAGTCGAGGCTGCCAGTGTTATTTGGACGAATGTTAACGGAGGCAACTGGTCCTTGGCCGCGAATTGGAGTCCTAACCAGGTGCCGGGAGCCAACGATGTAGCCGAAATCACCATGCCCGGCACCTATGCCGTGACTCTGAATGCGAGCGCCAGCATCACCGGTCTGCGTGTCGGCAGTGGCACCGGCACGCAAACATTCCAGATCAATGGAAACACCCTCATACTAAATGGTCGATGTGAGGTTGGTGGCAATGGCGTTCTTAATTTCACCGGGGGCACTTGGGCCGGCACCAACAACCTGTCTGGGCGGCTCAATTGGAGCGGTGGAACCATTCCTGGCACAGCCAGAATTACTGTCGCAAGTGATGGGCTGTTGCGGATCACGGGGAGCGGGGGCAAGAGTTTGTATGGGGTATTGACGAATGCGGG
>DIXK01000066.1 GCA_002428665.1 Verrucomicrobia subdivision 3 bacterium UBA6082
CTTATTCACGCGATGTGAGCGAACGATCGCGGTGAGTGGTGCCGGGCCAGCGACGCTTGAATGCAAACAGAAGCGGCAATCCGGCATCCACTCCACCGCGCTTGTTCGGCGTTGCTACTGAGCTTTCCATACTCCGCCCTTATTAACCATCGTATGCAGAACGTAGTGAAATGTGACATCTGGCGACGGTGGTGACTCGTTCCATACTCCGAAAACCAAGAAATTGCCCTCCGCCTTCTTTGCAAAGCCATGCACGGCCAGCATCACACCCCTTTCTCCCGTCTGCTTGTCTCGGAGCGTCTTGCCGTCCTCATTCATGCGGCTGTAGCCACGCACCTGAACGCCTCCTCCGCTGGATTTGCGGGCGAGTTCTTGAAAAGCATCGGGGAGTTGCTGCTCCATACTCTCTGGTCCAATGTCTGTGAAAATCACCGCGTAGCCCCCCGCTTTGACCTCCCGGGCCGCTTCCCGGATGAACGCCGAAGCTGCGTCGATGAACTCGGCTTGGCTAAACGGCAGGCTGTTGGTGAAAGCAGCGCCACTGGTTATCGACTCGTCCAGTTTCGGGGATGCCTGACGTGCATCAGGTTTGTTGGAAGGGGAAGAACAGCCTCCCACAGCCATCGCCAAGAGAAGCAAGCAGATCGAGCTTTGGGTCTTCATATTTGAGATGTTTGCGCCGAACGCTCGGCCTGAGTGGCGCGGGACCAAGGGCGTGAAAATGCAAACAGGACGCGCCATCCCGCGTCCACTCCAGGGCGCTTGTTAGCCGCGGAGAGGCTCATTTCCGCTCCTTCTTGAATTCATCCAACAGCATGAAGAAGCGGTCAAACGCATCTGCGTCATTCTCGCACCTGCTCAGGATCATGTTACACCATCCGGGGGTAGGCTCGGCAAAGCCTAGGCGACGTGCAACCCACTCATTGAACCTGCGCAGATCCCCCTCGTCTCGCAGAGTATGCCTGAGCCGACCAAGGCCACCGAGATAGCCGTCGAGGAACGCACGAAGCTGCTTAATGGATGGTTCGGGAATATACATCGCGGGCCTCTTCCGAATAGCATCAAGCGCATCGTAGATGCTCTCGTTGAGTTCTTTGAAGGTGGGAGCGCTCATACGGCTAGAACGAGCCGCCGCCAAACACCGCCACCCCAGCACGGGCTGTAAACAAGCTGCTCATTGGAGTTACAACACCACCGTTGCCGAACGATCAGCATGAGCCGCGGAAGCCAGCCGCCGCTGAGCAACAATCTGTGAGTGAACTGAACGGCTGGCTTCCGTCGGCTCAATGCTGTGGTTCGGGTCCTCGTGGTCGGGAGTCATTTGTCGCCAAAGTAATCGAACTTGATCAGGAGCCCCTGTGTTGTGGGTTGGGCAGTGACCCAGCCTCCGACCTGCACCTTCCCTGCTAACCACTGTTCATAATCGCTTGCTGTCATCTGATTGGTGCCCTGAAAACGAGCCTCAACGGTGCCCTTCACAGTATCAAATCCACCAGAGGCGAGCACGGGGTTTGCCGCGGTTGAGCCGGGCGGCAGTTGGAATCGGAAGTCATCCGCCTTCATGCGACAATATACGAGGCCCCTTTTCTCGATAAAGATCTTCGGCAGGTTCTTCTCATGGATGCGCTCGATCTTAGAGTTTAGGAATATCGGCGAGAATTTTATGATACCCCAGGCCGCTATGGCAAAGAACACTGCGATGGCTATAGCGACGTATTTCATGTCCCACCCGAACGACCGCGGTGAGTGGCGCGCCGTCCTTGGCGTCCAACTGCAAACAGACGGGCAACTGGCGCGTCCACTCCACTGCGATGGTTCGACAATGCCCCGCTCATATTGGTGTCGGTCTCACCTTCAGGATCATGAACGCAAAAAACTGGTAAATCAACGAGAAGGTCAGAAGGACGGCAAGGATGAGAACGGTTCGATCGATTCGCGAGCCGCGTCTAAATGCTTCAAGGCATGCTCCGACACACGAGACAATAAACACTCCACTGAGAACCCACGCCAATGGTGCAACAGGTTCCTGAATCCAAGTGCCAACCCCAGACTCGATGAAGCGGGCTGGAAATGTCGCCAACAACACGAAACCGGCGACAACCGGAAGTAGCAGTGCCAGCCACCCTCTCAACGTTGGCAAGTAGCGCGTCATACTCTTGTCGAACGCCAGAACTCACCGACTGCCGCCTGGAACGGGCGCTGCCAGCGAAGGCGGCGTGCGAGGAATCCGGCGCATCCAAACTCCAACGTTCGGCGGCAGTTCGGTGCAGTGACCTGGTTCGGTGATAAGATGTTCATGTCGCCAATGTCGAAAGCCCACGCCGAGTGGTCTCGATAGTGACAGCCCCGCAGTTGTCACAATAATGTGCGGGCCAAACATCTGACGTCTCCTGAATAACGTGCTCTCTCCACTGCGGAGCTTTGAACGTTAGATTCCCCAGATTGATGCCGCCGGTGAATAGGGTGCGAACCCCTCCGCCAATATGCACACTACCTTCGACCATCTCGTTGCTGCATTTGGAGCATTTCATAGCTGCGATCTCTCACGCCGAACGAAAAGGTGAGCGGCGGCGGCCCAGAACGCAAGGCCTGAAACCAGGGCGAACTCGCCGTCCGCTCCACTGAATGTTCGGCAATGCAACACTGTTCATGATATCCAACTAGGGCCAAAAAATCCCATGTGCTCACCCGGATGCAGTGCATTGTACATATGCACCGCTTGAATGTACCCGCCCAGCACTGCGAATGCAGCCTGCAATGCCAGTGCGACCCGCATCTGATAGACGAAAAACACCCCAATAAGCGGCCCTGACATGGCAGCCAACAACCAAAACCAAACCGGCAACCGCACGATGTCAGAAATCAGCCACGTCCTATCACCTATCACGATTGAACTCCCGAATAGTGCTACAACACACAGAGTGCGACAAACCGCGAACCGCAGCCTCAACAATATGAACGTCAGAAGGAACAACCCGCCAACTAGGACCACGCCCGGTGATTTCCTCCAACCAAGGATGTCCAACCACCCACCGGAATCGGCGGCAACAATGAGGGCTCCAAACGCGACCATTCCGGCCAACAGCCAGAACAAAGCTAAAGTCGAGGAGGGTCCGCAACTCTTAATCTGCGCTGAATCCATTGTGCTGCCTGGTTTCCGCCTAACGTAAAAGGAGTGTATCCGCCGTGCCCGGATGCGGAGGCCGTACGAAGGTTCGTGTGGGGTGGTCGGGCATGGCGGATACACTCTCATTGAACTGAGCCGCTGAGCCCGCGACGCCCGAACTACAGTGGAAAGTATCGAGCGGAGTTCCCCCGCGCGTGCGAACTGGCGGCGCGTGCAGGCTGTCGGCGGGCCCAAACCCCAGCGCCGTGCGGCCGAATTTCCGGGCCTCGGGTCCCGCGGGCACTCCCCATTGCGTCGTCCTGCGCATGAAAAACAAGCTGCGCCCGCTTTTTTCCGTTGGCAAACAAAATCGGTCGCCCCACCGAACGGCGGTTCGGCTTGCGGGCTCTGGTCTGCGGCGGTGGGTGGGGGCTGCGGCTCATGAGGTGTCGGTTATCGGCGGCGCGGCTTTGAACCGCAGCGGCGGCACCACCCGCACCAGGAACAACGCCGCCCTCCCGCAGTGCGGGCACCGGGGCAGCGAGCGCGGTTCCGGCTGGGGCGCCTCGGGCGCCCCAGCCCCCAGCAACGTCCGCGCGCGGCGCAGCCGCGTTTGCCGTCCGCGGTTGGCCAGCAGTCCGTAGTGCCGGATCTTGACGAAACGCGCCGGCAGGAAATGCAGACGCAGGCGGCGAATGAACTCGTCCAAGCCCAGCAACGGTGTCTCCGACCCTACCCTGAGTAAACGGCCACCCCGATGTGGTTCACGCTAAGACGCAAAGACGCCAAGGTTTTTTGTCAGTTTTGATTCTCTGCGCTCTTGGTGCGCTCTGTGGTTGAATGAATCTGGGGTATCGCCGGTTGAAGTATGATCGATCCGGGGGCTTGGTGCGGTGTCCATCCTGTCAGGTGTCACCCACCTACCAACACGCGGAAGCGCGGACACTTAACGGAGCCCGAGGGACACAATCCTGAAAGGATTGGATCATTCAGCGAAGGGTTGGCCCGTGTTCGGGCCTACCCTGGGTAAACGGCCACCCCACCTTCACCTTTTTTCCTTTCCGTTCCGGCGCGAACTCCACGCGCCGGAACGGAAAGGAAAAAAGGGGAAATCAATTTGGACCCGGTACGCCAGGGCGACGTTTCACTCGCCCTGGGCTTGCGCTGCAACGTCCCTTCAGGACTTCGGTCGGGCTCGCCGTTGCCGAACCCGGAGGGTTCACAGTGATTAGCCGGTGGTTGAGCGAGGCACGAGCGACACCACCGGGTCAACACCCCCAACCCATCCACATCCCGGAGGGATGGCGGCGTACCAAACCTTCCCAGACGCATCGAACCACCGCTGCGACCCCGGGCGGGGTCGGGCCTTCTCTCTCGCCCGTGACCAGGGGTGTCGCTGCGCTTAACCCCTGGCTAATCGCTGGCATCCCTGCGGGATGGCCGCGGTGCGGTGAGCCCACGCAGTTGGTTTTCTCCCTGAGGCCGGGTTACCGCGAGCGCGGTCCACCCGCCCTCACACACCGCGAACCTTCCACCTCCCTGGCCGCATGAGACACCTGGGCAAACACAAATCCAGTCCACAGGAACGCAACGCTTGTACGCCGCACCGGCCAGCGGGCACTCGGTTCACCAAAACACATCACTGGCGAACCCGGAGCAGCGTCATCGGCTACTCTGAGAGTCGCGCTCCCGGGAGCAGAGCACCGGCACTTCGCCAGTTCTCAGTGGTATTTGGAGTAAAACCTCTCCAAACCGGAACTCTCCGCTCCAACACAAGCGCCATATAGACACCAGTCAGTCGCGGCACACCAGGCTTGTTCAACTAAGGGTGTATTTGCTGGCTCCACTGCGCTCCGCAGCAATACACCCTTTGGGGTTGGCCGCTTGGTCAGTCATGAAACGTGACTTCGATCGGCTTCGAGACAATTTTGCCGGTCCAAGTCTGATGCTCTCTGCTGTTTTCATCGGACGCGATCTCGAACATCGCTGTGACGGCCAATTTCAGGTTGGAGTCTTTGGCAGGGCGCTTGAAGCCGTCCCACACGCTGCTTTCGGCAAAGCGAACATCAATGATCAGGGTCTCATTCGGCTTAAGAAGCCACCACCTTGGATAGTTGCTGCGCCATGCTCGAGGCTTCTTCCTGGCCACCCACTCGTTCCCACCGGAATCCCGGAAGCTGAACGACAGCGCGCCGTAGCCCCAGGAACAATCTTCTTTCCACAGCCTTATATCGCTGCTGGAGGTGTTGGCAACGACCACGTGAAAAAGTGGGGGTGATGCGCGGAAGCTTAGCCTGCGCGTTTCATTCGAGGCACCAAAAGATCCTTCTGCAGGAAGCGAGACCGAGATGCTCAGTGGCGCGGGTGTCGGCACAATGACGGCTGCTTGCGCCACGCAGCCGGTTACAAAGACGCACATTGCTACTATTAAGCGCATGATGTTTTCCGGCCAACGCTTCGCAGCAGCGGCCCCGCGCCGCTGGCGTGATATGCACACAGAGCGAAAACGCGGGGTCGGCTGCCTGCGGTGGTTAAGCCACAGTTTCATGGTCTTGACAAGAACAAGCACAACAGCAGCGCGACAGCTAAGATGGCGCAACGATAGCCCCACCGGTAGAAGAGCCGTCTGCTCTCTGGCAATGCACGGCTGCCGAAAGTGAAGAAACGCCGCTGCCGGTAAAGTGGAAGTTTGGAGTAAAAAACCAGGGTAGCTCCTACTCCTGCAAGCAATAGCCCCACCGCATAGCACCAGATCCAGGGTGCGCCAGTGAGCCGCGAGAAGAAGCTGAGAAGCTGCGAAGCAAAAACAGCGGAGAGGGCTGTGACCAAGAACCCGTAGTGCTCAAGGAAGGTCTGCAAGCCGTTGCTTTGGCGATGCGTGTCCATAATGGCTTAACGTGCGGGCTCACTGGCGCGGCGCCCAGAACGCAACCAACGCAAACAGACTCGCGTCGGCGCGTCCATTGCAGCAGCCAAGTTCGGCCGAGTCCTCATAAGCACGTGCGAAGCCATCGTATCACTTGAGCGACCGCTGCCATCACTGGGAGTGGTGTAAAGCCTAGCGCAAGAGCAAAGCGGGGCCAGGCAACCTGCCGGCAATTGATGACCGCAGGCAATGCAAGAAGGGCAACGGCGCCAGCGACGAAAATCAGCACGAATGCAATGCTCCCCCACAGCAAACCCTCGCTCTTGGATGTGGACAGCGCCGCACCGATTGAACAAACGAAACAGACAAAATTGATGGCGATCAGCAACCAGAGCGCCGCCATTGCCAGTTGAAGCGCCAACGGCGAGCGCTGTGCACTGCTGGGCGATACCGTGGGGGGAGCGTTCATGCGTATGTTGCCGAACGCTCTGCGTCAGGCGCGCCGAACCCCCGGCTAAGGAAAAACACGCAGACGCAATCCGGCGTCGCCTGCACGCAGTTCGGCTGTGGTTTCATGTCTTCAAAGCTACGGGCAAACGGTGCTGATCGATAGCCTGGCGAAGCCGCCCAAAGAGCCGTAACCCCCAAATCCTGATTCTCGGCGGAATGCCCTGTGAATGGTGCTCAACCTGGACTGCCAGCAACCCTGGCCGCAGGGCGTCGATGTCCGTAAGGGGGAGACGGTAACAACGAAATAGCGCATCTACCGTGAGGGCCTGTGCGTCCAGTGCCACCTTGCCCAGCGGCCAATCGGCGCGACAGAACGAGCCGCCGCCAAACACCGCCACACCAGCACGGGCTGTAAACAAGCTGCTCATTGCAGTAACAACACCACCGTTGCCCAACGTTTAATCAACGACTGGCAGTCGTTGATCACTTTCAGGGGGTGGATTCCTTGGGACCGACGCAAGTCCTTTGACGACAACGATGGTTCTCGAAAGCAGGCGTTTCCTGGTTCGTTGATCACAACGCCCGAACCTGACCGGCCTCCAGTTCGCAACCTGTTCATAATAAACCGAACTGGTGCGTAATCTACGACCAGCGGTTCGTTGATTAAAGAGAAAAAATCCTACCATTATTGCCGTAGGTTGGACAGTCCTCGTCCAACCGGGCCTGTTCTGAAAACCATCCGTAACTGGGGCGGCTATCCCACCAATCTCATCGCCCGGATGCTCTACGGCTGCGGGTCTCCGAGCCCTTAAACCTCCGGATCAAGGATGTCGACCTTCGACGTTCCATGGTCTGCATCCGCGGCGCCAAAGGCGGGAAAGATCGCGTCGTAGTTTGGCCCGTTTCGTTGATCCCCGAGATCACACAACAGTTGCAGCATGCCCGGGCCATCTGGGAGGAGGACCAGCGCACCGGGACCCCCTTGGCAATGCCCGAGGGACTGAGCAAGAAGTACCCGGAGTTTCAGTTCAACTGGATGTGGGCCTGGCTCTTTCCGGCGCACAACATCTGCCGTCATCCGCGAACCGGTGTCCTGGTTCGGTATCGAAGGCACGAAGCCAACGTGCAACGCGCCGTGAAGTATGCCTGTCGACAGTTGGGCATCTGCGTCCTACCGCATGAACTGCGGCACGGATACGCGACGCACTGTCTTGAGCGCGGAGTGAACCCGCGAGCGATTCAGGCGGCGATGGGTCACGTCTCGTTGGAAACGACGATGGGCTATTTGCACGCGGAGAGCCTGAGCGTCCGCAGCCCCTTGGAAGTGCTGGAAGCAGCAGCCTGCCCCCTTGACGGCCTGATTGGGAACGTCCTCCCGACTCCCGGCGGAGTTCACACACGCTCGATACCATCTGGGTAGGGATGCCAAAGTTTCATATAATTTATTTGCACTTTCGTTTTATTTAGTTTAAAATGAAAATAGAATTGAATAAAATGAAACCCAGCGGCAGCCGACAGGAATGGTTTGAAGGATTGGATGACGAGGACCTGGCCTTTATCAAGCGGTTCGTTCTGTTGTCCGGTTCCCTCAAAGACCTCGCCCAGACCTACGGGGTCAGTTACCCCACCCTGCGCCTCCGTCTCGACCGCGTCATCGAAAAGATCAAGGTGCTCGACAGCCATCGGATCGAAAGCGCCTACGAAAGGGTGCTCCGGACGCAATATGCCGCCGGGAACCTCGATGCCGCCACCTTCAAATACCTCTTGGAAACATACCTGTCTGAACCGAAAGGATCCTCATGAAACGCCTCATTTGCCTGACTCTATTCGCGTTCCCCGCCCTGGGCCTGGCGGCCGAACTGGTGATCAAAACATTTGACCCGAAGGCACTTGCAGCTGGTGCCGCCCAACCGCTGGAATGGCGGGTGGAGCCTGATGGCGCCAAGGCGCTCAAGATCTCGAACCCCCACGATACCCCGGTCCTAGCCTCCATCTTCACCCTGGAAAACCCCGGTGTCACCTCCATGGTCTACGCCGTAAAAGGCCAGGTCAAATACCAGGATGTGCGTGGCGACGGTTACCTCGAGCTGTGGAACCATTTTCCCGGTACGGACGGCCAGCCCCCCAGCGCCTATTTCAGCCGCACCCTGGGCGACGCCGGGGACATGGCCAAGATCACCGGCCAATCCGACTGGCGGGATTTCAGCCTGCCGTTTCACCGGTCCGGCGCGACCCAACCGCCCGTGAAGCTCGTGATGAATCTGCACCTGCCCGGAGCGGGTGAAGTCCTGCTGCGCAACCTCCGACTGGTTGAACTCGGCGCGACCTTCCGAGCGGGAGGCCCGCTCACCCAGCCCTGGTGGTCCAACCAAGCCTCCGGATGGATCGGTGGCGGTGCGGGCGCTCTCCTGGGTTGCCTGGCCAGCTTGCTCGCCGCGCTCGCCGCCAAAGGCAAGGCCCGCACCTTTGTCACCCGCACCAGTCAACTCCTGATTCTCCTGGGACTCGCCACCCTGCTCGCCGGCGCCTTGGCCCTGCTGCTGGGCCAACCCTACGCCGTCACGTTCCCCCTGCTCCTCTTTGGCGTCCTGCTGCTCGGGATTATTCCCTTCCGTCTGAAGCAGTTTCATGCCCATTACGAATCCCTGGAAATGCGCCGCATGAAAAGTCTTGATGCCTTCGGAGGCTGAGCCTGCCCGCGGTCAGCCAGGATGGCGGTCGTGCTGCGGTGTTTTCATTTTTGCCCCCTGGGTTGCGCCTGGTTTGGCGCCAGGACAGTTGCGGAATCGCTCTTGCCTTAACGGTTAGCCCGCCTAAGCTTGAAATCAATCCGGGGCGGCGGTTTCCGCCCAGCAACGGCATGATTCGCTCGCTCGTGTTTACAACGCAGGGTCGGCTGCACAGCAAGAACATTGAGATGTTCTTAATGCCGACGTTGCTGACGGATACCAACCTCTTCCTGTGGGTGGATTTGGAGAGTCCCACCCCGGAGGAAACCAAGTTCGTGCTGGAGGACGTGTTCCATTTTCACCCGCTGTCGATCGAAGACTGCGTGATGGTAAGCCCGTCCCCGAAGGTGGAAGAATACACGCCCAAAGAAGAGGAGCGCTACACCCCCTACCTGTTCATCGTGATCCATGCGGTGGATTACAGTCGCAAGGATGGCGTGTTTGCCACCAACGAGCTGAATTTCTTCCTAGGCAAGAACTTCCTGGTGACCTTCCACGAGGGGCCGAACCGCGGGGTTAACCTCGCCGAAGAACAGGCGGTCAAGAGTAACGTGCACATCGCGCGGGCGCCGGACCGGGTGGCCTACAACCTGCTGGATTCGATAGTTGAGAACTATAAGCCGGCACTCGACGAACTGTCGCTGGAGATCGCCGATCTGGAGCAGCAGGCCCTGCAGACGCCAACCAAAGGAACCCTGAACCGGATCCTGCAGGTCAAGAAAGAGGTCATGAACCTCCGCCAAATCATCGGCCCGCAACGGGAAGTGCTGGCGCGGTTCGCCCGGGGCGAGTTTAAGCTGATCCGGGCCCACATGGTGCCCTATTATCGCGACGTCTACGACGGCCTCTTCCAGATTTCGGAACTGGCCCAGAGCTACACCGATTCCCTGACGGGCATCCTGCAGGTGTATCTCAACATGTCGTCGAATCAGACTGGTGAAGTGGTGAAACTGCTGACCATGATCACGGTCATCACCACCCCCTTGATGATGGTCGGCACGTGGTACGGCATGAATTTCGAGTCGATGCCGGAGGTAAAATGGCAGCACGGATACCTGGTGGCGGGAGTGGTGACGGTGCTGTCCACCGCGGCAACATATTGGTACTTCCGCAGAAGGAAGTGGTTCTAAATGCCGGCGAAATCGAGCTTCCTGGACAAAGTCCTCGGGCGGATCGGCCGCCTGGACGCCGAAGGTCTTCAAACGGTCGTGCAGCGCCTCGCGCGCGAGCGCACGTTTCTCGAGACGCTCTTCAACACCATCGATGACGGAGTGCTGGTGATCGATGAGAATGGCCGGGTGCTCTATTTCAACCAGGCAGCGACCCGCCTGCTGGGCCTGCACAGCGACGTCGAAGGCGAGGTCATCACCCGCTTCATCCCCCAACTCGAATGGCAGAAGATTGTGCGGATAGACATCGCCGGTGGACCCGGCATCGTGCGGCACGAGTTTGAGATTCAGTATCCGCTGCCCCGGTTTATCCGCCTCTACGCGGCGCCGCTGGATGGGCAGACCGCCGGGAGCAACGGGGTGGCCCTGATTCTGCACGACGCCACGGAAGCGCGCCAGCAAACGTTCGAAGCGATCGAGAGCGAGCGCATCCAGGCGCTCACGCTGCTGGCAGCCAGTGTCGCCCACGAGATTGGAAATCCGCTGAACGCGCTGCACATTCACCTGCAGCTCATGGAACGGGAGTTGAAGAAACTGCGGAGCATCGACACCCCGGAGCCGCGCTCGCGAGCCACCGCAGCCTCCCGCAGCCGCCAGGCAACGACCGCCGCCATGCCCGCGGAGACCCGGGACATTGCCCGAAAGCTGGACCAGTATCTGGGGGTGGCCAAGGGCGAAATCAACCGGCTCGACTACATCGTCACCCAATTCCTCCAGGCGATCCGCCCGACCCCGCCCCAGTTCAAGCCGGCTTCGCTCAACACGGTGGTCTTAAAAACCCTGGAACTGCTTGAACCGGAGCTGCAGAACCGAGAGCTCCACGTGAAAACGCACCTCGCCCGGCAAATGACGCTGATCCCGATCGATGCCAACCAAGTGCAGCAGGTGCTGGTGAACCTGATCAAGAACGCCATGCAATCCATGACCCGGGACGGCACGTTGACGTTGCAGACGGGGGAGAACGCCGAGGGCGCATGGGTGAGCGTGAGTGACACCGGCACCGGCATTCCGCAAGACCAGGTGAACCGTATTTTCGAACCCTTCTATACCACGAAGAAAAAAGGCTCAGGCCTGGGCCTGATGATCGTGCAGCGGATCGTGCGGGCCCACGGGGGTCGAATCGAACTCGAAAGCCAACTCGGCCACGGCACTACCTTCCGCATTTGGCTGCCGTCGCACGAGCTCAAACCCCGTCTCCTGGAAGCCCCCTCGCACGACTGAGTCCCGATTAAACGCGGATCTAACCGGATTCGTCCGAGCGGTCACACGTTCCGGGCAGGAGAGTGACCTCGGCGCGACGCTCGTGGCTGGCTGCCGGTGACATCCTCGGGCGTGTTCCAATTGGCAAACTCGAGGTTGAGGCTGGGTGGAATGGCCCATCGGTGCATCAGCCCGAGTTCGACACAGATCTCGGCGAAGGCCGTGGCGCTACGGACGCCGTCACCAAGGAATTGGAGTATGGCGTGGTGGGATTGCCGGGGATAAACGGCGGCGAGCGGCTGGGGGTGAAACTCGGAGACGGGCAGTACACCGCAGCCGCACTCACAGCGCCAGACGAGCTTGCGGAGAGTGCGCGCGGTGATCCGTGGCATATCGACGGCGAGAACCAGGAGAAGCTCGGAGCCGGCGACGGCGAGGGCACTTTCAATGCCGCCCAGGGGACCGCACCCGCTAAAATTGTCGACCACAAGCGGGCAACCGAATTGGCCGAGGCCGCCCGGGTGGTTTGCGGAAATGAAGACTTCCCGGGCACTGCACGCACGGAGAGTTTCGACCTGCCGCTGGATCAAAGGGAGGCCGTGGTATTCGAGCCACTTCTTGTCGCACCCCATCCGGGTGGAACCGCCGCCCGCCAGGATGACCGCGCTGAAGTCCATAAGCACAGTGTTTATCCGGCGCGCAGAAAACCGTGGGTGAGGATGCGGGCGCGCAATCCGCCGTTGCCGGCGAGCCACTGCTCGGCCCGCTCGTCCCGGTAGGCGTGATTCATCCAGTAGCACGGACGACACTCCTCGACGCCGTCAAACCGCACACCCTGGATCTCGAATTGCTGGCCGATCAAGGCGTTGAGGCCCGCGCCGGAAACGATCACATTCCGCCGGGTGGCACCGGGGCAACTGCCCTCGGGCAAGCCCAGAGCAACCCTCATGTCCTCAAATACCTTCGCGGAGAAAAAGGTGATCTGGCCCTTGTAGTTTTCCTTGAAGTCGAAAAACCGATCACCGGTGATGCCGTGCCCGGGAACACATTCGATCTCGGACACCGGCAACGTGGGATGGGTCCCGGCAGGGCCGCCGGAGTGGCCAAAGAAGTTGTGGCCGGGCGAAATGAACAGTTTCTCAACGCGCATCATGAACCTACTTTCTTCATTTCAAACTGGTTCTTCAAGTGCGGCGATGCGTTGTGGAGCAGACGCCAGACAACCCAGTGCAGCCAGGCGAAACTGGCGACGGTGATCAGCAGCAGGATGAAAAAAGTGACCTGCGGAATGCCGGTGACCTTATTGGCATAGGCGAACAGAGGCGGCAGGAAGAAACCGCCGAGGGCTCCCAGCAACCCGACCAATCCGCCCACGGCCCCGACATCACGCGGGAAATATTCGGGAATATATTTATAAACGGCGGCTTTGCCGATGCCCATGCCGCAGCCGACAATGAAGACGAGGACGGTGAAGAGCGTGGGCCCCATGACGAAGCGCATGGTTTCGATCTGGCCCGAGGCCGCGTACTTTTCGGGCACGTAGAGGACGATGTGCCCGCTCGGCGCCGAGAGCAGCAGGAGGGCCAATAGCATGCTGCCGAATACCCAGTACATGATGCGCCGGGCGCCAAACTGGTCCGACAGCCACCCACCCAAGGGCCGCAGGAGGCTGGCAGGGAAGATGAACAGTGCGGTGAGCAGGGCGGCTTTCGTCAGCGGCATGCCGAACACATCAACGTAATACTTCGGCAACCACACGCTCAGGGCAACATAGGCGCCAAAGACCACGACGTAATACAGGCTGAACCGCCAGACACGGACCTGGCCCAACGGGCGCAACAGGTCAGCGAGGGGACGTCCGGCGCCAGGCTTGTGATCGTGAGCCGGGCAGAGGAACCAGATGGCAGCGGCCATGACAACGCAGAAAATGGCGTAGAGGAAGGGCACGAACCGCCAACCGCCCGGGATGATCCCCCCAAACCACCCAGCGGCGGGAACCAGCACGATCAGCAACGGACCGATGAACTTGGTGACGGATGCGCCAACGTTACCCGCGCCAAACACGCCCAAGGCAAAGCCCTGCCGGCTTTTGGGAAACCAGGCCGAGTTCCAGGCGATGCCCACGGAAAAAGCATTGCCGGCCATGCCCACCAGGAAGGCATAGATGAGCAGTTCGTTAAACGAAGTAGATCGACTCACCAAGAACGCGGGAATGGCGGTGGCCCCGACCAGCAGCGTCAGCACCAGGCGCCCGCCAAACCGATCCGTCCAAATGCCGAACGCCAGCCGCCAGATCGAGCCGTTGAGGATAGCGATAGCCGTGAGCCAGCCAAACTGAACCTCGGTGAGCCCGAATTCCTTGCGGATGGGAATCCCCAACACCCCGAACATGAGCCACACGGCGAACATGAGGGTGAACGCCGTAGTGGAGAGAGCGAGGATGGTATTGCGCTTCCGGACGTCGGAGCCTGCGTCGACGTCGGAGCGGGCTGCCGTGCGGGAACCGATGACCGGGATCACCGCCGCTCTGGGATCGATGATGGAGCCATTCATAGAATCAACTCAGCATGGGGCCTCGGCGTTCTTGCGGTAGTAATACCACCACGTCAACGCGAGGCAGGTGAGGTAAAACACCAGGAATTGGATCAGCGCCGTGTCCGGGGAGCCGTTTTTGATAGCACTGCCGAAAGCGATGGGAATGATGAAGCCACCGTAGGCGCCAATCGCAGAGCTGAAGCCCAGGATGGCGCTGGCTTCCTTATTAGCCTGGCGGCGCGCTTCGGTATCCGCTTCCTCCCCCTGGCCTCGCACCCGGGCCAGCATTTGGTTCAGGAAGATGAGCGGGATCATGCGGAAGGTCGAGGCATTGCCGATGCCCGTAGTGATGAAGAGCACGAGGAAGGCCGCGAAGAACCCAGCAAAGGATTGTTGCTTGAGGAAATAGAGCACCGCCCCCACGGCGGCGACCATGGCGAGGAAATTCCAGAATGTGACCCGTGCGCCACCGAGTTTATCGGAGACCCAGCCGCCCACCGGGCGCGCCAGCGCGCCCACCAGCGGGCCCAGGAAGGCATATTGCAGAGGGTCAATGTCCGGGAAGGTTGACTTCAACAATTTGGGAAACGCGGCAGCATAACCGATGAAGGAACCGAACGTGCCGAGGTAAAGCCAGCACATGATCCAGTTGTGCTTTCGCTTGAAGACCACCGCCTGATCGGAAAAGGAGGCTTTTGCGGCATCCAGGTTATTCATCCCAAACCATGCGGCGATGACGACCGCCACGATCATCGGCACCCAGATGAAGCCGGCGTTCTGGAGCCAGATCTGGCGGGTGACACCTTTCTCGATGGCCTGCTGCGGCGCCCCGCCAAGGCTGCCGAAGAGAGCGGTACCGATGGCCACAGGAACGAGGAATTGCATCACACTCACGCCCAGGTTACCCAGTCCCGCATTCACGCCCAATGCCGTCCCTTTCTTCTCTTTGGGAAAAAAGTAATTAATGTTGGCCATGCTCGACGCGAAGTTCGCCCCGCCAAAACCACAGAGCAGAGCGAGCACCACGAAAACTCCGTACGGGGTTTGCGGATTCTGCACCGCCACGCCGATGCCCAACGCCGGGATCAACAAAGAAGCGGTACTGATGACCGTCCAGTTGCGTCCGCCAAAGATCGGCACAGTAAAGGAGTAGAAAATGCGCAAGGTCGCCCCGGTAAGAGCCGGCAGGGCGGTGAGCCAAAACTCCTGCTGCTCCGTGAACTTGAAGCCGATGGCG
The DNA here is from genome assembly GCA_002428665.1 of Verrucomicrobia subdivision 3 bacterium UBA6082. Taxonomy (GTDB): domain Bacteria; phylum Verrucomicrobiota; class Verrucomicrobiia; order Limisphaerales; family UBA8199; genus UBA6082. The sequence continues at coordinate 15,293 of DIXK01000066.1, forward strand.
CTCAGCTTGACTACGACGGCGCTCCAAACCATCCACACGGCAAAGGCCAGGAGAAGCGCCGGGACGGAGATCCAGAGGTTCCGATACGCCACACGACGGCCGGTCGCCGTCCAGAAAGCTTCGTCCCACGGACGCCAATCAGTTATACGAGTAGCCATAGAAAGGCAGGTGCAGGATTAGGCTTCGTCGGCAGTCTCTTCCTTCAAGCGGGTGGCGGCGGCAAACCCGCTCAAGAGATGACCCAACCCCCAGAGCCCGGCCACGGTGGCCACCAGCGTGAGCACGATCTGGGGCAGGCTTTTCTGGAAATTGTGTTTAAAAAGCAGCCAGGGATGCCCGTCGTGGCGGTTCACCGGGTGTGTTCCGTCGAGATATTCGCGAACATCTGGAATGCCGTCTTTGTCGAGGTCACTGTCAACCGGCAGGAGCTCCGCCAACTGGGCCGGGGCGAGCTTGATTTCCATGAACTTCTGTTTGCCAAGGCTCTTGACGATGTGGTTGCCGAAAGCGTTGAGGATGGGGCTGTCGACATTCTGCCCTGGCGTGAAGGCGGCACGGGCCATACCGAGGCGCTGCTGCTCCTCCGCGTTGAGGCGACCAATCTGGCCGGGTGCGGTGCCTTCGGGCCCGTCGGCATGCGTGTGGCACATGGCGCAGTTGACAGGACGCTTGGAGTGCTGCACCACGAAGCTCTGAAATTCGGGATAGGCCGAGGCGCAGAGAGCGCCGCCCAGGAGGGTCGCGATCAGCACCGAAGACTGTTTGCAGGCAAGGCTCGTCATAAACTCAGCTCTTGAAGAGATGGTAAATCTGTTCGCCGCAAATCGTCATCACCAGCAGGTAAATCCCCGCCAGGATGGCCAGCAACTGCAGGGTCTTGCGGGTGGTATTTTTAAGCACCCAGGGCGCGGCCAGCAGGACCATCCCGGCCACCCCCGATCCCAATAAAATCACCCAGTAAGGCAGGATTTCGAGCGGGTAGTAAACGAAGTAAAAATACCACTCGGGCTTGATACCGTCGGGAGTCGATCCGTTCGGATCAAACGGCTCGAACAGGGGAAAGGCGTAAAATGATTCGAAGGGCACGCAGAGAGCGATCACAAACAACGCCATAAAGGCGACGCCCCAAACGGAGAGGTCTTTGATGAAAAAGGTGGGAAAGAATTTTTCCAGTCGCCGTGGTTCTTCGTCCACACCGCGGCTCATGCCGTGGAGTTGGACGGAGACCAGGTGCAAGCCCAGCACGCCCACCATGGCGAGGGGCAGTATGATCACGTGGAGGGCGAAAAAGCGGCTGAGGGTGGCCTGGCCCACGGTGGCTTCGCCCTGGATGGTTTCTTTGACGGCACGCGGCCATTCCGCCATAGCGCCGGGGAGATACGCGCCGATCTGTTCAACCGATTCGAGCCCAATCTTGGTGGCGTTCACGGCGACCTGGTGCCACGGCAGGAGGTAGCCGGTGAACCCGAGGCCCAAGGTGATACCGAACAGCAGCACGCCACTTACCCACGTCAGTTCCCGGGGGCGGGCAAAGGCCTTCATGGCGAAGGTAGTGAGCAGGTGGACCATTACTGCCGCAATCATGAGCGAGGAGGCCCAGGCGTGCATGTTGCGCACCAGGGCGCCGCCCGGCACATGTTCGGTGATGTATTCCACCGAGGCGTGCGCATCGCTGACCGTCGGCTGATAATAGAACAGGAGCATGAGACCGGTAAACACCTGGACGGCGAAGAAAAAGAGCGCCAAGCCGCCCAGGTAATAGGCCCAGGAAAGGCGATGCACTGGCACTTCCTTCTTCTGAACCATGGAGGCGTAGTTCAGCTTGTCGACTGGGAAACGCTCGCCCAGGTAGGCTTCCGTTTGTTCGAGAGTGCGGGAAAGTTTCATCGGCGTGGCGTTGAGAGTTAAGCGATCCGGGCCGGAGGTTTAGTGATGTAGAGGCTGAGCTGAGGCAGCGTCTCGGCCGGCACCGAGCCCTCCGGCGGCGAACCGGGGCGCTTGCTGATGACGACTTTGCCCGTAGCGTCGACCAGTGCCCAGGCCAGGTGGGGTAGTGGTTTTTTCGCGGGCGCGCCTTCGTTGGGTTTGCCGGTCACGACATCGAAATAAGAAACGTGACACGGGCAGAGCACACGACCCTGAGCATCCAGGTCGCTCGCCACGGTGCAGCCGAGATGGGTGCACTTGGCCGAGATCAAGAGCGGCAAGCCATCCTTGCCTTTAAAGGCCAGCCCGGGCGCCATCTGGTAATCGATGAAGTATTTGCCCTTGGCGTCCTGGAGGTCGGCGTAGCGGGCCACCAGGATCATATCGTTGCGCTGCCGTTCCAGTTCGAGCGCCCGCTCCTCCGCTGTCTGTTGGAGACGATGCAGCTTTTTGGCCAGCAGGGCCGATTCGGCTTCGAGGTCGGCCGCCGGGCCGCGAAAATACCCGACTACCTTTTGCGAAACGCCGATGGCGAGCAGACCGCCCGCGCCGGCCAGTCCGGCGGCGCCCTTGATAAACTGGCGCCGGCTCTCGGCCTGGATGGTGGCTTCTATGGCCTCACGGCGCCGGCGCGCGTTGCTCCAGATCACTAATTGCGGCGCGCGCCAGAGATAGTGCACCGGCACCACCAGCACGTGCATCAGGCGGGTGAAGGGCACCAACAGAATGAGCAGCCAGGCACCGACCAGGTGCAGCTTGAACAGCACCGGAAAACCGGTCACGTAGGTCATGTCCGGGTTCAGAGTCACAAGACCCCAGAAATAGGGCACCACCGTGCCTGTGCTCCAGGCTGAGCCGTAACGGTAGTTGATCGCGGAGAGCAATCCGACGAGCACCTGGAGGAACAGCAGTCCGACCACCACCAGGTCCATGCCTGTGGTCACGGCTTGGACCCGTGCCGAGGTGATCCGGCGGAAGATCAACACCCCTAGCCCGACCAAAGCCAGGATGGAGCAGGCCACACCGACGGTCTCAATCACGAAGAGCGCACCGGAAACAGTAAGAATGCTGGACCAAACCCGGGGCAAAAGCCCGGCGATGATGTGGCCCAGCAGGACCACACCGATCCCGATGTGCCAGGGCGTTGAACCAAAGAGCAACTGGCGGTCTTCGAGGAACTGCGAAGAGCGGGCGGACATGCTGAACCGATTTTGGCGGGCGCGCCAGATGCACCCCACGACGCACACCACCAGCGCGATGTAAGGCAGACCAACAAACAGAAATGCGTCCATCATACGATGCAGGTCAGGTTCGGGTTCGGGACTTGCGCCACCGGTTGCGGCATGGTCGTCACGGGCTCTCCGGCGACACTTCCACAGGAACCGCATCCAGCGGACACTACCGCGCAGCCGATGCCGCCGCGCTGCATTTGTTCCAGCGGGCTGAGCGGCGCTTCCAAGCCGGGATAGGCCTCCTGGAGGGTCGCGAGGATGACTTCCAGAAGGGCGCGGTAAGGATTAATCTCGTTGAGCGCCCGGATCATTTTGCCGAGCGGGCCGAGCAGGCAGAATTGCACTAACTCGCGCCGTTCTTCAGCCGTGGCGGCGTATTGCAGCACGTTGGCGAGGTGATCCGGCAACTCGATTCCGGCATCTCGCCCGGCGGCGGCAAAGCGCGCGTTCAAGGCCGCCATAAACTCGCCGCGCTTGAAACTCTCCTCGCCAAACAGATGAATGCCCAGGTACGGCACGCACGCCGGCGTAACGTCGAAGGTGCTGGTGTAGAGTTCCTCGCGTTCGTCCGGAGTGAGCTCCAGGATGCCATCGGCAAACTCGCGGAAGCGCGCCTGTCCGGCGCCGATGACGAGCCGCTGCCCGACATCCACCAAGTCGTTGAAGCCGGCGTGCGGATACTCCATCAGCCGTCCGAGGTGGTCCAGGCAGGTATCGAGTTTGGATTCGTTGAGGGTCGAGTTCATGCGCGGGGTCCAAGAGCGGGGTTTAAGCTGAATCCGGAACAGCCCTTGCAGGCTTCCGGGCTACAAGTGGACTGAATGGCTTCCTCCCGTTGCAGTGGCGGGAGCACATAGCGCTGGTATTGGGTGGGCAGCGAGGTCATGCGATAGATCTCCTCGACTTCCTCCGGCGTGGTTTGCGCCTCGCGGAGGATGCGCTGGACGTCGTTCTCGGCAAGGTCGCGCACGCTCTGCCAGCGCTTGTAGTGGCGGACCGCCATCAGCTTTTTCATGACGGCCTCGATCACCTGCTCGTTGCCGGCGCTAAAGAGACTGGCGAGGTACTTGACCGGCAGGCGCGCTTTCTCCAGCGACGTAAAAAACCGATCGGCGCTGTGCTCGTAAGTGCCATTGGCGCTGTTGCCGATGATGGGCAGCAGCGGCGGCACATAAAACAGCATCGGCATGGTGCGGTATTCCAGGTGCAGCGGCAGGGCCAACCGCCATTTGACGACGTACTGGTAAACCGGTGATTTCTGCGCCGACTCGATAAACTCCTCGCTGATCCCGTTCTTGAGCGCCGCCGCTACGACTTTGGGATCGTGCGGGTCCAGGAACGTGCTCCGCTGCGATTCCACCAGGGCGCGGTCGGCCACTCGCATGGCATCGGGAACGCGCTCGGCGTCATAGAGCAGCACGCCCAGGTAGCGGATACGGCCGACGCACGACTGGAAGCAGGCTGGCGGCTGGCCAGTCTCGAGCCGCGGGAAACAAAGAATGCACTTCTCCGATTTGCCGGTCTTCCAGTTGTAATAGATTTTTTTGTACGGACAGGCCGCCACGCACGCGCGCCACCCTCGGCATTTCTCCTGGTTGATCAGCACGATGCCATCCTCGCCCCGTTTGTAGATAGCGCCGGAGGGACAGGCCGCCACGCAACTGGGGTTGGCGCAATGGTTACAGATGCGCGGCAGGTAAAACATCGTGAGCCGCTCGATCTCGAACAACTGCGCGCGCTCGGCTTCAGAGAGCGCATCCAGGTTCAGGTCGTTCTCCGCATAGATGGGCGAACCCGAAAGGTCGTCATCCCAGTTCGGACCGGCCTTGATATCGATGGGTTGGCCGGTGACCTGGGAGACCGGGATGGCGGTGGGTTGATCGTCCGCGGCCTTGGCGGTGAACAGGTCGTCGTATTTGTAGGTCCACGGCTCGTAGTAATCCTCCAGGTTGGGTTGGTTGGGATTATAAAAGAGCTTGAGGAAAGCATCGGCTTTGTTCTGACAGCGGAGCTGAAGCTGGTTTTCACCCTGAACTTTCCAGCCCCCGTTGAACTTGTTTTGGTTTTCCCAGTGGGTGGGGTAACCGGTGCCGGGCTTGGTTTCAACATTGTTCCACCACATGTATTCGGCGCCGGGCCGATCGGTCCAAACGTTCTTGCACGCGACGCTGCACGTGTGGCAGCCGATGCATTTGTCGAGGTGGAAGACGACGGATACGTGTGCTCTTACATCCATAGGGTGTTCGCTTGTAGGGCTACCAAACCACGTTTTTCATTTTCTTGATCACCACGAATGTGTCGCGGTTGACCCCTTGAGGCCCCCAATAGTTGAAGGCGTAGGTGAATTGCGCATAGCCTCCGATCATGAACAGGGGCTTGAGCCGGGTGCGGGTAAGGCTGTTGTGGCCGCCGGCGCGGCGGTTGCCGCGCACCTGGGACTTCGGCACACCTACGGTCCGTTCCGTGGCGTGATACAACAGGCAAATGCCGGGGGGAATGCGCGCGCTCACCACGGCCCGTGTGCAGACGACGCCATGGTCGTTATACACCTCGATCCAGTCGTTGTCCTCCAACCCGATCAGGTCGGCGTCTTTGTCATTGATCCAGACCGGGTAGCAGCCGCGCGAGAGGGTCTTCATGCGCAGGGTGTCGCCGTAGGTAGAGTGGATGTGCCATTTGCCGTGCGGCGTGAGGTAGTTCAGCACGATGCTGCCGGGCCCTTGCGGCGATTTCTCCAGATCGCGCGTCCGTCGTTGCTCCGCCCGGGGTTTGAAGGTGGGCAGATGCTCGCCGAAGGCGACGTAGGCTTCGTGATCGAGGTAGAGATGCTGCCGGCCGGTCTGGGTTCGCCACGGAATCAACTCCTCCACGTTTTGGCAGTAGGCCGAGTAGGTGCGCGAGCCATTGGTAATGCCAGTCCAGAACGGACTAGTCAAAGACCGGCGTGGCTGCGTGGCCAGGTCTTCAAAGGTGTAGCGCACCGCCCGGGTGTCCGCCGCCAGGTGCAAATGGTCAATGCCGGTTTTGATCGATTCTGCCACATAGGCCCGGTAGGCAATCTCGCCGTTGGTCTCGGCGGCGAAGTGCAGAATGGCGTCGCAGACATCTTTGTCGTCACGCAGGCTGGGATAGACCTGGCCGTTCCACTTCTCGACGTTGTGCATTGCCAGGTAGGCGTCGTAAGCGTCGTCTACATCGAAGTGTGTGCCGTGCATGCTCAGGCCGTTATTGCGGAAATTCGGCCCCAGGGAGATGAACTGGTTGAACAGGTTCCGGTAATCCCGCGTAACAATTTTCAGGTTGGGCATGGTCTTGCCGGGGATCGGCTCGCACTCGCCCTTGGCCCAGTCTTTCACGGTCAACTGGGCGATCTCGGCCGGGGTGTCATGCATGAGCGGCGAGGTCACCAGGTCTTTCACCGGTTCGGGGAAATATTTTGGCGCCAACCGGGCCGTTTCCGCTGCCAGGCCCTGGAAGATCTGCCAGTCGCTCTTCGACTCCCAGCACGGCGGCACCGCCGCTTGCAGCGGGTGGATGAAGCTGTGCATGTCGGTCGAATTGAGATCGTTCTTTTCGTAGTAGGTCGCCGCCGGCAGCACGATGTCCGAGTAGAGCGCGGAGGTATCCATCCGGAAGTTCAAATCGACAATCAGGTCCATCTTCCCCAGTTCCACCTTGTCGTGCCAGGTGACTTCCTTCACGTCCGGCTGCGCGACTTCATCCGAGATGCAGTTATGGTGTGTGCCCAGGTAATGCTTGAGGAAATACTCGTGGCCCTTGGCGGAGGACATCAGGGCGTTGCCGCGCCAGATGTAGAAAATGCGCGGGTAACACTCTGGGTTGTCCGGGTCCTCCATCGCGAATTTCAGCCGGCGCTCTTTCAGCGCCTTGACCGTCCAGGCGATGATTTCCTGATCGGTTTTGGCGCCCTGTGCCTGGGCGTCGCGAACCAGTTCGAAATTGTGCCGGGTGAACTGCGGATAGCAGGGCATCCAGCCCAGGCGAACCGCCAGGGCCTGTTTGTCGGCGGTGTGACCGTGGGCCATCGGGTGGGTTTGATCACCCACGGGACAGATTTCACTGAAGCTCCGGTCATAGCGCCATTGGTCGGAATGGATATAGTGGAACGACGGCGTGTTCTGCTGCCGCGGTGGTCCCGCCCAGTCCGCTCCGAAGGCGATCGGCGCCCAGGACGTTTGCGGCACGAGTTTTTCCTGGCCGACATAGTGATTCAGCCCCCCGCCGTTTTTGCCGACGCATCCACAGAAGAGCAGCGCGTTGATAACCGAGCGGTAGATGAGGTTGTTATGATACCAGTGATTGACGCCGGCACCGATGATCACACAGCATTTGCCGCCCGTGTGTTCGGCGGTACGCGTCCATTCGCGGGCAAAGGTGACCGCCACGGAACCTTTGACGCCGGTGAAACGCTCCTGCCAAGCGGGGGTGAAGGGCTGTGAATCATCCTCGTAACCCTTCGGCCATTCGCCCGCAAAACCCCGGTTCACGCCGTATTGCGCGAAGTAGAGTTCCATGACGGTGGTCACCAGGACAGGTCCCTGGCTAGTTTGCACCTCGCGCACGGGAACATGCCGCTGCAGCACGCGGTCGCTGTTACCTTCGGAAAAGTCCGGGACACTTAGAGGAACGGTTCGGGTGCTGTGATTATTCAGTTCGAGCCGCGGGCGGATCGGCTGGCCGTGGACGTCTTCCAGCTTGAGGTTCCATTCCCCTTTCTTCTTCTGCCAACGGTGCCCTACCGTTCCTTTGGGGAGGCGTAATTCGTCGGTGGCTTCGTCAATGACGAAATACTTCCAATCAGCATTCTCCGCCGCGGCGGTGGACTCCAACTGGCTGGCCCGGAGCAGGCTGCCTGCACGGAAACTGCCATCGGCCTGCTGGCTCAGCGTGACCAGGAACGCGGCATCGGTATAGCGCCGCAGGTAATCCTGGAACATGTCGACTTTGCGATCGACGTAGGCCTCTTTGAGAATCACGTGACCCACCGCCATCCAGAACGCGCCGTCGCTCCCCTGGTGGAGCGGGATCCACTCGTCAGCTACTTTGGAGGTCTGGCTGAAATCGGGCGAGCACACCACGACTTTGGCGCCGGCGTGGCGCGCCTCCACCAGGAAATGCGCGTCGGGCGTGCGTGTCATGAGCACGTTGGAGCCCACGGTGGCGATGAACTTGGAGTGATACCAATCAGCGCTTTCAGCCACGTCGGTTTGCTCCCCCCAAATCTCCGGCGAAGCCGGCGGCAAATCACAGTACCAATCGTAAAACGAGAGCGACACGGCCCCCATCAACTGGCAAAACCGCGCCCCGGCGGCGTAGCTGATCATCGACATGGCCGGGATTGGAGAAAAACCGGCGATACGGTCCGGGCCGTAACGTTGGATCGTGTGCAAGTTGGCGGCCGCCATCAACTCGTTGACTTCGGCCCAGGTGCTGCGGCGGAAACCGCCTTTGCCGCGCGCGGCCTGGTATTTCTTCCGGGCGGCTTCGTCGGTCACAATCGACCGCCAGGCCGCCACCGGGTCATCCGGATGTTTCCTGCGCGCCTTGCGCCACAAATCCAGCAGGACACCTCGGATGTATGGGAATTTCACCCGGATGGGGCTGTAGATATACCAGGAATAGGAAATACCGCGCTGGCACCCGCGGGGTTCGTAGGGTGGAATGGCCTTGTCGATGATCGGGTAATCCAGGGCTTGCAGTTCCCAGACCACGATGCCGTTCTTGACGTAAATTTCCCAACTGCACGACCCGGTGCAATTGACGCCGTGGGTGCTGCGCACCTTTTTGTCGTAACTCCAACGGGTGCGGTAAAAGCTCTCCCAGGTCCGGTCTTCCGGCGCAAAAATGTCTTGGATCCAGCTCATGATTATTTCCTCCGGCGTTGCAGGCGCGTGTCGCGGGTGCGGCTGACCCGTTGTGTTTTCAGCATGGCCACCATCCCCACCAACAGGAGCGCCGCGGCGGCAGCGCCAATGCTGGCGAACATGGGCCGAGGCAATCGGGTGTCATTGGGGTCGAGGGTGGCGAGGTATTTGGCCAGGTGCATGGCCTCTTGGCGAGTCACCGGATGCCGCAGGAAATGGGGTTCCATGATCTTGAACTTGGCCTGTTCGATCGCGGAAATGAGCGGCAGTTCGCCGCCCGTTTTTTGGAAGATGCCGTTGAGCGGCACGGCCAGGTTCCCCCCCTGCCCTTCCGCAACGTGGCACGCGGCACACGCCAATCCGCCGTTCCGCAGCGACGTCTGCCCAAAAAACAAGCGCCGGCCCAGTGCGGGGTCGGCCGGCTCCATCTTGGCCATGAACAGGGCGGCGATGCGTTCGCCCTCAACCTTCAGTCGATTTCGCACGTCCTGCTCTTTCAAGAACACCGCCAGGTCGGTGACCACGTCGTCGCTCAGCGGCCCCACCTTGGCCTCCATCTTCTTGATCCCTGCCTTAAGCTGATCGATAGGCCAGGCGCTGGCCGGAGTAAGTTCGGGACCTGTGAGTTTGGCGCCGGTCAGGCTGTGGCAACCGGCGCACGTGGTAAGAAATCGCGCCGCCACCAGGTCGCGCACCGGCTCGGCAGGCGCATTCGTCTCTCCCCCGGCCGCGGTTGGGGGGGTGTTGGTAATCAGATTGCTATTCGTGCTTTGCGCACCGGCATTAACCAGCAGAAACCCAACAAAGAATGCCAGGCAAACTGTCCGGTCCCTTGCGGCCAACCAGGATCTGTGAACACGGAGCATGCGCCCAGATTGACCCCGACCCAACTATAAGTCTTTGACTCAGGTCAACAATACGTCGTGTTTGGAGCGACAATGAATAGGCTTGCGAAGGTGGGGAGGATCGCTTGAATCTGGCGGATATGATACATCCAGAGAAAGTGGTGAGCATCCATCCATACTTCAAAGTGAAGCCGGGCCAGATGACTGAAGCAAAGTCGTTTCTGCGACAAATGGTGGAGCGAACCTCCACGGAGGAGGGAAATTTGTTCTACGATTTCACGATCAATGGCGATGTGGTCTTCTGCCGCGAAGCCTACGTCGGGGCGGACGGCATGCTGAAACACTTAGAGAATGTGGGGCTGGTGCTGGCGGAGTTCTTGAAAGTCGCGGATGTCCTGCGGGTGGAAGTGCATGCGACTCCGGCGAACCTGGAGAAACTAAAGGGCCCCCTGGCAGGGCTGAAGCCGGAGTGGTTTGTGTTCGAGTGCGGCGTGGTGAAGTGACCCCTTGGAGCAATGGCGGCAGCGGGGGTTGCTGTGATTTTAGGCACTTGCGTGGACGGTTTTCGGGCCCGGCACGCTCCAGCCACCCCGAAGAGAACGTTCCGCGTCCTGAGTTGTCCTGCAAATCCAGGACGTCTTTTACATCAGGGAACTGATACCCCGTTTCGGCCTTACGCTCCGCCGCCCGCCAACATGCCGCAGGCGCCGTGAATGTCCTGACCACCACTGTAACGCCGGACTACGGGCGCGCCCAACTTTACGCGGAGCGCATCGCGGAAGGCATTCAACTCGGCACTCGAGGGCGGGCGAAAGCGACCGGACGGATCGTTCACGTCAATCAGGTCGAGCTTGATTGGCAGGCCGCGCGTCAAGTCAGCCAGCCTTTGGGCGTCGTCTTCGCCCACATTCACCCCGGATATCATGGTCCAGGCCACTGTGACCCTTCGCCCACTAACAGCGTGATACTCTCGCAGCGCTTGAATGAGGTCCAGAGTCGGGTTCCCCTGTTCGACGGGCAACAGTTCCCGCCGTTGGACGGGGTCTGCCGAAGTGAGCGAGACGACCAGCCGGGCGCCATGTCGCTCGGCGGTAAAGCGGCGGATGCCGGGGATGATACCAACCGTGGAGAGCGTGATTGCTTTGGCGGCAATAGCCAGCCCGCACGGTTCGGACAGAATTCGGATGGCAGTCATCACCGCGTCGTAATTGAGCAGGGGCTCGCCCATTCCCATGAAAACCACCCCGCGAATGGGGTACGGCGAATCGGCCTGCATTTTGACGACTTGATCCACGATTTCCCATGCGGCCAGGTTACGACCGAAACCCATCCGCCCAGTGGCACAGAAAGCGCAACCCATGGCGCAGCCGACCTGGGAACTCACACAAGCCACATACTTGAGATCGCCCTGCCGGTGGAGGAGTGGAATGCGGACGGCCTCAAACTGTGCGCCCCCCTGACCTTGAAACAAATACTTGGTGAACCCGTCCTGCGGCGAAACGACTTTCTGGACCCGCGTCAAATGGGGGATCTCTGTCAAGGTGAGCAACCGATCCCGTAACCGCGCTGTGAGGTTGCTGCCCAGCGCGGGCAGTTCGCCGCGCTTCACGACAGCGGCCAAAATCCTCCGTGCCAGGTGCGCGCTCACCCCGGCATGGGCCAGGGTGGTGTGCAACTGCGCAGAGGTCTGGTTCTTCAACAGGATCGGCACAGCTCAGGGTTTCATTGTCGGCGCCCGCACACAACCACGGAATCGTACAACGCTGGTCGGTGTCGTCAGGGAGGAAGCCATCTGCCGGTCGCCGCGGTTGAGGACGCGGTAGCTTACTCAAGCTTGCCTTTACGGGATCGCCCAGCTTTCATCTGGGTGCAAACCAATGCTATCTCTGGACTTAATCGCTCGCGGGACTCTTTATTACATCGGCCGCACTGCTTTGCTGGTGCTGCTCGCTTTCTCGGGGATGTCAGCAGTGGCCGCACCACAACCAGTCTTCACGGTTTCGTGTCCCCCCAATAACGATCTGTTCCGGCTGATGGAATCCTCAGGATTTCACGTGAATCGCCACGATGAGCCTGGCCAAGCCATCTCGGCCGCGACCTCAAATTCACCGGTTCTTCTGCTCGCGGGCAGTTACCCCGAGAAGCTACTCACGATCCGGGAGGAGTCTTTCGCAGAGGCGCGGTCCAAAGGGCTGAGGCTCTATGTGGAATTCAGCGACTCCATACCCGGCCTGTCGTTTGACCCGCCACGAAAGACCTCCTGGGAGCGCTTCGTGGTTAGCAGTGACGAACTTGGGATCGAGTTACCAAAGGGACGACTACTCGTCGCCCATGAGTGCCACGTTCTCCCGGTCACCGGTACTCGTCCGTTAGTGGTTGTCGCCCGGGTCGCCGGTTACAACCACGCGATCTATGGCATTCCGACTGCGGCCGAACCATTGCTGTTACTTCACCAGGGAGGCCCGATCCTGGTGGCGACCACAAAGCTGAGTGATTTCAGAACCGGACGCTTCGCTCCAGCCCGGGAATGGGAAGCCCTGTGGGCTTTCATCCTCGAACAACTCGCGGGGGAAGGTCTGCCTCGTTTGCGTTGGGAGCCGTGTGTGAGCCCGATGTATGGACCTGAGGAGGAGTTGCCGGCAAGAGTTGAGCAAACAGCTTTGAGCCGCGCGGCAGCCTGGTATCACCGTTCGCACCTGCTGGTGCCGGAATCCCGCAGAGAAACGATTGCCGGCCTGCTGCGAAACGGTGAGGAGATTTTGGACGTTAACCCTGCCGACATTCCCGCGGGTGATGGACGATTCGGCATCCTGGAAGGCTACTCATCGAATATCGGGCGGAAGGGAGACCAACCGCAGCGCACCGTCATTCGCGCGGATTGCCAGGCTGAGACGGCGATGGTTCTGGCCATGGATTGGGAGAGGAACGCGAACCAGCAGAGCCGCACGGTTTCATCCAACCTCCTGGATTTCCTGTATTTCAACTCCGATTTATGCCAGGGCGGGCGCGGCGACCCGAATCACCCGGCCTTCGGGTTGATCAGTTGGGGCAGCACGGCTCCAGCCTGGACCGTAGCGAATTACGGCGACGACAACGCACGAACGATGCTTGCCACGATGTTGGCAGCCGCCTGCCTGCGGTCCGATCGTTGGGATCAGCCGTTGCTGCGGGCGCTCTTTGCGAATCTCCGCACCACCGGCAAACTGGGCTTTCGCGGTGATCGCATCGACATGCCGCAACTGGAACGACACGGTTGGCGCCATTATTACGGTGCTGAAACCGTTAATTACGCCCCGCATTTCGAATCCTACAACTGGGCCTGTTTCTTGTGGGCCTACCGCCAGACGGGACATCGCGAATTCCTAGATCGAACGAAGACCGGCATCCGTATGACGATGGAGGTGTATCCGGATCAGTGGCGTTGGAATGACAATATCGAACGGGGGCGAATGTTGCTCTGCCTCGCTTGGCTGGTGCAGTTGGAGAATACCCCCGAGCACCGGAGCTGGCTGGTGAGAATCGTTGAGGATTTCCTGGCGATCCAGCATGCCACAGGAGCACTGCCCGAGCGCTTTCACGGCAAATCTGCAACCCACTTCCGGGTGCCTCCATCGAACGAAGCGTACGGAACCACCGAAACACCGTTGCTGCAGGAGAACGGAGATCCGGTGAGTGACCAACTCTATGTCAGCGGTTTTGCATTACTGGGACTGCATGAAGCTGCGGCGGTGCTCGAAGATCCGCGGACTACAGCGATGGCGGATCGGTTGGCAGAATACCTCTGCCGGATTCAAATCCGGTCAAAGGAACTGCCCCATCTCGAAGGCACCTGGTTCCGAGCCTTTGACTTCGTGCGCTGGGAGCCCTGGGCCAGTTCGGGTGATTCTGGCTGGGGCGCGTGGTCGATAGAGGCCGGGTGGGCCCAGGCATGGGCGGCCACCACTCTCGGCCTTCGGGCAGAGAGGAAGACGTTATGGCAAATCACCGCCGGCAGCAAAATCGGCGATCACGTGTCAAATGTGCAGAAGGAAATGGCCGTAAATCAGGGCGATCCATGGAAATCACCCTAGACCGCCACTGCAGACAAGGCATCACCGCCAAACGCAAATGAAAGATAATGACGCAGAGTACCGAGCTGCGGCGTTAAACGCAGGCAGCAAAAAGAAAAATGGTGGAGGCGGCGGGAGTTGAAGCCGGGGTGTTTTATTGATGGGGGGCGAACCGGGGCGTAAATAGGCGCATTTACAGGCACTGACGTTTTGCCGATTGGGTGCGGAGCGCAGCCGGGCGCAGCAAAACGAAGTTTTCGTGTCATGCATTGTCATGCAGGGTCACTATTAGTTTTGGTGTTTTACGCAAAGAATGAAGGGGGTTGAGAGGCAAATGAGTGCGGTTTGGAGACAGGCAACGATATGGGAAAGGCTCAAGGCCAACGGAGAAAGGACGAAGGGCAAGGGGCGAAGGACTGTTGGACTGGAGGGAAGGAATCGTGCGAGGATGTCGGACTGATGAAAAAGGTTTCTCGAGAGGAACTGCACGAGGCGGTGTGGGCGTCGCCGATTACGAAGCTGGCGGCGGAGTGGGAGGTGCCGGCTTACGGGATCGCCAAGGCCTGCGAGGAAATGGTGGTGCCCAGGCCGGAGGCGGGGTATTGGCAGCGGCTGCGACTGGGTTGGAGGATGGCGAAGGAACCGTTGCCTCCGGCTAAACCCGGGACGGCGCCCGAGGTGGTCATCCAGAGTCCGAACCGCCGAGCGCAGTGCGCGGATGCGCCGAAGATTCCGGTGATGGCAAAGCTGACAGCCCCGCATCCTCTGGTGGCGGAGATGAAGCGGAACCTTCAGAGCTGCGAGCCGCATTACATTTTCTCGGTAATGGATGTGTCCAGGAGGGAGAGGGTGTTCCGGGTGCGCGTGACGCGAGGGCTGATCGACCGGGCGATGCGGATCCTGGATGCGTTTGTGAAGGGGGTGATTGCCCGGGGAGCGAGTTTTAAGGCGGTCGATGAGTGGGGGCTCCGGGAGGTTGCGTTGGGGAATGAGACGGTAAGTTTTATCTTGTCGGAGGAATTGGAGAGGCGGGAGCGGGTCGCCAGGAATGAGGAGGAGAAGAGGTCGTATCGGTGGCACCCGGTGATCCACCATTCGACGGGGAGGTTGAGGTTCACGATTGATGGTTTTGCGCCGGGGAACTGCCCGAAGGAGTGGCGGGATGGTTCGCGGTATCGGTTGGAGGACAAGGTGGGGGAAATGGTGGAGAGCGTGTTCCGGGTGTTCGAGGGGATTGCGGAGCTGCGGAAGGTGCAGCGCAGGGAACAGGAGGCGCGGGATGCCGAGCGAAGGCGGGCGGAGGTGGAGCTGCAAAGGCGCCAGGCGGAACTGGCGCTGTTGAGGGTGCTGGAGGAGAAGGCGCAGGCCTGGGCGAAGGCGCGAGATCTGCGGGCGTTCATTGCGGCGTGCGAAGAACATTTGGCTGGCGCGGAGTGGGGAGCGAAGTGGTTGGCCTGGGCGAGGGCGCATGCGGATCGGGTGGATCCGATCACCGGCGGGTATCTGGAGGAGGAGGGGGCGAAGGGCACTTAGAAGGGAAGCGGAGGAAGCGAGAGCTTCCTGGTGCGCTGCCGGCGCTGGAGGCTAGAGGATCGGGAGGTGAGATGGACTCAGGCTGGCGGGGGTAGCTGAGCGAGGTGGGCACTGGATGCGGCGGAAGGTGACTTCTACAATAGAAGCAAGGGTCGAGGGGAGGGTGTTTGGACTATGGGACTCGAGAACGGTTGAAGGTTGAAGGAAGCGAACGCCGAACATCGAACGTCGAACGTCCAATCGTGAATGGGCGAGAGGTCCCGGTGGGATAGGAGCTTCTCCGACGAAAATGACGAGCGCAAGCCTGGACCAAACAGCGGAGGCATATGCAGGAGAAGCTTGCGGTGGGCGTATAGGGGCATAGTATTCGGCGAATTGGATTGTCTGAACTCTATGAATACCAACCTTATGCAATGGAAGCAGCTCTTAAATCCAAAACGACCTGACGGAACCAGCCAAGTTGCGTCCGATCATCGTGAGCAGTTCGAGCGAGATTACGACCGAACGGTGTTTTCTACTCCTGTGCGACGGCTACAGGACAAGACGCAGGTGTTTCCGTTAGACCCCAATGATTCGGTCCGGACGCGGCTTACCCATTCACTTGAAGTATCTACGCTTGCGAGGGGACTGGCGAGAGCTGTCACAACACGCCTGATGAAGGACGGGAAGATTGAAGGCAATATGGACCGGCAAATCGAGGCGATTGCTGCGACGTGTGGTCTGCTTCACGACCTTGGCAATCCTCCATTTGGGCATGCTGGGGAGGACGCCATAAGAGCGTGGTTTGAAAGCCACTTTGCAAAGGATCCCGCATTGAAGGCGCTCTCTTCCGATTCCCAATACACGCAAGATTTCTTGTTGTTCCAAGGGAATGCACAGACCGTGAGACTAATTACGAAGCTGCAGATACTCGCTACGGTAGGGGGTCTGAATCTGACCTTTGGCACGCTCTCGGCGGCTCTAAAATATGTGGCAGCCTCACACCAGGTCGAAAAGGGAAAGAGACACAGTTTTTCGAAGCTCGGCTTTTTCGCTTCAGAAAACGATATCATTTCCAGGACGAGAGAGGCGACCGGGACTAATGAGATGCGCAACCCGATCACGTTTCTGGTGGAGGCGGCGGATGATCTGGCCTACTCGGTGGTGGATCTGGAGGATGGCATCTCAAAGGGGATTTTGGGGTGGAAAAAGTTGAAATCGGAACTTGAAGACAGAATGGGGAAGGACGACCCGGTTCTTAAGGAGGTGCTCAAAGGCACGTATCGTGTTTTGAGAATGAACGTGGAAAATGACGAGAAGCTGCCAGATAAGAGTTATACGAGGGCTTTCCGGACTGCTGTGATAGGCGAGGCCGTGAAGGCGGTCGCAGAACGATTTGTAAGCGAGCACGACCGCATTCTCGAAGGTGCTTACGATTATGAGATTGTGTACGATTCTCCGGTCGAAAAGCTGATTGCGACGTGCAAAACCGTAGCAGCGGAGTTCGTGTACCGCACGCAGGGGAATTTGAAGCTCGAGCTGATGGGCAGGAACATCATCAGAGATTTGCTTGATTTCTTCTGGGAGGGAGCGAAGAATTACAGCGGGGAAACACGGACCCGAACGTTTCCAGAGAAGATTGTGGCGCTACTATCTGACAATTATAAGGAGGTCTTTAAAGCAGGACGGGAAGCTCAGAAGCACCTCCCGATTGAATACCTGCGGTTGCAGCTGGTAACGGATTATGTTTGCGGGATGACAGATTCGTTTGCGGTTAATCTGCACCGCGAATTACGTAACGGGTGAAAGGTGGAAGATCACGCTAAGAAAGTATTACAGCGTCGGTTTGCCTCGTTTGTGACACAAAGGGGCCCGTTTCGGACTCTCATTGAAACAGCGGACATATTCCGATCGAGGGGCTGGACCGTTTTTGCGTTCGGAGGCGCGCCGCGGGGTGTCTATGACAATGGCAATCGATACAGCCCCAGGGACATAGATCTGGTTTTCGATGATGAGCATTTCGAATATTTCGAGTCTGCGTTCGGGAACTATGTGCTTCGGCGCAACAGCTATGGCGGGCTACGGCTGAAGGTGAAGGGCTTGATGATGGATGCCTGGCCATTGAGTGCAACGTGGGCCTTCCGGGAAGGCCATATTGCTTCTCCTTCTTTCGAGAGCCTGCCCTCTACAACTTTCTTAAACATTGATGGGATCGTCATTGAGGTGGTTCCCGCAAAGGGGAAGAGCCGGCGAATTTACGAGTGCGGCTTCTTCACAGGCTGGCGGGAGAGAACACTTGATATCAACCTGCGGAAAAATCCACACCCTGGTATTTGCGTAGCCAGGACCCTACATATTGCAAGTCGGTTTAACTTTCAGCTGTCTTACCGACTGGCGGTGTATCTGTGGGAAATGTTGAGGCATCTCAGCCTCAGCGCGCTTGAGACAGCTCAGACAAAACACTATGGGAAAGTGGAGTTCGCGGCTCCTGTCCTTCTCAGATTGCGCAACAGATTGGAACGGCATTTGGATTCTAATGCGCAAGGACCCATATGGCCTTTCACTAAGAAGCAAATGGAATTCGATCCGCAGGCATTCAACCTGCCGGCGATGGCTGAGCAGGCTACTCAAGAGCGGGGGGCGAGCAGGACGGCGGACGATTATGAAGACATGGTTATGCAGTGGCTTTTTGAGGACACTGATAGCCTGCGCAGATCGATACACCGGTCAGGCGGCAAATCGGGCAGGGACTGCGTGCGTGATCCTGCATGATGAAGGCTTTCCTGCATCCGTTTGGGGCTGCAGAGTGGCGTTAAGGCGGCCTCGGAGGAATTGAAGATGGAGGTTGCTCACAACGACCAACTCCTGAGTCTGAACCCGCCGCGATTCTGGCGACAGGCAACCAAGCCCGAATACTTGCGCGTGCCTTAGGCCATCCTTTCAATAGTCCCACTTCTCAGATATTGGGCGTAACGGCGGAACTGAAATGAGTCCGGATCCCAAATAAGAACTGCGTCGCACCAGGCCCCCAACTCGGCGTTCGTACCTTGCCTCATTCTAAGCGCCTGAATCGTGTCGCAGCCTTGGGCAATATTCTCCCAAAGGAGGCGATAGGCCTGCTTGCGCCCAGGAGTGGCGTAACGCTCCAGAACCTTCTTAAGTATCATGTTCTGCCCAAAAACTTGCCTAACGGTGTCTGCGAGTCTGGGATAGTTGTCAACCAGCACGAAACGAAGGTGCTCGAGGGATGCTATCTGATTGGGGTACGTGCAGTTCATCTCGGGAGAAGTGACGGTTTTCCCAGGGAATGTTTTCTCCAGGTCGGGCCGAAACTTGATAAGACGCTTTGAACCGGTGCCATCTACAAAAAGTCTCGAAAAGTCGTCCAGAGAAATACTTTCCCCTACACGGTCAAACCCAGCCGCACCTGCAGATCGGAGTGTGATTGAAACGTCTGTGGCTTGGGTCAAGACGCTCGGGTTGAAAACGAGGGTAATGGGGCCGTATGGATTAGGCAGACTGTTCTTACCTTGTGCAAACCAGTAACTGAAATCCGACAAGTTAAAAAATACTTTGTCCCACACTTGATTTGTGTGATCGATCTCATCGGTAGCGAAGGGAGTAAATACAATGCCATCCCGTTGGAGGTGGGCGCGAGATGGGACACCGCCCAACTTGATGTAGCCGCAGAGGTCTTGGAACTGGCATGCGTGTAATAAAGGCGCATCGCGGGAGGATAGCTCTGCGATGAGTTGGGTAACGTGAATCCCGGTCAGCAATGGCATATGTGGAGAATGGTTAGCATGGCAGTGGGGTAAGGAGGCGGTGAGCGTCCGAGGCCAAGGGGGTTGGGAGTCTGGCGGTTCCGATGGGCATAGGTCGGTTGCGGAGCGAGTTGCTACTTCTCGTAGGTGAGGCCGAATATCGTTTCTGTCAGCCAGAGGCGGAAGGATTCGTTATCCTGGAATTGTTTGAAGAGCTGGGCGTCGTCTTTGAACATGGTCGTGATGACTCGCTTGAGCGCCTTGTCATGCTCGATGCGGGCGTTCTGCCGGTCCGAATGTTGTTTTGCGTTCTGGTAGGCCGGATCGGCTGCGACCTTGGGCGGAATTACGTCAATGATCCGTTTCTCGACGGCTTTCGGGTCGTTGAACAAGCCGCCGAACTGGTCGTTGAAGGCCTTGATGATGTTCGACAGCTTGTCCATTTCCGGCTCGGGCTTGTGTCCGCCGCCGCTCGTGGGCACGGGTTCGATTTCGGCGTTGGCATCGGGCAGGGCGATGGCGAGCGTGGCCTTTTTCTCGGCGCGGTAGCTATCCATGTCGATGGACTCGAGTATCCCTTTGGAGAGGTCCTCCTCCTTGGGGGCAGGGAGTTTGGGGATGAGGAAGTTCAGGAAGATCGAGAGCTTCTCCCATTCCTTGACACCGTAAGGCAGAATGGTGGCCAGAAAGTCGTAGGTGCGCACGAAGCCTTTCGCCT
This sequence comes from Verrucomicrobia subdivision 3 bacterium UBA6082, assembly GCA_002428665.1. Classification (GTDB taxonomy): domain Bacteria; phylum Verrucomicrobiota; class Verrucomicrobiia; order Limisphaerales; family UBA8199; genus UBA6082. The sequence continues at coordinate 35,224 of DIXK01000066.1, forward strand.
TGCCCTTAAAATCCACCTGCCCATCCTCGTCCAGGTCGTTGACATAGATGGCGACGCACGAATCCAGTATTGGGTCGAGTTTGTCGCGCTCGGCACCACTCAGATACAGCTCCACGAGCGAGTCCACCTGCACAGGTGCATAAACCTGATATCCGTCCATTTCTCCCTTCAGCGTGTGCAGTTTATTTGGGTCGGTCTCCTTACTAAGAATCGTCGTCCGGTAGTAGTCTGCGAAGGCCTTTTCGATGGTTTCGGTGTCGTTTTGAAAATCAAGGACAAAGACATCGTGCTTCTTCGGATGGGCGCGGTTCAGCCGCGAGAGCGTCTGCACGGCTTTGATTCCACTCAGCACCTTGTCTACATACATCGTGTGCAAAAGCGGCTCATCGTAACCGGTCTGGAATTTCTCGGCACAAATGAGAAAGCGATACGGGTCTTCCTGAATCCGGTCTGCGATCTGGCTGCTGGGAAAGCCGTTGAGTCTGGCCTCAGACAGCTTCTGACCTTTGTATTCAGCATTGTTACCTTTGTATTCCGGCTCACCCGAGAAGGCGACGATAGCCTTGTACGGGCTTTTCAGTTCTCGCAGGTAGGAAGTGAAGGCAAAGTAGTAGTCGATTGCCCTCGCGATGCTGCCCGTTACAACCATGGCACGGGCCTGACCGCCGATCTTGTTCTGTCCTACCACCTGTTCGAGGAAGTGGTCCACCATGATCTCGGCCTTGTCGCGGATGGCCCTGCTGTGGCTTTCAACGTAGAGACGCAGCTTCTTGCGCGCCTTCTTCACGTCGAACTCCGGATCGCCCTCAATGGTCTTGGCGAGCCGGTAATAGCTGTCTACGGGGGTGTAGCTTTTCAGCACGTCGAGGATGAAGCCTTCCTGAATGGCTTGCTTCATCGTGTAGCTGTGGAAGGGCTTGTGCTTAATTTCGTCGCCAGCCCGACAGGGCAGGCCGAACATTTCCAGCGTCTTGTTTTTCGGCGTGGCCGTGAAAGCGAAGTAGCTGGCGTTGCTCAGCAGCTTCTTGGATTTGATGCGCTCTTCGAGTTTGGCGTTGATCCAGTCTTCCGTGCTGTCCTCGTCTTCATCCTTCTCCGAGAGCGCCTGATTCATGGCCGCGGCGGTGCGGCCGCCCTGGCTGGAGTGGGCTTCGTCAATGATGATTGCGAACCTCTTCCCGCGGTGCTCCTCGCCGATGGCATCCAGCACGAATGGAAAGGTCTGCACGGTGGAAATGATAATCTTCTTGCCGTCCCTCAAGAATTTCGAGAGTTGCTGCGTCTTCGAGACGCCATCGCCCTCCTTTACCGCGCCGATGATGGACGACACCTGAGCGAAGCCCTTTATCGTCTCTCGAATTTGCTGGTCGAGGATCCGGCGGTCGGTAATGACGATAATGGAGTCGAACAGATCTTGCCCGTCCTTGCGCAGGCCAATGAGTTGATGTGCGAGCCACGCGATGGAGTTGGATTTGCCGCTGCCGGCCGAGTGCTGGATTAGATAGCGTTTGCCTGCGCCGAACCACGCCGCATCAGCCAGGAGCTTCCGCACCACGTCGAGCTGGTGGTAGCGGGGGAAAATCTGGACGCGCTTCTTTCTCCCTGTCTTTTCGTTCTTTACCTCCACGATTTGCGCATAATTCTCGAGGATCTCGGCGAAACCTCCGGGCGTTAACAGTCGCCGCCACAGGTAATCGGTCATGATGCCGTAGGGGTTCGGCGGATTGCCGGCGCCCTGGTTCCAGCCCTGGTTGAAGGGCAAAAACCAGGAGTCCTTCGCCATGCCCTTGCCGCCCTTCAGCTCGGTGCACATCTGCACCTGTTGGTCGTCCATCGCGAAGTGGACGACGCACCGGCCGAATAGGAACAGAGTTTCGCGCGGATCGCGGTCGCGCTTGTATTGCTCCACGGCGTCTTCGGCCGTCTGCTTGGTCAGGCTGTTCTTGAGCTCGAACGTGGCTATGGGTAGGCCGTTGATGAACAGCGCGAGGTCGAGCGCCCGCTTCGTTTCCTCGCGGCTGTAGCGCAACTGTCGGGTGATGGTGAATCGGTTGGCGGCATGCCGTAGCACCGCCTCCTTATTCTCCCGCGAGGGCGTTGCGTAGTAGAGGTCCACGTGATGCTTCCCGTGGCCCACATCCACCAGAAGGAGAGGGCGCCGAAGACGGCGAGGGGTTTGTCGGCGGAGGCGGCGGTGCCGTAGGGCTCGAGGACGTCGGTCCAGATGATGGGGTAGCCGCGTGACTCGGCGAAGTAAAGGAGGGTGGCAATGAGGCGCCGGTAGTTGTTGCGCGAGCGGGCGGATGCGGGGACTTCGAGCTTGCCCTTCTTGACCTTCAGGCAGCGGAGGAAGTCCTCGATGTCGGCGGCCGTGACGAGGTTAATGTCGCGGTCTTTGAAGGCTTCGGCAAACCGGCCGAGACGGCCGCGAAGGTCTTTGAGGTAGACGTCGGCCAGTCCGTCCTGCTCCTTGGATTCGAGGAGTTCTTTGAAGACTTTCGGGACCTTAGGAGCCGGCGTGTTGGTGGGGTGGTGCTTCTTGAAGAAGCGGGCGGCTTCGACGAGGCGATCGGCACCAAGGATCGCGAAGGCTTCGGCGAAGTGGGAGGCGGCAATGTCGATGGGAACTCCGGTTGGTGCAAGTGATTGCATGGCACGAGCATAAGCGAACTGATCCTCGTTTTTGAGTTCAAGGACCCTGACTTCGCCGTTCGAGATTTGGTTGGCGATGGCCTGGGCCGATGTGGTGGCCAAATCCAGGTTGGTGAAATTCTTCCTAATGCGTTTGTTTCCAAGGTAATGCACCACAGAATAGCTATCACGCATGCGATTGATGGAGTGATAAATCTTAACGATAGTGTGTCCTACCTTGATGGTAATCGGGAACTTAGGTGTTGCCATGACAGGATTTTGTCATGCATCTGTCATGCAACGCAAGCAAATTGCACGAAACCATTGAAAAGAATGGTGGAGGCGGCGGGAGTTGAACCCGCGTCCCTGACAAAGTTACCAGCCGCGACTACATGCTTAGTCAGGAGAGGGTTTTCTACCGGGCAATTGCGGCCTGACACCGAGTCGCCCAGCCTAGTCCGCAGTAAATATTTCGGCCAGACACGCGCCGACTCCGGGGCTGACCTAACCTGCAGTTGCGTTCATCCGGCTTAGCAGGTGTCCGCCAGTGAACGTCACGGCACTTAGGCCGCGAGGGCTAATTCTTCGTTAGCAGTTATGTTTTGGTCCGATGTTTAACGAGGCCAACGAACCATCCTCGGCATGCCGCCTCTGGCGCGTTTCTCAGGTCGAAACCAGTACGCCCCCACGAGTGGGCACAGGTAGTATCGACCGGGATAGTGGTTTGGTCAAGGAATGCGTCCGAAATGCGTCCGGAATCCTCCGGTCGCCAGGACTTATGGGCGTAACCTGACCACGCAGGGGCTTCTGGCAAGGAGGATTTCGTTTCGCGGGTGGAGCCGTTTTGACTATCTTTCCGCATGGCTCATCGCTCTGCTCTTGCCGCCATTCCGGTCTGGTTTGGGTTATTGTTATCCGCCGGCGGCGCGGACACGGCTGCTGATCTCCCGCCGGTTCGGCAACTGACTCGCGGGCCGGCGTTTCACTGGTTCGGCTATTACGACAAGCTGGAGTTTGATCCGACCGGGCGGTTTGTGCTGGCGAACCAGGTGGAATTCGAGGGGCGCTCGCCTAAGGCCGACGATGTTATCCGGGTGGGAATGGTCGATTTGCAGGATAAAGACCGGTGGATTGAATTGGGTTCGTCCCGCGCGTGGGGTTGGCAGCAGGGCTGCATGTTGCAGTGGCGTCCGGGCTCGATGTCCGAAGTGCTTTGGAACGATCGCGAGGGGGACCGCTTCGTCTGCCGCATCATGGATGTTTTGACCCGGAAAGTCCGCACCGTTCCCCACCCGATCTACGCAGTGAGCCCGGACGGGAAGAAGGCGGTTTCGACTGACTTTCGCCGGATCCAGGACACCCGCCCGGGGTACGGCTACGCCGGGCTGCCCGATCCGTATGGCGATCAGCAGGCGCCGGAGCAGAGCGGGATTTGGCTGGTGGACCTGGAAACCGGGGAAGCCAAACTGGTGGTCACGCTCGCGGAGGCAGCCGCCATGCCGCTGGAAAACGGTTCCGCGGATGAGTTCGCCCGGTCCAAACATTGGTTCAACCACCTGCTTTTCAACACGGACGGCACCCGTTTCCTCTTTTTGCATCGCTGGCGTCCCACGGATTCGGCGGCTTACAAAGCCGTCGGGGGTTTCGGCACGCGAATGTTCACCGCCAACCTTGATGGGAGCGACCGTTACATCCTCGATCCCAACGGCAAGACCTCGCACTTCATCTGGCGCGATCCGAAAACCGTCACCGCCTGGGCCTGGCACCCGTCGCACGGGGCGAAGTTTTACAACTTCTTCGATCGGACCCGGGAAGTGGAAGTGGTGGCCCCGGAGGTCATGCCCGGGAACGGCCATAACACGTATCTGCCGGGCAACGAATGGATTCTCAACGATACTTACCCGGACAAGAACCGTATGCAGCACCCCTACCTGTACCACGTGAAGACCGAGCGGCGCGTGCCCCTGGGCCACTTCCATTTGCCGCCGGCTTACACGGGTGAATGGCGTTGCGACCTGCATCCCCGATCGAGCCCGGACGGCACCAAAGTTGTGATCGACTCTGCGCACACGGGGGAGGGCCGGCAACTGTTCCTGATCGATATTGCGGGGATCGTGGGCCGGGACGATTGAGCCTTATTCCGGAGCATTGACTGGGCGGGGTGCCCGGGGCGATGCTCTGTGGCACCTGATATGCGCACCTGGATGCAATTCCTGATGGCGGGCGTTTTGACCGTGACGCTAACCGCTTCCGCCGCTCCCACCGAGGCTGCCGCTGGCCCCAACGTGGTGTTCTTTCTCGCGGATGACCTCGGCTACATGGACGTGGGGGCCAATAACCCAAAGACCTTTTACGAAACGCCGAACATCGACGCGCTGGCCCGCAAAGGCATGCGGTTTACTTCCGGTTACGCCGCCTGCCCGGTGTGTTCGCCTACGCGAGCCTCGATCCTGACCGGCAAGTACCCGCAACGCACCGGCATCACTGACTACATCGGCGCGGCCCAGCCGGAGCATTGGAAACGGCCCACGAAACTGCTACCTGCCCGTTACGATGAGCGGCTGGCCCTGGACGAAACGACGCTGGCGGAGGTGTTTAAGGCAGCCGGGTATCGCACGTTCTTCGCCGGCAAATGGCACCTGGGTCCGGAAGGTTGGTGGCCTGAAGACCAGGGGTTCGACGTTAATAGAGGGGGTATCGACCGCGGCGGACCGTACGGCGGCAAACAGTATTTCTCACCTTACGGCAACCCGCGCCTGGAAGACGGCCCGCCAGGCGAGCACCTGCCGGATCGGCTGGCTAACGAGACGGCGAAATTCATTGCGGCGAGCGAGGGCCGACCGTTCCTGGCTTACCTGAGTTTCTATTCAGTGCATACCCCGCTGATGGCACGGCCGGACTTGAAACAAAAGTACGAGGAAAAGCGGCAGCGGCTCGGCCTGGAGGTCCAATGGGGCCGCGAGGGGGAAAGACAGGTCCGGTTGGTGCAGGAACACGCGGTTTACGCCGGCATGGTGGAAGCCATGGACCAGGCGGTGGGAAGAGTGCTCGGGCAACTCGAGAAATCAGGAGTACTCACCAACACAATCCTTGTATTCACGTCCGACAATGGCGGCTTGTCCACCAGCGAAGGGCATCCCACGTCGAACCTACCGCTGCGCGGGGGGAAAGGCTGGCCTTATGAGGGTGGCATCCGCGAGCCATGGATCGTGGTCGCGCCAGGGATCACCACTCCCGGGACCACCTGCGACACACCCGTCACCAGTCCGGACTTTCTGCCGACGCTTGCAGCCCTGGCCGGTGTGCCCCTGCCGCGAGGTCTCCAACCGGATGGCGTGAGCCTGGTGCCCCTGCTGCGAGGCGGAACGCTCCTGGCTCGGCCGATCTTCTGGCATTATCCGCGGTACGGGAACCAGGGGGGCGCCCCCTGCGGCGCGGTGCGGGAAGGTAACTGGAAACTCATCGAATGGTATGAAGGTCCGCGGGTGGAGTTGTTCAATCTCACGGACGATCTCAGCGAGCAGCGGGACCTAGCCAAAGCGAACCCGGAGAAAACGGCCGAACTGCTGGCCAAACTCCAAGCCTGGCGCCGGTCGGTTGGCGCCCAAATGCCGACGGAGCGGAAGCCGACTGACCTTTAGTGGAAGGCGATCCAAGGCAGACAGCACAATGCAGAATGTAGAATGACCGATGCGAACGTCGAACGCTGAACGCCCCGTGGTGAGTTGCGGGAAAGGGAAACCGCTGAGGTCGGGGGGCCTTGGAGCTTCGCGCAGAGGGGCGGTGCTCATCAGGCAGTCGCTACTGCTTGCGGCCGCGGCCCTGACGTTTGCTTCGAGCCCCACATCTGCTCAACGCCAGATGGAGCACCTGGGCCGCGGGGTCGTGGCCATTCAGCAGCCCGACGGAAAAGTCTTCGTGAGTTGGCGCGTGCTTGGCACCGACCCCGAGGACATCGGGTTTAATCTCTATCGCAAGTCTGAGGCGCCCCCGGGCCGGCCCGGGTTTACGCGGCGCGGTTTCGGCGGTGCTTTTGGCCCGGGCCAACCGGTGAAGCTCAACGATCAGCCGTTGACTGGTTCAAGCTGGTACCTGGATTCTTCAGTGAACCTCGCTTCGCGCACTTCCTATTCTGTACGACCGGTGCTTGAGGGTAAGGAGCTGGAGGCCAGCGCCGATTTTGTACTGCCGGCAGAGGCCCCGCCTCTGCCCTGGCTTACCATTCCGCTCAAGACGATTTCCGGCTATCGCGCAGGCGATGCCTCGGCAGGCGACCTGGACGGCGACGGCGAGTATGAGATCGTTGTCATGCAAACCGGTCGCAGCCGCGACAACAGCCAGGCAGGGCTGACCGATCCTGCCCTGCTTCAGGCGTACCGGCTCGACGGTGTGTTGCTTTGGGAGATCAACCTTGGTCGCAACATTCGCGGGGGGGCGCACTACAGCCCGTTTGTGGTCTATGACCTCGACGGCGACGGTCGTGCTGAGATTGCGTGCAAAACCGCCGATGGCACGGTAGACGGCACCGGCCAAATCCTCGGCGACGGTTCAGCCAATCACGTTGACGCCCAGGGCCACGTTCTGAGAGGGCCAGAATTCCTGACGATTTTTGACGGGCTGACGGGTCGGGCTTTGGCCACGACCGACTATGTACCCGGCCGGCATCCGGCAAAGCAGGACCCGAGCCCGGAAGAATTGGCCACGGTGTGGGGCGATGACCGAGGGAACCGTTCCGAACGCTACCTGGCCTGCGTGGCCTATCTCGATGGCATCCGCCCCAGCCTGGTGATGTGCCGCGGCTACTACACCCGGGCGGTGCTGGCCGCCTGGGACTGGCGGGACGGCAAGCTCGCCCGGCGCTGGGTGTTTGATACCGAGGCTACACCTGAGAATCGAAGCTACCGTGGCCAGGGCAATCATAGTGTCAGCGTGGCCGATGTGGACGGCGACGGCCGGGACGAGATCATTTACGGGGCAGCCGTGATCGACGACAACGGCACGGGCCTGCACTCCACTGGCTGGGGCCATGGCGACGCGCTGCACGTCTCGGACCTCGACCCGGCTAATCCCGGCCCGGAGATCTTCAGCATCCAGGAACGGTTCGCCGGAGAAGGCATGAACCTGCGTGACGGTAAAACGGGCCGCCCGCTCTTCCTCATTCCATCTGCGGGCACGGAGCGAAGCGGGCGCGATCCCGGCGAAGGTCCGGCTCGGGGCTTGTCCATCAATATTGACCCGCGGCATCGGGGCAGCGAATCGTGGGCGTTCGGACCGGTCCAGCCCGGCATCTACGACGTTCGCGGAAACCGGATTGCCGAGCGCATGCCGCGATCCTGCAATTTTGCGGTATGGTGGGATGGAGACCTACTGCGCGAACTTCTTGACCGCAACCGCGTCACCAAATGGAACTGGCTGGAGGAAACGGAAACCACGTTACTGATCGCCCAAGGCGCCACGAGCATCAACGGAACCAAAGCGACCCCCGCACTCAGCGCCGACCTCCTGGGCGACTGGCGCGAGGAAATTGTCTGGCCCTCCGGCGACGGCAAGGAACTGCGGCTTTACACCACGACCATTCCCACACCGCATCGCCTGCCCACCCTGATGCACGATCCGCAATATCGGCTGGCGATTGCCTGGCAAAACGCCGGCTACAACCAGCCACCGCATCCCAGCTTTTACCTCGATGAAAGCAGCCCGCGGCCGCCGCGTGCGAAGATAGTGACTGTGGGGCCGGCGGTCGGCCGCGCTACGTCGGGGTCGACGCCGGAGGCACCATAAACAGCTTCGAATCCTCCCGGAATCCGCAGTCGCTCATTTCTGCGTTCCTGGGAGCGTTGTTTAGGGTTCAGAGTCTGGGTAAATTGGTGTAAAAGACTGATTGACAAACACCCGCGTGTTGGAAGGATGAGCCAATGTGTTTGGGATCTGCCACGAGCGCCAGGAAACTCTCCCATTATCAGGCGCGCTGCTGCCGGTGGGTTGTGATTTTGCTCGCCGTACTGGGCTTCATGGTCCCGGGTCATGCGCAGACGGCGGACGCGTTCAATCCTGGGCTACAGGGTTTCCTCGGTGCAAACACGTTGGCGATTCAGCCTGATGGAGGGATCTTGGCCGGCGGCAATCTGTGGGCCATCGCCGGCCAGGCCCAGTATTTTCTCGGGCGAATCAATGGCGATGGAACTGCGGATCGGACCTTCAGCCCGTTCGACAAGTACGGCAGCAACGTCACCTGTATCCAGGTAATGCTCGACGGGAAGATCCTCGTCGGAGGCAATTTCAAACGCGTGTGCGGGCAGAACCGCAGCTCCATCGCGCGCCTGCAACCGGATGGGAACCTGGACACACCGTTCCATGCCGGCGCCGATGCGCCTGTCAATGTCCTCGCCGTGCAGACGGATGGCAAAATCCTGGTTGGCGGCACCTTTGCGACCCTGGATGACCAACCCCGGCCCTACCTGGGGCGTTTAGAGCCGGATGGAACCCTAGATACTCATTTCGAACCCGTTCTGGATGGCTCTATCGGAACGATGGTGCTTCAGCCGGATGGAGCAATCGTACTGGGCGGTTCTTTTTCGAACGTGAACGGCCAGCCTGCGAACGGGCTTTGCCGGTTGAATCCAGACGGCTCCCTCGATACCAGCTTCCTGGGAACCGTCAATGGCCCCGTGTGGACAGTCGCTCTTCAACCCGATGGGAAGATTCTCGTCGGAGGCAGCTTCACCGACCTGGCCGGACAGTCTCAAACGAACCTCGGGAGACTCAATCCCGACGGGTCGCTCGATGGGAGTTTCACGTCCGTTTACAACCGCATGGTGACGTCAATTGCCTTGCAGGCGGACGGCCGGATGATCGTGTCCGGGCAAGCGTCCTCCGGCACGATGTGGGTAACGAACATAGCGCGCTTGGAACCGGACGGGAGGCTGGACCCGAGTTTTGAGGCGGGAGCCGTTGGTTCGATTACCGCCCTAGCCTTGCAGGAGGATGGGAAGCTGGTCATCGCCGGCACATCGTTTACCCGGCTGGAGGGCCAAAGCCGAACCAACATCGGCCGTCTCAACAACACCTATGCGCCGGTGCAATCGCTCACTTCCGACGGGGCGAGCATCACCTGGCTCTGGGGCGGCACGAGCCCCGAGGTGTCGCGCGCGATCTTTGAGATATCGAGCGACGGCACAAAATGGACCGGCGTCGGAGAAGGGAGGCGCGTGGCCGACGGCTGGCAGGTGACCGGTCTTTCGTTGCCGCCGGACGTCCGGTTCCGGGTGCGGGGGATGGTCGTCGGAGGGTATTTGAACCGGTGCAGTTGGCCGGTTGAGATGACGGGCGGCCCCCCGTGGATCATAACCCAGCCGCCCAGCCTGGTGGTTAGCAACGGCGAACATGCAACCTTCACGGTGCTGGCCGCCGGCTCGCCAGCTTTGGCTTATCAGTGGCGCTGGAACGAAATGGACTTGCCAGGCATGACGCAAAGCTCCCTCGTGCTCTCGAATATTAGCGCCGCCAACACCGGGAACTATGACGTTGTGGTGAGCAACGCGTTTGGCGTGGTGGTTAGCTCCAGCGGGTCCTTGGCTTTGCTGAGCTCGACGAGTGTCGATTCGTTCGCGCCGTCGATCGAGACGTACGCCGAAACCATAGCTATACAACCCGACGGTCGAGTCCTCATCGGCGGTGGCGGGCCATCGCCTGGCTATCTGAAACGCTTCTTTCCGGATGGCTCGGCGGACCCGGCTTTCAGCTTCAGTGCCAACAACGCCGTGACGACTGTCGCCATTCAGGAGGACTTGAAGATCCTGGTGGGCGGCGGTTTTACGGTGTTCAACGGGCAGTCGTGCGCTTCCCTCTGCCGTTTGAATCCCAATGGCACGCTTGACAGTTCGTTCAGCGCCGGGATCGACGGGCAAGTCAACTGCCAGGCGATCCAGGCCGACGGGCGGATTCTCATCGGCGGCTCGTTCACAACGGTGGGCGGCCAACCGCATACCAACCTGGCACGCTTGAACACGGATGGCTCGGTCGACGCAAGTTACGGTGCCGGAGCCAGCGCGACGGTCCACTGCCTTGCGCTGCAGGAGGACAACGCTCTCCTGGTGGGAGGCAGTTTCCGCACTCTGAATGACCAGTCTCGCAACGGTTTAGGCCGGCTGCTCCCCGACGGCACCCTCGATGAGACTTTTGATCCGGGCGGCGGTGTGATTTGGGCCTTGGCCGTTCAAGGAGACGGGCGAATTGTCGCTTGCGGCACCTTCTCCATGCTGGGCGGTCAGTCGCGCCCGGGAATTGGCCGGCTCAACTACGACGGCACGGTGGACACCACGTTTTATCCGGGCCGGGGTGGAAACCTGACAGCCGCATTTAGCACGTTAGCGGTGCAAAGGGACGGGCGGATTATCGTGGGTGGCACTTTCAAGTATTCGGTTCCAGTTCCCGGCGGTGCCTCTGTCTACTCCCTCGGTCGGCTGAACCGAGATGGAGCCTTCGACCTTACCTTCAAACCATTAATCGCTGGCAACTCGGTAGACTCTCTGGCGCTCCAGCCAGACGGCAAGGTCATCGCCTCCGGGATGTTCAGTGGTCTCGGGGGCCAGGCCAGGCCTTATATCGGGCGAGTCAACAACACTGCGTCGGCTAGTCAAAACCTGGGCCTCTCCCCCACGACCGCAACCTGGCTGAGATCCGGAACCGGGCCAGACCTCTGCCGAGCGACGTTTGACGCCTCGGTGAATGGCGTGGACTGGACGAGTCTCGGCCAAGCAACTCGGGTTCCCGGCGGTTGGGCCGCAGGCGCTGCGGCAGTCCCGGCCGGAGCCACGATCCGGGCCCGCGGATTCGTCACCGTTCAGGGGAACTCCGGCTGGTTCTGCGAGGATTACCTGTTCCAGAGGGCCCCAGCGATCCTGACCGGCGATGGCAACTTTGGTGTGCGTGGCGGCCAGTTTGGATTCAACATGACCGGCACTCCCGGCCAAACCGCCATCCTGGAGGCTTCCACCAACCTGACTTCGTGGACGCCTGTTTCCACCAACCGCTTCGGCGAGGCACCCCTCTATTTTGGTGACCCCGCCTGGACCAACCTCCCCGTGCAATTTTACAGGCTGAGGTCACCGTAGTCCTTGCGGCGTTACTTCTCCGAGTGTGAGACACTGATAGCGCACAGGACGAAACTCGCGAAGCGAAACAGAGGAGTTCCCCCCACTGCCGGGGTGCGCCTGACATGGGCCTGAACTGATAGGGTGAGAGTCTCTTGTGCGGGAACGCAGCCAGGCTCCACGGTTTCCCCAATTGGGGGACTCAAGTCAATCCTGGCCAACGATGCTTGCTGGATCGTTCCGCGGTTTTGAACGTGGCGCGCAATTTCTCCACGACTTCCGGGGCCAGCGGACCTTTGGCGACGGCGTCCAGATTGCGCTGGGCGTTCGCTGCGCTGGTGGTTCCAATTATGGCGGTGTGAACTCCAGGATGCGATAGCGTGAAGCGGAGCGCGATCTCCGACCAGTTGACCTCGCCTGCGAACCCCAGGTCCTGAGGCGTCAGTTTCATCGCGGCAAAACGCTCACGGTAAGGTTGTGCGTAGTCCTGGTAAATGCCTTGAAACGCCTCGACCGGGCGCCAGGCCGCGTTGGCGATCGGGCGTTTGGCGATGACCCCCACGTTTCGGTCCCGAGTCACGGGCAGAACCGTGTCCAGGTTCGCCTGGTCGCAGATATTCAGCGAGGTTTCGATCACGGACACCTCCGGGAGCCCCGCAGCGAAAGCGGCAGCCTCGTTGTCGCCGGAGTAACCCAGAAACCGGATCTTCCCCGCCGCGCGCGCCTGTACCAGCGCCCCCAGTGCCTCCCCCTGCTTGAGCACTTCCAGGTCACAGGTATGCAACAGCATCACGTCCAGGTGATCCGTTTTCAGCCGTTGCAGGGAACGATCCACGGTCGCGGTAATCACCGACTTGGACCAGGCTTCGCCTGGAAGGTCCCGAAAAGCCTGTCCGCATTTGCTCACCAGGATAAACTCATCCCGCCGGTGCGACACCGCGGCGCCGAGCGCCTCTTCGGAGCCCAGGTATGCGGCGGCGGTATCGATAAAATTCACCCCGGCATCCAGCAGATGATTCACGATCGCCTCAACCTCCTTCTGGTCGGTGGCGAGGTAGCCAATCGGGCCCGCGCCAAAACCGAGAGGCGTGATCGACAAGCCGGTAATGCCAAAACTTTGCTGTTTCATAGTTGACCTTGAGTTGCTACGTCACCGCAGGGCGTCCCACAGTCGACCCGGCCAGGGCGCAGTTGCGGCCACGCGATGTCTTGTTCTGTCATCCTAAGATGATCGCCAAGCCCCGATTCGTCCAGCAGAGTTTGACAGGCGCCCGGGAGCATTCCAGATCTAGTTACAGACGGGCACCTGGGTGTCCCGCCAACGTGTTGCTGACCGCTTGACGCGATTTATAGACCTGCATAAAGTCCAAGCATGGGACGAGGATCATCTCGGCCGGTTAGCCGGCGCCGCACCGCATGAGCTTTTGGAGCCGCAACCCGCACGAGGTGGATACCAAGGTCGCGGAGAGTTTGGCATACTCACCGTCCGGCGGTCGTCTCAAGATGTGGCTCCTTGGTGTAGGGTTGGCCCTCATTCCCAGCTACTACGGGATTAGCTGTTTACAGACAGGACGGGCAACGCTTTTTGGCAGCCGGGGCATGCACCTCGATTTGACCGGCTCATCAGCAGTTGCAATGGCCATCGCTTACATCGCGGTTGGCGTGTTCATCCATGCTCATTGGTTCTGGGGACTGCATCCGAAACTCGCGCCGTGGAGTCCGATTCTTAAGATTCTGGCGGTGTTAGTGTTTCTCGGTGGTTTGGGCTACACGGTTTACAAAATCATGGATTTGTAACATTGACGGTAAGCCACCACCACTGATGACTTGATCAGAACGGGTCGTTTTTATGAAACGTTTGTTCACAGTGGTTCTGGTTTTGTTCGTTGCGCTGGGGGCAGTCGTCCTGCGCTATTTTGGGAGAGCCAGGGCATATAGCGGTCCGGGAGTGCATGGTAACCTCCAAGCCCTGCAACTCGCAAAAGAGCAATGGCTGGCGGATGGTAATACCAACGAGTGGCCAACGGGTGAGGACCTCGGAATCGGTTCCTCGCCGGGCAAGACTTTTTCACAGTCGATGCGTCCCCGCTACGGCGAGATTTACCTCATAAATCAAGTTGGCGCGCCACCCTTTGCGTATTTTCCAAAAGCCGCTGGCCCCTACGACGCCGGAGAGATCGCGGTGCTCACACCCACCGGGTTGATGACCGTGCGCCAATGAAACAGCACGACGACTACATCGCTGGACCGCATCACTACTGGATTCATTTCTGGTGTGGTCTGGTGTTCGGTGCTGGTGCCGGCGCCTGGATTGGTTCGGAGATCTTTGATTCGGGCTGGCTCGTTCTCATCGCCGCAATTGTTGCTGCCTCAGGCACTGCGCTGATGTGCGGCCGTTGGGGTGACCGGGGCTGGTATTGGGTGCTGCACAAGCTGCGTTGGTTTTCCTAAGTCCGCCGGTTCGGTGTCCACCCTTTTGGGTGTACATCTCCCACCCGACACGCTGAAGGGTGGACACCCAACGGGGCCCGAGGAAGACAATCCTGAAGGGATGAAATCATTTAGCCCAGGGTTGGGTCGGCCCAGACCCTGGGTACACGGCCTCCCCACCTTTACCCTTTGTTCGTTTCCCTTCCGGCGCGTGGAAGTCGCGCCGGAAGGGAAACGAACAAAGGGGGATTCATGTTGTGCCAGCAACCCAGGGCGACGTTTCACTTGCCTCTGGGCTTTCGCTGCAATGTCCCTTCAGGACTTCGGTGGGGTTCGCCGCGCTTTCGGGGGCCGCATCCCTCAGGTGCGCCAGAACTATGACACAGGAACTCGCCCAGGGTGCAAATCGGTGTCGCCTGTCAACGGCGGTTAAGCAGCACTCTTTTCATGGAATTCAAACTCCAGAACCACATCTTCCGCCAAGCCGAGACCTTTGGTCAACAACTCGCGTACGAACTGGGCGGTCTCAAAAGCAGCCAAAGGGAGTGAGTATATCAGCGCTCGGGAGCATGGGCCGTGTGGGGGTGTCAGCAAGTCGTCCTGTATCGGAGAAATGTTCAACGCAGCGAATGCGCGGCGCACTGCTTGCTCTCGCCCGAGGTCTACAAGAACCAGCGCCCGCAACCCCCGCGGGTCACAAAACAACGCAATCACCGCCGCTGGATCACCGTGTATCCAAAAGGATCTGAATCGAGCAGCCGAGGACAGCAGGCGGGAGAGGTAATACCCGACGTCCGCTAAACCTTCCGGAGGACGCACCTGGGAGCGCTTGTTTGCGGGTTTCGCCAATTGCAGTACTTCAACCAACTCCTTGCATCCCTCGGGCAATTCGATGCCACGTTTCTGGTAATCAACGAACCGGTTCATGTGCTTGATGCCGCTTGACGCAAAGTGCAGCCGCGCCGGGCCAAGGACTGCCGAGTGCAAACAAGGCGCCCTCCCGGCGCGGGCTGACGCGTATTGGGTGTCATGGCTACTCCTGCAACTGGGGAGGCTGATAATGCGTGTCAATCAAATCCAAAGAGTAGCTGGGCGGCATGTAACCGGCTGGCGCCTCCGGGCCTACCCAGCGGTCCGGCCCTAGGATATGCAACTCCGGCAGCTGTATGTTCGTCACCACTACCGGCAGCGTGGGCCAGGCCGTGATCAGTGCCGCCTTGGTGAGGCCTCCCGGTGCAGGAGACGGAGATCGGAATGCACCGATGAGTAGGTAGCACAGCAGGAACCCACCGATGAACCCGCCAGCGGCCCACTTTATTTCTCGCGCGCTCATGTCCATTTGACTTTCCTATGGCTGCGGCATTCGCACCCAACTTTGAGCATCAGCGGTGGGAGCCAGCCGCCGATGATGCCCGAGGTGGTAGCTCAGCGAGACGTCTGGCCCCGATCCGTTGTCTGCTCTGGCTGGTCATTGTTCTTTTGGCTTATATGTAGTGACGATCAGCAAAAACTCGGCAACCTCGGCCTCCGTGCGAACGTCAGCCCAAAAATTTGCTGGCACACGCCGGACATTTGAGTCGAAGTCAATCGTTGTGACGATGCGCCGGCGATCGTCGACGCGCTCGATTCCTGTTGAGGCGACGACACCGCCAACATTGTGTCTCCGGTAAAACTCGCATTGGGCTCGTTTTCTGTCAGACATGTGGATCCCAGCCATCCAACCCACGTCGAACGTGATGGTAAATCCATCGCTCTTTCGGGTCAACGTGCCCATGTAGGAGTCTGCCGTGCCTGTGCGCTTGAAAGTGAAATCTTCATGGGCCTCAAACGTGCCATAACCAACATCATGGGTCTTCGCCAGAGTGATCTGCAACATGGCTGCGCCTACAAGGAGAAACAGTAATCTTCTCATAATCTTCTTAGACGGTATGCGCGTAATAATGCTCGCGCTGCCGCCGGACGGAAAAGCAAAGGATCCGCCGCGTGCAGTGCAGGCCGATGGTTGAACTTCATATCTCTTTCCTACCTGCGGGTCATAGAGCGCGCACGAAGCCTCGTGGGCGACGTCGATGAAAATATTCATGTCCTCACCCTGCATGCCGCAGCAATCAAATCGGAAGAACTGGGGTGTGCTGAAGAGCTGGAAGGCTCCTTTCTTTGATTCCTAGTTGTCATCGTCCAGCTTCTCCCATCCTTTCTTCGCGAACTCGTCCGAGACACGTTTCTTGATTTCAGCGATGGGGGTGTACTCGACACCGTCAACGTCCTGACCGTCTGAAAGAAGCTCGTAGGTCTCGTGGTTATCCAGGGAAACCCCGGGCTTGTATCGCCAGAAATTAAGATCGTAGCTCATGGCATCGGTCTAGGCTAACGCGAAACTGAGCCGTAGCCGCTGGAAGCTGGCCGACGACGAAGCCCAGGAGCAGCGGAACTCCCACCGCTCTCCCAAACGGAAGGGCCAGTGGTTGTCGGCTCAAGTGCAAAGTTAGAACCGTTCCACATTAGAGATAAGTAGCACATTCTTGGCCCTTTCCTCATCAGCGCGACGGACGCAGTGAAAAAACTCCCGCGTTTTGCCGTTCCCTTCACTTCGGACCAGGGGGATCGCCATAATCCCGTTGTCTTTGAGGAATTCCCTTGCTCGCAGCCAGCGTGGGAGGTCAGGGCCGAAGGAGAACGTGGAGGCTTCCGCCCACTGCAAGGCAATGCTGGCCTGTACTGCAATCTCATGCGGAACCATCACAGCATAAGCCGAGGGTTGGGCGCCGCCTTGAAGCTGCGCCGAAAGAGGGCGTAAAACGCCACCCTCAAAGCCAGATAAGCGAAGTTTCGCCAACATCCTCTCCGCCGAGAAGGAGTCTTCGCATTTTCCAATACTCTGATCCGCAGCAACGCGTTTGCGCGCGAAATCCACATCGGCGCGCGCAAACACGGTCTCCATATTGGCCTTCTCGACAAGAGTGCGTCCAAGCGAGTCGACGGCCTGTGCCGGGGGTGAGTTGCTCAAGCCGACTCTTTGGATAACGGCAATTGACCTATCCCTCATTTGGCGGACTAGGACCTCCCTTCGCTCTGCCGCGTGCAACGCCGCATCGGCTTCGGCAACGCTCGCATTCGGACCAGCGAACCTCGGGCGCAGGGTGCCTTCCACCAATAGAAGCGATGCGACTAGAACACCCAGTCCCACTAGGACAAGCGCAGCAGAGAGGAGTCGCTTTGAACGCACGGCGCTCATAGTTCTAACAGTATGTTTGACCTGAAGTAGTGCGACCATCCCTGAAGTGATGGTTTTCGAGCTCAAGGTCCATAAAATAAATATCGCGGGGAGGCCTTTGAGCGTCAAGCGACTTAATGGGGAATTGATGGAGAAGGGCTGACTTACGGTTCGCACCGTTCGTGCGCATCTGGTAAACCGTAAGTGGTGAGTGAATGGCTTCCCCACGGTGTGCCTTTTCCCAGAATCCCGGAGATGATTTTCACAAACTGGCGGGAGGTGTTGCATCAGAGCCAGCGGACCCGAGGGGAACAATCCTGAAAGGATTGAATGATTTAGCCCAGGGTTGGGTCGTCCACGGCCCTACTCTGGGTAAACCGCCACCCCACCTTTACCCTTTGTTCCTTTCCCTTCCGGCGCGTGGAGTCGCGCCGGAAGGGAAAGGAACAAAAGAGGGGATGATGTTGTGCCAGCAACCCAGGGCGACGTTTCACTTGCCCTGGGCTTTTGCTGCAAAGTCCCTTCAGGACTGCGGTGGGGCTCACCGCGTTTTTGGTGAACAGCACCGTTCAAGCGCGCTGCCTGTTCGGTGACGACCAGTTAGGATCTCACCATCCGGTGTGGTTCACGCTAAGACGCTAAGACGCCAAGGTTTTTCAGTTTTGATTCTTTGCGCTCTTGGTACGCTCTGTGGTTGAATGAATCTGGGGTATCGCTGTAATGTCCCTTCAGGACTGCGGTGGGGTTCGCTCCGCTCCGCCCGGTTGAATCCAAATCGGTGTTTAGCCGGACTCCAGGTCCGAGCTGCAAATCAGAGATTAAGACGGCCTGACCGGCCATAGCTTTGGCGAAGGCAGGAGTTCCCCTTCAGCGGACAAAAAAACAGAAAAGGAAAAACTCGTCGTGGAAGTTTGTTGCCTATTGATCGCGCGGGCTTGATAGGCGTTCGGCTTTCACGCCGCACTGAGCGACTTCAGAATCTTCCGTGCAAGCGGCTCCTTAACTTCGGTGTGCCGAGGCACGGCTTCAACGACTCCAGTGCGTGGATTTGTCCAGAGGGAGTGGGAGCTGCCCTCCCGCTTCAAGTAGCAACCTGCGATCCGTAGCTTCTTCTCGAGGTCCCGCCTCTTCATCAGATCGCGATTACCTCCTGAATTGCATCTTCCGGAAGACCACGTTTCATGTCGGCAACCCTATCCTCGAAAATCAATCGAATCGCTTCCCGCAGACTCTGTTTTGCTTCCTCGATCGACTCCCCTTGTCCATTGGCTCCCGGGACCTCGGGGCATAGAGCCCAATAGCCTCCTTCCGGAGCCTCTTCGATAATGGCCGTAAGCTCTGCTTTCATGAACACAGTTTCACCAAAGCGCATTACCTCGTCAACTGTTGAGCCCGTCTCGCTGTTGCCTGCAGCTGGTTTGGGCGCCTTCATTCGATCAGTCGTCCCATCCTGGGTAAAACGACAGTTCGATGCCGATGCCACGCGAACCCGCCAGTTCCAGCAGTTCAGCGGGAAGCCTCTCAACGCCGTATGTCCCCTCCGGCCTTCAACAAGGAAACACCAGCCGCAAACCGGAAACGCCCGGGAAACGAGACAAGCGCCGAAGCTCCGCGTGATGGTGCCGCAGGAACTTGAGGGCTTTCGGAATCTGCGGCTCCAAATCCCCGAACACCTTCGTGCGGTTGACAGTAACCGAGAACCCGTTCACCTGCCGCAGCTTACCTTTTGGGACCTTGAGTGGCTGCCCGCGATAGAAAACCGTGCCCACATCCAGTGTGGTACGCTTCAGAAACGAGTCCACGTCGAATGTGCGGCCGGAAGCAGTAAAATAGCATCCAAGATGAAACATATAGTTACGCCGAATGCAGAGTGCAGCTGCGCCGGGCCAAGGGCAACCATGGAATACGCAAGGCGCAATCCGGCGTCGGTTGGCACGACTTAATGTCCCTGCAGGACTTCGGTGGGGTTCGCTCCGCTCCGCCCGGTTGGATCCAAATCGGTGTTTAGCCGGACTCCACGTCCGAGCTGCAAATCAGAGATTAAGACGGCCTGCCCGGCCATAGCTTTGGCGAAGGCAGGAGTTCCCCTTCAGCGGACAGAAAACCGGAAAAGAAAAAATCGTCGCGGAAGCCTTTTGCCTATCGACCTCGCAGGCTCGATTGAGGTTGGCCTCACCAATGCTCATTTAGTGACGACCCGCTGACACATGAGATTTGGGCCGTCGATGCTGAGCCTAACAATCGCTTCGGCACCGCTGCCGTTCGTGAAAACGACAAAGCCCTTGAGTGGATCAAGGTTCCGGGCGAGATAAACATCTGCCCGTGCATTCGGTGCGGCCGTGCTCCCATGCCTTACTGGCTGCCATACCCCATTCGTGAAACCGTCCAGCAACAGGGTTTGGTGTGCCCTTTCAATGGCAACCGCCTCCTCGAGAAAACTTGTCTGCCCCGTCACAAAAAACACGTGCTCAGGCCCGTTACGTCTTTCCAGGGCTCTTTCGAGTGCGTATGAGAACCAGACAACAGCGCCCACCCAGATGGCCGCAATTCCAGCGAGCACAAACCCAATCGTTCTCAGCCGCCACCTGGAAAACAGGAACATGGCAAAGAAGGCCAGAACAAGAATGATGGAGCCAAGTGTAACAACTGTGCTCATATGCGCAGTCGGGCCGGCTAACGGCAAGGCCAGAGACGGTAGCCAACCGCCGATGACGTTCGATTCTTCCGTTCACGAGACGGCTGGTTCCCGTTCGCTGGCGCCCCTTCGCCAAATGGTGCCTTCATCGCTTCCAAAAGAACAGGGCCTTTTTCCACCACGGCCAATTCATTCGCAATTTGTGCGGGTTCTCCAGAGCCCAAAGGAAGCGACGCAGTTGCTCCGGGTCACGTTGGTTTACATTGGGCTCGCGCCGATGGACCCCTCCCAGGATGGAACTGAACGCACGGATGGTCTTTTCGGGGATGCGATCGGACACAAGCAAATACGGGCCGTCGAACGCATCATGAAAGGTGAAAAGCAGCTTCGCCTGCCGATACGCCTTCACATGGTGAAAGCACGCCTCTACCGGATGCTGTCGCAGCAGGTCTACCAGGCCCTCAATAACTCCCGGCCCCATCGAGACATGAAACGACTCCGGTACGGGGAAGATACTGTCACGCACCACGCAAACCGCATTTGCGGCTCGGTTCTTTTCATAGAGCTGAGCTGCTTCGGGGATTATTGCGCTGCCTTCAAAATACAGAATGCTGTCTGGTGGAACCAAGTCACCGAGATGGCAGAAAAACGCGATAGGATCCTTCAGACCCTCGATCACCCAGCGGTCAACGGAATCCAGGTCAATCCCGTCGCCTCGCCCAGCGGCCATGACTCGGAGTTGCTCCTTTAGACCTTCTCTTTCGGTGGCGTTCATAAGGCGCTATGTCTATTTGGGGAACGACCAAACTCACGCCCAGCCGCCGGAGCAGGCCGTGATCTGAAACGATGATGTCCGAGTTTCATAAACCGATCAACTGCCCGGCGCGGCGGCCGTTGCGTGCAGCGCATTGTTGAACCAATTCGCACTCGTTGTCATCTGGAGATTAAACCGAATCATGCTTCGGGCTGAAGTAGTGCGACCATCCCTGAAGTGATCGTTTTGGAGCTTAAGGTCCATGGAGGAAAGATCCTGCTGAGGACTTTGAGCGTCAAGAGAATTATTGGGGAAGGGCCGACTTGGGGCGCTTTGCGCCGGTCGTGCGCGGCTGGTAAACCGTAGGTCGTGAACGACCCTATCTCTGCGGCGGGTTCCTCCGGTGTGCCTTTTCCCAGAATACCGAGGGTGAGCTTCGCAAACTGGCGGACGGTGTTGTATCAGGGCTAGCGGGCCCGAGGAGAACAATCTTCATGAGATTGAATCATTTAGCCCAGGGTTGGGTCGGCCCAGACCCTGGGTACAAGGCATCCCCACCTTTACACTTTGTTCGTTTCCCTTCCAGCGCGACTTCCACGCGCCGGAAGGGAAACGAACAAAGGGGGAATTAATTTGGACCCGGCATCCCAGGGCGACGTTTCACTTGCCCTGGGCTTTTCGCTGCAACGTCCCTTCAGGACTTCGGTCGGGTTGGCCGCGCTTTCGGGTGGTCCCACCGTTCAGGCGCGCTGCCGGTTTCGTGTCGAACAGGTAAGATGTCACCATCCGATGAGGTTCACGCTAAGACGCCAAGGTTTTTCAGTTTTGATTCAGTAGCATCCCATAGGTGGGTG
>DIXK01000043.1 GCA_002428665.1 Verrucomicrobia subdivision 3 bacterium UBA6082
GCAGGTGGGGTGAGGCCCGGCGCAGCCCGGGCTCCGCCCCTCCCGATTGAGTCCATATAGGTGTTTAGCCGGGCTCCCTGCGCCTGAGCTGCTAAACGGAAAACTAAGTCGGCGTTCCCGCTCCGCGGTCCGCTAACGGAAAAGAAAAATCTTTCCGTATAAAATCCCTTTTATCTATTGACGGCACGGGCTTGATAGGGGTGTTCGGCGTTATCTTTGCGTCCAGCGTCTCCATAATCGCTTCCACCAAGGCTCCCACGCAAAATGAACCTGCTCCGGATTCTCCATCATCCACAGCAGTCGGCGTAACTGCTCCGGATCGCGCTGCTTCGTCGGTTCCCGTCGTGCTGTAACGCCCAGATCATGACAGAAGGCCTGAACAGCAGTCTCAGGAAGGTGCTCCGAGATGCGCAGGCAGCCAGCGAAGGCGTCGTGAAACGTGAAGAGCAAGCTTTCGCGACGATACGCTTTGATGTGATGAAAAAGCTCCTCGGTTGGGCGACTTGAAGCCCAAGTCTCTAACTGGGAAAGCACCTCCACTGATAAGACGGTGTGGTAAATGTCCGGAACCGGAAAGACGCAATCGCGGACAACCGCTACGGGGTTGCAGGGTCTGTGACGTTCGTAGAAGTCGCCGACATCCTTCGCGATACTTGTCCCCTCAAAATACAGTATATCGTCGGGGGTCAGTAACGACTTCAGGCCACGAAAGAATCCCTGCGGCTGTGAGATGCCATCGACCGCCCAATGAACCGGCGTATTGAGATCGATGCCGTCGCCTCTACCCGCCAGTATCGCCCGCAGCTCTCCTTTGACTGCCTCCGGGTCATTGTCAGGGTCAATCCCGGCAACGAGTCGCTGGAAGTGCTGACGCGACTGCTCCAGGTCTTCCGGCTTGGCATGTATGTTTGCGGTAGGCATACGCGGTGATCACGCCGAACGACGCTCATCACTGGCGGCGGACCAGTGGTGTCTGACTGGAAGCAGAGACGGAATTCCGCCGTCCAGTGCATGAGCCGGGTTGGGCCTGGCATGGAGGTTACTTTTTGCGCTCATTGGCCTTTCGAAGTATGTCTGCCACCAAAGCCTCAGACTTTTGGCCTTCTGGCGTCAGTGCTGGAAACTTCTTGCGGTAGACATAAAGTTCCTGAAGAAACTGGAGCCTGTTCGGGTCGTCCAGCAGAGACCTCAGTTCGGCTGTCTGCCAATCAGCCGCTGTATCGATGATCCAAAAATCGATGTCTCCACTGCAGAGGTCTCGGGCCTCGTCGTACTTGCCACCAGCAAGGCGGCGGGCGATCCGCTCGTAACTGAAGCCACCCCACCCATTCGTGTTGTTGATGGTTTTGAATAGCGCGTCAGCATCTGCGAACTGTTTTTTGTCGAGGTGCTTCACAATGCTAAAATATGTCTTAGCCCTTTCCAAATCTCCTCTGACTGAAAACTTTAGTGGGTCTTGCCTTTCCGCACCAGTTGAGCAAAGAGCGGTCAAGACCAAGAATAGAACAAGAGCTTTCATGCCGAGATTTCTTCGGCCGCGCATCACTGGCGGCGCGTCTGTGATGCCCGAAATGTAAACACACGCGCTTCGCGGCGTCCAGTGAATGTGGCTGGTTCGGCCTCATGGCAACGGCCCCACGCCTGCCACCAATTCCAGGACCTTCTGCGCAACCGGAAGCCGCGCCTTCCATCGCCAAGCACATAGGCCCATCTGTCCTCGTTCGATCTTCACCAAGTGTTCCGCCAACGCCCGCGCTGAACGGGTGCCGACGGCGACATCATAAACCCCACGAACGTACCCACGGTACTCGTCTCGACACTCTGGTACGTGCCCTATACCAATCGGGTCCCAATCGTGCAGAAGCAACATCTCCAATTGCCGGTGAATCTCCGCAATCTTGTCTATGTCAAGGTCGCCCATTGTGCTACGCCGAACGTTTAGCTCACCGATGGCGGCCCCTCCGTGACGCCCGAACTGGCAAAGCGCGTGCCAGGGCCGCCATTCGGTGGAGCGCCGGGTTCGGCTCTGAAACGATGCAGATCAAAGGCGCTCAACGCAAGTGCCGCGACCAGCGGGATACTACCGCAGGCTACGAGCTGGATGAGGTAGGCATGGCCCAGCTCTGCCAGAACAGCCTGCCGAAAATACGTGTCAGCCACAAAGTCCGTCCAGACTGACCATGCGATCCACGCCGCCAGTGGAACCGTGACAACGAGGGACCATCGTGAAAAGCGGCGGCACGCAAACACGAGAGCCGCAAGACCAATGGAGACCACCCAAACCGTTAAAAGGCCAGGGACCTTATCGGAAACCTCTGCGAACATCGGACTGAGAGCCGGGAGTGTCATGCCGAACGTTTAATCAACGACTGGCAGTCGTTGATCACTTTCAGGGGGTGGATTCCTTGGGGCCGACGCAAGTCCTTTGACGACAACCATGGTTCTCGAAAACAGGCGTTTCCTGGTTCGTTGATCACAACGCCCAAACCTGACCGGCCTCCAGTTCGCAAACTGTTCATAATAAACCGAACCGGTGTGTAATATACGACTAGCGGTTCGTTGATTAAAGAGAAAAAGGCCCACCATTCTTGCCGTAGGTTGGACAGTCCTTTTCCAACCGGGCCTGGCAAAGGCACTCTTCACTTTGCACTTATCTGTGGGGTCAGGATCTCAGTGGCACGATGGATGGAGCAGGAGGAGTCGGCGGGTTGCTGATGGTGGTGCGGCACGCGTCGCCCAACACCAATTCACCCGCGAAGCGCTCAGTACATGCGGGCGTCAAAAGCAATTGCTTATCAATCAGCAAACGATTCTTGAATCTGCAGGCGGAGGATTTGAGACTGTGGGCATGATTCTCGATCAACTTGGCGCTCCGCTGACAACGGCTGAGCCCTGCGTCCTTTCGCGCCGCCATTCCTGCCGTCTGCGTTTTCTAATCTCATGCTTGCTGGTGCTCTGCGGATTATCGCTGCGGGCCGGTGAGACGAATGAGTGGCTGGCGGGCGAGGATTCCTGGGGTGGCCGGCCGTCCTTTCCTGCGGTCGTAAACCCGGTTGTCCAATCACCGCTCCAGACCGTTTTGACCCTCCGCGGCGAATGGGAGTTTGTCGCTCGCGAAGTCGCGCCCTTGCGGCATCCGGGCTGGCATGCCTTCTTTGGCAAGCCGTGGCCCGGCGCGCGCAAGTTGCTCGTGCCTGGATGCTGGGAAGCTCAAGGTGTGGGGGAGCCGGGGATGGGGCTTTCGTGGGACTGCAAATGGGACCACTGTGCCAAGCCCATTCGTCACCTCTATATGGGCAGCGGTTGGTATCGGAAAACGCTCCGGGTGCCCGAGGCGTGGCGGGGAAAACGGATATGGTTGAAGATCGGCGGCGTTCGT
The DNA here is from genome assembly GCA_002428665.1 of Verrucomicrobia subdivision 3 bacterium UBA6082. Lineage (GTDB taxonomy): Bacteria > Verrucomicrobiota > Verrucomicrobiia > Limisphaerales > UBA8199 > UBA6082. Next base: position 3,380 of record DIXK01000043.1, read on the forward strand.
TCGCAGGGCTTTTTTTGGGTGAACCAAACGCCGGTGGCCATGGTGAACAACTACTGCGCCACCGTTAAGTATGACATTACGGACCTCGTAAAGCCGGGCGAGGAGGCTGTCGTTGTTGCCGAAGTCAACAATGTCCCGCCCAGCCGCAAAGGGCTGTTTAGTTCGGTGCACCGGTTTGGCGGGTTATACCGGGACGTCGAACTGGAAGCCACACCCGATCCCCGGATTGATTACGCCTGGGTGCGGGGTGATTTCAATCGGAAGGAAGCCGAGATCCATGCCCTGGTGGCCTGCACGGAACGACCTCTCACGAATCCGGTGCTGCGCGTCACGCTGAAAACAGCGGATGGGCGACCCGCTGGACAAGGCGCGCAGCCGGTTACGGTCGATCCTTTCCGGAGGGAAGCCAGCGTCGTGTGCCGCGTCCCGGTGACGCCGTTTGAGCCGTGGTCGCCCGAAACACCCGTGCTGTACCAGGCGGAACTGGTGCTTTGCGAGGGCGATCAGCCGATTCATGGCTGGGTGGAGCGCTTTGGCATTCGCAAACTCGAAGTGCGCGGCGACCGGTTCTTCCTGAATGGCCAGCCCTTTTTTGTGCGCGGCTACGGGGACGACTTTGTGTACCCGCTGACCCTGGTCTCCCCGGCTTCCCGCACGGAGCACCTGAACCACCTGCAGGCGGCCAGACAGGCGGGATTCAACTACGTTCGCTTGCACACGCATTGCGAACTGCCCGAGTTTTTCGAAGCCGCGGATGAAGCGGGCATTCTGGTCCAGCCGGAACTGCCCTACTACGGCGACTATCCGACCGAGGCTTTTCCGTTTGATCCGATCGGCGACCTAAAGGAATTGGTGGCGCACTATCGGCGCCATGTTTCGCTCGCGACCTATTGCATGGGCAACGAAGGGCTGCTGGGGAAGCCGCTCGGGAAGGAGATTTATCAGCTGCTAAAGCGAATCGATCCCGACCGGCTGGTGCTTCACCAGGATGGCACATTCAACACGGCGGAGAACTCGGATTTTCGGAACGGGCCGATCACCGTGTGGGAGCCCGGCAGCTTCGCGTGTGACGCCCCGTTTGTAGCCCACGAATACCTGAACCTTTCGGTCAAGCAGGATCCTCGGCTGGCGCCGAAGTTTTCCGGGGTGCTGCTGCCCCCGGTGCCGCTGGAGACCCGGGACCGCTGGCTGACAAATGCGGGCCTGACCCGGGCGTGGGGCGATGCCTGCCAGGATGCGTCTCATGGGCTGCAGCGCTATTATCAGAAGGCCGGGCTCGAGGCAGCGCGGATGGATCCCGCCTGCGACGGGTATGATTTTTGGACGATTGTTGACGTGGTGGTCCAGCAGGGGAACACCTACAGCGCCCAGGGGTTGTTCAATCCCTTCTGGGAGCCCAAACCGAACGGGTTTACCGCAGAGCAGTTTGGCCGGTTTAACGGGCCGACCGTTCTGTTGCTGAAGACGGATCCCGCCAGCCGCATTGCTGTGTGCGGCGATCATGTCCAGGCCGATTTTTGGATTTCTCATTATGGCGGGCAGACGTATCCAGCAGCGAAGCTGGACTGGGCGCTGCGGGTGGGGGACACCGTTTCGGCGGCGGGTGAGTGTGATGCGGGCCGGGTGACGCCGGGCGACGTGCGATCGCTGGCCAAGGTTGACCTGGTGATCCCTGTATTACGGAAACCCGCCCATGCGGTGCTCGAAGTAAGCCTGCGCGGGGGTTCGGTGCGAAACGAATGGGATTTTTGGCTCTTTCCAAAGCGATCCCCGCAGGAGGGGAAGGGGATCGCTGTGTCAAAAACCTTGATGGCGGCAATGGCCCCGCTCTATACAAACTTGGTGGCTTCAGATGATCCGGCGGCGGCCTCCGCCGACCTCTTTGTCTCGTTCCTGGGCTCTGCCGATGTGGCGCCGGCATTAGTCGCGGGCAAGCGGGTTATCTTGATCAACCAAACCACCGGCAAACCCAACGTGAGCCTTGGCTGGTGGGCGATGGGCGAGCAGGTTGGCACCGCTTTCGCCCGGCATCCCGCATTGGGCGATTTCCCGCACCAAGGCTATCTCTCGCCGTTGGCGTTTCGAATCCTGAAGGTGGGCCGCCGCCTGCCCGGGTTGGGCAACGTGCGGCCGGATGAAATGTTCGTCGTTGGTGAAGGTGCTGGCGCGTATTACCTCTATGCCGCCGAAGCCAGGATGGGCCGGGGACGCGCCGTTCTGACGTTTGGGCTTGACCTGCTTTCCGGATTTCCCGAGGGCACGTGCATCCTGGACGGCCTGATTCGTTACGCCCGCTCGGCCGCATTCGATCCGAAAGGCAAACTCGCCGTGCCGGTCTCTCCGAACGGATGGCGCAAAACGCTGGTGGCCGGCGATTCCGATCAGGCTGTTTTGCCGCCGGGTTGCCTGCAGTTGGACGTTGCCCGGGCTCTGAAGGGCAAGAATGAGTTGGTGTGGGAAACCAAGCCGGTGCCCGAGAATGTCCGGGCTAAACCGACTTTTTCGGTTACCTGGATAGGGGGCATGGGCTACTTTGCCGAACCTGCCGGATCATTTGCTTTGCATCTAAACGATCAATGGATCCTGAACATCCCGGAGATCAGTGAACAGAATGCGGTGTGGCACAATGCCGACCGAACCGTTGCGCTGAAATACGAACGTGATCCCGCTGTTCCAGAAGCCGGGACCCTGACGCTCACCGTGCCATCCGTCAGTCTTGAGCCCGGAAAGCCGTTGCGGCTGAAGGTGGTTGGGAGTGACTCCGGCAGCCGCCGCTGGTTCGGCGTCTATCAAACCCCGTAGTCAAGCGGCAATGTGGTGCCTGGTGCGATTGATCGGAGCCGGTGGCTGTTTCGGCTGGCCCAACGGGAACCGGTGAACGCACCAGTTTGGTGTCATCTGCGGGAGCGACCGTTCAGCAGAATCAGAAACCTCCTCAATTCGCGTTTGGTAACAGTCAACGGCTATCATTAGTGTCACTGGACCGACAACCGGAGCGCCGGTCTGTGACCGGCTTAAAAGCTTTTATTAGTGTCAATTAGTGGAGATTAGTGGTTAAAACCTCCCTAAAAGAGCCGCAAAAATACTCCTCCGGGACAAAGTCTGTCCGGAATCCCGAACCGCAAAGTCCGGCTATACCAGGTAAACAGACCGACAACCATG
>DIXK01000042.1 GCA_002428665.1 Verrucomicrobia subdivision 3 bacterium UBA6082
GCACAAGAAGCCAAAGCGAGTAAGCAGAGCTCACGTAAAAAACCTTAGCGTCCTGCGCCAGGCAAAGTGCAGCCCTGATTGCCTGGCTGGCGACGCATGTACGCCTCCTGGCTAAAACACCTCGTTCTTCCCGTCCCGCCAGTTTCGCGCGCTCCAGCAACTGCGTTTGCTCACGAAATTGCCACTGAGGCATCTTCAATGCCAAACACAACTGATGTGAGATAGGTGCTAAGGATTTGCTTTTTGAATCGGCTCAGCGGTTAGCGGTGGGTTGGGGAGGAAGACGGGGTGCCGTGCATGCTGATGGACTTGGCGGAGGTGATGGTCTTAGGAGGAGCGGAGCCTGTGTGTATCGTCGGCGACGCAGTCGTGATTCGGAACTGGACCCGGGCGACGGTAAATGTGGAACCGTTCTTGAACTCGTTCTGTTTTTCGGTTTGCTGATCTCTGCAGAGTACCTTGCCGTGCTCGGTCCACAGCACGAATGCTTTCGGTGCCAAGCCCTTGAGCCAAACATGATCGTCGCCGCCGCCTATGCTAATCGGGGTGCCGCCGAGGGATAATGCGGTCGTTTCCCGCGGACCCCAGAGCACTGTGAGTGTCGCCCTGCGGAACAGTTGTTCAACTGTGATGATGGCGAAGCCGAGTGCGGCTCCGAGGATGCCGATGCCGATCATGCGACCAAGGAATTCTGGAAGGGTGCTAACGAAAAGGACGAATCCGAGCCCTCCAAGAGCGCCGCCCGCTAAGCCGGCGAGCGTTCCTCGGAACGAACCGAGGTTGGGAACGCGCGTCGACAGGCGCCAGCCAAGGATAGCCCCCATTATCCCCCAACAGAGAGATCTGATTAAGACATGCTTCACCAGGCCCGAACCGACGTCGATGCTGTAAACCGCCTGAGCGACTGCACCTGAGATTGCACCGGCGAGCGCGCCGGTCAGGAGAGCTGGTTTGAATGTTTCCCGGTTGAGGAGACGTCCGCGCCGGTAGATGAGGTCTGCCCAGAAGAGCGCAAGGGTGAGGGGTGCGGAGATGATGGCGGACCAGAAGGCGACGTGGAGAACGGTCAGAAGGAAGCCCGAGCGCGAGAGAGCGGTGGGCAGGGCCTCGGCAAGGAGGGACCCAACGGCGGCGCCGCAGAAGGGGATGGCCGTGAAAACTGCAACCCGGTTGGTTCTGATGCCCGTAAGAAATGTAAAACTATTGTGCATACGGTCCCTCGGAGGTCAGGCGGCGCAACCTGTAGGACAGGGTGATGCAATTGGGAATGGGGATGTCAATGAGGTGCATTGCCTGGCGTTAATGGTGCGCGACGGGACGATATGCGATGCCGACAACGAGGCCATTGCCGTCATATGTGAGAAGAACGCGCTGCCGGTCGCTCTCGACGGATTGCAGCCGACCTTGCTGGTCATAATCGTACGATAGTTTCACGCCGGTCGGGGTCTCGACTCGCTTTAGATGGCGGGCGGGCGTAACCTTACCTTCGTCGTACGAAAAGCGAGTGATCCCTCCGTCGAACGCCGTGATTGCAGAGACGTGTCCATTTGCCATTTGAAGGTCATAACTCTTGCCCTTGTTCGTGATCTGGACTTTATCCAATTCTCCAGCCGGGTTGTACGAATTCTTCTGCTGATAGCCCCAGGAACAATCGATTTGCTCGACAACATCTGTATCACCGCGGCGGATTGAGACGTAGGCACCGTTCGAATCGACTCGAGCTACCTGGCCTTTGGAGTCGTAAGCGAGCTTTACGTCGGAGCCGGCGTGGTCGGAGACCCGCTCTACGCGCCGTTGCTGGTCGTAGCCAACCTCCATCCACTTGGTAAACTCTGACGCCTCGGAAGGTGGCGCAATGAGGATTCTCCTAAGGGTACCATCTTCTTGATATTCATAATGCTCGGCGCTGGTTTCGGTGGAGACTTTTCTCAACTGACCGTCCTGCCGCCACTCCTGGGTCAACACGGGGTGGTTCGTTAAGTAAAGCGCCACGACACGTCCTGCTGCGTCCGATTCAGCCGAATAGGAAGCTCCTTCCGGCGTGTGGAGCTCTGCGTGTCTTCCGTCTCCTGAGTATGTGCTGATGTAGTCTAGTCCGTCAGGCGGGGAAACCCGGGTCTGCACGGAGCCATCCTTGCCGTACTGCCATGCGCACCGGGTGCCGTCTTCGAGCACTCGACGGATGGGCTGCATGGCCGCGTTGTAGTCGGCTTCTTCGTTCCGCGATTGTGCCTGCGGAACCGCCCTAGTGATGCGGACCCCAGCTGTGCTGGTGGTGGACGTGTAGTCGGCCCACACTCCGGTTGAGTCGCTTTCGCGCTTGAGCTGACCGTTTTGGAGGTATTCGAACTGACGCTCCACTTTTCCGTTGAGGAGTGTTTTGGCGACCGATCCGTCCTGATAGTCATATTCCGTGAGGGTTGTCCCCTTCTGTACGCGGTTCAGCCGGCCATCGTCGGAATAGGCGTAGGTCACGGTTTGTTTGTCACTGCCGATCAGTTTCCGGAGCCTACCTCGCTCATCGTAGGCGAACTCCACTGTGCCGCTGATGGTGTTGCCGTACCAACCTTCGACTTTCTGAAGACGTGCGGAGCTGTCGCGCCGGTAGACGAGAGTAATAGGTGCCTGGTGGATGGCGATCAGGTTTCCAGCCTCCTCAAAGAACCATTGTTTCCCGTCGCGGAAGAGGAGGACGTGAGCCCGAAGCCCTGTTTTTTCCTCGGTCGTGGCACCGAGGCCAAGGAAAGCGGTTGAGTGTTTCGGAACAAGCAGCTCGGCCTTGACCTCAGGCACGCCGCGGCGTTCCGTGAAATCCTCCGAAAAGGTACACAGGGGGCTGGTTAGTTTGTAGACGAAGGTGTATTCGACCTTGTCGCCGACCCTGCGGGTCGTGCGACGGCGGCGTTCCAGGCGCGGCAGGTCGTCCGTCCAACCTCGCCCCAAGATGCCATCGGGTTGAAAGAACGAATGGAACTTGCGTGTCATGGTGATGCTGTTTTGAGCAACGATTGGCAAAATCAGATCGGTTTCAGAGAGTTGGCATGCGCCCAGATCCTTCGAACCGTTGCCGGGGATGGCGAGAGCCTGGTGATCTTGGTTGTTCACCTTGAGAGGGACGGGCTTCAGGACAGGGGCGGTGGCGGTGGCTTGTAGGGCGGCCCTCGCGATTGTTTGCTCTTCGGGTGTTGCGGCTGCAACCTTTATAGCGCCGGTTTCTGGCGACAGGTTGACACCTCCATACGTCCAGGTGCGTTGGATGGCGCGGTCGGTTTCTCGTGAGGCCCGGACCACCAGCGACGGCGTGGTGTCAGGCATGGGGAAAGGTTTTACAGGATACTCGCGCATCCACGCGGGCATATCAACTCCCTGCGCCTGGAGGCGCTCGGCCACGGCAGAAATCACGGCGATTCGGCGAAGCTCGTCGAAGATGGAAACCGGCTCGGTCATACCACTCTCTTTTGGAGGCGTTGACCGGACTTCTTGGGCAAGCCCCTGGTAGTACCGGGTGAACCACTGGGAGAAAGCATTAGCAAAGGGGGAGGGAGTGGGATTGGGTGCGGTCTCCAGATGGCCGTTGCGCATTACCATCCTTTGGGTATTGACCCTCAACGGCACATCGAGGAAGGCAGTTGTCCTGGATTCTGTCTCTCGCTGGGTCACGGAAGCAGGAACGATCCAGAAGCGTTCCCAAATGGACGCCTGCTGGTTTGCCTGAAAGTTGCTGAAATTCAAGTCGAACAGCGCTTTGTAGCCGAAGATCTTTGAGTTGACATCTTGCTTGGTGATGTTGTCGCGTCCGAGACTATAGGCCTTCATGACGCGGTCGGCCTCGAAGAGAACCCAACCAACGTAAGTGTTCGTCGTCCCGGGTCCATGCCGGATGTGCATAATGGGGCCAGATGGATTCTTTGAATCGGGGTCAATTGAGACGAATGGCGACTCACCGTAGTCATAAACGTTGCGGAAAATCGTTACGATGTCATCGAGTCTCAGAGCGGGCAGGTCAAGATTGGCTTTGCCGTGCGCAAGGAGGACCAGATGGCCGGTTTCGTTGTCAACGACGACGCCTGTGAGATTGTCCATGCCGACGAGGGCATTCGCTGCGCCTCGAAGGTAAACCCCGCCGACGTTCGCAGGAACTAAGGCTCCACTTGACGGCGGTGGCGGAGGAGGAATCCCGGGGCGAGGCGTAGTGTCTGTAGAAACTGAAACTGGGATCGTGGAAAAACCAAGATTTGGTGACCTCGTTGCAGATGGGCCTGCAGAAGGGGATGTGCCCGAACGCGCCGCCATCAACACTCCAGGTAATTGCGGTGAATATGCACCAAAGTTTGCGGCAAAATTACCGGCAAATCGATTAAGTGCCCCTCCCGCCAGAAAGGATTCCACCTTTGTGGCGGAGTCGTAGAATCTCAGCTGCAGCGGAAAGAAGTGTTGGCTCCCTTGTGCGAGATGAAGCCCCCATTCCGACCAGCCAATGTGCGGGTTTCCGAACCAGCTCCTTATGGGCCTCGAAGGATCGGCGCCTACAGTCGGTAGCAGGTATTGGATCGGCTTCACGAGGGATGGCATCCTTAAGTTCGGAAGCGCAGGAAAATGAAATGGCTCGGCCTTCGAGCCTAACCCGACCAGAGGAAGACCACGCAAGAGTAAATGGCTCCCAAGAACAATCGGCATGACGGTCATCGTGTTCTGCTGCAGGCCCTGTTCAGGATATCCGATACGGGTGTAGAATTCCTGTTGCCTACGGTAGGCTTGCTCCATGCGGAGGTATGGAGCTACAGCATCGACATAATTCCGTTGAGCACCGACAAGATCCACAAAATTAACAGGGTCGTTTCCACAATAGGAATAGCGTGATAAACTCTCTTGGGAAGCAAATGGAACAGCCTGCTGCGGATCGGGCTGCAAGAACCGAGCAATGTCCGGCGCATACGCTCTAATTCTGGTGATGTATAGTGAGGCTTGTGGATCGTAGAATAAGCCGGCAAAGCCGGGCCAGAGGGCCCGGCCCTGCCCGGACTGTGCTGGAACACCAAATGCGCTGTAATCAAAGTGAGTCGCGACGCCTCCCTTTTGGTTCGTGCTTAGCCTGATGGAGCCCAGATGATCGTGCAAAAAAAAGTGGGTTTCTCCGCCGGAGATCGCAGCCAGAGGCGTGCTTCCATCCCAAACATAGAGGATTGGCCTGTGTCCATCGCTCGCTTCAAGTGGACGCCAAGTGTTTGCGAGCGGATCGGGAACATAAGTGGTTGTTCCGCTCTCTGTGATTCGTTCAACTAGATTGCCATCACCGTCGTAACGGTAGCGTGTCTTGCCTTTTGACGTCGCGGCTGACTCAAGTAAATTCATCGCATCAAACTCAAAAGAGTTTTTCCCATTGTCCGCGGAGTAGCTAGTGAGGTTACCGGCCAGATCGTGTGTGCAGACCTGGCCATTATAGCGCCTGAGTCTTCCCGCCCAATCGAAACTGCCCTGATTTGCCACACAACCAGGAATATCGATTCGTATTCGATTGCCCAGCTCGTCGTATCGGAAGGTGGCCTTGCCCGTTTGAGAGTCGTCTATCGAGGCGAGCCGTTGGCCCTGATCGTATTCATATCGGATCAGTTTATGTCCGAGGGGTGAGCTTTCGGTGATTTCCTCGATCAAGCCGCTAGGTCCATAGGAATAGATGTACTGGGTGTGAATGCCACCATTTGCTGCACGGTGGGTTATGGAGTGAATGTGGCCGTCTGGCTGATATTCCCAGACGGTCTGGAATCCGTTGGGGAGGCTGCGAGTGACTAGACCTTCGCCGGGACGATATTCGTATGAGATTATGCCGCCTGGCGTCGTAATCTTCTCTAAGCGCCCAAGAAAATCGTAGGCGTAACTGATGGCACCACCCGAACCGTGATTAATCGAGGTGAGCCGGTCCGCTGTGTCCCACCCGAAGGAAATGACCTTGTTGCCACGACGGACTTCAGCAAGTTGGTTGAACTGGTTCCATGTGTACTGGTTGGTGCCAGTGGAATCGATCAAAGTCTGGCGTCGTCCGAATTTGTCGAAGTCAACCACGACCTTCGATTTGTCTGCAAGTTCTCTGACAACCCTGTTCGGTTGGTCGACGTCCGCTGGTTCGTAAGAAACGAGCGTCCGTTTACCCCCGGGATCCACAATGTTGGTTATGCGCTGGCGGTCGTCGCAGGCGAATTGCCACCGGAGCTCCCGGGTATCTTCGCGCAGCCTGAATTGCTTCCAGCCCCACCAAACAACGACGATGAGGCCGAGCGCGAGTGCGGTGGAGGGAATCAAAATGCTCCAGCGCTTGCCGCCGTTACGTGGAATTCGAGATTTCGAGCTCATAGGTGCTTTCTACAAGTGCAAGCCCTTTGGCGACATCCGCGTTGGGCGAGCTTGAGCGGTGATCGAGGCGTAAAAGGATCGTCGTAGCTGCGGCGTGGGCAACGAAAGCGAGTGCCGAGCTCAAAAGCCCACTTGGAACGTGTTGCCTTTTGGGACATCCCAAGTGGCATCTCAACGGGAGCAGCCATAGAGACGACGATTCCGAGATAAGAGGGAAACTGCACACCCTGCCCTTGGAGGGCAGCCTCCACATGCAGTGATTGTCCGCAGTTGGAACAATCGAATGCCACTGAGGTGACGGATTTTGGTTCCGTTTTGCCCATTCGCCATTCTGAGGCTCGCTCCGAATCCGGCGAGCAGCAAGCAAAAAAAGCCAGCAGTTCTCATTTTGACAACAGGTGATTCATCTGGTTTTTGGGTGGGGGTAACGTAGCATCGGTGTGGCGGGCTAGAGACTTCACCCTGCCCGAGAGTCGGCGTGCCGTGGATTTGGATGTCCTGTGCGGCGCCCGGCGCTCTCGCGGGTCGTATTGGGTCCGTTGCATGGGGTGTGGCGCGACGGATCGGTCCGCCGCACCCCTAAAGAACCGGTTAATTGTCTACCGAAATCGCTCAACGATTAAGGATCGGCCAAACGGTGGTGAAGGTTTGCTGCTGGCACCAGGATTTGAGCGAGTCAGC
>DIXK01000054.1 GCA_002428665.1 Verrucomicrobia subdivision 3 bacterium UBA6082
GTCCCATAGTCCCATTTTTGGCCTTTTGCCTTCAGGCTTCAGAGCTTTCAACCCCAACTCTGCACTCTGCACTCATAACTCTTCATTTGCCCCACGTCCCGTCCGCCCTATCGTCAAATCACGGTTTGTAACGGTGGCTAACGCTATGTAACGGTGGTTAACGGTATCTTTTTCAAAATCCCCAGTCCGCCACACCCTCAACCAAACCGAAGAAACTCCAATAATGGCAATGCGCACCCCCCCAATTCGATCAATTCCCATCCTCCGCAACCGAGGCTGTTGGCCTAATGTGCACCCATGTGTCGGTATTTGGCGATGCCTGGCGACACCCCCCGCAACCGCCAACCGCCAACCGTTTCAACGTCCACCGTCGCACCGTTTCACGGTCCCATGGTCCCGTAGTCCCATAGTCCGTAGTCCGTGGTCCGTAGTCCGTAGTCCCATAGTCCCATTAATGTCATGAATTGTCAGTAGAAGCACCCTTTCGTTCTCTGCTATCTTACCCCCGTTTTTGGGTCCTTTGAGCCGGTTGCCCCGTGGTCGCTTCCACAACCACCCGGCTCCGTTCAGGATCCCGATCTTTGACATATACGGTTAAATCAAAACAGAAGACCAAGCGTCCAGGACCTGTGGCGGCCCAGGGCGCCGGGCGTGTGCACCCCAAAAGGCGCGCACGCCCGCCCGCGCCCGACCTCCGTTCGGCACCCCGTTTTCTTTATTTTAGCTTTCACTTCAGCCTTTGTACTTTAGCCTTTCTGGAGGTCCCATAGTCCCATAGTCCGTAGTCCCATAGTCCTTTTTGGCCTTTAGCCTTCAGACTTCAGCCTTTCCAGGAACGGTGCAGAAAAGTGCTTTAAAGTGCGGAAAAGTGCTTTTTCGGAGGAGCTTCTCGGTGGCGTGACCGATATTCCACCTTCGCGCACTTAAAACAAACACGCTTTCTGCCCTCGGTTCTCCGCCCCCAGCCGTCCCATAGTTTACTTTAGCCTGCTGCCTTCAGCTTTACTTTGGCCTTTTGCCTTCAGACTTCGGCCTTTCTAGAAAGGTCCCATAGTCCGTAGTCCTATAGTCCTATAAGTGCTACTCCGTCCCCCCTCATTGGGTTCATCCGGATGTTTCTCTCTGACTTTGACCTCCAAGACATCGGCGTCCCGGGCGGCGGATGATCACCGCGACGCTGTGCCAGGAGCGATTGACTTCGGAAGGATTAAAGCGGCTTGCAGTCCAACACCGGATCAAAGTCGGCTTGGCGCAGCGGTTGCGCCGGGAAACGACGCTGGACCTCGAATGGATGGTTCAGGAACTGGGTGTCGGCAGTTGGAAATCCCTCTCCCACCAGTCCAACAAGGAGCCGCCCATCTCAACCCAGCCGGAGTTCAACCTATGAACGAGGACGAAACCAATGGTAATGCGGCGGAGCGGGTGATCCCTGCTAGGGCAAGCGGTAGCTTCCCTGTCCCTCGCAACCCCCTGGTCGCGCCTGACCGGCAATCCGTCTTCAGATGTTGATAAGATCGCACGTCAGAGGCTTTGCTGAACAGGCGCTAAACTGTTACATTACTTTCGCGCTTGAACAACCATTCGGTTTAATAACGGGCACCAATTATCGAAACGTCTCATGAATGCGTGGACATTACGAAACGCAAGCTGGCGACGCTTATCACACTTGGTGCCGCGTTTGTTGGTGGGGGTGTGCCTGCTGGCGGTGCAAGGTCATGCTGCGCATGCGGAACCTCCCCAGTCGACACAGCCTGAACTGCGGGTGCGAAGCGAGTGGCACAAGGAACATCTGTCGCGACCGGACTCCGCGGTGCCGTTCTCTTTCGTTTACGACGGCAAAGCTTCGGCGGAGTTGCTGCGGAAGTGGCCCTATAACGAGGAAGAGCGGCGGATCGACAACTCCCGCCGGCAACAGACGCGGACGTGGACCGACCCGGCGACGGGGTTAGAGGTGCGTTGCGTTTCGGTCGCGTATTCGGATTATGCGGCGCTCGAATGGACGGCTTACTTGCGAAACACAGGCAATAGCAACACGCCACTGCTGGAAAACATTCAAGGCATCGACACTGTGTGGAAGGCCGCAGCGGGCGAGGACATTGTTTTGCACGGCATCAAAGGAGACTCCTGCACCTCGGACAGCTTTGAGCCATACGAAGTGAAACTCACGCCGGGAGTTTCAAAGGTTTTTGGCCCGCCGGGGTATTCAGGCAAGTCATGCGACGGGCCTGAAGGGTGGCCGTACTACAACCTGCAGTTGGGCCGGAGGGGTGGTGTGATCATGGCCATCGGGTGGCCGGGGCAATGGGCTTCGTTTTTCGGGCGTGAGGCCGACCAGAGGTTGCGAGTCAGGGCCGGGCAGCAACTCACCAAGCTGGTGCTCCATCCGGGGGAGGAGGTGCGCACTCCGCTGATCGCGCTCCTGTTTTGGGATGGCAACGATCTTGTCCGGGCGCAGAACATCTGGCGGAGATGGTACCTGAAGCACAATGCACCCCGGACACATGGGCAAGCTCCCAAGCCGCTCTGGCAGATCCAGGTCGGGGGCGCTATGGCGGAAGTCCCGGGAATCGAAGGCTATTTCAAGGCTGGGATTAAGCCGGACCTGTGCTGGCGGGATGCGGGCGGCGGGCACACATGGTATCCGAGCAACGGGGGTCCGTACCAGGGGAATGATATCTGGTTGAATACCGGGACGTGGGAAGTGGACCGGGCCAAGTACCCGGAGGGCTTCCGACCATTCAGCGACTGGGTGAGGTCCAAGGGCATGCAGTTCCTGCTGTGGTTCGAGCCGGAACGAGTGGGCGATCCGAATTCGTGGCTGGCGAAGAACCATCCGGAGTGGTTGCTGCCAGGGTCCTCTCATGGGTCCATTTTGAACCTGGGCGATCCGGCGGCGCTGAACTGGCTGGTGAATCACGTCGATGGAATCGTCAAGAACCAGGGTCTGGACTGGTACCGCGAAGACATGAATGGCGGCGGCCCTCTGCCTGCGTGGCGGAAGGCGGACGCGCCCGATCGGCAGGGGATCACGGAGAACCTGTATGTTCAGGGGCACCTCACATTTTGGGATGAACTCCGGCGGCGCAACCCGGGGCTTCGGATTGACTCCTGTGCTTCTGGGGGTCGACGCAATGATCTTGAGAGTATGCGCCGCGCCGTGCCGCTGTTGCGAAGTGATTTTCAGTTCCCGGGCATGAAGAACGTGATCGAAGGGAACCAGGGGCACACTTATGGGCTTTCACGGTGGCTGCCATTCCAGGGCACGGGATGTTACCTGGTTGAGCCTTATGCCTTCCGCAGCTTTTACCTGCCCAGTTTTGGAATGACCGCTTTAAGCGATCAGACCCTGGCCGCGAATAAACAGGCCTTCGCGGAATGTGCCCGGCTGGCACCGTTGATGCTGGCTGATTTTCACCCGCTGACTCCCTACAGCCTGCAGCCGGACCAATGGATCGCCTGGCAGTTCAATCGGCCCGAGTTTGGGGATGGCGCTATTCAAGCCTTCCGCCGTGCGGAGTGTGTGGGCTCCGCGATGGTGATCAAATTCCAGGATCTTGATCCGAAATTGCGGTATCGGATCGAGGACCTCGATTCGCCCGAAGTGCGGATTCTCGGAGGGCAAGAGCTGATGACGGAAGGCTATTCGCTCCAGATTACGAACCAGCCCGGGGCGGGGATCCTGATTTATTCGCGGGTTCCGAGTTCCTAGGGATGTGCCGGGGAGGCTTGCGCCAGTGTCGTTACGGCCCATCGTTCTTAAAAGTATTGGCGCAAATGCCCTTTAGTGGTTAAAACCTCCCTGGATGAGCTGCAAAGAAACTCCTTCGGGACGAGGTGTGTCCGGAATCCCGACCCGAAAAACCCGGCTATACCAGGTAAAGTACCGACAACCGTGCACACCAAAACCACCGACCTTGCGCCTTTAGCTTCTAGCCTTTCCTAACACCTGTGAAAGACGCTCAAGCTCACCGCCACCGGCACCGGACCCGACACCGGCCTATAAACCGGACATTGCGCCGCGGTCTCTGGGTAATCCTGCTGTTGGTGTTGGTTATCGGCTTCGTGCTGCGCGATGGCCTGTACAACCACTTCGTGCGCTACCCGCGCCAGGAGGCGGCGTGGCAAGCAGTGCGGACCGAACGGCAGCCGGTCAGCGAGACGGCCGGGTGGACCGAGTTCCGCGGCATCCTGCACTCGCATTCCCATTTGTCCCACGACTGTGATGTGCCGTTTGAAGACATCCTGAAGGTCCTCAAGGCTGCTGGGCTGGACTTCATTGCGCTGAGCGATCACTGCAACGACGGCCTGGCGGATTTCGCAGCGCAGTGGCGTGGGTTGCACGAGGGAAAGCTGTTCATCCCGGGCTTCGAGATGAAGCAGGGCTTCATGCCATTTGGCGTGAAGGCGGGTGTCGTGCTGACCAACGGAACGGACGGAGCGGAGTTGGCGCGGCAGATTATTGAGAACGGGGGCGTGCTGTTTTACGCACACCCTGAAGAGCCCCGGGATTGGGACCGGCCGGAACTTACCGGCATGGAGATTTACAATCTGCACGTGGATTTCAAGCGGCACGAAGGTCTGCTGCCGGATCTGCTGCTCAACTTCCGCCGCTACCCGGAGCAGGTGCTCCACCGCATCTCCAAACGCCCTGTCGAATTCCTGGAACGGTGGGATCACCTGAACCAGACCCGCCACATTACGGGCATTGCTGCGAATGATTGCCATCAGAATGTGGGCATGCGCGGATTTTACACCGCAGGGGGCACCCTCCACGTGGAGGATACCGGGGGCAAAAAGGGCAGGGAATACAAGCTCAATTGGCTAACCCGGCCGCTGGCGGAGTGGGCCTTTGGGCCGCTGGAACCGGGCCGGAAATTGTTCGAGGCGCAGATCGATCCCTACGAGCGCTCGGCGCGATTTGTGAACACGCACGTGCTCGCGCGGGAACTGACCGAGCCGGACGTCCTCGACGCGTTGCGCGCGGGCCGGGTGTATATCGGTTTCGACATGATCGCCGACAGTAGCGGGTTTCGCTGGTTTGCCGAGGCCCCGGCCGGGACCGCCGTGATGGGCGAGGCGATGGCGTTTTCCACCAACACGCAGTTGCGGGCAGTGTCGCCATTGCCCTGCCGCTTCACCGTGATCCACGAGGGGCACGCCGTGCGGCGCGAGGAAGGCCGCTCCCTGGCCTGGGCTCCGCCCGAGCCCGGCAAGTACCGGGTTGAGGCGGAACTGAGAATTCTGAACGACTGGGTGCCGTGGGTGTACGCGAACCCAATCGAACTGAAGGATTAGGCCTGCGGATTGCCCTGCCTAGCGGGTCGAGAACTGGTGAACCGTGGTCGAGCGGAACACCTGTCCGGGCCGGAGTGTCGTGGTGGGGAACTGCGGTTTGTTCGGCGAATCCGGGAAATGCTGGGTCTCGAGGCAGAAACCACCGTGCTTCGGATAGGGATAGCCGCCCGGTCCCACATGCGCGCCGGAGGGCGCATTGCCACTGTAAATCTGCACGCCGGGTTCCGTGGTAAAGACCTTCATCACGCGCCCGGATTTTGGGTCCTCGAGTTTGGCGCAGAACGTCAGCCCGCCCGGTTTGGCCTGGTTGATCACCAGGCAATGGTCGTAACCGCCGTTGAAATGCGGCTCTTTGATGTAACCAATGCGCTCACCGATGGGACGTGGCCGGCGGAAATCCAGCGGCGTGCCTTCCACCGGTGCCAGTTCGCCGGTGGGGATGAGGCCGGAGTCGACCGGCAGGTATTTATCGGCATTCACGGTGAGCACGTGGTCGAGGATGGTGCCGGATTGGGTGCCGCCCAGGTTCCAGTAGGAGTGGTTGCAGAAGTTCACCACCGTGGTTTTGTCGGTGGTGGCGGTGTAATCCATCTTCCACTCGTTGCGGTTATTGAGGGTGTAAACCACCATGCAATTCAGCTTGCCGGGGAAGCCTTCCTCTCCGTCGGCGCTAATATAGGTGAGCTTCACACCCACGAAATCGCGCTCCCGGATGGGTTCGGCTTTCCAATTTCGCTTGGAGAAATTGGCCGGGCCGCCGTGGATGTGGTTGGGTCCGTTGTTCAGGGGCAGTGAGTATTCGTGGCCGTCCAGCAGCAGCTTGCCTTTGGCAATCCGGTTGGCGTAGCGGCCGATCAACGCGCCGAAACCGCCGCCCTTGGTCTCATATTCCAGCAGGGTCTCGCGATTCAGATTTACGTTGTCCATCCGGCCGTTGCGGTCGGGAGTTTCGAGAGCGTAAATGATCGCGCCGTACGTGATCACCTTCGCCGTGAGTCCGTTGGCGTTTTTCAGCGTATAGAGGTCCACCGGTTCACCGGATTGGGTGACGCCGAAGGGGGCTCGATCGACCGACAGGGTGTGCGACTCCGAAGGGCCCACACAGGAGCAGGCGGCCAGGAGGCAAAGGCCGGCCGCTGCGGCAAGAACTCGTATTTGCATACGCCCATGGTTCCCCAAGGGCGGCGGGAGATCAAGAGTGGAGGAGGTCGGACTTGTGATGGCGCAACAGCCCGTCTTCCATCTCGTAGGTCTGATCGAAGACATCGAGCGAGCGGTGGTCGTGAGTGACTACGATGACCGCGGAATCGCGTTCGTGGGCTACCCGCCGGAAGAGTTCCATGACCTGGCGACCCCGGAAGCTATCCAGGGCGGCGGTGGGCTCGTCGGCCAGGATAAGGCTGGGATGATTCGCCAGGGCGCGGGCTACGGCTATGCGCTGTTGCTGGCCGCCGGAGAGGGCCTCCGGCAGATTTCGGGAACGGTCGGCCACGCCCAGGTAATCGAGCAACTCCATGGCGCGTTTGCGAGCTTTGGCCGGGGTTTCCCCGTTAATCTCCAGCGCCACAGCCACGTTCTCGACGGCTGTGAGGAACGGGATGAGGTTCGCCTTTTGAAAGACAAAGCCCAGGTGCTTCCGCCGAAACGCGCGCAGGTCGACCAGAGATCGGGGTCCGTCCATAACCGGTTGGCCGCCAATGGTGATGCGGCCGGACGTGGGGGGGTTGATGAGGCCGATGGCGGTGAGCAAGGTGGATTTTCCGGCGCCGCTGGGGCCCAGCAGGGCGATCACTTGCCGTTTGGACACCGTTAAGGAAACGTCCTTCATGGCGACCACTTCGGTGTTGCCTGAACCGTAGATCTTCGTCAGGCCTTCGGCTTCCAGCGCCAGGATGGCATTCGGGGGAACACTCATGACAGCACCTTGTTGGGTTCCACCCGCATCGCTTTGACGATTCCCGCTAGGCTCGCCAGGATCGATATCGCCAGCACGATGCCTCCCAGCATCAGCAAATCCTGTGACTCGACCACCACCAACCGCGGAAAACGCGGGAAGGCGAAAGTGCCCAGCCAATAGGCCAACCCATAACCCAACGCTCCAATGAGCAACGCTTGCTGCAGGATCAGCCCCATGATCACCCGGTTCCGTGCGCCGATCAGCTTGAGCATGGCGATGTCGTGGATCTTATCCATGGTCAGCGTGTAGATGATCAGCGCCATGATGATCGTGGAAATGATGATGAGCAGCACGCGGAACAAACCGAGCTGGCGCTTGGCCCGGTCCACCATGCCCGAGAGCAGCAGGTCGATCTGTTGTTGCTTTGTGTAGATGGTTACATCCGGCCAAGTGGAAATCACGCGCACCACAGTCTCCGGATCCACTCCCGGTTGGAGCGAAAGCATCACGGCACTCACCTGGGGTGGCCCCAGGGCGGGGATTTCCGTCTCGGAACCGGCAGCGCGATCGACCAACAGCGGTTGGAGCCGGCCCAGGTCCTGCGACTCCACCCGGGCTCGGCGCGCTTGTCGTTCCAGCCGGCGCGCTTCTCCGGTCAGGTCGAATTGAATCGCCTCCGCATCCACCACGGTGAAAAAGCCGAGTCCGTCGCCGCCGGACCCCACCATGCCGCTGGTGATGCCGACGACCTCGTAAACATCCTTCCCCAGCTTCACTTTTGAGCCGAGCGGCAGGCGCAAGGAACGGTCGGCAATCATTTCGTAATGGGCCTGGCGCAGCGGTCGCCCCGCGGTCAGTGGGATCCAGTCACCGCGATCCTCAGGCCACGATAGGCCCTGCACCACGATGCGCAGGGGGAAACCGCCATGCTCGCGCTGCACCGTGTGCGAGATGAAACGGCGGGCCTGCGCCACTCCGGGCACGGCCCGGGCGCGATGCTCCAGGTTGGCCGGCACCCGCGAAATCTCCGCAAACGGCCCGCGCGTATTCCCCTGCACGACCCACAAATCCGCGCCGATCCGCTCCACCAGCAGGGTCGCTTCCGCGATCAACCCACGGTAAATGCCGCCCATGCCCATGACGATCATGAGCAGCAGCCCAATGCCGACCGTGGTGAGCGCGAACCGGCCGAAATTGTGCCGGATATCTTTGGCGGCGAGATTCATTTATTCAGCAGACACGCGCTGTCCTTCGCGCAAGAACGGTTGCTTCCGATCGGTCGGCCGGATCACCCGGTCGCCCGCCTTCGCGCCCCGCTCCAGCGCAACAAATTCCCGTCCCCGGATCCCGGTGGACACCTCCCGCCATCGCGCCTTGCCGCCCTCCTCCACAAACACTCCGGGCTTGCCCCGGCGCCACTCAATAAATCGCGGGGGCACCCCGGGGCTGTTGGTCTGGCGGCCCGTAGTGATGAACACCTCCGCCCGCTGGCCCAGCGTCCAGTTGGGCGGCAGCTCTTGCACCCGCACGTCCACCAGGAACTCGCGTGTTTCCCGGTCTGTTTCCCGTCCCAGCCGTGCGACCTCGCCGGGGTACTTCTTCTCCGGGTCGGAACGAAACACAACCCTTGCGGTCTGGCCTGTGGCCAAACCTATCGCCGCGGTTTCGTCCACCCAGGCGGACACCCAAAGCTCATTGGTGGCAATCAGGTGAAACAACGAGCTGCCGGGCACGACCACCCCTCCCGGATCGCGGTCGCGTCGTGTGATCAAGCCGTCATACGGACTGCGGATTTCGGTGAAGGTCAACCGCTCCAATTGGTAGGCGTGGTTTTTTTCCGCGGTCACCACATGCTGTCGGGCTTCGACAATGGCGGCGCGCGCCCGCTGCACTTCAGATTCCGCCACCCGCAACTGCTCCACGGATTTTTCGAGATCCGCCTGGGCGCTGATTTGCGTGGCCACAAGGTTGGAGACTCGGGTGTGATCCTGGAGGGCCTGGTGCTCCACCGCGATGGCCCGGGCTTCGTCGCTCCGGACCCGCTCCACAGTGGCCTTGGCCGCCGCCAGCGCCGCCGCGGCAACGTCGACCTGCCGCTTCAGTTCGCCGTCATCCAACCGCGCCAGTAACTGGCCCAGTGAAACCAGCTCATTCTGGTCCACCAGCACCTCCGCCAGCCGCTCCTGGATGCGAGGACTGATCGTGGTTTTGATCCGGGCGTCCAGCGTGCCGGTGCCCATCACTTCCGCCACAATCTCCCTCAGCTCCACCGTGTGGGCCTCGACCGGTACAGCCGCTAATTTAAAGCGAATAAAGATGCCGGCGGCGATCGCCAGGAGCAGAAACCATTTCCAGTACTTGAGCATGAGCGTTAACGTGTTATTGCCGACCCGCACCCGCTGTTTGGAACCATTGCCCCATCCCCGCTTCGGTTCAGGGGCCGCACGAACGGTGTATCCGGATAACTGAGCCGCGACTGGCCGGGAAGTTACATCAATTTCAGGCATCCATAAACAACGAACCCACCCGGGTGATCCGCAACCGGATGGGTGTTCGAAGATGGAGGGCTGCTTATTGCAGCTTGCTGGGCAGGGCAGCAACGCGCCCGTAGAGCAGGGACAGGATGTGGCCGGTATTCTGCGGCGGCAGGTCCTGCCCCAGTTGGAACGAAGCGGCGGTGTCCATGGCGGAAATCTTCAAGCAATAGTTATTGTTGGCCATGATGCCCAGCAACTCACCGTTGCGGCTGAATACCAGGTCGCCCCGCGACGGGTTGAATTTGCCGAACAGACCGCGAACCACATTGCGGTCAAGCTGGACATAGTCCTGCGCGCTGACATCAATTTGGAACCGGCACTCGCCGTAATAGCTTTCACGGGTGCCGATCAAGACGGCGTCCTGGAACTTGAAAGGATCGGTCGTCAGGGCATAGGGGCGGGAGCCCAATTGCCGGATCTGATCTGGGGTGAGCGGCAGGAACACCAACCGCGGGTCGGATTGGTGGAACGATAGCTGCCGGACCGGCAGGGCCACGATATTGCGTCCCAGGAGCGAGCCGGTGATGCCCGCCCAGTCTGTGCCAGGATTCCACAGGGTCAGCGGCGTGTCATCCACATGGCACACGGCGTAGGTGTTGGTGCCCACAGACACCAGGATGCTGTCCACTTCCTTGCGGCGGGCGTTTTCTGCGCCCAGAAAACCGGTGCGGTAAGCAGTCAGTTGAATCTTAAGGCGATTGGCGACGAACTCGTTGAAGATGGTGTTGGGGGCCAGCGGCCGGTTGTCGCGAATTTCCTGCTCGAGCTGTGTCGATCGCGTGGCCAGCGCTTTGACGCCCTCGGCCAGCTTGGCTTTTTCGACCCGTTCGACTTTCACCTGCTCCTCCATTTTGACGACCTGCTCGGTGGCGTGGCGCTTTTCCACTTCGGCCACCTGGAGCTGGGCGGTGAGCCGTTGTTTTTCGACCTGGGCGACCTGGTTGCTCTCGTTCAACTGCACCAGTTGCTTTTGGAGCGTGGCGGCCTCCTCGGCTTGTCGTTTCACCTCGGCTTCCATGGCGGCGAGACGTTCTTTCGAGATGAGGGCGTCGGTGGCGCTCGCGCGCAATTGATGGCTCATGGTTAGCAGGTTGCTCTGGGCGGAGACAAATTGTTGCTGCAGAGAAGCCTGTTCCTGCTGCATGCGGGTGGCCTGCTCCTCGCGCGTCCGGATGTCCTGCTGGAGGCGGGCGGCCTGTTGTTCTTTGGCGGTCAGATCCGCCCGCAAGCGCTGGGCGTCCGCCTCCGTCTTTTGGAGGTCCTGCTGCAGTTTCTGCGCTTGGGATTCGGTGGTTTGCAGTTGCTGCCGCACCGCCTGGAGGTCGCGCTCGCGCTGCCCGAGTTTGGCTTGTTCCTGCGTAACGGTCTCCCGCGTTCGGCCCAGTTCCGCCAGCAGCATGTCCCGGTTTCGGCGCTCCTCGTCGAGCGCCACCTTCATGACCTGCGCGAGGTCCTGGTTTGGGGAAGCCCCTGGCTGGTTGGTGGTGGGGTCGAGCATGTTCACCACCGACCGGGGCTGGCCGTTGGGGTCGGAAATCTTATTGATGTCCAGCGTCGAAAACGCGACGAGGCTGACCAGCAGAAAATCGCAAATGACGATCAGGATCGTGCGGTTCATGAGTGCGCGATAAGAGTAGGAGCGCTCGGCCGTGGCGCGGCTTCAGCCAGGTTGGCTTCCGATTCCATCACCAGCTTGCGCCGCACCGGGCGCAGGTTGAACACTTTGAACACGGAGCAGAAAATGATGCCGAACGAGGTCGAGGAGTAGGCGGCCATCACGCTGAACTTGGTCACCCCGAGGGAGACCAGGATCAGGGAGATAATGGTGCCGACAAACCCGAGGTAGAGTCCGGAATCAAACAAGTGGTCCTCGTTGTCCAGGAGTTTGAGCTTGGTGCGCGCCGGCACATTCTGCCGGCGGATCTCCGCCAGCTTGAGGAGGCAGGCGGTGTAGATGAGTGCCTGGAGCACGAAGAAGAACGACAATGTAAGCAAGCTTACCTGGAGGGTTTCTGGATTCATAAATTTAGATGTTGCCGGTGTGTTTGCCGCCGCAGCCGTGGAAGCGATGCCCACCAGGGGCACCCGCAGGCGGAACGGAAAATCCGCCTTTTGATTGTCCTGGGCGAGAAACGGCTCGCTCAGCAGCAGTACCACGACCAAGAAACCGAGCCCGAACAAAAACTCGCGTGCAAAATGGAACCCGCGCACCTGGAGGGGTTCTTCCAGCACGGGAACCCGCCGCAGGTAATGCACGGCTGCCGCCAGCAGCCCGCCGGCAGCCAGGAACAATAGCCACCGCGTGAACAGGCTAAAGCCCGGCATCAGCCAGCTATAGCCCAGCGCGAAATAATAAAACGCCCCAAACGGGTCGTACTTAATGGCCTCTGTGCGCAGCGCCGGCAGGTACAGACGCTGGTGCCGAGCCAGCAGCTCCTTTACCGCGCCTGAGCCCAGCCGCAGCGCCATCCCGAGGTCCTTAAGGCCGGTCTTGCTGAAGTCCAAGGCGTACCGGGTAACCGCTTCCGGTTTCTCCGAGAGCCGCATCGCCGAAAATAGCACCGGCAACTGCGCCTCATCCCGCCGCACCACGTTGGTAATGAGCCGCAGCGTTTCGAGGTCTTCGATCGGTTTCACGAACGAGACCAACTGGCTCCAGTTCATGCGCTGGCCCAGCGAGAGGAAATCCAGCAAGGCCTGTTCCAGGCGCTGGGAATTGCCGCCCCGGTTTGCCTCCTCTGCCAGTTGCGTAAAACCGTCGCTCACGCCCGGGCTCAAGTGGCCGCCATCCAACAGCAGACCGCTAACGACCACGGCCGCGTCATACGCCTGCCCGGCAGCAGATCCCGAGGCGGGTATCAGGACCGTCTCAGTCAACCGGCGGGTCCGCAGAACCTCCTGGGTACCATTGCGGGGAGAGGTTTTCAGCGATTCGAGGATGCGATTGCGGTTTTCCAGCCGCATGACCAGCGAAGTGAACGGTTCGGGCTGGGGTGGTTGGAGGGTAGCGAGGCCCAGTTGGCCCAAGCGCAGATCCGGCCCGCCGAGAACTGCCAGGCGCGGGTTTTCACGGGTAATCCGGACGATTTCAACCGCAAGTTTCTGGCGGTCAGGAACCTGGGTCAGTTCGGCCGCCCGCAGGATCATTTCTGCCGCCCCGAGGTTCTTGGCCTCGATCAGGCGCAACCCATGGTCCACCAGAGAGGGCGTGTTCCTGGCGGCCAGGCGTAAAATACCCCAATCTACAGCGCGCAGGTGCGCAGGCACCAGCCAACCGCAGACGAGCAACACCAGACCGAGGAGGGCGCAAATTAAGAAACGGACCCAACGGCTCATCGTAAATTTCAAAAATATGATAGAGCACTACCAGTGCCAAGCAATGATGACCTTAAGAAATCGCGGATTACGCAAAACGGCACCTGCCCGGGTCACCCGGCTCAAAGAGCATGGCACCGGGATTGGACGAATGATAAGACCCTCTTGTTCAAGCGGATTTCGGTTTCCGCGAGATTAAGGGTGGCGCAGTTCGGGGAAGTTGAGCTCGAGCGTCTGGTAAAAGATCTCGGGGTGGTCCCGGTCCCAGGACGGGTGCGCCCCGTCCAGGGCGTTCAGGACATCCTGTGCCTGGCGGCTCACGGGTACGCAAAACAAGCAGCCTTTGCGTCGGTAAAGGTCGTGCACGAGTTGGGTGCAGTTCGCCATCAGAGTGGTGCCTTTACAGGTATCCAGCCAAAAACCCTCACGCTCCTTTTTGGCGCGTTCGAGGTCCCGTTGGCACTGATCCAGGCTGGCGGGACTCGCCGAGGCCAGGGCGCTCATGGCCCGCGCCACTGCCTGGCGCAAAGGAAAGGGAGTCTCCAACTGGGCTGCACCGGCGCCCGCTGCGCCATGAGCTCCGAGGTTGCGAATCAACTCCACTGCCTCAGCCCGGGACAGCACGTGCCCCGGTTCGACACCATGTTGGCGCAGGTAATTTAGTTGGGTCTCGGTAGCAGGCTGTTGTGTCAAGTCCATGGCAACCTCTGCTGTTGGCGGTATTCGCTGGGTGCACAGCTAGCATAATTCGCCACCGCGCCGCGTGCAAGCCGAGAACAAACCAAGATTTGACCCAGATCGCGGCCCGCTCCAGCGGCCAGACCAGTCTGTGCCGAACCGCAGGATGGGTGGCAGTGGGGTCCTATCGGGCCTCGGCCTGGAGTACGTGCATCCGGGCGCGCGCCTTTTCCAGGTCTGCTTTGCGCGTAGGATCGGCCGCCAGGTTCTCCTGTTCCAAGGGGTCGTGGCGCAGGTCAAACAACTCCTCGTAGTCAAACTCCGGCCAGTGGGTGTATTTGAGATCCTTGCGCACCAGGGCATGCGAGGTGGGGATCCGGTTGCTGCTGGTGATGGTGGCATGTTCGTAGAAGAATTCTTGGCGCCAGGCGGGAACGGGCGGTTTGTCCGGGGTGAGATACAAAGGACTGAAGTCCCGCCCCTGCATTCTGCCGGGCGTGCCAACCCCGGCCGCAGCCAGAATTGTCGGCGCCAGGTCTACATTCAGCACGAAATCGCTTTGCACACTGCCTTGCGATCCACTTTTCATCCGGGGATCCACGACCACCAGCGGCACACGAATGCTCTCCTCGTAAGGATACCACTTATCTGCCAGGAGCCGGTCTCCGTGGAAATACCCGTTGTCAGTCGTGAAAATGACCAGTGTTTGATCCAGCACGTTCTGTTTCTTGAGTTCTTCCACCAGCGTGCCGCAGACGGCATCGACCTCAGTGCAAAGGCGGTAATAGTTTTTCATCATGCGCTGGTATTTCTCCGGCGTATCGAAGCGCCACTTCCAGCGGATGCGGCCTTCGTTGGCGGGCTGCTGGAGAAAGGGCGGTAGGCGGTGCAGCGCGGTTTCGGTCGCCAGGGCCGGAACCGGCACGGGCAGGTCGGCGTAGAGGGCCATGCTCTCCGGCTGGGGCAGGAATTGCTCCGGGTTCGGATCCTCGGCATGCGCGGCGAAAAAGGCTACCGTCAGACAGAAAGGTTGCTCTTTGGGGCGGGTGCGGAGGAATTCCAGGGCGTCGACCTCGTTCTTTTTCGTCACGTGCACGCGGCCGCTGCCGGGTTGCTTAATCCAGTGGGTCCCCATGTAGCTCCGTCCGAAATCGTACTGGTCGCCGGGGAATTTGCCGTTGTGCCATTTGCCCACGTGGCCAACCCAATAGCCGTTCGTGCGGAGCAAGCCGGGGAAAGTCTCCGCCCAGGGCGTTTTGAACATGGCGAAACCCTCATTGCCGTGTCGCGACATCCATTGCCCGGTGAGCAACGACGCGCGGCTCACCCCGCAGATCGAGGTCGTGACACACGCGCGGTCGAACCGGACCCCTTGCGACGCCAGTCGGTCGATGTTGGGGGTCTTAACGACGACATTGCCCGCGCAACCGATTGAGTCATGGCGCCAATCATCTGCGTACAGCAGGAGGACGTTAAGTCGTCGCTCGGCCGCGGGCACGGTCCACACGATCGCGACGCACGCCAAGGTGCACACGGCGCGCTGAAGGCGGGAATAACAAATGCCCCGCAGCCAAGCGTTGAGGGGGGTGCGAGTTTTAAGTTGCCGGGTCGTCATGATCTGGAGGAGTCGATTCAGTGCCTAACAATAAACCGGAAGCAACAAACCTCCAGTGCGAAATACCCGCGACCGAATCGAGCGCTCGAAGGGAGATGCAGGCGCCGGAACCCATGGCGTAGTGGCACACCGGGGTCAGGTGGTTGGCGTGGTCGCGGTTTTTGGCGCTTCCTCAGCCGGAGGGTCATCGCGTTTCTTCAGATCTGCCCAGGCCGGAGATGAGAAGGCGGGATCGAGGCGGGCGGTGATTTGAATCCACAGCCAGGCAAAAGGAACCGCTCCGAAAAAGGCCATCAGGACAGCGCCAATCACGATTCCGGGAGTATCCGAGAGCTCGAGGTCTCTTTCGATAGCCACTATGTAAACGGCGGTGCCGAGCGCTTTAAGCAGAAAACAGCCGAGGCACCCTGAAACCAAGGCTGCCGCTAAGGGCCGGCGGTAGAACCGGCGCAGGTAATAGCTGCGGTGAAGAACCAGCCCGTAGAGCACCCCCATGATCAGCGGCGCCCAAAACGGGAGTTGCGGCGGGCCGAAATCGACTTCGTGACCGCCCCGATCAATCTTGACCGGGTAAAACGCCTCCGAAGCCAGCGCCATGGCGACCCCGGCCAGGAGCCCCGACCACAGGCCGGTCCACAGGACTTGCCGCCAGCTTAAATGGCCCCCAGCCGCAGTTTGCATCTGGCCCAGCCGGATCGTGCCGAGCGAGAGGCTCATGCCGAGAAGCGCGGCCATGATGGCATTGGGCCGCAGCCACATGAAGCTGCTCAAGACTCCAGCCAACCCCGTTGCCAGCACCAGCAGCAAATAACGCATGATCGGACCTTTCTAGTAACATGGGCCACGAGGACACCCGGCGGCGAACTGCCGCGGCCATGTCGCCCCTCACTTGCGAGGCGGCTTCAGAGCTAGCGCGATATCGTCCTGGAAGGCGGGCACAGGAAACTCCCGCAGACCTCCGGCATGATCGATGGTTTCCGCCTTGAGGATCGAGCCGGTCTTGGTATTCAGCCATTCGACCTGAAACGTGCCTTTGGGCAGATTAAGCCCAAACCGGAGTTCGTCCGCCGGAAACGCGGTTTGTCGTGGTTTGTCTTTGGCAGCCCCCAGCCCGGTGCGCAGGTAAACCAGGCAACCTTTGCCGGACCCCGAGAGGGCGCGCACGGTGACCCCAGCGGGAAACGACCCCTTCACCATGTCCGGTTCGGGGCGCATGTGCAGGAAGTCATACTGCCCAACGACGTCCCTCAGAAACCGCATTTGTTTGCGAAAACCCGGGTTGCCGCCTCCCGGCTGCGAGGCCGGGTAAGCGAAGGTGCCGTCCTCGTGCCCCGCGACGAAGGAGTAGTCCAGGTGGTTGAACAAGGCCCCTCCGGCCACAATGAAATCCCAGGCCTCGATGCGGTACGGGGTATCATTCGTGCCGCGAAAGCCGGTTTCGTTGTCGCCGATGACTTTGTTCAAACCATAATTCATCGCCACCGTGTCCGGCGGGGAGGCGTAGTGGAAGTTGAAAATGGAAATCGCCGGGTGCGGGTTCTCCACCTTAGCTTTCCCATTGGCCACATTCTGTGAAACCAAGTGTGTGACTCCCAGCTCCTTCTCCGTTGCCACAATCACTTCCGCGATATGATGCTGCCATTCCAGCGTCACCCCGCCGAAGTAGGGCTCATTGCAAATCTCGTAGTAGAGATTGTCGAAGTCTTTCAGTTCCCGCACGATTTTACGTGTCATACCCTCGTGGTGAGCCAGCAGGCCGCCGTGCTTGTCGAGGGTGTAAACGTTCGTGCGAGCCACTGCGCCCACGCCATTCACGTTGTTGGCGGCGTTCATCGGGCTGAGTTTCCACATGCTCTCCTCGTAAAAAGGGCAGAAGAGGTTCAGCTCCACGATGACCCCACGCTTCGAAGCCTCGGTCATGAAATCCTTGAGCCGCTTAAAATAGGCATTGTCCCAACGATTGAGATCAAACTTGTTGCCGCCGTTGGGGTAGCCCGGCTGATCGCTGCGCGCCCAGGGAGAGATAAAACGGCCGGCCCTCGGGGCCAGGGTGTTTTGGGCGATATTAAACGCGCCGGGTGGTTCGCAGTACGCGCCCGCAAAGGTCCGGGTGCTGTTCATGCCGTCGCGTTCCAGAGTCTCGAGGTAGCGGGCGTAATTGAAATCGAGGTTCAACACCGCCCCGTAATGTTCGCCCGAAGTAATGATCACGGTGGGCTTGCCCCGAAACTCGAAGTAATGGGGGTTCTGCGGATGCAAGCGGAGTGGCTGCGCCGCGCCCCACGCCTGGGTCAGCATTCCCAGCAGGACCAGGCTCAGGAACCGGCGTTGCAGCGTGTGAAAACGTGGCTGGCGCCCGGCCGTGCCCGGCGCAAATCGTTGACTAGCTGGATTCATGGCCTGAACTATGGCAAACCTCCACCGCTGTTCCAGCGGAAAAAATCGGCGGCTTCATCCAGAAACATCTCCCTGAGGTGATTCTCCTCCCAAAGTCTCGCGCAAAGGCCGTGATCCTCAGTGGTGGGTGGGTGAAGTGCCTTCTTTGTCTGGCACCGCGCCGAGTTTGCGGTAGTGACAAATTCCCAGTCTACCACCTCAAGCCACGCTCTTTTCACGTCTCCGCTTGAGATTGCGCCTGATTTGCCGACCCGTAGCCATGCCATCGCCTCTTCAGAGGCACCTTGCCGGTCGTGGCATAGACTGGAGCCGCCGAGAAACGGTGCTGAATCTTCAGCCCGTTCGAGTACCGTCGTACTCACTTTCAACTGTACTCACTTTCAACTTGGCAGTTCAATCCCGTTCACTCAAACTCTTTGACCGAATAGTTAACCTGATACAAGGGCATGAAGACACCTACGATTCGGCCTGACATCCTTCAAGAAGCAACTCCGTTCCCCCCATCCTTGCCCCAGCCTAATCGAAAACCGGCTGTTGCCCTCACAACCGCAGGACAAACAGCCAGCATTCTGTGTTGCCTGTTGACGTCCGCCATTTGGTGTCAGGCTCAATCGCTGGGGGAGGCGGTGAACGCCCCTGATCTCGTTTGGACCACAGGTGGCGATGCCTCATGGGCAGTGGATATGAGCGTAAGCCAGGCTGACGTGGCATCCGCGCGCAGTGGTGGCATCCTGGACCGTGAACTAAGCTGGATCCGCACGACAGTCATCGGCCCCACCAATATCTCGTTCTGGTGGAAAGCGTCCTCGGAGAATTGGGATGCGCTCCAGTTTTACATCGGCGCCACACGCCAGGCATCGATTGCCGGAGATGTGGACTGGGAACCTCGAAACTTTTCCGTTCCCGCCGGTGAGCAAACCCTGCAGTGGCAGTTCACGAAAAGCCGGTTTGCCTCGCAAGGCCAGGATTGCGCCTGGCTGGACCAGGTGTCCTTGAGCGATGTTCTGGCGCCGCAGATAATCACCCAACCGACGAGTCAGGCAGTTCCGGCAGGAGATACAGCCCATCTGCGCGTAGTGGTCCTTGGAACTGAGCCTCTCTCTTATCAATGGCGGGTTTATGGCACCAACCTGCCTGCAGCCACTAACGCCTGGCTCGCTCTCACGAACAGCCAAACCTCAACCTACGGGGACTATGCCGTAGTAGTGACCAACACCTTTGGCTCGGCCACCAGCCTGGTGGCCACGGTCACTGTCACTGCGGCTCAACCGGCGTTCACCCTCCAGCCAGTTTCGCAGGGCTCGGCTCCCGATAGCGTGGTGAAGCTTACGGCAGAGGCGAAAGGCTCGGCACCTTTGGTTTGGGAATGGTATTACCACGGAGAGCCGCTGGGGCCGGGCGAAGACGGCTCAATCTTAATTTCGAACACCGCAGGCGCAAAGTTGGGCCCGTATTGGGCGGTGGTAACGAATGCTTACGGCAGCGCCACCAGCACTGTGGCAACTCTGACATTCTCACCGTTGGTGATCTGGGGTGGCGTCGCCAAAATCTGGGATGTCTCCGCCTCCGGATTGACCACGGTGCCTACAACCGCGACCAACGTGCTCGCGATGGCGGGGGGAGACGACCACGGCCTTCTGCTGCGAGGTGACGGCACCGTCGTAGCCTGGGGCAGCGATTATGCGGACCAAACCAGCGTGCCGTTTGATCTCACCACTGCCACGACAATCGCGGCGGGAACCCTCCACAGCCTGGCCACCAGGCATGATGGAATCATTTCCCTGTGGGGAAACATTGTCGGCGGCACCGACGGCTACAACGCCATCCCTGAAGAAGCTACCAACGTGGTGGCTCTCGCCCTGGGGCCGGGCGCCCAACACGCTCTCGCTTTGCGCGCCGATGGTGCGGTCGTTGGATGGGGGCATCCTCTTTACGGCCTGACAAACCCGCCCGCGAACGTCACCAATATCGTCGGTGTGGCTGCAGGAGCAAGGTTCAGCGTCGCCTTGCGCGAAGACGGAAGAGTGGTGGCGTGGGGAGACAACCGATACGGCCAATGCAACGTGCCGGCGTCGGCCACGAATATCGTCAGCATTGCCGCAGGCTGGGATCACACGCTCGCGCTTCGAGACGATGGCAGCCTATTGGCGTGGCAAGGAGCCGCCAACTACTTCGGCCAAACCAATGTTCCCACGCAAGCGACCAACATCGTCGGCATCGCTTGCGGCGGCAATCACTGCCTTGCCCTGCGAGCCGATGGCAGGGTGTTTGCCTGGGGGCAAAATGCTCGCGACCAGACCAAAGTCCCGCCCTGCGCCTCCAATGTAGTCGCCGTTGCGGGCACGAGTTATGGCAGTATGGCTTTGATTGGAGACGGACCACCTCGCCTGGCCACACCGCCGGTGGACCGCACGGCTCAGGCTGGAGACACAGTGCGCTTCATCGCCAGCGTGGTGGGAGCTTGGCCGGTATCCTATCAATGGCTCCGGAATGGAATGCCGGTACCGGGCGCGACACAGCTCCTGTATTCCGTCACCAATATCCAAGCCACAACACCCGCGGTTTACAGTATCGTGGCAAGCAATTCTCTCGGCATGATCACGGGCCGGGTGTCCACGGTCACGGTGCTGCCTGGACCACCGCGAATCGGGGCGCTGCCCGCAAGCGTGGCCGTCCCCACAAACACTACCGCATTACTTACCGTCGCGGCTGCCGGGTCGGAGCCCTTGTACTACCAATGGATATTCAACGGCGCTCCTCTGGCCGACTCGGCGCGCATCGAAGGCGCTAATGCCTCCGGGTTGAGGATTAACCACGTTCAGACTTCAGACCTGGGCAACTACTCCGTCGTGGTTACCAATGCCTACGGTGCCGTAACCAGCATTCTCGTAACCCTCCGCTTTGCGACTCCAGAGGAATCCATCGCCTTAGCCGTAGATTCCTCATGGAACTGGAGTTTGGCCGGCCCTGCGTCCTGGGTTTGGCAGGAGGAGGTCACTCATGATGGCTGGGACGCCGCCCAAAGCGGTCCGATCGGCAATCTTGGCAGTACCGAGATCTCCGCAAGGTTCAACAGTCTCGCGGGGGCGGTTTGCTTTTGGTGGAAGGTCTCGTCGCAAACGAATGCGGATGTTTTAAAATTCACCGTCGATGGCCTGGAGCGATTCCGAATCTCCGGCGAAGTGGATTGGCAACGGCGGTCTCTTTACCTGCCTTGGGGCAGTACACACACTCTCAAATGGATCTACACCAAGGATGCTTCGCTCTCCGGTGGCCTGGATCGGGCATGGGTCGACGAGGTGAGCTTTGGGGCTCCCGAGCCGCCTGCCCTGGTTCAGGGCCCGACCGGAGGTGTTGTCACAGAAGGCGGCGATCACACCTTCACGCTTTCCGTTAGCGGCACTGAACCATTCAGTTACCAATGGCGATTCCACGGCACAAACCTGGCCGGCAAGACCTTATCAACGCTGGCCAAAACCAACCTGAAACTTACCGAAGCCGGCGACTACACCGTCGTGATTACCAACCATGCCGGAGCCATTACGAGCCCAGCTGCAACCCTGGTGGTGCTACCCCCCGACGTAGCCACTCATCCCTGGCTGCTGCGACCGTCGGCAACGGAACTCCAAATCCTTTGGTCAACCGGCACGCTGGAAACCGCCGACGCAGTCGAAGGACCGTGGAGCCCTGTTCCGGAGGCGGTCTCTCCGTTCACAGTACCCATCGATGCCGGCTCCCGGTTCTTCCGGGTGCAACTCGGGAATCCCTAACGACGATTTGTCTTGGGCTTCGAGTGTTCGTTCCAAACGCAGAATGGCGACAGCGGCGGTTTTGAAACCCGTCATCTTCCAGTCGATGAGTGATCCTGAGAATACCTGGAAAACGCCCAAGAACGCCGTCAGGAAAGTGCTGGACGGAATCGAACGCGCTACGACTCCACGATGGCCAGGCGGCCCGGAACTTGGGCCAGCAGTTCAGCTTGCGACAGGAAGGACTCCAGCCCCTTGACCACAGTTGCGGCAATCGCGTCGTCCGGCAGTTCGAGCACTATGATACCGGCGTATTCGGCGGGCGGGTAGTTCCGGACATCGGAGAAATCGAAATCACGGGTGACGAGGACAAGTTTGTGCTCCTTGGCGTAAGCTGCGATCTGCGCGTCATCGGCTCCACCCAGGCCAATGTCACGAACATCGACCACCTCGTGGCCAAGCCGCTGAACGGCTGCTGCTGCCGACCGGGGCATATTTGCATCCAGCAGGAAGCGCATAGAAGCGGATTAGCCGGGCAAGGGGTGGTATTGCTCCTGCTCGACCAACTCCCCCGCGAACTTGAGCGCCGCACGGATGTCCTCCAGGGTTAGCGAGTACTCCCGTTGAACGTCCTCGAAGCTCATGCCTCCGGCCAAGCTGCCGACGATCAGGGACACGGGCATTCGCGTACCACGCACCACGGGTTTGCCGTGGCATACCTTCGGATCGATTACGATTCGGTCGTTCATACCACTTTGAATAACCTACGCGGCAGCAGGGGGCTTGGCAAACGTGGAAAAGACAAACCAGCAGCCAGCCTGCACCTCATTTAACCCTATACTTGGCAGTTCAATCCCGTTTGTGTTCCCGCAACTGGGTTTGTCTCACGCCGATTTGCTTTCGAGCAGCCAGTTTGCTGAGCCCCATCCAGAGATACCTTGTTCCCCCCATCGGACCTCTGTCACGACACTTCCGCCGCCAGCGGTAGTAGCGGCTTATGTTATTTCTTCAACCGGAAAAAGCGGTTGGGATTTTCTTCGGGATTCGGCACGGCATACGATTTATCGGATCCCTGGTCCATGATGCCGCTGGTGATGGGTTCCCAAGCCACGCCGGGTGCGAGTGACGGTGCCGTCTGGAGCTGGTATTCCCCGGCGGCTGCGGGCCACGAGACCACCGGGACAACCCCAGGTTGCCTGATGGAGAGCCGCGGAGCCGGGGTCGCCGGGAGCAACGGCGCGGCATTGGAGAATTCCGAGGTATTACCCACTGGATCGGTGGCGGTGGCGGTGACCAGGACTGCTTCTTCCAACGCCCAGGCGGGCGCGGTGACGGAGAAATCTACGCTTGCCAAGCCGGCCGCGTCAGTCGTAACGCTGGCGTTGCCCAGTGGATCCTGGCCCTCCGCAATCCACAGCGGGTCCCAGGTTCGGCTGGCGAAAAACTGGAGGGTGAAGGTGGTGTTGGGGTTGCTTTCCAGGATGGCGCTCGCGCGCAATGTTCCGGCGTCGAGATAAGCTTTGGTGAGCACGGGTCGGTTCTGCAGCTCATTCGGGCCGTCATCCAGGTCAACGACATCGTTGGTGTTTGCGCCGTTGTCCCCGAGGTCGATGCCGAGGGTTGCATTGTTAAAAATGGAGTTGCTTACGATTCGGTTCGCGGTACCGGTGACAATGCACACGCCAGCCTTGCCATTGAACGCAATGGTGTTCAGCGATTCCGCGCCACCGATGTGGTTGCTGCTGGCGCGCAACACCAAGGCCGACGCCAACCCATTGGTGATATAGATGCCGTCCAACCGGACGCACAGCACGGCATCGCTTCCGGTTTCCAGCGTATTCGCCCTGGACCCGGGCTGGGTGTAACCGTCGATGTGCACAGAGTTGGTAATCTCCGGGAGTGGCGTGAACGGAACCACCGTGTGAACGCGCTCGCCAGGCAGGTTGAATTCGATCGAATCCGCTTCCGGCGAAAGGTTGGCGTCCTGAATCGCCTGCCGGAGCGTGCCCGGCCCGGAATCGTCCGCCGAAGTAACAGTAAAAACAGCGGCATCGCTCGGCGTTACGATCAGGCTAAACAGGGCCACGACCAGACAACCACCGAGGCGGAAGGAGGTTTTTATTGTGTTCTCGAGGGCGCATTAAAGGGACAAACCGGTTCTCCAGCAAGGGATTTTGGCAGTTCGTTTGGGATCCGGGTTTCAGCGTGTCGGGGGAAGGTGGACACGAAACCTCGCGCTCACTTCTCTGCCGGGGTCCAGATGGGACGGTGGCGGGGGATCTCGGATCGAAAGTCTCCCAGGCTGATCCATTGGGTCCGGCGATTCAGATCGACCTCCGCTACGGCGACCGTTCCCCATTGCGAGGCCTGCGCCACGATGTCGCCGGTCCGATCGAACACCGCGGACACCATCCAGTTGCTGGAAACATCTTCGTAAGTGCTGCTCACCAGGTACACGTGGTTTTCGCAGGCGCGGGCGCGGGCCAGCAAGGGGTTGCAGCCCCACACCGGCCAGGCGATGACTTCCGCGCCGCGATTCGCCAGCTCCCGTGCGACCTCGGGAAAGAAACCGTCGTAGCACACCATCAGGCCGAGTTTGCCAAACCGGGTTTCAAACACCGGGTAATCTTCGCCCGGGCAAACTCCCAGTTCCACTTCGTTGCGGGGCAGGCACACCTTGCGGTATTTCCCCGCGATCCGGCCGTCGGGGCCGAGGAGCACGGCGACATTATAAAGGAGATGCCCGTCCCGCTCGAAAAGCCCGGCGACGATATACAGGCCGTGCTCGCGGGCGAGTGCAGCAAAGTAATCTGTGGACGGACCTGGCACCGGTTCGGCGAGTTCGCGGGGTGTTTTCCCCGAACCCACATACGTGAGCGTTTCACCCAGCACCAACAGATCGGCTTTTTGGCGCGCCGCCGCCTCCACCAGTGGGTGGAATTGTTCGCAGTTGTCGCGCGGCGTCTTGCCGCCCTGAGGCCGGAAATGTGCGGCCGCCAGGCGCACGATTCGGGGTGGTGGCGCGGCAGCTTGGGTGAGAACCACCCCGCTCCAGGCTACCCGCCCGCCCGGCGCCCATTGCAAATGCAGCGCCACACGCACCTGCGCGGCATTCGTGGGCGCACGGTAGACGCCCGAGATTTCCGTCCACCCATCCGGGCCGGTCGGGAGCGTGGCGGGGAATTCCGTCTCCGCGATGCCGCGATGCCCCTTGAGGAATCCGGTCACCACCGGCTCGTCCATCTGGACCGGTTTTCCCTGGGCACTCTGCCAATCCAGCTTCGCCAGGATGCTGCGGCGCGTGACGGCAACGCTCGAGGCTTTGAAGAACGCCTGGAAGCGGTAAACCGTGCCGCCCGTCACCGGGAAGGTCCGCACCCAGGACCCATCCAACCCTTCGCGATGATCCGCGGCAATGATCATGGCGCCTTCCTCGCCGCTGCGCCCGCCTCGCGGTTCGTAGCGAAACTCGGGACTGATTTCCGGCCGCGGGGAGATCGTCTCCCAGCCCCGGGGCAGCGCATTGGGTGTGTCCGCATAACCGGGCTGGGCTAATGCCACGGGGCCGCACAGCCATGCAGCCAAAAACCCGCATCCGCCCAGCAGCCACGTCAGGGTCAACCGCCGCAGTTGCCGACCGGCCTTCGCCTGGCTCGGTGGTGAGGTTGCCGCGGATTCGATGTAGGTCATGCGCCGTATTGAACCCCCCGCGCAGCCCCAACGCAACCTGAGAATGCCAGCGATGGTAAACTCCCCGCCAATCGTAGCATTCCGCACTTCCCGCTTGTCCCAGGAAATGAATCCAGCCAAGGTACAAGCGTTGATCAGCCCGAACATAAAGGAAAGATGCCACCGCTATGCTTTGGACCAGTCTGAACGCGCAAACCAATGAATTTCATCTCATGAAATCGAGCCTCCGTAGGCGCTGCTTCACGACCCTCCGCAGCCGCTTCTGGACCCGGCTGGCGGCCTCGGCCTCAGGCTCATGCCTGGCCCTCATGGTCGCCACCGGGGCGTGGGTGCCAGCTCTCGCTGCGCCCGCCCAAACCAGCCTGGCACCGCAACGCTTTCGCCAGGAAATAGCTCATCATACGGGCGTATTTCCGGGTCTGGAGGCCCTCCCGCCGCAACTGCTCACTGGCGGTCACAGCGATGGGGTGCGGGTGTTTTCCGGAGGCGTGTGGCACGAGCTGGCTCGGCCGGGTGCGCCGGCAAAGCAAATCATCGCGTGCGAAAACGACGAGTCCTTTTCCTTTTCGGACGCAGCCGGTAATCCGGTGAAGGTCGCGGTGCCCTGGCGCGGCGTGCTGCAGCTTCTCACCGCGGGTACGACCCATTACGTCGTGCAGCGCACCGGCATCCTCGCGGTTGCCGGCCAGCGGTCGGAGACGATCCCCTGGGGGGAAGCCCATCCCATCCAACAACTGGCGGTTTCGCCGACGGGCGAGGTCATCGCCGCCGCGCGGTCAGGGCTGCTTCGCCGGGAGGACTCGCAGTGGGTCCCAGTGCGGGTGCCTGGGCCCAGCGGGTTGGACTGGGGCCGGGCTGAGGCGCTCGGCGCGGCCTTCGACTCCGCAGGCCAGCTTTGGCTGGCTACCCCGGCCGGTGTTGCCTGTCGGACCGCTTCCGGTTGGCGTTTCTTTGAAGGCAAAGACGGTTTGCCCTGGAATGAGTTCACGGTCATCGCCCCCGGTCCGCAGGGGGAGATCTGGTTCGCCACCACGAAGGGGGCGATCCGTTATGAGGCCGGCCAATGGCAGTACCGCCAGGGACCGCGATGGCTCGCCGACGATCACCTCTCGCAGGCGCTGGTGGATTCCGCCGGCAACGCCTGGTTCGCCACCTCCAAAGGTCTCTCCTGCATCGAGCGCCGGGCGATGACGCTGGCCGAAAAAGCGGAGCATTACGAACGCGAGATCGAGCGCTACATCAAACGCACCCCGTTCGGTTTCGTGGCCGAAGCCCGCCTGCGCACCCCAGGCGACCGCGCCAGCGCCGACCCCGACGACAGCGACAACGACGGCCTCTGGACCGCAATGTATGGGGCCGGGGAGTGCTTTGCTTTTGCCGCCACCGGCGACCCGCGAGCCAAACAGCGCGCCCGCGCCGCGTTCGAAGCGCTGCGGTTCCTCCAGAAAGTCACCCAGGGCGGAACTCACGCACCCCCGAAAGGCTTCGTGGCCCGCACGGTTCGTTCCGTGGACTTGCCCGACCCGAACCTCGGCTCGGTCGCGCGCGATCGGGAACACCAGAAATCGGATCGTTTGTGGAAAGTCTATGAGCCGCGCTGGCCGAAGAGCGCGGATCAACAGTGGTACTGGAAGTCCGACACCAGCAGCGATGAACTCGACGGCCATTACTTCTTTTACCCGCAATACTACGATTTCTGCGCCGACACCTCGGCGGAAAAGGAACGCGTGCGCGAGGTGGTTCGCGACCTCACCGATCACCTCCTGGCCCACGACTTCAACTTGGTGGACCACGATGGCCGCCCCACCCGCTGGGGCATTTACAGCCCGGCATCGTTGAACCACGACCCGGACTGGTGGAGCGAGCGCGGGCTCAAGTCCCTCAGCATCCTCAGCTACCTCGCCGTGGCCGCGCACATCACTGGCGACCCAAAATACACTGCGGCCGCGCGCCGCCTCGTCGATGACCACGGCTACGCGCACAACCTCATGCACCCGAAAGTGCAGCACGGGCCGGGCTCCGGGAACCAGTCCGACGATGAAATGGCCGTCATGTGCTTCTACAACCTGCTGTGGTATTCGGCGGACGACAAACTCAAGGACCTCGTCCGCATTTCCTTCTACCGTTACTGGGCGAATGAAGAACCCGAAATGAACCCGTTCTTCAACTTTGCCTGCGCGGCCCTGAACGACGGGCGGACGGGCGATTCCCCGTTCGGCCCCATTGGGCTGGACCCTTGGGCCGGCTGGCACACCGACGCCATGGCCACACTCCATGGTTTCCCGTTGGACCGCCTGAACTGGCCGCACCAAAACAGCCACCGGCTCGACCTCCTCTGCCTCTGGCCCATCCAGGCTGTGGACTTTGCCGAGGTGGCACACCCGCGCGCCCGTGGCTATCGGGTGAATGGCAAAGTCTTGCCCGTGGAAAACCGGCACTTCAATCACTGGAACACCGACCCCTGGCGCCTCGACTACGGCGGAAACGCAAACGAACTGGCCGCCGGCACCGTCTTCCTCCTCCCCTACTACCTCGGTCTCTACCACGGCTACATCGAAAAACCGTGACTCGGCCCGGTGTGTGGGAAGCGAGGAGTTTCGTAAGGAGCCGCTGGCGCAAGTGGGCGTGGTGGCCCGCCCCTTGGCCAATCAGTAGGCCACAAGAGCGTCATGGCTCTCTGGGGCGCACTCAAGAGAATCCCTTAGCCCTTGAAGCGCTATGTTATTACCTGTGCGGCAAGGCTGGGGTCTGCAGTCCTCGCTTTACAGGGCGAGGTCATTCGATTATCTTGCCGTATAACCCCACCAAACGAGAAAGCACTTATGAAAAGCTTCCACCGGCTGACTGTTTTGCTCATGGCGCTCTTGGGCATTCAGTCCGTCTCTGCTGTAGAGTTGATGTTCGATGACCTTCAGCCGGCTTTAACAGCGCCGGGGGCCATCCCTGATGGATATGGGGGGGTTAACTGGAACAGCAATATTGGGGCGTCGGGTGAGGGGGCGGCCTACTGCAACAAGCAAATACAGTATCGGGGTGGCTACTGGTATGGCGTCGTTAGCGGGTTGCAGGCGGCGTACTCCCACAATATGTACTCCATTGTGATCGAGGGCAGTTCGTTCAACTTTGAAAGCGCGTATATCACCGCAGCGTCGAACCCACACTATATCACCTTGGAAGGTTATAATGGCACAACTCTGCTTTATAGCCGGACGATTTGGGTGGTGTGCGAAAAGGCTCAATTCTTCAATTTGAATTTCGCGAACGTAACGAGGGTAGTAATCGACCCAACCGATCCGTTTGACCCATTGTATTCGGGTAACCACATCGTGCTTGATAACGTCACCATTACCGCAGGCAGAGGGGAGCCTCCTCCCGTCGATTCCGATGAGGATGGCGTCGCCGATGCTGCCGATGCTTTTCCGCACTCGCGCGATGTCGGCACGAACGTGATTATTAATGGCGGCGACACCGGAGTGCCCAGCTTGGTGTTCCCCAACGGGAGCACTCTCAGCGACTTGATCTATCAGATAGCTGCGGAAGCCAACAACCATGGCCAATTTGTCGGAGGGGTGGCTCAGCTAAAGAATCAACTCCGTAAAGAAGCACTTCTCACGGCCGCTCAAGCTGCGACCATCCAGGAATGTGCTGCCCGCTCAAGCTTGCCTTGATCCGCAAGGCGCTGACTAGTCCGAAAAACACCAGGCCGCGCGACCTCCCGCGGCAGTCAGATCACTCAATAGTTGATCAGGCTGCTAAAACCCTGTTAATGTCGAACCACCTCGAACGAGAGATGCCCAGGTGACGTTATGCGGCGGAGCTGTCGGCTCGGTTCCCAATCTGCAAAGTCCAGGGCCAACGGAAAAAACTCTTTCTCCGTCCTGCTGCAGGGTTATAAATTGCCATCACCTGCATGTCGTTGAACCTGAAGATAGAAAACCGGCCTCGCCTCAATGAGGATGTCCGGGCCTTCTTCAAGCGCGAGGTTTTGCCGCACGCGCCGGATGCCTGGATCGATTCCGAGAAGACCCAGGTCGGCTACGAGATTCCGTTCAACCGCCGTTTCTACGTGTTCAAACCCCCGCGGCCCCTGGCGATGCTTGATTCGGAGTTGAAAGGAATCACGGACAGGATACTGGCGATGATCGGAGGGCTGACGAAGTGAATGGGTCACGCGGAGACGCGGAGAACGCGGAGAGGAGTGTCATGAAGAAACTGCACGACATTACGGGGGCGATTGTGGATGCCTTGATGAATAGGTTCGCACCTGGCCATGGAGGGTCTTTCTGTCCCTCCGCGTGAACCAGCCTCCCACCACCTCATAAGCCTCAAGTCCACGCGCCCCAGCGGCATCGTGCTTCGCGAAGATGTGGCCATCGCCACCGAAGAAGCCCGCGAAACCCACTTCTGGCTGCGGGTGCTTGCTCGGTTACGAGCGGGTGCAGGAAATCACCGATCCCGCCCGCGGACCACGAGTGCCGTGGGCCGGCGTGATTTCATCAAGACACTTGCCGAGGCGTGCCCGTTTGGCATCTACGTTTCAACGTCTCAGGGGCACCTTGAAGAGTGGGTACCCAACGCATTTTCCTCGGAGGCTGCGAGGCAGCGGCCCGCTTTTTAGCACCCTGCGTCGGTAAACCGAAATCGAAGGCTGCATCGTTTTAGAATTGGCGGAACCACCCGGCAGGCCGTTAACTTAAACCCATGATTTATCGTCAACGACAGTGCCTTCTGGTCACTTTGCTCTTCGCACTGGCTGGGGTGCCGCTGCTGGCTGGACCTGGCGCGGAAGTGTGGTTTGATCAGCCGGCCAAACATTTCAGCGCCTCGTCGCCACTGGGAAATGGGCGAATCGGCGCGATGGTCTTCGGCGGTGTGGACGTGGAGCGCATTGTCCTGAACGAAAGCTCGGTGTGGTCAGGGTCGCCGCAGGATGCGGATCGGCCGGACGCCCACAAGGCGTTGCCAGAGATCCGACGCTTGCTGTTGGAGGGCCGCAACGCCGAAGCGGAAAAGCTGGTGAACGAGAATTTCACGTGCCAGGGACCAGGATCCGGGCACGGCAATGGGGCGAATGTCCCGTTCGGGTGCTACCAGGTCCTGGGAAACCTGCATTTGCGGTTTGCCGGGGCGCAGGACCCGGTGCTGCCGGTTTGCGCCAGCGGTCACCGGGCGTATTCCGCCAGTGAGGAAGTGTCTTTCTCGTTGGATGGCGACCCGCGGACCAAGTGGTGTGTCATTCACGAGGGCAAGCCGGTGCAATGGCAGGTGGATGCTGGGAAGGCAGTGCGATCAGAGGGCTACTCCTTTACCTCCGCCAACGATGTGCCGGAGCGCGACCCCCGCACCTGGACATTGGAAGGTTCGATCGACGGCCACGCCTGGACCCTGCTGGACGAACGCAAGGATCAACCGGTGTTCGACGCACGCCACAAAGCGCAGTCCTACAAAAGCAGCGCGCCTGGGAGCTATCGTCATTTCCGGTTCACATTTTACCCAAATGACGGCGTGACTCACTTTCAGGTGGGAGAAATCGCGCTGGACGGGGTAGCGATGGCCACAGGTGCGCAGGCCGTGAATGCGGCGGGGTATCGGCGAACTCTGGATCTGAGGACGGCGACCGCGCGCGTGGAATACGAGCGCGATGGAGTTCGGTTCCAGCGGGAACATTTTGTGAGCGCTCCGGATGAGGTGTTTGTCAGCCGGCTGACCGCCAGCCGCAAAGGGGCTCTGACATTCAGGATTGGGCTGGATCGGCCCGAACGTTTCGCGACGCGGGCGGAAGGTCCCAATGAATTGTTGATGACCGGCACGCTGAATGACGGTCGCGGCGGAAAGGGTGTGACGTATGCCGCACGGTTGCAGGTGGTGGCCAAAGGCGGAACGGTGACGGCTGAGTCTGACGCGTTGCACGTGAACGGTGCCGATGAAGTGGTGCTGCTGCTGGCGGCGGCGACGAATTATCGCGGGTTTGGCGGTCGGCAGTTGGCGGACCCGGTGGGCGCTACCGCTGGAGATCTGCAGCGAGTCGCCGAGCGCGATTATGCCGCTTTGAAACAGGGGCACGTTCGTGATTATCAGGGCTGGTTCAACCGCGTGGCACTCGAGTTGCCGGCCACCGAAAACAGCCGTCTGCCGACGGACCAACGGCTGGTCAGCTACGCGCGGGGAGCGGCGGATCCCGCCCTGGCTGCGCTGTATTTCAACTTCGGCCGTTACCTGCTCATCAGCTCGTCCCGGCCCGGCGGATTGCCCGCGAATCTTCAGGGCATCTGGGCCGAGGAAATCCAGACGCCGTGGAACGGGGACTGGCACTTGGATATCAACGTGCAGATGAATTACTGGATTGCCGAGGTGGGCAACCTCTCGGAGTTGCACGAGCCGATGCACAAGTTGATAGCGTCGCTGGTGGAGCCCGGCCGAAAAACGGCCCGGGCTTATTACGACGCGCGGGGTTGGGTGGCCCACGTGATCACGAATCCGTGGGGCTACACTTCCCCCGGAGAAAGTGCGTCCTGGGGAGCAACGGTGAGCGGCTCGGCCTGGCTTTGCCAGCATCTCTGGGAGCACTACGCCTACACGTTGGATCGCGAGTTCCTGGCTTGGGCTTACCCGATCCTGAAGGAGGCCGCTTTGTTCTACCTGGATAACCTCATCGAAGAGCCCAAACACAAATGGCTCGTAACTGGACCTTCGAACTCACCCGAGAACGCGTTCCGCCTGCCGGACGGGCGGGTCGCCCACGTGTGCCTGGGCCCGACCGTAGACATGCAATTGTTGCGGGAGTTGTTCGGCAACTGCATCCGCGCTGCGGAGGTTCTGGGGGTGGACGCCCATTTGCGGCAGGAGTTGAGCGCGAAACGCACCCGGCTGGCACCGAATCAAATCGGGCCGGACGGCCGGCTCCAGGAATGGTTGGAACCATATCCCGAGCCTGAGCCGCAGCATCGCCATACCTCGCCCATGTACGGTCTGTATCCGTACTACGAGATCACGGCACGGGGCACTCCGGACCTCGCGGACGCCTGCCGCAAGTTCCTGGATGCGCGTGGGGATCAGAGCACGGGTTGGGCCCTGGCCTGGCGCATGAACCTCTGGGCTCGGCTTGGAGATGGCGACCGCGCGCACAAGCTGTTTGGCGTGCTGGTGCGGCCGGCAGGTTTCGGTATCCAGATGGGTGGCAGTGGTGCGGGCGCGTATCCTAACCTCTTCGACGCTCATCCGCCGTTTCAGATCGACGGCAATTTTGGCGGCGCTGCGGGCATTGCCGAGATGCTGGTGCAATCGCACACAGAGGTGATCGAATTGTTGCCTGCACTGCCAGCCGCATGGCCGGAGGGTTCCGTGAAAGGGCTAAGGGCCCGAGGCGGCCACGAGGCGGATGTTACCTGGAAAGACGGCAAGGTAACCCGGTATGAAATCCGGTCCAGGGAGCGGACAGAGGTTAAGGTGCGCGTGAATGGGGAAGAACGTTTGGTAAAGACCGCTCGGCTTCTTCCCCCGAAATCCTGAGAGCCGGTTCCAAGAACCGTATCCCCGGCATTTTCGATTCACGCAGAGGCCTGCGCCAATTCGTCAAGAGTGATCCACGGCTAGGTGGTGCGCGCCTGCGTGTTCGCGGACAATCCGTTCCTTATCCCGTCTTTGAACCCGAAGACCCGCCTCCGACGAATGGATCTGGACTTACTTCGCACTCCCGCCAAACCCACCCGCGCCACTTCCGAAACCCGCTCCGGCCTCGCCGGCAGTTGCCCCATAGGTGCTGATCTTTGCGCGCTTTCGGAAACCATCCAGGTCCAGTTTGCCTTTGGCGAAACTTTCGGCGTCAGCCTTGGTTACCTGGATCGTTAACACCGTGGCATCCTCCTTTCGAATTGTTGCGGAAACCAGCCTCGTCGTACCGGGGCCCCGAAGTGTCCGGGTGGGCATGGCCCGTACCGTCGGCGCGGGGCTCCCCGGGCGCATTCCCGGTGCGCCCAGCACACATACCGTGACCGCGTCCTCTGGTTTCAGTCCCCGAAGGTGGTGTGCATTCTTCAACGCCTCGAGTAACACTTGCTTTAGCCGCTGGACCACCTCCTCGCGGTACGGTTCATAAGTGGCACCGGGCAGTGAACCGTCCAGGGGTTGCCCAATCAACTCGCGCCGGGCTTTCTCCCACTCGGACCCCACCGCCGCGTCCCGGCCTCCCGATTCCACCCCTCCCGCGACGGCTATGAGAGGGAAGGGCACTTTGAGCATGAACACGACCCCGTAGCCTTCCAGGTAAAAGTCGCGCATGGTGTCGCCACCGGGTGTGAACATCAGGTCTACCCCCATGGCTCTGCCGGGTGAATTACCGCCTGTCTCTTCAATGGCCTTTTGCAGGATGTGCGCCATTATCGCCATGTCCTCCTCCAGTTCCAACTGCGCCCCGCCTTCCATTTCAGACGTCCGGATCAGCAGGGCGCCAGCGGGGAAACCTCGGCCGACATGGGTGATGATCGTCTGCAGCCGGTCCTGAAAACCCGCGCTGCTGGAGGCCATGGGTGCCGACCCTCCCATAG
This sequence comes from Verrucomicrobia subdivision 3 bacterium UBA6082, assembly GCA_002428665.1. Lineage (GTDB taxonomy): Bacteria > Verrucomicrobiota > Verrucomicrobiia > Limisphaerales > UBA8199 > UBA6082. Next base: position 33,717 of record DIXK01000054.1, read on the forward strand.
CCGCTCCGTAGCCAAAGCCACCGCCCCCCATCCCGGCTGAGGCGGGAGGCGCGGGCGGGGTCGGTGCGGGTGGAGGGGGAAGCACCATTGGCTCGCGGGCTGGTTTCTCATTCGCCGGTGCCGCCTGGGCCAGCTCCATGCGGGTGATGGTCACAGTCCCATACCCCGACGCGTAAGCTGGGTCTGGTGCGAGTTGCTCGAGCGTGCCGGTTCCCAGGCCCCGAGGCTGGCTTGGCTGAGGTTCCGCCATAACGGAGCATAAACCCGTTAACGAGAGTGCAGTGAGAATTGCGATCCATGTTTTCACAAAGAGACTCCTTTGGTTATCAGATTTTTTTGGTCGTTTTGCTATTCGTTACTCCGGTTCAGAGCCGCGTGCGACGGTGCGGTAATGGGCCAGTTCCACCAGTCCTGCTGTCGTTTGGCGCAGCCCGGCATCGGTGTTGACTGCCAAAGTGTCCAGCTCCTGCTTCAACGTCGCGAGATCCGTCAACCGCTCGGTCTCCAGCCGGGCCAATGCTGTCTCAACCGCGCGACGGTCTTCAGCCCGCTGCGCCTGAAGCCCGCGAACGTAGGCTGCGGCAATGGCCTCGGCCTCCCGCGCGGCAGTGTGGAGCGTGGACTCTGCCGCCTCCTTTACTTGGGCGCGAACAACGCTTGTCAATTCCTCGGTAAGCTGTCGCCTCAGCTCAGGTTCGATGCTGGAGCGGAGGCTTTCGGTGTCCACGGCCGGTCCAGTCAACCGTCCCACGGCAAACCCAGCGAGCAGCAGGACAAGCGTCGCCACCGCCCAACGCAGAACGGAAACGCCCATTACGTCAGCCCGTCCCGTCCGCGGCAACTTCCAGTTATCCAACCGCTTTACGCTCGCGCGCCATCCGGCCAGTTGTTCCCGGCATTGCAGGCAGCTTTCCAGATGTGCTGCTAACTCGCGAGCGACTTCCGGGCGGCTTTCGCCGTACAGGTACGGCACCCATTCCTCAGGTTTTGGATGATTCATAACACAACAAACTCTTTGGTGATTTGCCTGGTTGAGCCGCCCGGGCTAAAGACGGACGGAGCTTCGGCTTCAACGCACGGCCCAAACGTGTGAGCGCGTCCGCCATTCTCGAATTCACGGTCCCTTCCGGAATCCCCAGGACTTCAGCAATTTCCCCAAGCTTCAAATCCTGGTAATGGCGCAATACAATGACCTCTCGATAGATTTCCGGCAGCTCCAATAGCGCCTTGCGCACAAGGGCGCCTTCTTCCGCGCTCACGGCGTTACTGTCGGGTCCGGGGGCCTCCCAGACCGCCTCCGCACCTTCACTGCCCTCCGCCTCCCTGGCGTCCAGGGGTGGTGACAAAAACTGGCGTTGGCGTTCCTGCCGGCGGAATTCGTCGCGGCAGAGATTTAAAGCGATGCGCCACAGGAACGTGGAGAATTTCGCCGACCGCTCATACTGTCTGCGGTTTCGAAACAGCCGCAGAAACGTCTCCTGCTTCAGATCTTCTCCCTGGCCGGCATCCCCTGTCAGCCGTGTGCACAAGCGCCGGATCGGTTCTTGCCACTTCTTCAGCAGCCAGGCGAATTCCTCGTGGTCGTCATACGCTTTTACGCGCGACATCGCTTCCTCGTCGCTCCGTCCCCGCAGCAGCGCTAGCGTTGAAATCCAGAGTCCGTTCATGCGCGTTGTTTCTTTTCCGAGCCTGGCCAATAACGTCGTCCTACAAGATTAAACGCCGCTCCGCCCAAAACCGTCGCAGAATTCTTTAATTGGAGGTTGAAAATTCCCTATTCCTTAGCAAACTTAAGAATCATGAAATCAGGACTACTGCTGGGTCTCTTGTGCAGCGTCGTGAGCGCTGCCGTGTACGGACAGGAAGCATCCGCCTCGGCGGCCGCTCAAGCCAGGCCGGCCATTACCATCGACGCCGCAGCCGCTCGGCACCCGATGTCGGCGGATATTTACAGCCAGTTCATCGAGCACCTCGGCCGCTGTATTTACGGCGGCATCTGGGCGGAGATGCTGGAGGACCGCAAGTTTTTCTACAACGTCACCGCGGACTATCGCCCCTACCGGCGCCTCCAGGACACGGCTTTCCCGGTGGTGGGAGCGTCGCCCTGGGAAATCATTGGCGCTGGATCGTCAGTGACGATGAGCACGAATGAGCCTTTTGTGGGCCGCCACACCCCAGTGGTGCGCGGACCGTCGGGCTTGCGCCAGCATGACCTCGGGGCGACCGCGGGCAAAGCCTACACTGGTTACCTCTGGCTGAAATCCGCCGGCGACGAACCAGCACGGGTGGAACTCGCGCTGACGAGCCCAGGTGCGGCGCCGCAGGTCGTGACGCTGGGCAGGATCCCGTCCCGCTACAAAAAGTTCCCCTTCACGTTCACCGCGGCAGCCACCACCGACAAGGCGTCGCTGGAGATCCGGGTCTCGCGCGGCGAGGTGCTTGTCGGCACCGTCTCCCTGATGCCGAGTGACAACGTGTCGGGAATGCGGGCGGACACCCTGGCATTGCTTAAGGAGCTGAAAGCACCGATCTATCGCTGGCCTGGCGGCAATTTCGTGAGCGGCTACGACTGGCGCGATGGCCTCGGCGACCGCGACCGCCGACCACCCCGCACCAACCCGGCCTGGACGGGGGTGGAACACAATGATTTCGGCATGCACGAGTTCATTACCTTCTGCCGCCTCCTGGACACCGAACCGTGGATCACCGTGAACACCGGTTTTGGCGACGCCCACTCCGCCGCGGCGCAGCTCGAGTATTGCAACGGCTCCACCAAGACCTATTGGGGTGCTAAACGTGCCGCCAATGGCGTCCGGGAACCTTTCGACGTCAAGTATTGGGGCGTTGGCAATGAAATGTGGGGTCGCTGGCAGCTCGGCCACATGCAACTGGAGCATTACGTGCTGAAGCACAACTGGGTTGTCGACACCATGCGGCAGACTGATCCGGACATTATCACGATTGGATCCGGGGACGCCGGGGCGTGGAGTACCGGGCTCCTAAAAGGCTGCGCCAACCACATGGATTATCTCGCGGAACATTTCTATTGCCAGGAGCGCACCAACCTCATGGCGCATGTGCGGCTCATCCCCGAGCAGATCCGCCGCAAGGCCGAGTTCCATCGCAAAACCCGGGAGGAGCTGCCGGAACTGAAAGGCAAGGACATCCGCATCGCCATGACCGAATGGAACTATTGGTATGGCCCGCATAAGTTTGGCGAACTCGGCACCCGCTATTTTCTCAAAGACGGTCTCGGCATCGCCGCCGGCCTGCACGAATTCGCCCGCCAGAGCGACATCATCCAATCGGCGTTCTACGCCCAAACCGTCAACGTCATCGGCTGCATTAAAGCCAGCCGGCGCAATGCCGCCTTTGAAACTACCGGCCTCGTCCTGAAACTTTATCGGCAACAATTCGGCGAAATCCCGGTCACCACCGAAACCACGGGCCAATTGGACGCTCAAGCCGCCTGGTCCAAGGACCGCAAGCAGCTTACCCTGGGCGTGGTCAATGCCTCGCTCGAACCCATGACCATCCCGCTAGACCTTCGCGGCGCCCGGTTGAGCGGTCCCGGCAAACGCTGGCAGATCGCTGGCTCGGATCCTATGGCCTATAACGACCCGGACGAAACCGCCCGGGTGGTCATAGAGCAATCGACCGCCCCAGCTCCCAGTGGCTCGATCACGGTGGCCCCATGCAGTGTGACCGTGTTCTCGTGGCCGGCGGAGTAGACGGCGAGGTTTCCGCGCGCAACGCGGGCCGTTTATGGGGTGGGGCGGATGCCACCATCCCTGAAATGCCTCGGGAGCCTTCGGTTCCCGGGGAGCCGGCTTGCTTCTGACTTGAGCCCTCCCCGGTCCCCCCAGATACTTCGCCCATGCTGAAACGCGCGTGGCTTACAATTGAACGGTGCTTCCTGTTCAATGTGATCCGACTTTTCCGCATTAGCCGCCAAAGCGAGCGGGTTGCCCGGGGATTTGCCCTGGGGCTGATCGTGAATTTTCTGCCCACGTTCGGATTTGGCGTTGTATTCTCCGGCGCCTTAGCCCGCATCTTCGGGGGAAACATGATTGCGGGTTTCGTAGGCGGAGCCTCACTGAGCCTGGCTTGGCCCCTGCTTTTCTACATCAACGTTCGGGTCGGAGGTCTTCTGATTCCGCCTAGCGTGGCTGTGGAAGGCTTGGAAGATGTGACCGAGAAGACCATTTCGGCGCTGGTTTGGGGGAAGACCTTCCTCGTCGGGGCGGCTTTCAACGTGGCATTCTTCGGGATGCTGGTTTACCTGTTGCTGCGCCTGGTCTACCACCAGATCCGGCCACCGACGCTGGCCTATTTCCGGCACCACGCCCGCGACCATCAACGGCGATTTGGGCGCCATAGGTTTACCCGGCTGCAGCGTCCACCGCTTTAACCCTGAAAAACGACAACTCCAAACACACATGTTAAATACCTCTCTTCGTATCGCACTCCTGCTTGCCTTCGGGCTCGCCGTCACCATCGCTACCGCTGCAGCCGCCGGTGCGGCCGGGCCTCGCAGCATCCTGGATTTTGGGGTTTCACCGACTAATTCGCCCGCCGCCAACAACGCCGCGCTGCAAGCCGCTATCGATTGGGCCTCGCGTTGCGGCGCGGCGTTGTTCGTGGATCCCACGGAGGAACCGTACCCGATGGCCGGCGGACTCGTGCTGCGCCGGAATGCCTCGCTGATCGGCGTGCACGGTCCGGTGGGGCGCGGCACGCGGCATCCGGAGAAAGCGCAACCGGTCGGCAGCGTGTTCCGGATCGAGGACGAATCGAAACCTTTCATCACGGTGGAAGCGGCGACGCAACTGCGCGGCCTGCAATTCTGGTATCCGCGCCAGACCCTCCGCGACCCCGCCAAAATCATCAAATACCCCGCCACCATCCAGGTTTCCCAAACCACTGCCGCCCAGGGGGTAACCCTCTCCTGCCTCACCTTCTACGGCGAGTACCTGGCGATGGATTTCAATTCCAATCCCCGCCACATCTGCGAGCAGATCCTGTTCGAGCACTGCTACGGTTATCCGCTCGGCGGCGAGTTCATCCGCATCGATTACTGCTACGACATCCCGCGCATCCTGCATTGCCATGTCAACCCGGCCAACCAGCGATTCATCGCCGGCGGCTACAGCCGCGCGGTCGTTGATGCGGTCATTGCCGCCAAGACCTTCACCTACGCCATCAACCACACCGACAATGCCGTGATGATGGACGTGTTCACGTTTGGCGCTTACGGAGGTGTTTACATGGGGCCGGCCACGTACGGCCAGTTGACGAGTTTCAACCTGGATTGCGTCACCGTGGGAATCCACAAGCTCGGCGATAGCACCAAAAACCGGAACTGGCAAATCGCCCAGGGTTCGATCATCGCCAACACCGGCCCGGCGCTGGAAGAAGTGCACCCGATTATTGTCGAGGGCCAGGGGCACACCGCCCTGATGAACGTGGAAGCCTTCTCCGGCGGCAACGCGGCGCTGACCACGCTGGACCGCTCGCAGGATTTCCTCCTGGTTCGAGGCGACAAAAAACTGACCATCACCCTCGCCGGCTGCCGCATGCGCGATTACGTGGCTGATGCCCCGATCACGCGCCTGAATCCGCAGGCGGAAATCCAGGCGCTCGGCTGTATCGACAAACAGGAGCGGCTATTTAACCAAACCTGGAGCGCCACCGCCCGCTGACAAGTCTGCCTCGATCTGTTCCAATGTCCGGCCTTTAGTCTCGGGCACACGCCAACGGATAAAGAAGAACCCGATCGCGCAAATGCCGGCGTAGATCCAGAAGGTATTGCCAGTACCGATGCTGCGCTCGAGCATCGGAAACGTGAGCGTGAGGATAAAGCACGCGATCCACAGCGCCGAAACCGCCACGGAGATGGCCGTGCCCCGGATTCGATTCGGGAAAATCTCGGAAATCAGCACCCAGGTCACGGGGGCCAGGGACATCGCGTAGCAGCCGATGGCTGCCAGCGCGAAAACCAGCACGGCAATGCCTTTCAATTCGAAGGCGTAAGCTGCCCCGATCAGCACGTGGGAAACCGCGATGCCCGCGCAGCCAAAGAGCATCAGGCTGCGCCGGCCCCAATGATCCACCGTGGCCAGGGCGACAAAGGTGAACAGCATGTTCACCACCCCGGTGATGACGATGAACATTAGGATGGTGTTCACGCCGAAGCCCGCGTTCTTGAAGATGTTCTCCGCGTAATTGAACAGGACGTTGATGCCGCTCCACTGCTGCAGCACCGCCAGACCGCAGCCCAGCAGCAGAATCTTCATCAGGTTCGGCGCCAGCAGGTCGCTCAGCCGCACGCGCGCCACCTCCTCTTCAGCAATGGTCGCCCGGATGTTGCGGGTTTCGGTCTCGGCATACGTTTGGCCGCCAATGCGCGACAACACCCGCCGCGCCGCGTCGTTTTGCCCGTTCTTTACGAGCCACCGCGGGCTCTCCGGCACAAACAGGGCCGACACGAAGAACAAGACCGACGGCGCCGCCACGAGCGTGAACATCCAGCGCCAGCCATATTGACCGTTCCAGGATTGGGCAATCATCTCGGCAGTGGCCCCATCCGGCACCGGCCGGGCCATGACCATGTTCAGCAATTGCGCCGCCAGGATCCCGAACACAATCGTCAACTGGTTCAGCGTGACCAGGCGCCCGCGCAGGTGCGCCGGGGCGACCTCCGCGATATAGAGCGGTGAGAGGTTCGACGCCATACCGATCGCAACCCCACCCAGAACTCGCCACAAGATGAACTGGTTGAAACTCCCAGCCCACCCTGTCAGCACCGACGTGCTCGCAAAGAGAAACGCGGCAAAGATCAACAAGCGTTTCCGGCCGAACTTGTCGCTGAGGCCTCCGGCAACCAGCGAGCCGGCCAGGCAACCGAGCAGCGCGCAACTGTTTGCCCACCCGCTCAGTGCGGGCTCGGTCGTCAGCCCCAGCAAGCGTGCCACCGGGTTCTCGCTCCATTGTGCGGCGATCTCCGCCAGCTTGAAATACGGCTCAAAAAACGGTTTTGCCCCCCCAATCACCACCCAATCCCAGCCGAACAGCAAACCGCCAAAGGCGGCCACGATGGAAATGAGCCAGATGTAAGTGGCGTCATAACTGGCTGGAGCCTGGCTTGCCGAAGAAGTGCTCGGGGGGGTGATCATGATTAACGCTTCAACAGGCCGCCGGCGCCGCCGCCCATCTTCGCCATCATCCGCTGAAACTTGCCCATCTTCTTCATCATCTGCTGCATCTGGGCAAACTTGTTGAGCATCGTGTTCAACTCCGCCACCGTCACGCCGCTCCCTTTGGCGATGCGCTGCCGCCGCTTCGCGTTCAGCAGGTGCGGATTGTTGCGCTCCTGGGGCGTCATACCGCAGATCATCGCCTCCATGTGCTTCATTTCCTTCTCCTGCTTGGCCATGTCGGTCCCTTTCAGGGCGTCGGCTCCCCCGGGCAGCATTTTTACAATCGACTCCAGCGGTCCCATCTTTTTCATCTGGCGGAGTTGATCCAGGAAATCGACCAGGGTGAACTGGCCTTTGCGCATCTTTTCCTCGAGCCGCATCGCCTCGTCCATGTCCACAGCCTCCGCGGCCTTTTCCACGAGGCTCACGACGTCGCCCATGCCCAAAATCCGGGAAGCCATCCGCTCCGGGTGGAACGGCTCGAATTCATCCAGCTTCTCGCCCACGCCGGCAAACTTGATCGGCTTGCCGGTCACGCTCCGCATGCTCAGGGCCGCGCCACCGCGCGCATCGCCGTCGAGCTTCGTCAGGATGGACCCCGTGATGCCCAGCGCCTGGTCGAAATGCGTCGCCACGTTCACGGCCTCCTGGCCGGTCGCCGCGTCCAGCACCAGCAAAATCTCCTGCGGTTTCACCAGGTCCCGCAACCTCACCAGTTCCTGTACCAACGGCTCATCGATTTGCAGCCGGCCCGCGGTGTCGAAAATCAGCGTGTTCCGGTTATTCGCCCGGGCATACTCCAGCGCCCCGCGGGCGATCTTCAGCACATCCGTCTCACCTTGTTTTACGAACACCGGCTGGCCCACCTGTTGGCCCAGCTTTTCGAGCTGATCCATCGCCGCCGGGCGGTAGACGTCCGCCGCCACCAGCAGCGGGGTGCGCCCTTGTTTGTGCAGCAGCCGGGCGAGCTTGCCGCTCGAGGTCGTCTTGCCCGAGCCATGCAACCCCACCATCAGCACGCACGCGGGATTCCCGCTCAATTGCAGCGCGGCGTTCGAGGAGCCCAGCAACCCGACCAACTCGTCGTGGATGAGTTTAACGATCTGTTGCCCGGGCTGGATGCTTTGTACCACCTCCATCCCGATCGACTTGGTCTTCACCCGCTCGATGAAATCCCGCGCGACCTTGAAATTCACATCGGCCTCCAGCAGGGCGAGGCGCACCTCGCGCAGAGCCTCCCCCACGTTGGCCTCGGTAATCGTGCCGAGCCCACGCAGGTTTCGAAATGCCTGCTGCAGCTTGCCGCTTAAAGTATCGAACATAGGCTTAAACTAGGGCACTGTCCGCGGGTTGACAAGGACAGTGGATTCCAGCTAGATTACGCGTCCGCCGTCGGGATCCCCCGGGATAACGGCGCGGTTGACCGGCCCGGCTCCGCCGCCGCCGCTCGAAGTCGGCTGTTAGTGGTAGGTTACCCAAGTGGCCAACGGGGGCAGACTGTAAATCTGCTGGCTCACGCCTTCGATGGTTCGAATCCATCACCTACCACCATCTCACAGCTCGTCTCGCCGCCCCATCCAACCGGAGTTCAGCATCAGGCCGATCGTCCGCACGGTCACCGCAACTTCAGGGATCGTCTTGAGGCCGCGCAAACGTGCTGTCGGACTTCCCACCGCGGTCTACAGTCCGCGGCAACCTGGAGAAACGCGTAAACCCAGGGGTATGCTGGGTGCCAGCCCCACACTCACGGGACTGCAAATCGATTGGTGACGGCACTGTGCTCTGGTTCAGGGACGAAACGGTCCTTCTTGGCTTCAACATGACCGTCCGCAAACGCGATGACACCGACCGTCCGCCTGCTGTTCTCTGTTTTGTGCATTTCGCCAGTCCAGCCGACCGGTTCGCCGGGTGCCAGCACCAAAAGCCCGGGTTTCACCGCAACTCCGCGGTGCTCCAGGTGACGGTCACCGGCGAGGGCCCGCACGCCGGAATTGGTGGCCAAGACCTGTGCGTCGATAGCCGCAAAGTAACTCAAGTTCTGATCGGTGAAGGTTGCCGGAGCTTTGAACACCTGTTTCTTCTTGTCGGACGGGCAGACAAACACATTCGACCTTGCGTAGACATGAAATAACAATTCCCATTCCCGCAAAGAGCGTCACTACGGTCTGCTACCGGGAACAGTGTTCTTTTGACTTGGAGCGGTCTGTCGGGCACCTTGTGGGAGACCAGACAACCCGGCAGCATTGAACCAATTACCCGGATCGCCCGGCGAAAGCTGTTGATTGGCGAGCGGTCGGCACCACACATGAAAGATATCACCACACCCCTGCTGAGTTTATTGGCGCGCAAAGATTACCTCCCCGCAGCCGTCCCGGAATTATTGGCACAACTCCGCCTGCCACCGCAGCGGCGCCAGGAATTGCAGCGCGCGTTGCGCGAACTCGAACAGACCGGCCGCATTGCCCGCATCAAGGGCGATCGCTACATCCAGCCACAGAAGGCCGATCTGATCCCTGGGCGAATTCGCATGAACCGCCAGGGCAAGGGCTTCCTCCAGCCGGATGATTCGGGACTTAAGGAAATCGTTATCCCGGAGAACGCCACGGGGACGGCTCTGCACGAAGACCGGGTTTTGGTGCGGCGCGAAGTCCGGCCCAAAGGTCTGCGATCGGAAAAACCCGAGCCGCCCACAGGCGAGGTCGTGCGCATCCTCGAACGGCGCCGCTCGCGAGTGGTGGGCACCCTGCAACGCAGCCGCGAGTTCCTGTTCGTGGTGCCCGATGATCCGCGCATTCCGCACGATATTTATGTGCCCGCGCCCCGTGACCTGGGTCGGCCGGCGCGCGTGGGCGAAAAGGTGGTTGTGGAGTTGCTCGAGTGGCGCTCTCGCCAGATGAATCCCGAAGGGGAAATCATCGAGGTGCTGGGCGAGCCGGATGCCGAAGGGGTGGACATGCTCTCGGTGCTGCGCCAATACGAGCTGCCCCTCCATTTTCCCAAACCGGTCCTTCACGAGGCGCGCTCCTTTGGCACCAGCCTCCAGCCGCGCGATCTCCACGGTCGGACGGATTGCCGCCGGCACCAGGTCATCACGATCGATCCCGACGACGCCAAAGATTTTGACGATGCGATCTGCCTGGAACAGACGGATCACGGTCAGTGGCGGCTGTGGGTCCACATCGCTGACGTGTCCCATTACGTGAAGCCCGGAACGGCGCTCGATACCGAGGCCCGCAAGCGCGGCAATTCCACCTACCTGGTGGACCGGGTCATCCCGATGCTGCCGGAGGCCTTGAGCAACGAGCTCTGCTCACTCAAGCCGGGTGTGGATCGGCTTACCAAGTGCGTGGAATTCCTGATTGCGGATGATGGGCGCGTGCAACAAACCAAGTTCTACCCCGCGGTGATTCACTCACAGCGGCGGTTTTCCTACCAGGAAGCCTTTGCCATTCTGCAACGCAAGCCCTCCAACCCGATTGAGCAGATGCTGCACCACGCCCACGCACTGGCCCAGCGTATCCGCCGGGCGCGGTTCAAGGCCGGATCGTTGGAGTTGGACTTTCCCGAGATGAAAATCCGGCTGGACGACCACGGCCGCGTGGCCGCCATCGAACGCGTCCAAAACGATGTGTCGCACCAGTTGATCGAGGAATGCATGCTGCTGGCCAACGAAGCGGTGGCCGGACGCCTGATGCAGTTGGGCCGCCCGGCGGTCTATCGCGTTCACGAAGAGCCCGACTTCGCCCGCCTGACCGAGTATCGGGAGGAAGTCCTGAGCCATAATATCGCTTGCGGCAATCTTCGCCAACGCCCGGAAGTCCAGCGGCTGTTGCACAAGCTCGGCACGCTGTCCATTGGCCCGGCGCTCAAAATCGGGTTCCTGAAGTCGCTGATGCGCGCCCGCTATGCGGTCGAACCGCTCGGCCACTACGGTTTGGCCAAGAAGAAATACACCCATTTCACCTCGCCGATCCGTCGTTACTCCGACCTCGTCGTGCATCGTGCCTTGTTTGACCAGAAGGCCGGCTCCCCTGCGGCGCTGAAACAGACCGCCGATCACGTATCCACCACGGAACGCAATTCCGCCGACGCGGAGCGCGATAGCAAGGACGTGAAACTGTTCGCGTTCCTCCAGGCACAACTGGCCTCCGGTCGCCCCGAGCGCTACCCCGCGCTGGTCACGGACGTGCGCAACTTCGGCTTCTTTGTGGACGTGCCCGGCCTGGCCATGAGCGGCCTCGTGCCTTTGTCGATGGTGGAGGACGACTTCTACGTTTTTGACGCCGCTCGAGCACACCTTGTTGGCCGCCGCACCCGCCAGGTTATCCGCCTCGGCGACAACGTCACGGTGCAGGTCGCGAAGGTGGACCGGTTTCGGAAACAGGTGGATTTCCGGCTGGCGGGCAGGGCCGGGCAGCACCCCAATGCCGCCCCCCGCACCCGCCGCGACCCGGGCCGTGCCGGGCAACGGTTCGGACACCGTGCCCGGCGTTGAGGCGCCTGATCAATCGTCGTCTTCGACCATCTTGACCGCCCACTCGGGATAGGGCGTCTCGGGTCCTTTCATCGCGCGCCAGAGGATGCGGTTGTACACGTCCTCGGGGCAGCGGTCGACTTCGTCCAGCGGGAGTTGGCTCGACACGATGGCGTCCTGGCGCAACACCGGGTGGGCAACCTTTTCCGCTTCGGCATTCAGGGCATCGAGCGGCACCTGGTTGGGCACGCTCTTGTAGGGGGTGAAATCCGGCTTGCGGGTAAAGCAATCGGTCATGGGGGTGGCCGTGGCATCCAGAAAATTCATCGGCGGCAGGCCGAGAATCAGTTCCATCGTGCGCAGCAGGCTGGTCTGGTTGTATTGCGTGCTGATGGTCTGGCCGCGCTTGGTGTACGGGCTGATGACCTGGCAGACGGTGCGGTAACCGCTGACGTGGTCCCACCCGGCCTGCGGGTCGTCTTCGATGACGAAGATGCAGGTTTCCGGCCAAAAGCGGCTGTGCGACACCGCTTCCACCACTTGGCCCAGAGCCAGGTCGTTATCCGCCATCTGGGCCCCTGGCGTGGGGTATTGGCCCCGGGTGCCGCCGCAATGGTCGTTCGGCAGGAAGAGAATCGTCAGGTCCGGAAAACCGCCGTTCTTTTCGAACTCCTTCAGTTCCTGGATGAAATAGGCGGCGCGCATCACATCGGGCACTTTCAAATCCCAGCCCACGGTGTTGGTGGGGGTGTATGGGCGCAACGACTCGATGGCCGGATGGCTGCGCATCTGCACGAGCCCCTCCCCGGTTTTGTATTCGTGCCAAAAATCCTTCCACATCACCCGGTCCTTATTTTTCGGATCGGTCCAACCGCACTCGGATTGGGTCCACTCGCCGTAATTGCGGAAGGTTTTGCCATGGGCTAGCGCCATATCCCAGATGAAACCCGAGGACGCCCACGCCAGCGCATCGGAGCTTTCGGCGTTTTTGCCGCCGGGATAGCTGCGCGGGGTATCCGAACTGATCTGCCGCTCCATGTACTCGTTGGCAATGCCGCTGCCGGTCCATTGATGGCCATCAGCGCTCTGGATCCCGGCGCAATAGGTGTTGTCCAGCAGCACAAACTCCCGCGCCAACTGGTGCTGATTGGGCGTGTACCGCTCGCCAAAGATGCACAGCTCAGGGTCGCCCGCCCCCTCCGGCATATCGCCCAGAATCTGGTCGTAAGTCCGGTTCTCTTTGATGATGTAAATAACATGCTTGAACACGCTAGGTTCGCCCACGCGTTCCGGCACCGGGCGCGGCGCCTGTCCGCGCCGGGGCAGGCGCAACGCCTGCGCGAGCTTTGGGTAATGGATGTTGTTCAACGCCGACTGGGTCAGCGCGGCGAGCTTTTTCCCCTCCGGCACCGGCATCAGCGACAGCGTGCCGTAGAAGTCCTTGGTCTGCAGTTTGATCTTGTCGTCCGGTTTAAACACCTTGGCGGCTCCAATCCCCCGCATGTTCGCTACGCACAGCGTTTCGCGGGCGGCGTCATACTGGATCGCTCCCGGAAACCAGCCGACGGGAATCAAGCCAATGACTTTGGACGCGTTTTCCGCGGGCTCAAACTCGATGACCGCCACCGCGTTTTGGGTGCCGTTGCAGACATACAGCCGCTCGCCACTAGGGTCGAAGGTTAAAGCGTTGGGCTGCGCGCCAAAGAGGTCCGCGGGGGTCTGCCGCGCCCAGATTTTTTCCACGATCTGATCCGTGCCGGTGTCGATCACGTTCAGCGTGTCACTCCCGCTGTTGGCCACCACCACGTAGCGGCCTCCGGGAGACACCGCCAGGGCCGAGGCGTGCATACCGGTCAGAATCTCCTTGATCACGCGGCCCGCCGCCAGGTCGATAATGGTCACCGACCCTTCACTCGCGATATACCGGATGGGGTCCACGCGCACCGTCGTGCCTTTTCCCGCGGGTGCCGCCAGGTCACCGCTGCCCGGGCGCCGTCCGCCCAGGTTGCTGACATAGGCTTTGTCTCCCACCAGCACCACGTCATACGGCGCAGCCCCGGTATCCCACGAGCGCAGCACCTTGCCCGAGTCCGCCTCCATTTCGTGGAGCCGGTTGGCCAGGCTGCCGACCACATACAGCCGGGTGCCGTCCGCGGATAGGGCCAGCCCCGTAGGGAGTTCGTGTTTCTGGTTCGGCACCCGGGCTTCCGGCACGGGGAGCACCGTTGGTTTTTCCAACCTTCCGGCTTCACTCACCGGAAAGACCCAGACATTGCCGCCGGTGTTGGACAGATAGAGCCGCCGCCCATCCTGCGAAAAGATCAAACCCGTGAAGCTCAATTGAGCGGTGATGGTGTCCGAGCTGCCTTCGTTCTTGGGCGTGGAGAGCGGGACGGTCTGCAGGATGCTGCCCGAATCCGGATCGATGAGCACCACGCTGCGGTTCTTGCCGGCGGTCGCCAGCAGCTTGCCATCGGGACTCAAGGCCAGCGCCAGCGGGCGCATGCCTGGCAGTTCGATCTGGCGTCCGGTCGGCGTGAGCACCTGTCCCGTCGGGGTCTGGAGCGGATCCGCAGCCGCGCGCCGCGCCCCCAGGGTCGGCCCAGCCGCTCCGGCCGGTTTGTCCGCATCCCGGGCGCATCCGGCCAAAAGGGCTGCGAGCCCTAGGGCCAGAACAGGGATCCCGCGAATCAAATTCAAATATCGCATTCAGCCCAGTCTAACCCGTTTGGCCGGGGAAACGTCAACCGTATTGGGCCAGGATTCAGGAAAAAAGGTGACTTTTCCACCACTGCGTATCCCGGGGAGATCGCGTTCACCGGTTTGTATTCTGAACCGGGTTTCCGGCGGCGAGGCGGGCCTGAAGTTCGTTCCACTGGGTGACCAACACGTTGTGGCGTTTGGCCAGGACGTTGAACTTGTCGAGGGCGTTGTCCCGCGCCTCGGCCAGCGCTTTGATCTGGTGGGCAGCTTCCTCGAGTCGCTCGTTGCGAGTCGAAACCGCGGCCGTCCAGTTGGTGACGCTGGTCTTGAGTTGCTCGCGTTCCGCTTCCAATTGGCGCAGGTTGCGCTCTGCCTCGGTCAATTGGTCACGGGCCTGTTTCAATTCCCCAGTCAGGCGGCCCAGGTAAACACGCAGACTCTCGAGGTCGCTGGCCTGGCCGGAGGAAACCGCCTCCGCCTGCTCCATTTGGCTGGCCTGGTCGAATCTTTGGCGCTCGAGGCGGTTCACTTCGAAATTTAACTGCCGGTTCAGGCGCCACTGAAAAACGCAAACCCCGACGAGCACCAGCACGCCGATCAGGTTGAACCAGTGCAGAAAACGATTCATGGGCTGGAGGCGCGACCTGCGGGCTGAATCTCGAAGGACACTTTCTCGATGCCGCTGGAGCGTACCGCGTCCAGAACCCGGACAACGTCGCCGTGACGCGCGTCCTGGTCGCCACGGATGAAGACGCGGAGGGCGGCATTGGTCTTTTGCCAGGTGGTCAGCAACGCCGCCAATTCGCGGGTGCCCAGCGGCTGTTCATCCAGGTAGACCACGCCGCTCTTATCCACCGAAATGCTCACCAGGTCTTTGTGGGCCTCTTCGCTGGCGGTGGTCGCCGTGGGCAGGCTCACTTTTACGCTCTTCAGACTCACCAGGCTCAGGCTCACAAGCATGAACGCCGCGAGCAGGAAAAACATGATGTCGATGAGCGGAATGATCTCGATGCGCGCCTCAGCGTTTTCCGGCGGGAGTTTGGAGCCGAGCTTGACGGGCATAAGCGAGAGGTGCAGGCGCGTTACGGATGGGAATTTGCGGGCGCAGCAGCCCCACGTCCGCGGCTCAATTCGCGTACGGCGCTTTCCCGGGCAAACGCCTCCAGGTCATGGCCGTGGTGCCGGGCCGATTCTACGAGTAACTCCACGTGGTTGATGGTGCGTTCGAGTTGCGAACGCAGTCGGGCCAGCCGCCGGTTGAAGTAGTTGTATGGCACCAGCGAGAGAATCGCGATCCCCAGCCCGCATGCGGTGGCGATTAGCGCCTCAGCGATGCCGCCGCTAACTTTGGCCGGAGCCAGTTGATCGTCACCCACGAAACTGAACGAGTTCATGATGCCGATCACGGTGCCCAGCAACCCGAGCAGCGGCGCCAGGGTGATAAGCGTGCCCAGTACCCATTGCAGTCGCTCCGCTTTGTCCAAGGCGTCCGAGGCGCGAATTTGCATGGCCCCAAGCAAGGAGCTGTGCGCGTGGATCAGCCCATCGTGCACCGTGGCCAGAAACGGATCCTCCACCCGCGCCGTGATCTGGACCGCTCTCGCGAATTCACCGGCCGCGATAGCGCGGAAACTCGATTCCAGCGCTTCAGACCGGGTGCGCCGCTTCAAGTTCCACCACCACAGGCAACGTTCCGTGATGACCACGAGCGCGGCCAGTACGGCCAGCAGCAACGGCCACATGACCGGACCTCCGCGCAGGAACAGGTCGAGGACGATATTGGCAAACATGACGATAACGGACTATTTCCGGAGCTGAAAGTAAATGGGCACCTCGTACCGGCGCAAGGCTCCAGGCGGAAATCGCCACTGGCGCCGCACCGTATTGAGCGCCGCCTCGTTTAACATGGGCCACGGCGAAGCGGTCAGGATTTCGGCCGCCAGCACCGTCCCATCCTCCCCGACGGCGAGCCCGATTCGCACCGTGCCTTCCTGGCCGGCCCAAACCGCGGCTCTTGGGTACGCCGGCGCCGGTTGTTTCCCATCGCCCTGGCCCAACGTCAGTGTGACCGCCGCCGGCCGAGCCGGGGAGGCGACCGTGGCGGGAGTCGCATTGGCTTCCACAGGTCCTTCACTTGGCTGGGCCACCGCGCCGGATTTTTCCAAGGGAACCGCAAACTCCACCGATGCCGAGGGCGTCGACACCGCCACCATCGGCACTGGTTCAGGAATCTCCCAGCGGGTCGGTATCGGGACCGGCTGCGCGAGTTCGGCCAGAACAGGTTGTATCAGTGAAGGTTGAATTTCCGTAGCTGGCCCAGCCGGTGAGCTGGTAATCTCCACGTCGAGAATCTGTGCCTGAACAGAGGGCAGTGTCGTGGCTGGGGGCTGGGGCCGGTGGTAAGGCAGCAGAATCCCCAGAACTCCCACCACTAGGCAACTGAGCCACAGCACCAGGGTCAGCACGGCACCGAACCACACCTCCTCCGTGCCGGTGCTGCGGCCCTGAGGGGCCGGCCCCGGCAGGACCTTCGGGCCGCTGCCTGAGATATGCCCGCTATTGGCCAAGGCTGAGTTCATAATCCACTGCGTAGGGCGACGTTTGCCCCTTTCCCCGATTCACGCGTCCCGCCGTGGGCCGCAGGCCGGGTGCCTTCGCGGGGCGCTCCGTTCAATGTTGCAAACAACCACGCCCTGGTGGTTGCTGCCAGCGCTCAGAACTGCACCCGGGCACTCAACACGAAGTTCCGTCCCGGCTCATTCACCCCGGAACCGTGAATGCGGTAATCCTCGTTGGTGAGGTTCTCAACCGCGGCGATCACGCTCGCGCTGCTCGACGGATTCCAGCCCACCCGCAAATGGCACACGCCGTAGCTTGGCGTGCCCCCCACCGGAATGCGTTGGGTGTCCAGCTTGTCATTGGCCGCCAGCCGATCCTGCTCCTCGGCGAAGGTGGCCGAGAACTCCGTCCACACCCGGCCTTTCGGGTGACGCCAGCGAATTCCAGAGTTGACGGTTGCGGGCATGAGCCGGCTCACCGGTTCGGTGATGGTCACGCCGCCTAGGTCTTCGCGATCCAGTTCGCCGCGCATCCAGGTGTAGTTCGCCCACAAGGTCCAGTCGCGATGCACCTTGACGCTTCCGGAAAGTTCCACCCCGTGCACATAGCCCTCGCCGGAATTTTCTTTCGTAACAATCGGGATCGACCCGGACATCTCACCCGTGGGCACGCGCACGATCATGTCGTCGAAGAGCGTGTGAAAATACACCGCTTCGGCCTGGAACCGTTCGTATTGCACGCGGGCACCCGCCTCCAGCGACAGAAAGGTTTCCGGTTGAACGTCCGGGCTCGGAATCTCCAGCCCCCAATCCGCGTCCCACCGGGTCAGGTCGGACAGGTTCGGGGCACGAAATCCTTGGGATGCACCACCGAAGATAGCCAGGTGCTGTTCTGTGTCCACATTGAAGAGCGCGCGGCCGCTACCGATGATTTCATCCCAGGACTCCTCCAGGGAAAACGTGTCGCCGGTAGAGGGATCACGAATCTTGTTTGCATCCACCTGGGCGAAGTTGTAGCGCCCACCGAAGGTCAGCATCAGGCGTTCGTTCGCGAGCGGCAACTGGTCCTCCACGAATACGCCCACGAGGTCGTACGTCGCATCGTCGGCCACCGGTCCCTGCACGCGGACTGCCGCCAGGTTGCCGTCCGCATCGTAGGCCCGGTACGAGGAATCCACCCAATCCCGGTAATATTCCGCGCCATACACCCATCGGCCCACGGGCGAGGGGCTCTCCAGTTGAAGTGAGACACCCAGGGTGTCGACATCCACGGTTTGATACTCCCGCCAGCCAGTCGAACGCACCCGATCCTCCGCCTCCCCCTGGTAATGGCGGGACAGGCTGAAATGCACTTCTTCCACAAACCCTTCCAACGCCTCCACGTGGTACTGGAGGTAATCCAGGTCGCGGTCCTGATCAAACGCCCGCCTCAGGTCGGATCCCCGGGTGGTGCCCTCCCAGAGCACGCCGTAAATCGTGGAATGTGTGCGCCAGGCGTCTTCCATCCGCACGGTTTGATGGCCATAGACCAGGCGGGAATTCGGTGCCAGGAAGTATTCCGCTTTGGCGTCGAAGTCGTATTCGTCGTAGCCCGTCATGGGTTGCCGTCCCACGTCACTGCCGCCGCGCAGTTCGCCAAAACTCTTGAAGGATCCGCCCACGTGGATCCCGAGCTTTTCATCGTACTGAGCGCTCAATTCCGGCCGGGTTGTGTGGGAATCCTCCGCGGAACTGAAGCGGTAAAGCGCGCTGCCGTTCCAGTCAAACCCTTGGCCATAATCACGCCGGCCCTTGCTGATCGCGTTTACCGTGCCGCCGACGGCGTCGCTGCCATACAGCACCGAACTGGGCCCACGCACTACTTCCAGGCGGTCCAGCGAATACACATCGATGGTGCTCCAATACTGGTTCGGACCGTCACGGTAAGTGGAGTTGTTCAGGCGAATCCCGTCGATCAGCATCAATGTGCGAAACCCGGTAAACCCGCGCAAATAGGGCGAGCTTTGCCCGTGCCCGGTTTTCTGCAGCATGATGGAGGGCTGTTCGCGCAAAGCCTCCGGCATCGTGCGCGGCATCTGGTGTTCCAGGTCCACCGTGGACACCTCGCTCACGGAGTAGGGCAGCGTGAAGGGATCCTGCTCGCTGCGGGTGGCCGTCACAAACATGGGTGGCAACTCGGCGACGGCGTTGGTCGCCGGTTCGGTCAGCGCGGCAGTTGTCGCAGACTGGGCTCCAGCCTGTGCTATACAAGTCATCAGGGTTAATAAACCAGGAATAGTTGGCTTTTTCTTCGTCGCGCGCATCGTTAGGTTTTCTATGTTGAATTCCGGCGCAATCTCAGTCGAGTTTTTATTACCTGCAGCGTCCACACTTTCAGGGTGTACCTTCCTCCCGACACGTTAAACCGTAGACACCCAACGGGGACCGGTCTCTCAGTAGCACTTTGGCTTTAGCAAGGTGGCAAGACAAACAGCGGGCACAACCTAAAACCCAACGGCGCTCCATGGCATCCGCTGCACTTCTCTTGGGTCATCAGTTCGATGCTGGCAAATCTGTATCTCAACCCGTTGGACTCTTTGGCTAATACTCACACCCAAACTATTTCAGCCTCTGGCGTAAACATGAGCCTAACCATGCCGCCCCGCTGGGGCTTGGGAATATTCTTTGAACGCTCTGGAAACAATAAACATGTCATCTCTGGCGCTTCCGTTACCCGTCCCTGACCGCAAATTCGCCAACTCCGGCAAACCGCAGCTCCAGCGCGGCGCCTTTCGCTGTTCCCCCGCCGCTTACTCCACTACAAACTTGTAGGTGCCTGAGCCGGCTTCGAACCAGACTTTGCCTTCGCGGGCATCGACGTAGCGCAGGCCGGGTTGCGCGGCTGCGGGTTTGCCGCTTTCCTTGATAACGGTGACATCGGGTGCGGGGAGAGCGAGCAGGGCGCTGGTGTTGGGCGGGATGGTGACCGCCCAGGTCAAGCGAGAGTCTGCGCGTTTCCATTCACTGGCCACCAGGCCGTAGGGCGAGCGGTGCGAGGCTTTCACCCAGGCGAGGTCGCCCGGCATTTTCGGCTCCATGACCAGCCGCTTGAACCCAGGGACTTTTGGGTCCGATTTGATGCCCGCGAGGTCCTGGTAGAGCCAGGTGATGAAGTCGCCCACCAACATGACGTGGTTGCCGGAATTCATGGCCGGGTCGGCGGTGTCGCCGTTCCAGAGTTCCCAAATGGTGGTGGCGCCTTGCTCAACCATGTAGCCCCAACTCGGGTAGGTGCGGTTGGTAGCAAAGGTGTAGGCCAAGTCGATCCGGCCGTGGCGCGTGAGCAATTGGTTGAGCCACTGGCCGCCGATCAGGCCGGTGCCGATGTGCCCCTTGGTCTCATTCTCGATCTTGTCCACCAGGCGTTCGAAGACGCGGACGCGCTCGGTGTCAGGAACCATGTCGAACGCGAGCGGCAGGACGCATGAGGTTTGAGAACCGTTGTCGTAATAGCCTCGGTCGTGATGGTAGAAATCTCGGTTCAAAGCGGTCTTGAGAGTCGCGGCCAATTGCTGAAAGCGCTGCTCATCGGCGGTTTTGCCGAGGCGATGCGCGTAACGGCCCATGAGCTTGAGACAGTGATGGAAATAGGTAGTGGCCAAAATGGCCGGGGCGGTTTTGCGGGCGGGATCTTTTGAGTGAATGAGCTGCGGATCCTCGGGGGGCACGCACCAATCACCGTAGTTGTCGCGCGCAATGATGCCGTTGGTGACGTAGGTGCTCATGTGATCGATCCATTTCACCATGGTGGGATAATGCCTCTCGATCAGGCGGGTGTCGCCATACTGATCGAGGATGGTGCCGGGTATGATCACGGAACTGGCAGGCCAGGTCACGTTGTCGCTGAAGAGCGCCCAATATGTGGGGCAGACATCGGAGATGCTACCGTTGTCCCGCTGGCCATCGGCCATGTCCTGGAGCCACTTGGAGTAAAGCGGAGCTACCTGGAACAGGTAGGTCTCACCCAGCGCCTCGGCTGAGCGATCCCCTAGCCAGCCCTGGCGTTCGTCGCGTTGCGGGCAGTCGGTGGGGATGCTGCGGTAATTGCCGCGCACACCCCAGACCACGTTCTGATAGATCTGGTTGATCAACGCGTGTGAGCACTCGAAGGCGCCCGCAAGGGGCAGGTCGTCGTTGACCACCCGGCCTTGGATCGACCGCAAGGCGGAACGCCCCGGCAACCCGGTGACCTCCACGTAGCGGAAGCCGTGGTAGGTGAAGCGCGGCTCATAGATTTCGGTACCGTCACCCTTCAGCACGAAGTTATCGGTCACCCTGGCACTGCGCAGATTATCCATATAGAGCGTGCCGTCGGATTTCAATCGCTCGGCATGGCGGAGCGTCACCCGCGTGCCGGCCGGGCCGCGCACGGCGATCCGGCACCAGCCAACCAGGTTCTGGCCCAGATCGTAAATCAGCATCCCCGGCTGGGGTTCGGTCACGGCGACCGGTTTGACGGTGCCCGTGACGCGGATGGGTTCCATCATTTGCGCGGCCAGCTTGCCGCCCGGGGTCGGCAACACGGCGGCCGTTTCCCACGCTGCGTCATCGAACCCGGGTTGGGCCCAACCGGGCATTTCCTTGCGGGCGTCGTAATCCTCGCCATCAAATTCGTTGTTCGCAGTGATTGGGCCGTCGTCGGTCACTTTCCAGGAAGCATCACTCACCACCGTTTGGCGCGAGCCGTCGGTGTATTCGAGTTCCAGTTGCAGCAAGGCCCGCGGCACGCCATGCGTTGGGGTGCCTTCGGCCGCAGGACGCGGCGGGAAGAAACGGCCGTTGCCCAGCCAGAGACCCACGGCGTTTTCACCGGCCTCCACCAGTCGGGTGACGTCGTGTGTAACGTAAAATAACCGTTTTCCATACTCCGTCAGGCCAGGCGAGAGCACGTGGTCCCCGACTTTTTCGCCGTTGATCAGCAGCTCCGAACTGCCCAACCCGATCAAATAGGCCGTGGCCCGCACCGGCTTCTGCTTTGCGCGGAACTCCTGGCGCAACATCCGTGCCGCAAGCCCGCGGCTTTCGCTGGATACCACCTCGCCCCAGGGAGCCATCCCCACCGGCCCGAGAACGCGGGCGGCTTTCCATTGCGCATCGTCAAACGCCAGCGCCGTCCAGGCACCGGACTCGCGGTCATGCGTGAGCCATTGCTCGTCCGTGGGGAGTATCCGGCTGCTGCCGTTCTCAAAGGTGATTTTAATCTGACCGCAGAGCCCGGCGGGGTTGGGGTTTTCGAGGTGATTCTTTACCCACCCGGCCACCACATTCTTCCCGGGTTTGAGCAGGCGCGTGATGTCAGCGGTGTTGGCCGTGCGAAAGCCGCTCCCGGCCATGGCGTGTTCCGCATTCACGGCAAACGCATACTCATCATCTCCGGCCATGATCAGCAGCGCCCTCGTCACCGGCTTGTCGGCTGGCAACTCGAAGTGGCGGCGAAAATACCGGGTGCCCGGCGGAAACGATCCCGTCGGCGCCGCGTCCGGGAACCAAATCCAGGAGCAATCCGTCAGGCGACTGGCTAGTTGCGCCTCGTCTTTGCCGATCCAGTGGGCCTGCCAGTCGTTTGCGTCCAGGAGCCCCATCGACCAGCTTCCGGGGGCGCTCCAGCCCGACACCTTGCCGTCGCGGTCCCAGATCCGCACTTTCCAGAAACATGGCTGGCGCGACGCCAGGGTCTTCCCAGCATACGAAAGTTGGATGGATTGCTCGGACAGCACCTTACCGGTATCCCAGAGATCGCCCTCATCGGCCTTCAGCTTCCTTATGGAGGAGGCGACCAACACCTGGTACGCCGTCTGCACATCGCCCCGTTTGGACGACTCAATCACCCAACTCAGCCGTGGCGCAGTGGCATCAATGCCCACCGGGTCCTGAAGGTATTCACACCGTAAGTCCCCCACCGATGCAGCGCGCAGGCCCGGCCCGGCGCCCACCAGAAACAGCAGCAGGACCGCACTGTTTAACCAAACGAGAACCAGTTTCGAGCAGGATTTCATAATTTAAGAGGAGATGAGACGCGCGGCAGGACGGGGGGCGCAAGAGTCGCCGCCACCATACGCACCTCGGGAAACGAATTTCCGGGCGCATCCAGCAGATACCGTCGATCCAAACGCACACGCATGGTCCCAGCATAGTCACCACCCCCCGCACGCGCCAGCGTCCTTTGTGACGAGGCTGGCGTGCGCTTGCGCAAGCCGGGTAGGCCCTCACGCGGCGAGGTGGGCCTGACCGAGACCTTATGGACCGGGTGACGCGTGGCTTGACGCACCTCGTTTAGGGGCGGATGATGAATGGTGCAATGACTACGCCCGTCTGGTGGAATAAAATTCCTGCTCGCACCCGCCGGTGGAGCACCCGCCTCGTAATCGCTTTCGTCGTTTACTCGTTGCTGGGGTTCTTCGTGGTCCCGGCTATTCTCAAGTGGCAACTCGTCAAGCGCCTGCCCGCAATTACCAAACGTACCGCGGAGATACGTCAGGTGCGGATGAATCCCTGGACCCTCTCGCTGGCCATCCGCGGGCTCGCACTGAAAGAGCCCGACGGCAGCACGTTCGCTTCCTGGGAGGAGTTTTACGCCAATTTTCAGCTCTCCTCGCTGCCGCGATGGGCGTGGACGTTTAAAGAGATTCGGCTTCAGGACTTTTTCGCCGGGGTGATTCTGAAGGAAGACGGGCGGTTCAATTTTGCCAACATGCTTGCCGATGCCGAGTCCGAAGCCGTGCCCAAGCCCGAACCCACCCCACCGTCTCCGGCGGAGCCGGGCAGCAGTGTGCCGCGGTTGCGCGTCTTCCTGGTGACGATCACCAACGGGTATTTCGGCTTTGAGGACCGCACGCGCCGCCAGCCGGTGCGCACCGAATACCGGCCCATCAATCTGCATCTGACCGGCCTGACCACCCAGCCGGGAACCGGAACGCCTTACTCCTTCCGCGCCGAACGCGACGCCACCCACAGCCTGGCCTGGAAGGGGGACATTACGGTGGAACCCTTCAGCTCGCATGGGTCGATCGAAGTGAATGGATTCGAGCCAGGTAAATACCAACCCTACCTCGAGGATGTCACCACCGCGCAAGTCGCCGCGGGCACTGTCGATGTTCGGATGGATTACTGGATTTCCGCAGGCACAAACGGCCTGGACCTGGCGGCATCCAACGGAGTCGTGCGCTTGGCCGGCCTGGAGATTCGGGACCCGCACGCGCAGGAGACTGTGTTTAAATTGCCCCGGCTGACGGTGCAAGGGGCGGGTATGGACCTGCGCACTCGCTCCGCTAAGGTGGCCTCCATCAAGGTGGAGCAGCCCGAAGTGATCGCGCGCCTCCTGGCGGATGGCTCGATGAACTGGCAACGATTGCTGGTCACCAACGCTCCTGCCGCGGAGCCTGGCACCAACGCTCCGCCCGACACTCCCGTCGCTCCCTGGACTGCCACGCTGGACCGCTTCGAATTAGCCGGGGCTTCGGTGGTGTTTGAAGATCTCACCCGCAGGTCGCCCTTCACCACCACGCTCAGTCCGATTGACTTCAGTTTGAACGAGTTTACCACGGGTCCGGATCGGGATGCCCGCTTCCAGTTTACGATGAAGACTGAAGCCGCGGAGACCATCAGCGGCGACGGAACGTTTTCCATTAACCCAGTTCGGTCCGCAGGCGAAGTAAAGTTGGGTGCGATCCGGCTCCCGAAATACTGGCCTTACGCCGAGGAACATCTTCGCGGCGGGCTCAAGGCCGGGCAACTGGACATGACCGTTCCGTATCGCGCGGCGCTGGCGCAGGACGACTTGCAGGCCACGGTGTCCAACCTGCTGGTGCGCGTCACCGGGTTGCAACTCTGCGGGCCGGATGGGGACGAGACGTTGGTGGACGTGCCTGAATTCGTGGTGGAAGGGGTAGCCGCGAGCCTCGCTGAGCGCAGCGCCCGGGTGGCTAGGGTTCACTCGAAGGATGCGATGGTTCTCGCCCGGCTGACGGCCAATGGCGACATCAACCTGCTTTCGATTCTGCCGGCGGGCCCCGGCACCAACGCCGCCCCGGCGGCTGAACCCGCGCTGCCGACCGCACCCGCAGAAAAGGTCTGGGTGGCTGCCATCGATGAAGTCGATCTCGGCAACTACACCATTCAGTTTGAGGACCTTTCACTGCCAAAACCGGCGAAGTTCAAAGTCGATCAACTCTCCCTGAATGCGCGCGGGCTCAGCACCCTGACCAATAAACCGATCGATCTCCGACTAGGATTGCGCGTTAATGAGACCGGCACCCTGGGCGTGCAAGGCCAGGTCTGCGCCGCCCCGCAAAGCGCCCGCGTGGAGGTTGGTGTGACTAATCTGAACCTGCACGACCTGCAGCCTTACCTGGATCCGCACGCCAAACTCACGCTCGTCAGCGGCACCTTTAGCACACGGGTCAAGGCCGATTGGCTTCCCGGTCTAGACGCCGCTCCGCAGGTGAGTGTCACCGGCGATCTCGAGGTCAACCAACTGGCTGCGACCGACCAGGTCACGTCGGCCGAACTCGTGAAATGGGACGTCCTGCGCATCGGCGGCATCCGCTACACGATGAAGCCCGACCGGCTGGACGTGGACCGTCTCGATTGGGACGGTTTGAAAACGAGCCTGCTCATCGGGACCGACGGCCAGATCAACCTGGCCAGCGTGGTACCGGCCGGCACCAATGCCGTACCTGCTGATGCCGCACCCGCCGAGACAAAGTCGGCCTCGCCTGCTCCTTTTCCCCTGGCCCTCGGCACGTTCACTCTGACCAACGCCTCCTTTCATTTTGGCGATGCCTCCATCAAGCCCAACGCCAGCCTCGCCATCCAACAGTTCAGCGGCGTGATTCGTGGGTTGTCCTCCGACCCGGATGCCACTGCCGAACTCGATTTTCGTGGCAGCTTCGACGAGCGGTCGCCTTTCGCGGTTGTAGGCCGGATCAACCCATTGTCGCCCGTCCTCCAGGTGAACCTGGCCATCTCGAATTCCAATCTGCAGCTCCCGGCGTTTACTCCCTACATGGAAAAATTCGCCGGGCACCCGCTCAACAAAGGGCGGCTTTCGCTGGACCTCCATTACGATATCCAGGGACAGGAACTCAAATCCCAAAACAAGTTCCGTATAGATCAGCTCACGCTCGGCCCCCGGAATGACAATCCGGACGCCGTCAACCTGCCAGTCAAACTCGGCGTAGCTTTGCTGAAAGATCGCAACGGCGTGATCGACCTCGACGTGCCCGTGGCCGGGCGGCTCGACGACCCGCAATTCCGCGTCAGCAAGATCATCTTCCAGGTGATCGGCAACATCATTGTGAAAGCCGCCGCCTCCCCGTTCAAACTGCTGGGCGGGCTCGTGGGGGGTGGCGAGGAACTCAGCTTTGTCGAGTTCGTCCCCGGCACCGCGGAAATGCGTGAGGGTGAAACCAACAAAGTGGAAAAATTGGTGAAAGGGCTGCTCGAGCGGCCGGCGATCAACCTGGAAATCGAAGCCGGCGTGGACTCGCACCTTGACCGCCAGGCGTTAGCGCTGCAGCAGGTGCGGGCACGCCTGAAAGCCGAGCGGCTTGAGGAGTTGGCCGTCACCGGTGAGCAGCCCGACGCCGCGGCCTTCACCGTGGACCCCGCCAATTACCAGCGCCTGCTGCGTGCCGCTCTGGTGAAGGAATTCGGCACCAACGTCAATACCGCCCTCGAAGAATTTCTCGCGCACCAAGCCGCCACGAATGCCATCGCAGCCAGCAATCGCGTGGTCGCTGTGGTCGCGCAAGCGCCCAGGCCCAAAGGGCTCATTCCGCGGGTGGTATCCTGGCTGCCGATCCATGGCGCCAAAAGCCCCATTGGCGCTGCACGCCGCCAGGCCAAAGCCGATGCGGAACTCTTGAAACAGAATCCAGCCCTGGCCGGCGCCGCCGGCGAAGACCTGGAATTGCTCCTGGCATCCCGCACCCCCGTGGATCCAGAGGCGTTTCTACAACTCATGCGCGAGCGCGCGAGTGTCGTGCAACAAGCCCTGCAGCAGGGCGGCGAACTCGCGTCCGACCGTGTCTACCTCGTGGCCCCGAAAGCGCCGGACCCAGCCGTCCACGGGCTGGCCCGTGTGACTATGTCGCTTAATTAGAGCGCGGGCTCAGGAGGCCCGCTCTTTGATGGTCTTCAGAATGTCGGCGATGACTTCGCCGCGGGGTTTGACGCCCTGGCTGCCTTTGCCGTGCAGACGGACACTGACGGCTTCGGCCTGCATATCCCGCGGGCCGACTACCAGCATCGTGTGTACCTTCGCTTGCTCGGCACGCTGGATTTTCCCGTTGATCTTGTCATTATCGTAGTCACCTGCGGCGCGAACCTCGCTGGCGCGCAATTCCTTCACGATGCCCTTGGCGTAATCGACCAATGCCGGGTCATCCCCGATCGTCAGCACCCGAACCTGCTCCGGCGCGAGCCACAGCGGGAAATTGCCGGCGTAATGCTCAATCAGGAAACCGATGAACCGCTCGTGCGTGCCCAGGGGCGCCCGGTGAATGCACAGCGGGGTCTTATTCGTGTTGTCCCGGTCGCGGTAAGTGAGCCCGAATCGTTTTGGCACCGCAAAGTCTACCTGGTTCGTCGCCAGCGTAAACTCGCGCCCGATCACGCTCCAGACCTGGACGTCGATCTTCGGACCGTAAAACGCGGCTTCGTTCGGCACTTCAATGTAATTGATGCCCGAATTCTTCAGCACGTTGCGAACCATGTTCTCCGTTTGCAGCCACAGCTCCGGTTCGTCCACAAACTTCTGCCCGAGGCGGGCGGGGTCATGGGTGCTGAAGCGCATTACGTATTTTTCGATACCGAAAATCTTGAAATACTTCAGGTACATATCGTTCACCGCGTTGAATTCCTCGGCGAATTGCTCGGCGGTGCAATAGATATGCGCGTCGTTCATATTCAGCGAGCGCACGCGCATGAGCCCAAAGAGTTCGCCGGACTGCTCATACCGATAGCAACAGCCGTATTCCGCCATGCGCAACGGCAGGTCCCGATAACTGCGCGGTTCGGCGGCGAAAATCCGGTGGTGATGCGGGCAGTTCATGGCCTTGAGGTAATAGCGCTCCGAGACTTCCGCGTCCGGAGCCTCTTTCAATTCCATCGGCGGGAACATGCTCTCGGCGTAATAGGGCAGGTGGCCAGAGGTGGTGTACATTTTCTCGCGCGCCAGGTGCGGGGTGCGCACCCGCACAAAACCGGCCGCGAACTCAGTTTCCTTGGCCAGCTTCTCGAGTTCCTCCGTCAGCACCGTCCCTTTCGGCAGCCACAGTGGCATGCCTGGTCCGGTATATTCGGTATCGATCGTGTACAAGCCCATTTCGGCGCCGATCTTGCGGTGATCCCGCCGTTTGGCCTCTTCCAGCATCTTGAAGTACGCCTCCAACTCAGTCTTGTTCTTGAACGCGGTGCCGTAAATGCGCTGAAGCTGGGGATTGCGCTCGTCGCCTTTGTAATACGCGCTGGCCACGCTGGTCAACCGGAAGGCGCCGACGTTGCCCGTGCGCATCACGTGCGGCCCGGCGCAGAGATCCACAAAGTCGCCGTTCTTGTAATAGGAGATCGGTTCACCCTCCGGGATGTCCGCCAGGTTGCCCAGCTTGAACTGGCTCACGTTTCCCGGCCGCTCGGTCAGTCCCCCGAGCCGCCCCGACTCCGCGTCTTTGATTGCCTGCTCACGGGTCACCACGATCTTTTCAAACACGTGGTTGGCCTTGACCTCTTTGCGCATCTCTTCCTCGATGCGCGGGAAATCCTCGGGCGAAATCCGGTGCGGCAGGTCTACGTCGTAATAGAAGCCGTTCTCCACCGGCGGGCCGGCCGCAAACTGGGCCTCGGGCCAAATCCGCAGGATGGCCGTAGCCATCACGTGCGCGCAGGAGTGGCGAATCCGCTCCAGTTCGTTCATCCGGTTGCGATCGTCCAGTGTCTTCCGTTCGGTTTGCTGAGTATTTTCTGCTTCCATAAATAAAAACGCCTCGAATGGATATATCGAGGCGTTGGCGTTCGCGGCTCTGAGTGGAGCCCGAACGCTAAAGCGTGTTCGTTATGTTTCCGTCTAACCGCACATCCAAACCGTAATGAAACCCGCCCGGAATGGCAAATGCAATGTAGATGAAGGGTTTTTCGTTTTTCTTGGGGGGCCGGCGAGCGGTAGGCGGGATCATTGACACCGCATGGACACGAACGTTCGCCTCTTGCTCTTCACTTTTGCCGCCCTCGTGCTCGCGCTACTGGCATGGTGCGAGATGGGCATGGCATACCCTCCGGCCTGGTGGCTTTATCTTCTCATGGCCCTTGCATTTGCTGTGGCCCTTATTCCGTTTGCGCCGGGTCGGTTCCAGTGCATCCGGATCATTTCGTTGCTCGTGCTCTTCTCGATTCTCGCGGCCCTGCATTACATGCCGTGGACCAGTCGTAAGCCGTTCCTGCGCGACCTTGACCGCATACGTGCCGGCATGACCGAGGCTCAGGTGCGACACATTATGAACCGTTACTTGGAAGGCACCGGATGGCCAGCGTCTCCACGCGATAACCCCACAAACGGGGGTACGCTTTCCATCATGGGCAGCAGCTCGCAGTATGCCACAACGCCCTCACTTTCAGGCGAATTACTCCTCCGTAATTCACTCGTATTTCGGCATTCCACCAAGGGAGCGTTCAATGCCGATTGGGGCATTGTTTCGCTTTCCAAGGGCAGGGTTGTACGGGTAGAGTTCAGTCCGGATTGAGCGATTGGGACTGCGACGCGGTTTAACGTTTGGCGGAGGACACACGATGATCACATTGCTGGCAAAAGCTGAAGGCACTGGCCGAGTTGTGAACTGGTCGAGATTCAAACAGGGCGAATGGGTTGACCAGAGCCGGATCAGTTTGACACCCACAACCGTCATTCCAGACGTGATCGTGGATGTCATGGAAAAGTGTGAATCCATTGATCCTTCGTGCTCCGTTGAGCCGCTGTTCCCGAACGGATTCACGACAGCTCAATTCGACATCGCCATCAAGGGGAATGGGTTTGCCGTCAACTGTGGTCGAAGACTCGCCCGAGGCCTTTTCCCACTGAACCCGATTGCGGCGGAATTCGGTGCGAACTACGACGTGCTGGTCACCGTCTCCGCCACCGACCAGAAAGTCGAGGAGGCCATTGCCGAGGCTGTAAGCGGCAAGTATCAGTGCAAACGGAGCTGAACTCCGAACTATGGTCCTGCTTCATACAACCGCAAAGAGCGCAAGGGGCGCAGAGACCAGAAGCTGAAACAATATGTGGAAGTCGACCAACAGTTCCGTCAAGCGGATGCTGGGCGTCATTTTTCCAGGGCATGCCTGGCTCGGGGCGGTATCCTTTCGGACCGCATCAACGCCCTCACCGTCGTCATTCTGGGGGCTTGCGCTGTTGAATTGGAGCCGGGGCAACGGGTTATGAATCCTTCGGACCTGATTCCAGGCGTTTTCAAGGCCGTGCCCGTCGATCCGGAGAAAGACATACCGATGACCGAAATCTTTGCTGCTACGAATGTGTGAGTGGCTTAGGGAGTGTAATGCCATAAAAGTGTTCAGGTAAAACCAACTTAAAGTGACAAGAGTGCACAGAATGTTGGCGGGCATCATCACCACGGGTGTAATTTTGGGCGCTGCAGCTTACGTGTTGATCTTGAGACACCCACCTCAGGCGTCTTCTTTGTCGCTGATATTTGAGAAATACGGCACCACCACGGACGTTGATTTCAACATTCAAAATGTCGCGTTCTTGTGGTTTACCAATGCATCCGACAGGACTTATTGCCTACCGCTGATGGGCGGCACGAACACCTTTCAGCAGGATTCGTTGTTCGGTTACGACAGTGGGAGCTATCTGATCCGGTGGGAATTCGGTGGCTCAAGCAATACGATGCCGCAGGTTTCGTTCGCCAGTTTGGGACTGTGCCACGTTGTTGCTCCACACTCTGCGGTTCGCGTTCGCGTGCCGTTGCTGCCGCTGGGGCAGAGACAAAATGTCGCCGTGCTCTGCGTAGAGCAGTCCTCATTGAGTCCGAGGCCTTTTTGGACGAACGGCATTGGGTTGTCCATACTCCGTGCACTGCCGCGCTCCACAAGAATGAAACTGCTTTTTTCGGAGCCCGCAGTGTTCAGGGTTTGGTGTGATCGTGAGTTGTCACATCCTGGCGAAAGGCGCCCAAAACGATGATTGGCAACTTTAAATCCTTAGCCTTTCCCATGCGATTGATGCTCGCCATCTCCATGACCGCACTGTTGCTGGGCGGCTGTGAGCACCGGCCTGAGAACTCGGCGCTTACACCGGTGGACTCGCGGTCGAAGGTCTTTCAAGTGGGACTGGTTCTGGATTCACCCGCAGTGGACGCAATCCCAATGGCGTTTCCCCGGAAGGACCGAGGAGGTCATATCGCCAGCGAGCTTCTGAGCGTTCGCATTGTCCCCGGCCTTGATGAGACCACCTTGGAAAGGGAACAGCGGATTTGTGCGTTTGGACTTAAGTTTGCAGTCGAGGTTCAGTTTAAGGGCGAGGCCCGGCAGCAATGGGCTGACTTCACCCGCACAAATATCGGAAAGGATGTGGCTCTGATCGTTGACGGGAGAGTTTTTCGGACGACAACGATTGGTGCCGAGGCATCGGATGGCTGGCTGGTTATTCCTGGGAATTGGACACTCCAGGAGGCACAAGCCTTCTGCAAAAGACTCAATGCAACCGCGAATTCGGAAGAGAACCTTGAGGCACAGCCATGAAACAAGAGTCAGGGCCTTTCGATTTACCGGGATGAAGCCGCAGCCGGCGGGGCGTGGGTCTTCGTTTTTACGCGGACGAGAAACGCGTCCGCGCAGATGTAAAGCATCGACCCGTCGCCGCCTCCGAAACAGCAGTTGCCGCAGGCCATTTTGGGATCAATTCGGGCCAGGAGCTTGCCTTCCGGCGTCAGGAGATGCACGCCGCCCGGACCTGTAGCCCAGAGGTGGCCCGTGGCGTCGGTCTTCATTCCATCCGGCAGGCCGCGGTGTTTACCGACCATCGGGGTCGCATCGGCAACCACGCGTGCCTCGCCCAGCGTCCCGTTAAGCTTGATGGGAAAGGCTTTCCAGAGTGCCGCCTTGGGATCCGATTGTGCCACGTAGAGCGTCTGCTCGTCAGGGCTGAGGGCGATGCCGTTGGGATTGGTCATTTCTATGGAGAGCAGGGTCACTGTGCCCCCGGGTGTGATCCGGTAGATGCCGTTCCAGGCCAACTCCCGGGTCTCGCTATCGCCTGGCCCTTTGGGCAGGCCGTAAGGCGGGTCGGTAAAGTAAACGTTGCCCGCCCAGTCGATGGTGCAATCGTTGGGGCTGTTGAAGCGCTTGCCTTCGAAATTGTCGGCGAGCGTTCGTTTGCCTCCATTGCGAATCATCACCGACACGCGCCGGTCGCCGTGTTCGCAGGAGATCAGTTCGCCCCTGGCGTTTAGGCCCAGGCCGTTGCTGCCGGGTTCCCGGCCGTAATCCGTCACTCCCGTGTAACCGCTGGGTTTGAGAAATACACTCAAACCTTCGCCCTCTTTCCACTTCATCACCTGGTTTCGCGGCACGTCCGAAAAAACCAGGTAACCGCCGCCCCACGGTTGCGTGGCCGCCTGCGGAATCCAGAGCGGTCCTTCGCTCCAATCGAGGCCGGAGGCCAGCACTTCGATTTGGGCGTCGGGCGGCAGCAAGTCGTCTGCGGCGGGGTCGAAGCGTAGAATCTCGCCCATCGTGGGCCGCGGGGTGGGGTCATCGGCAAAGGCACCGGGAATGCCGAACAAGCAAAAGCTGAGCCAGAGACAGACGCACGCAGAACCGCGAATTGATTTCGGACGGCGGCACGAGGTATTGATGGATTCAGTCTTCATGGTTCAGGGATGTGATAATCGCCAGTAATATCCACCGAGCCGGGATGCGTGCAAGTCCAGGCCGTTGCCTCGAGGACCCAGCCGCACGGGGAAGGTTACGGGGAACGATCAACCCATGAACGCCCGGCCCGAACACCAATGGGCGTAGAATGTCACGGCGGGGTGTGGGATGCACTAACCCCTGCTGATTGCCGCGTCACACTCGTGGCCGGTTGCCGCGACCCGTTTTTGTGTTAAGGTTCTGCAACCGATGAACAATTCCAGGTCCCGCGGCCACCGAGCCAATCCCTATGCGCAGACTTCGCGACCGTTTTCAGCCAAGGTGCTGGATGGTCCGGAACGGGCCCCGAGCCGGGCCATGCTTTACCCAGTCGGCTTCAAGGCGGAGGATTTCTCCAAGCCGCTGATTGGCGTCGCCTCGGCCTGGAGCATGGTCACGCCGTGCAACATGCATCTGGATAAACTGGCACGCGAAGCTGAGGCTGGGGCCAATGCCGCCGGCGGCAAGGCGATTATCTTCGACACCATCACCATCTCCGACGGCATCTCGATGGGCACCGAAGGCATGAAGTATTCGCTGGTGTCACGCGAAGTGATTGCCGACTCGATTGAGACGGTGGTGGGCTGCGAGGGTATGGACGGTTTTGTTGCCATCGGTGGCTGCGACAAGAACATGCCCGGCGCGCTGATCGCCATGGCGCGGCTCAATCGGCCGGCGGTCTTTGTCTATGGCGGAACCATCTTGCCGGGGTGTATGACCGGGGATAATCGAAGCTTGGACATCGTGTCGGTGTTCGAAGCGGTTGGTGCCCATGCCAAACAGCGCATCGACGACAAGGAGTTTCAGACTATTGAGTCCTGTGCTATCCCCGGAGCTGGCGCCTGCGGGGGCATGTATACCGCCAACACCATGGCCAGCGCCATCGAAGCGCTGGGCATGAGCTTGCCCAACAGCTCTGCCCAGAATGCCGTCTCCGAAGCCAAGAAAGAAGATTGTCGGCGTGCCGGCGCCGCCGTGGTGCGAATGCTTGAGCGGGGCCTGCGTCCGCTGGACATCATGACGCGGCGGGCTTTCGAAAACGCCATCACAGTGGTCATTGCGCTCGGAGGTTCAACCAACGCCGTGCTGCACCTGCTCGCAATGGCCCACGCCTGCAACGTGAGGCTCAGCCTAGATGATTTTACCCGCATCGGCAAACGGGTGCCGGTGCTGGCCGACCTGAAGCCGAGCGGGCGACATCTCATGTCCGAACTCGTCGCCATTGGCGGAATCCGGCCCTTAATGAAGTCGCTGTTGGAGGCGGGTCTGTTGCACGGCGATTGCCTCACGGTTACTGGCCAAACCATGGCCGAGACACTCGCGGGAGTGGATCCGTATCCGCAGGGCCAGACGATTATCGCTCCTCTGGAACAACCCCTGAAAAAGGAAAGTCATTTAGTGATTCTTTACGGCAATCTCGCCCCCGAAGGCGCGGTGGCCAAGATCACCGGACAGGAAGGGCTCCGATTCCACGGAAAGGCACGCGTGTTCGATTCTGAGGAGCAAGCCATGCAGAAGATCCTGGCCGGGAAAATTCGTAAAGGAGACGTCATTGTCATCCGTTATGAAGGCCCCAAAGGTGGCCCCGGTATGCGCGAGATGCTTTCACCGACATCTGCCATCATGGGCGAAGGGCTCGGCAAGGATGTCGCACTGATCACCGACGGCCGTTTTTCAGGTGGAAGCCATGGGTTTGTGGTGGGCCACATCACCCCCGAAGCCGCCACCGGCGGCCCCATCGCACTGGTCAGGAACGGGGATCCCATCACCATCGATGCGGAGAAGCGGCAGATAAACCTGGAAATCACCTCCCGTGAATTGAAGCGACGCCGCGCCGCCTGGAAGTCGCCTCGTCCCCGTTACACTCGGGGGGTGCTTGCCAAATACGCGAGCACAGTGACTTCGGCCTCTTTAGGCGCAGTTACCGATCTGAATTTGCAGCCCTAGCCGCGCATTGAAACCGCGCGCGGAACTCACGATTTATGACCAACGACAAGACAAAAAAAGACACTAAGTTTCCCCCCGCACAGGCGGCCAAAGCCAGCACGTTGGTGGATTACCAGCCAGGCTCGGTCGTCAGCCGGGAGATCATTAAAAAAGCCACGGGTAGAGTGGTTCTGTTCGCGTTCGATGAGGAAGAGGGTCTCAGCGAGCACACTTCACCGTTCGATGCCTTGGTGCAGATTCTGGAGGGAGAAGCGGAGATCACCATTGCCGGAAAGCCTAATCGCGTTGGTGAGGGGGAATTAATTCTCATGCCGGCCAACCAGCCTCACGCGCTGCGAGCGCTCAAACGTTTCAAAATGATTCTGACCATGATTCGGTCTTGAAGCAGTCTTCGGGAGATTCACCGGTGAGGTTATTTCCCGCGAGAGCAACGTTACTTTGCCTGCAGGCGTGATCCGCTCAATGCCGTTCCCGGACAGTTGCCGGGTATCGGTATCACCGAATCCTTGTGGCGGCGGGTGCGGCGGGTCGGTAAAGGACACGTTATTCTGCGGCTGATTGCTGGTTCATTGCGCCTGCAGCCAATAGAACTGCAGCGGGCTTGCGGGAAGGATCACGCTTTGGTGCCAAGCACCATCCTGTAGAACCGGAAATCCCGGTTGCGTGACCCCGGAGGAGACCGAGTCCCCGCCCAGCAGTTTCACGCTGACCGATGTTTCCGGCCACGAAAAATCCAGGCGGTCCGCCGTACGGCTCGATTCCAGCCGCAACGGCGCGGCATTGGAAAACGTCACGTTGTCGAATTGCGCGTCGCACTGAAAGGAGCGCACCCCGACCTGACCGCGTGTGAACCTGGCGTCCGTGCGGCTGAGCTTCAGGACGTTGTTGACATACACGCCGATCTGGCTTCCCTGCATCGTCACTTTCAGTCGGTGCCACGCATTGAGACCGACACTCACCGGGGCATTCGTCAACGCCTTCCAGCCGTTATCCATGGTGCCCAGGATCACGAACCCTGCCGAGTCCAAGCCAGCATAATAGCCGAACGCCGCATCCGGCCCGTCGAAATCGGGGTTCGTGGTGCGAAACATCAGGCCGGCGTTGCCCGGCGAGGTGAGCATCAGCTCGGCTTCCAGCACGCCGTCCCGCCAGAACACGTCGCCCATCATGGACTTGCCATAAGTGCCCTCGTTGCTGAGAAGGTAACGGCCGTTAGCCAGGGCCACATTGCCGCCGTATCGAGACCAGCCCGCATCGGTGCCCGAGTTGAAGTTGTTGGTGAGAGGGTTTGGCCACGCGGGGCGGGGTGACAGCGTGCCGAATTTCAGTTTCACCCCGTTGGTCGTCGCCATTACCCCTACTTCGTTGGTTCGTATGAAATAGATCGCCGGCCAGGTAAAAACAAAGCCACCCGGCCACGCGGGCGGATCCATCTTTTGCCAGCTTTGGCCGAAGTCTTCGCTGAATGAAATCTCGTTTTGACAGGAACTGATCAACAGGACTCCGTTGGGCAGCGACATCACAAACGGACCGCAATGCTGGCACGGAATCCGGGTGCCGATCCCCGCGGGCCACGACACACCGTCATCGGAGATCTTGGAGTGCACGTCCGCATTGCCCAGGTTCACGACCTCATACACCAGGATGTATTGGCCATTGGCCATCCGCGCTATTTGCGACATGCCGGGGCGCAAATCCCCGCCACCGGGCTGACTCACGGCCCAGGTCTCTGCGCTCCAAGTGCGCCCATCGTCGGTGGACACACGCGCGGAAATCAGTTGGCTGTAGCCGGTGTGTTTCTCATTCGAGTACGTGACCACGAGCCGGCCGTCGTCGAGTCCCTGGAAATCCGGTTCCCACAACCCCCGCCCAAGCTGCGCCACCGTACCCTCGCTGGTGTCGATGTTGCTGCGGTAGCTCCAGGACGCGCCTCTATTATGACTGACATACACCGGCAGGCGGTAGGAGAGGTTGGGGATGAGGGAGCGCATGGTGAGCAGGATCTCCCCGTTGGGGCGCAGCGCCAGCTCGCCATTATCGAGCGTGCGGCCATCCTCCGCCACATTCGAGAGCACTGACCAGGTTCGGCCGTAGTCGAAACTTTGCTGGATCCGGAGGTAGCTATTCGTGCCGGCCGGGTACCTCGCGGTCACGCACAACCAGTGGCCCTCCGCCACCTGGAGCATGCGGCCCCAGCCGCCACCGATATCCACGGTGCCACCCCAGGTGATCGGTCCAAAAGGACCCGCCGGCACGCTGCCCCCCAAAAGCCCTGCTAGCACGAGCGCCAGCACCAGCCAACGGAGCGATTCCCAAAGGCGTTTAAATCGGAAGCGAATCACGCGCCTGACCCTTAATTCGCCGGGCCGATCCCGAACTTCGCCACGAGGGCGTCATATTGCGGGCGCGAGATGGGCATCATGGAACCGTGGCGCACCTTGTGAGGCAGACTGTATTTATCCCAATCGGGTTGTTGGTATCCCGCAGGCTGGAACCACGGTCCCTCCAGGCTGGTGGCCACGGATAGACCGTAGGACACGCCTGGGTACTGCTCGTAATACAGATACCACGCTTTACCGTTGGGCGAGGGTATCAAGGTCGGCGCCTCGCGGAAGTTTGGACTGATGGGCGGGCCGGGTTCGGAGTACGGCCCGAGCAAGCTGGTCGCGCGGCAGATCCGGATGGTCTTGCCGGTCGTCCATTCCAGCGTAGGGTAGCGTTCATCCTTGATGATGGCGTAATAGAAATCCCCTTCCTTGCGGATGATTGTGTCGATCGTCGCCATATCCCACGAGAAGAGCTTGCGGGGTGGATCGGAAAACGTGCGCAAGTCTTTGGAGGTCGCGTACAACGTTCTCTGTCCGGCCCAATAAGGTTCGGGTAAATCGGTCTTGCCCAAGTCGTGGGTGGTGTGCCAGGTCACCAGGTATTGGGAACTGGGCTTATCGAAACAGACTTTCGGCGCCCCGATGCGAGGCATCGCTTTCGGATAATCGGGCACACGCTTGAGATCCGGAACGTAATCCGAATACTTCTCCCAGGTAAGGAGATCGTCTGAAACCCAGAAATTGATGTCCGGCCGGTGGTCGCCCCGGTTGCCCACGAGATAATAGCGGCCGTCGTGACCTTGGGTGATGTCCGCATGGCCGCGGTAATCCTCGCACACCCGTTTGCCGCCGTTGAGCATCGTCCAATGCAAACCGTCCAGGCTCACGCTGTAATACAGACGCCAGTAATCCCCGTGAACCATGTGCGCGAAGAGATACGCCTCATGTTGTGGCTTCTCCCCGGGTTTGACCTGTCCCGGAGGATCGGGCATTTGTGCGTTGCCGGGAGAAACCCAGAGCAGTGTGGAGAGTGCCATACCGAGCCACCGTAGGCCCGTCTTCGGGGAAATGCCGGTTCCCCCATCCCCTGGTCGTTGAACCCGCCGGAATTGTCTTGCCGCATAAAATGGCCTCATAGCGCCAAGTTAATCGCGGCAAGGCCATTTGTCTCGTTTTTCTCCGGGCGGCTCAGCGGTCTATGACCCCGCGCCCTTTTTAACATATTCTTGCCTTGGCGCCCTTGGAAAATCGGGGCATTTGCATTATAGTTTTCCATAGCCATTGACCACTGCGGCAAACCTGAGGACGATTGGAAATGATGTATTTAACGCATCAAAGTCATCGCAAAGCGTTTACCTTGATTGAACTCCTGGTGGTCATTGCCATCATTGCCATCCTCGCCGCCATGCTCTTGCCGGCTTTAACGCGGGCGAAAAACAAAGCCAAGCAGACGGGATGTATCAACAACTTCCGGCAGTTGGGAGTGGCCCTGCAAATGTACGTGGGGGACAGCGGCGCTTACCCGGGAGTGCTTTGGGCGCAGGGCCGGTTCTATTACGTCTGGCAACCGCGGCTGTTCGCCTATATGGGCAACAACCGCAAGGCGTTCAGTTGTCCGGCCGCGCTGCCACAAACGGCCTGGGACACCAACGTTAATGAGACGCTGGTGGGCGCGACCGATCCCTACACCGGCAACTGGGACCCCTATGCGGTGACACATCTCACCCGCTTTTCGATCGGCATGAACGACTGGGGGATTCACATGAATATAAGTCACAAGCCGCAATTGGGCATGGGGGGTGATGTGAGCGGGGCGCTGTCGCAAGGGCCACTGAAAGACGCCATGATCAAGAAGCCCAGCGAGATGATTGCGCTCGCGGATGTGCCTTCTGTCCGGAACCCGGCCTTGATTTGGTTTAATGCCAACACGCAGCCCGCGGATACCCTGCCCGGCCATACTCAATGCCCGGCCAACCGGCATAACTACCGCACCGATTTATTGTTCTGCGACGGGCACGTGGAGTCGCCCCGACGTAATGACGTGCGCGATCCGCGCAGTGTTTACTGGCGATCGCGATGGAACAATGACAACGATCCGCACATGGAAATGGGCGCGTGGATCAGCAAGCCAGGCTGGGAGAACGACCTGGACTTGTAGCCGCAGTGTTTGGCGACCCGAAATTCAACATACTTTAGACTATGAACATCAGGCTGATCCGCCGCTGGTTGATGGTGATCCCCTGCGTGGCCCTGATGTTCTCCGCGTGCTCCAAGAGCGGCGGCGAACCGGAAACCATGAAGTCCGGGGTGTTCGATTCCGCATCTGCCGACGTCCGGGAGAAATGGCAGAACGCCGCGACCAGTATTGCGGGGCGGGATTATCTCGGCGCGGCTACCAATTTGATGATGGTCTTTAGCAAATCGCAGTCCTTTACCCTCGAGCAAAAGGATGCCTTGCAGCAGGCCTGGGTGCAATTGGGCAACCAGGCGTTCAAGGCCGGTGAGAATGGAGATCAGCGGGCAGTGCAGGCTGTGATGCAGATGAACGCTTCCCGCTTCGGCAAGACGCAGGGCGACCGGTAAGCGGAAGCAACGCCCCCAGCAGAGAGCGTATCGCGAGCGGTAATTCAGGCATGCGAGCGCACCGTTTTGGAGTAACGCAGTTCACTATGCGATAATAGACGACAACCCAAGATTGGAGAGCAACCTATGCAAATACCCAAATCAGCGACGATTGCAGCCATCTGCCTCATGACCCTGGGCGGTATACAGGCCGATGTGCTGGTTACCACCCTGTCTCCCGGTGCCGCAGTATATGACGGGGCGCGCATTGCTACCACGGCTACCGGTGTGCCACAGCCAGACCTGGCCCTGGGTCACGCTTTCAACATCGAGTTTGCCCCAGTGGCCGGGGACCTCTCCGGCACGGTCCTGCTGATGGAAATCGGCGGGACCGCCAACGGCACGGGGCTATACCTCATCAATGGCGTGCTGGTTTATATCACCAAGCATGGGGGCACCGACGCCGCGGTTCCCAGCGGGTTGAATGACACCAGCATCGATCCAGCGGCCGCAGTCAGCAGTACTTTCGCCCCATTGACTGCCGGAGTGGCTTATTCAGCGGCGGCGTCATGGAACCAGGCCGGTGAACTCGTTCTGGCGGTTAAGCCTGCGGGCGGCGCCATGACGCGCGAGGTGTTCACCCTGAGCGGCACCTTCGGAAACTGGTCCGGCGACGAATCTTTTAGCGTGGGCCAGAATCCGCGCATTTCCGGCGGCGGCCCGGGCGGCGCGGTGGGGGGCTTGGCTGGTGAAGGAGCGGGCAACGAGCCCGGCGCGCCCTTTGATGTCGAGACCGATGCGGATGTGCAGCTCTTGAAGAGCTTCGCTGGCACGATCTCCCGCGCGCTCTATTGGAACGCGGTGGGAGAGATTGCATCCGGCGTCACCGCCGCGCCCGCCTTCAGCCTGAAGCCCGGCACTTATACCGTGATTGAGTCACTGACCATCACGTCCGACCCCGGTGCCACCGTCTTTTATACCACCGACGGCAGTACCCTCACCGCATCTTCGCCCACGGGTCTCACCCCGGTTTCGATCAGCATTCCTTCCAGTGTCACGGTTAAGGCTTACGCAACCCGGCCGGGCTACCAGGATAGCATGATTGAGACCGCCGCTTATGTCATCGAGGTTCCCATGCTCCGC
Source organism: Verrucomicrobia subdivision 3 bacterium UBA6082 (assembly GCA_002428665.1). Taxonomy (GTDB): domain Bacteria; phylum Verrucomicrobiota; class Verrucomicrobiia; order Limisphaerales; family UBA8199; genus UBA6082. Next base: position 74,590 of record DIXK01000054.1, read on the forward strand.
CATCGCTACAGCTTCGACGGCGCCCCGGGGACGACAACCATTACCGATTCTGCGGGCGGTGCTCATGGGACTTTGATCAACGGCTCGGATGCCGCCACGTTGGGCGGAGGTAAGTTGGTTCTGGATGGCAACTTCAGCTCCGGCTACGTCGAACTGCCAGCCGGCATTATTTCCAAACTGACGAACGCCACCTTCATGTCCTGGGTTAGTTGGGATGGCGGTAACGCCTGGCAGCGCATCTGGGATTTCGGCACTAATTCCGCCGTGGGCCAAAACGTGAGCGCTGCCTACCTGTGTCCCTTCGGCGGGGACTTTGGCGCGCTGCTGTTCGGATTCAACTTCGCCGGGGAGCAACGCGTGAACGCCGGTTCGCAGCTCGTCAAGAGCACCGAGGTGTGCGTCACGGTGCGGTACAATTACTTCGAGAAACTCGCTGCCATCTACGTCGGCGGAAAAAAAGTGGCCTCGGGCAAAATCGATAAGGCGTTTTTCAATCTTCCGGATGTCTACAATTGGCTGGGGCGAGCCAAGTATAACGACCCGTACTTTGCTGGCTCCTTCAACGAGTTCCGGATATATTCAGGCGCCCAAACCGATCTGCAAATAGCGGTGGCGGCGGCTGCTGGTCCAGATACCATGATGACGGATCCGGGCGCGCTGGCGAGCGTCGAGGTCACGGCTGGGCAAACCAGTTACGAAGTTCAAAGCTTGGGCGGCCCGCTCCAGGTGCTGGCGACCTTCGCCAACGTGGCGAATGTGGATGTCACGACACTGAGCGGCACGTCGATAACTTCGAGCGACCCATCGGTTGTCTCGGTGGTCAATGGTAATATCGTGCCGATGGGCGTGGGCAAGGCGGTGGTTAGCGCCAGTTACGGCGGCAAGTCTGCCTCAGTTACGGTGACGGTCACGGACACCAGTGCCTGGCCCGGTTTGCTGCACCGTTACAGTTTCTCGGACCCACAAGGCACTGTGGTCACCGATTCGGTGGGTTCCATTCACGGTACTTTCTATGGGGTCGGCACGTTCACTGGCAGCCAGTTGGTCATGCCCGCTGGGAACCCGCCGCCTTTGGCTGATGGCACCCCGAATCCCAACAGCGGCTGGGTGTCTTTCCCCGCCGGACAGGGATTAGTCACCGGACTGCCCAGCCAGGCGAGCATCGAGTGCTGGGTGGTGTGGAACGGAGGCGCGGTGTGGCAGGAAATCTGGGATTTTGGCCAGGCGGCGACACCGGGATACTCTCTCGGCGGCGGTAGGTATGTCATGGTTTGTCCCTACGATGGGGCTACAGGGGCGCTCCGGGCCGAGTGGTTCCCTGGCGGGACCTTGTTAACCGGACCGCGCCCGCCGGTCGGAGTGCTGAGCCAGATCGTGCTGACGCACGACCAGGATCGGCAGGTGGACAAGCTGTATCTCAACGGCCAACTGGTGGCCAGTGGAGTTAACACCTGGCTGTGGACGGATCTGCCCGATACCGATAATTGGCTCGCGCGGGATCAATGGCCGGACGCCTTCTTCAATGGCGCCTACGATGAGTTGCGTTTTTGGAACGGCGCACTCACCGCCGGACAAGTGGCCAGTGCCTACAAAGCCGGCCCAGATCGAATCGCCGGTCCCGATCTGAAAATCACGCGGTCCGGAAACCAGGTCATGCTCAAGTGGCCCGCCAATGCCACCGGGTTCATTCTTGAATCCACATCCGAACTTTCCGGGACCTGGAGCGTGGTTTCGGGGACACCCGTGGTTGAGGATGGTTTGAATAACCTGAATCAGGCCATTGGCATCCAGCCAGTTTACTACCGGCTGAAGCAGTAATTGCTGACAAACTTCTGTTGATCTGAGAAATGGCTGGGTGTGCAGACACCCAGTCAGTTTCCTGAATGCTCAGTGTGGCTGCGGGCGAGTGTAGGGATTGGGCGCTTAGGGGGCCTGCAGACGGATCCTGGCCCTGCTGCCGCATCCGGTATTTTGCATCAGGAACGTGATTTCCACTCGCCCACTCCAACTCGCCGGTGCGAACCCGACGGGTGAAACCTCGAAACTTGAAAAATTGGGCACGGCCACAACCTGGTCCGCCTGCCTCAATGTGCCCCAGGGCACGGGAGCATTTCGCCTCGAATCGTAAAGGCCATTCTGGTGGTAGAGGATACTGTGCGTGTAGTTGCTGTCTCCCAGGTAATCGAATCGCAGTCCCAGCACACTCTTTGAATCCAGCCGCTGGGGTGCCCCTCCCGTGTCGACAGTTACCCGCAGTTTTTCAGGCAGACCCTCGGCGACGATACCCACCTGTGCCAGCCCCTGGTTCTCCTCGGCCATGCCAAGGCGGGCCGTCCACTCCCGGCAGTCGAAATCCGCATAGGCGCGACTCTCGCGGTCCGGGTAGAAGTTCAACGTACGAACAATCGTTGCTGTTGCGAGTGGCCTGGCCCGTTCACGGCGTTGGAGGTTGTCGCACTCCAGATATAACACACCCTGCCTCGGGATAATCCCGCCCCATCGCAGACCTTGGGTGGCGATGTCCGGGTGTTCTTCAGCGGCAGTCAGTTCTTCGTTTGCTGGATTATCCCCCCAACTGCAATGCCCGGCGTCGATCCGATACACTCGCAAACGGCCTCGGGGAAAAGAAATGCGCGGCATCTCCACTTCGAGCCTCTGGTCGTTTACGGATCGGCTCCAAATCAACAGACTGCATCGGGCCTCGTCGGCGGATGCCATGGCTTCGATTCCAGATTTGTCCCGGACAGAAACCTGTCTTCGGTCGGTGGGCATGCGTGCGTAAATTGCGGCGGCGTTAAACAGCGCTTTGCGGTGTCCTTCATAGCTGATCATGCCAGACCAGTTCCCGCCAGCGGTGTCCTGGAATTGGGCCCAACTCACTTGCGCAAGGTCCGGCTGTGCCAGAAACCACTGGTAATCATGAAACATGGCGGAGGCGATCCCGTAACGGTCTTGCGCGCCTCCCCGGGGATAATCGATTGGATACGAGTTGAACTCATTCAGGTGCATTTCCGTGGTGGCGAGCCGTGGGTGTCTGATAAGTTCCCCGCGGATCTGCCGAATGACATCGCGGATGGTATTCGTGCCCCAGCAACGTGGATAAAAATGGAATGAGAAGAAATCCAGCGGTAAATGCTCGGTCTCCACTACTTCGAGAAAAGGCCCGATCCAGGAAGGTGTAAAGGCCAGTGCCGGGCCCCCGATGACCGCGTCCGGATCGGCGGCACGAATTGCCCGGCTGCCCTCGCGATACATCGCAAAATAATCTTCCCGGCTGCCCCGGAAGAAGTCGCGGTTGTCAGGTTCGTTGTAGATCTCGTGATAACCGATCCTCCTCAGGGCACCTCCTTCCCTGGCATGGCGCGCGAAGGTGCCCACAATGTCTCCCCACAATTTCGCCTTGCCGGTGAGCCGCCGCCAGTCGCCGGGCCGATCCTGGAGCGGCGGTGGCACATAACAATAGGCCCAACAGGGCCGAATCTGCCGCGCGTTCAGCAACTCCGCAAGGTGATCCATCTGGTCGAAATGATAGCTTATGGCATCGAGGTCCCCACTGACGGGTTGTGGTGACCACGGCCCGCCTCCCCACCACAAATCAATCCGGAGCGAATGCGGCTTTACTTCCTCGAAAAGCGCGATGTCCCGGTCGTAATGCGGCAGTTTCACCAGGCCTGAGTTGTAAACAGCGAATTTCGTCTTGCTTAGCGGGTAGTCCGTCCATTGCGCAAAATCTGCAGTGACCACTGTCGCTGGCGGCGTCGCGGCGTGCAAATCCCCGCCGGTGTCCAGAGCTGCCGGCATCCTGGTTGGCGTGAACGTCACGAATGCCACCAGCCCCAGAGGTGAAATCCAGTGTCTTCTCATGGGTGTGAATCTGAGTAAGGGTGACAGAAAAGTTGTCGCCTGTCATGCCGTAAAGACGAGAGGCGACTTCACTTCTCTGACCTGATCACATCATGGTCAAGGGTTTCGCGTCCACGCCGCACCCGGTGCCGTCTATGCCTGAGAATCCCTCGGCTCCGGGCTCCCGGCACTGGATTCTTCTGGCCACACGCCAGGGTTTTGGTGTTTGCTGCCCCAGCCTATGCCAAAGGTACCCAGTCAGGTCGCCAGCCGTGCACCGATGGAGCGCATCACCTTGATTCATCGCCGGCTCCAAAATCAGGAGTATCCGAATTGCTCGAGTCTGGCGTGTGAGTTTGAAGTCAGCACCCGCACAGTAAAACGGGACCTGGACTTCATGAGTTGCCGTATGAACCTGCCCGTGAAGTTCAACCCGTACAAGAACGGGTATTATTACACGCGGCCGGTGGAGCAGTTTCCACCGATACCCACCACGGAAGCCGAGGTGTTCGCATTACTGGTGACGCAGAAAGCCATCGCCCAATACAGTGGGACGCCGTTCGAGCAACCTTTGCAGGCGGCCTTTCGCAAGCTGACCGGCCAGCTTGACCGCAAGGTGCAGTTTTCGATTGGAGCTCTCGATGAAGTGGTCTCGTTCCGGCCGTTTGCGCCGGAGGACTCCGATGTCCAGCGGTTTGAGCTCATCAGCCGCGCTCTGCAACTGCATCGGGTCTTGAAGTTTGAATATCGGAACAAGGGAACCAGCCGGCCCCAGACGCGGACCGTTCATCCCCGGCATTTGGCCTGCGTGGAGAATCATTGGTACTTATTTGCGTACGACGCGGACCGCGCCGCCATGCGGACGTTCGCCCTCGCGCGGTTGCGCCGACCCCAACTCACCCGCAAGCGCTTCACGCCCGACAGGAAGTTCGACCTGAACGAATACCTCAGCGGGAGCCTCAGTGTTTTCAAGGGAGGCGACGACTACGAAGTGGTGGTTGATTTCGATGCTTGGGCCGCTGACGAGATTCGGGGGCGGCGCTGGCATGCGACGCAGGAACTCACGGAACTCCCGCGGGGCTGGCTGCGGATGCGTTTAAGGTTGAACAATATCGAGGAGGTCGAGAAGTGGGTTCTGAGTATGGGGACTCACGCCACTGTGGTGCGCCCCCGGAAGTTGGCGGAGCGGGTGGGAAAAACCGGACGTGAACTCGCGGAGCGGTACTGTTCCCGGAGTAGCTGAGGCTAATCGGGATTCTCCTGCAACCAGACCTGGATTTGCGACTGCCACTGGGCCCAATCCGTGCCGTAATCCTCCTCCAGGAACAATTCCAGCAGATCACGGGCCTCCTCGGCATTCGGGTGCGTTTCCAATTTGGCGACCTCCAGGAGCAGGGGAAGTTTTACAGTATTCGGCCGATTCATCAGGTCTGCCATGATCACTTCCAGCACTTCCTCGGGCATGGCCGCGTCAGTGAGGATGGCGCCCAGAGGCGCGAAGTCCTGATCCTCAGTCAGATTGGCCAGGTGCTGGGCAGCCTCGGTTTGCCCTTCTGCGGTCAGGCGAGGAAATATTTCCAACATTTGCTTGGCTTTGACTGCTTCCGGTTCGTCTGTGCCCAGGATTTCCTCCACCTTTTCTTCCCAATTCGTGATCACATTGAGGGGTGTCGATCCTGCGGCCACGACCGCCGGGGCAGCGGCAGGTGGGACGGCCTGGGTTCCTGTGGCCGGCGCTGATGGCCGTGGAATTTCGGGTCTGGGCGTCGGAGTCGTGGGCGTAGCCGTCGAAGGTTCAGTCCCGGGCAGAGCTGACTGTTGCGGCGGAGCGGTGCCTCGTTTGCCGCCCCACGTGCCAATAACAACGCCAATAACCACCACCACAGCGATCAGGGCGATGATCTTTATCAGATTCAACTTATTGTTCATGAACAACAACGACTGTACGCACCCGCGGTATGTCACGGGGTGCGTGATCCGAATACCACAGAGCCTAAACACCCGACAATGGGAAAAGTTGCGGTGGCGGGTGCCGGTCTAGCCCGGACATACAGACCCGGTAGCGGAACGGCCGCTGCCATGGTCTCCCCCGAAAAGGAACGAAGCCGGAGGCAACTCCGGCTTCGTCGTATCAATCCCGCGATCCCTCTTCGCCCTTACCGCTTCGGGTTGACGATCTCGGGCATCTTGAAGATTGGCAGAAACATGCAGATAACCATGCCGCCGATGACGACGCCCAGGAAAACGATCAGGATCGGTTCGATCAGGGCGGTGAGGCCTGACAAGGTGGTTTCAATTTCCTCATCCAGGAAGTCGGCAATACGCTCCAGCATGTTATCTATTTTGCCGGTTTGTTCGCCGGCCGTGATCATTCGGATGATCATGTTCGGAAAAACCGGGTGCTTGCCCAGCGCTGTAGAAATACTCTCACCGCGTTCGATATCCACGGCGGCGGTCTTTATAGCCTCCTCCATCACGACATTTCCCACAGTTTGAGAAACAATACCGAGCACCTCCAAGATGGGAACACCGCTTCGGATGAGCGACGCCAGCGTGCGGGTAAAGCGAGCCAGGCATATTTTGTGGGCAATCACCCCAAAAATGGGCAGCCGGATGCGGTAAGTGTCCCAGAACTTTCGCCCCGGTGGTGTCTTGATGAACTTCAACCAGCCAAAAACCAACCCGCCCCCTCCCAGGAAGATGACCAGGATGTAGCTCTTGACCAAATTGCTGATGGTGATCAGGAACTGCGTCGGCCCCGGCAGTTCCGCGTCGAAGCTCTTGAAAATATCACCAAAGACAGGCACTACCTTCACCAGCAGAAAGATAGTAATGAGAATCGCGACGACGGTCACCACGGTGGGATACATCATCGCCGATTTGACCTTTTTGCGCAGTCGGGCCGTGTTTTCCAAATATACCGCCAGGCGTGCCATGATCTCGGCTAACAAACCGCCCCGTTCGCCGGCCCCCACCATGCAAACATAAAGCCGGGAAAACACTTTTGGATGCTTCTGCAGGGCCTCGGAAAAGCTGTCACCGCTTTCAACACGGGTACAAACATCCTTGATGACGTCGCGCATCACCTTGTTGGTCGTTTGCTCCGCCAGGGCCTGCAGGGATTGCACCATCGCCAGGCCAGCGTCGATCATCGTCGCGAGCTGCCGGGTAAAAATTACCAGGTCCGCCAGGGCGACGCTGCCGCCGCCCGTGCGGCCTTTTTTACCGACTTTTTCCTGGATGGATACCACCAGGAGGTTCCGGTTCAACAGGGTGGCAATGGCCGCCTGCTCACTGGACGCATCGACTGAACTGCGAATCTCGCGTCCTGTATTTGTTTCGCGGGCTATGTAGGCAAAAGAGGCCATAGATCAAGTAATGGGTTCGTTACCGGCCCGGGTTGCGGATTCGTTCCGGCACGACCGGGGAGTTATTGTTCTCGCCGTTATCACAATTCTTCACCGAGGGTAAAGCAGAGTTCGTTCCATCCAGTCTCGGCGGGGCAGGCCGTGGCTGGAAGCGAGTGGGCTCTAGGCTGAAATCCCTGGCGGACGCGCCCCTTAACGTGACCGCGATCCGTCCGCACTCGGGGTTATTCCGGGCCAAGATAAACATCTGTAAATCGCTCATGATTTGTATCTCTAACAACCTCGGCGCTTCAAATGGGCCCCTTAAGACGCCTGAAAGCTTGGATAAAAAGGGCCTCCGGAGCTGTTGATTCCGGACTCCATAAGTCCAGGCTGCCTCAGCCTGATACAGGGAATGCACATTTTTAGGAAAAAAACTGATTGTCAAACCTCCGGGATTCTCTTAAGAATTGCCTTCAATGCACCGGTTTTGGTGCGAGAGCAAACTGTTATTTTGCTCTCATGAGATGCAAAAGTTAGACAGGAACAACAAAACAATAATGATCGGAGGAACAATGAAGTTTAATCAATGGACCGTTGGTCTGGCAGCCGTAGGGCTGGTCAGTCTGGCTTCCGCTGCCAAAGCCGAAGAGTCAGCCAATGCAGTGCAAACCGCGCTCTCGTCAACTACTATCAGCGGCTATGTGGATACGTCCGCCCAGTGGAATATCGGGACCGGCAACTACAACTTACCCCCTTATAGTTTCGGTGGAGCGAGCAAGGCTGATGGCTTTAATCTGAACGTCTTCCAGTTGCGCATCGAAAAGGCGCTGGACGAAGCCGAATGGGCCGCTGGCTATCGCGTTGACCTGTGGGCGGGTCCGGATGCCAACAGTCTGGCTACCGACTCTTCGTTCTCGTCTGGTGACTTTGCCATTCGCCAGGCCTATGTGGCTCTGCGCACCCCCATCGGCAATGGCATCGACTGGAAAGTCGGCGTGTTCGACGGCATCATCGGCTATGAATCGGTTGAATCTCCCAGTAACCCCAACTACACCCGGTCATACGGCCATACGATTGAGCCGACGACCCATACGGGCGTGCTGGCAACCTATCGGTTCAGCGATCTGATCAGCGCTTCGGCTGGTGTGGCCAATACCTATGGTCCCTACATCAACGACCGCGCCTTCTACGAACAAGCTGAATCGTACAAGACCTACATGGCCTCCCTCGCTCTGACGGCACCCGAAGACCTCGGCTTCCTGGCGGGTTCTACCCTCTACGGCGGCATTGTCAACGGCTTCAGCAACGGCCTCGATGAGACCGCGACCAGCTATTATGTCGGAGCCACCCTTGCGACCCCGGTTACCGGTCTGCGCATGGGCGCGTCGCTCGACGTTCTGGATGTCCATCATGAGGGTGGCGAAACTTGGTCCACCGCCGCTTATGCCTCCTTCCAGGCTACTGAAAAGCTGAGCCTCCATGCTCGTGGTGAGTACCTGAAGGATCGCGGCGCACAGAAAGTGCTGGGAATTGGCAGAGTAATCACTGAAGGGGAAGGTAGTAGGTTTGTTGGTACGGACGAAGTGCTCGCTGTTACCGCCACCGCCCAGTACGACCTCTGGGAAAACGTGATCAGCCGTCTCGAACTGCGCTGGGATCATGACCTGAACGGCAACGACGCCTTCAGCAACGAAGACGACAACGCCTGGTTGATCGCGGCTAACTTCATCTATCGCTTCTAATAGGCGATTACGACCGAATCTCAGGCCTCTCTCCCTGCGGGGGGAGAGGCTTCTTTATTGGTGGTCGCCGTGACGGCTAGCTCCACTTCCTCGCCACTGATCAGACGGACTGGGCACGGACTAAATTCCTCCTCCGCCCATTGGCCTTCGGGAAATTTGTGATAGGTGATGACCGCAATCCGCTGCTTCCACCGCTCGGCGAAAAACTCCGGCGAATAGCCTGCACGATCAAAAATCATGGTAAAACGCGCCTGATACCGCTGCGCGTCCAGCGCAGGAAGACGTGGTTGGCCGGGCACTTTCGCCAATAACTTCGGCACGATGTGTTCCTCCAAAGTTTTGAGCAGTCCCGGATCGGCCGCCTGCGTCACCGCAAAGAACGGCTGCCCGTCCATCGCATTGATCCAGTAGTCGGTCGTGCCCCGCAAACAGAGGCGCTGCCGAGCCACGTAACGCCGCGGCAATTCGGTCAGCTTGCCGTTATACACTCGCACATGCCCGTCAATGTAGAGCGTGCCAGCACTCTCCGGTTGAGCCTCCATCCACTCCCGCACCGCTTTGGTCTCCTCACACAACAGGTCCAGCTTGGCGCGCAAGGTCCGGACCTCAGGGATGCGATCCAAGCCCAGAAGTTTGCCCCATTCTCCCGGCGGTTCGTAACGCAACGCCTCCAAGCTTCCCACCCGCGCCAGCGCCAGCAAGGCGACCGACAGAAAAATCGTTTCCAACGGATAATAGCCCGCCGGCAGCGCAAAGCTCTGCTGGCTGTGACGCAACAAACCCAAAGCCAGAATCGCCGGTAGCGCACACAACACCCCTCCCTTGGGAACATCATTCACCGCTTCAAAACGGATCGGCGCCGCCCGCAGTTTGCCCAAGGAAGTCAGCAACCGCTCCTCCAAACGCGTGGTTGCCACCCCCAAGGCCGCCTCGGCATCGCTGGCGCTACGCTGCCCCTTGGTGCTGCCAGTTACGCCGGGCTCGCCGGGCTGACCAAAGTCTTTTTTTAAATTGCTTCAGCCGACCATCATCGATCGCCTTGTGCAGCGTGCTGGCCAGGATGCCTAGTTGAGCGCTGATCGCCGGAACCGTCTTTCCCTCATCCAGCAACGCCTGCGCCTCAGCCAGCTTCTCGGGCGTGAGCCGATGCCCCTGCCGACGGGGGGGTGGCTTGAAAAACGCACTGGTACCCTGCTCTCTATAGAGCCGACAGCATCGCTTGACCGTTGTCAGCGGCACTCCAAAGGCTTGAACGATCTCTCCATGGCTGGCGGTGCCATTGACGATGAGCTGCGTGGTGAAAAAGCGAAAACTGGCGATGTCTTTGGTGCCGTGCGTGAAGACGGGCAGATGTCCATGGAAGTAGACGATCCGATCGTCCCGACGCTCAAATGCCAACTCCGGATTGATGGGGGTGCTACCAGGAGGAAACACGGGCAACTGCAATTGAGGCATGGCTCAGAGTTTTTGCACCTCCCGGCCTCTTTGCAAGTCCAAGACTCGCCTCCTCACCCCAGTCTTCCAGCCCGATTCTTGGGTTCAGCGCTCTTCCACGGGCCGACCACCGTCACGATACGAGGTCAGGAGTCCTGAGTCTGTCCGGAATCCCGACCCGAAAAATCCGGCTATACTAGGTAGGTCACTATTCACTATCCAATATTCACTATTCCGGTTCCCCGCTTCCCCGGTCCCATAGTCCTATAGTCCTGCTTGGCCTTCAGCCTTTCTAGAAAGTCCTCTCGGAGTTAGTACAAAAAAGTATAAAAAAGTACAAAACGGTGCAGAAAAGTGCTGCGCCGCTCCGTGGTAGGGTCTTCCCGAAGCTGGACTTGCCTCACCTCGTGAACTTGAGCTCTGCGGAAACCAGGTTGTCCCGGGGCCCCTCTGTTTGTTAGTGTCGCGTCGAGACATGCCTGAAAATAGAAGAGCCCCGGGTTCCGCCACCATTCCGGCGGCGCTGAATCGCCGGCGTTTTCTGAGCGCGTGCGTCCTGTTGAGTGCCGGCGGCTTGTTCCACCTGCCTGCCGCGACGGCCCCGCGTTACCGCGCGGCTATCATTGGACACACCGCGCGGGGCAACTACGGCCACGATTTGGATCTGATCTTTGGCCACCGCCAGGATGTCCAAGTGGTGGCGGTGGCGGATCCCAACCCAGCCGGCCGGGCCAGGGCGCGGGAACGATCCAAGGCCATCCGGGAGTACGAGAATTACCGGGACATGCTTGAGCGCGAGCAACCTGACCTGGTTTCGGTGGCTCCCCGATGGACGGATCAGCACCATGCCATGGCCAGGGCGTCACTGCAGGCCGGTGCCCATGTCTACCTGGAAAAGCCAATCACCAAAACGTTGGCCGAGGCAGATGAATTGCTCACGTTAGCCTCAAGCAAGGCGCTGAAGATCGCCGTCGCGCACCAGATGCGGATGGCTCCGAACATCCCGGCGCTGAAGGCAGCCCTTGAAACCGGATGGGTGGGTGACCTGCTCGAAATTCGCGCTCACGGCAAGCAAGACCGGCGTGCAGGGGGAGAGGACTTGATCGTGCTCGGAGTCCATCTGTTCGATTTCATGAGGTATTTCGGAGGAAACCCAACCTGGTGTTCCGCCAGGATTTTGGAACACGGGCAGGATATCGCACCCAGCGGAAACGCCCCTCGCATTTCCCCGCGCCAACCCACGGAAAACATTGGCCCGGTTGTCGGAACTGAGATCTTTGCGCAGTTTGCTTTCCCGCACGGGGTGCATGGGACTTTCGTCAGCTCAGCCCGGCGCCAGAACCATGATAGGCCCTGGGGGATGGAGTTGGTCGGCACCAAAGGCATTATTAAAATCGAAATGGAGATGATTCCAAGGATCCTGTGCATGGCGCCAGCGCAGCGAGAGGCGCCCTCGCGAACCTTTGCCTGGCGGCCTTGGGCGGCAGACCCTACCCTGGCTTGGCCCGAGGCGGAGCGCACGTTCCTCCGGGCCAATGCGCGCGTGGTCGACGATTGGCTTAAGGCCATCGCCCAAAACCGGGAACCGGTTTGCAGCGGCCTGAGCGGCATGCGCGCCCTGGAGTTGGCTCACGCGGTGTTTGCGGCCGGCTTGAGCGGAGCCCGCGTGACTCTGCCGTTAGAACGCCGACACCACCCGTTGGAGCCGATTCCGGGTTGAGTGGATCCTGTAGACAGGGGCTACGCGGAGTTTTGTGGTGGCGGCGGGACCGTGGTGCCCGTCGTAGTCACCTCGCGCGGACGGTATATGGGTAGCCGTAAACGCCAACGAATCCCGATCAATCGCAGCAATAGCGTCGCGACTGTCCCCACAATCATGTTCATCTTGGGATCAAGGGCGAAGTGATCCAGCAGTACGAATCCGCTGGCTCCAAAGAAGGCTGCGGTCGCGTAGAGATAAATCTGGGGGCGGAAGACCAGCGGAATCTCACCGGTCAGCAAGTCGCGCAGCATCCCGCCCGCTACGCCGGTAATGACCCCCATGACCACGGCGATCGGCGCCGATCCGGTAAACGCTAGTCCTTTGCGCGTCCCCACCATGGTGAAAAGCGCCAGGGCAAAGGCATCCGCCACCATCAGCACGGTCGAGGGCAAATCGCGATATCTCACCAGATAAAAAGTCACGACGGCAGTGATCGAGCCGTTAATCAAAAAACCGGGGTTTCGCGCCCAAAATACCGGAGTGTCGCCAATCGCAAGGTCGCGGATGGTGCCGCCGCCAACAGCGGTCACCAGGGCGAGAACGATCACGCCAAACAGGTCCACCTGCTTGCCCCGGGCGGCGAGAATGCCGGTGATGGCGGCGATACTGACGCCGATATGTTCCAGGATGTGTTGCATCGAAATTCGCGCGGTTGCTGCACGCGGTTGAGGGTGAACAAGCTGGGATAGCTGCTTTCCCTGCGAATGCCGCGGTCACGCACGCAGTGGCATACTAGGGGCAACTAGGTGGGCTGGCAATGTCCCCCGGCTACCACAAACGGGTGACACCCAGATTCCACCGGCGCACCCCGGTCGAGATGATTGTAATTACGGGGTTGCGATGTAAGGGGTTTCGGCTATGCAGGGCTGAATTGAAGACAAAAAAGAAGGTGAGGATGCCCCCACATCCTCACCTATCCATTAACCCCTATCCCTCAGGTGGTTACTCATTCATGGCTACTTTGTTTCTCAATGCGGTCATGTCTGAGTTCCCGCAATCCGTATCTACCCTATATAGCGTTTTTCCCGGCTCGTTTGCGCCACTTTTTTTAATAATTCCGAACCGGGCTCCACTGCGGCAGGTCTCCCGTAGCACTAGTAGTCTGCCGCGAGGCCCCAGGCCCAGGGGTTCCAGGGTTACGCGGGTGCTCCGGTTATGGTTTTTTTCGACGTGCGCCAACCCCAAAATGCAGTTTTCTGGATTGACCACCGTTTCTCTCCCGGTATTATGCAAGCTCAAACTTGGGTTCCAAACTATTGAAATTGAAAATTGATCTATGGCAGTGAAAATCGCAATTAACGGGTTCGGACGCATTGGTCGCCTGGTATTCCGGGCCATCGCCGAACAAGGTATGATTGGCAAGGACGTCGAAGTGGTTGCGGTGGGCGATATCGTTCCCGCGGACAACCTCGCGTATCTGCTCAAGTACGATTCCACCCAAGGCCGGTTCCAAGGCCAGGTCAGCTCCAAAAAATCTTCCCCGGACAAAGCGGAAGATGATGTGCTGGTGGTCGACGGCAAAGAAATCCTGGTAGTCAGCGCCCGGACCCCCGCCGAATTGCCGTGGAAAGCGCTCGGCGTGGACGTGGTCATCGAGTCCACCGGCCTTTTCACTGACGCCGCCAAAGACAATCCGAAATCCTCTTACGGTCATATCCAGGCGGGTGCCAAGAAAGTCATCATTAGCGCGCCGGCCAAAAACGAGGACATCACCATGGTGATGGGCGTGAACGACCAGAAGTACGACCCCGCCAAGCACCACATTATTTCCAACGCCTCCTGCACCACCAACTGCCTCGCGCCCGTTGTGCACGTGTTGCTGAAGGAAGGTTTTGGCGTGGAAGAAGGTTTGATGACCACCATCCATGCCTACACGGCTACCCAGAAAACTGTGGACGGGCCGAGCAAGAAGGACTGGAAAGGTGGCCGCTCCGCCGCCATCAATATCATCCCCTCCACCACCGGTGCTGCCAAGGCCGTCGGCTTGGTCATCCCTGAGGTTAAGGGCAAACTCACCGGTATGGCCTTCCGTGTGCCTACTCCCACCGTCTCTGTGGTCGACCTCACGGTTCGCACGGTGAAGGAGACCAGCTACGCCGAAATCACTGCGGCAATGAAGAAAGCCAGCGAGACCTACCTCAAGGGCATTCTGCTTTTTACCGATGACGAAGTGGTCAGCACCGACTTCATCCACAGCGACGCCTCGTCGATCTTCGACAAAGGCGCTGGCATCGAATTGAACAAACGTTTCTTCAAGCTGGTAAGCTGGTACGATAATGAGTGGGGTTATAGCTGCCGCGTCGGCAACCTCCTCAAGTACATGATCCAAAAGGGTATTTAGTTCCGCGGTTTGTTGTTGTTGTTGTTCGTTTCCGAACGGCGGCCTGGTGTCCAGGCCGCCGTTCTGTTGTTGGCGGAGGTGAACCGCCTCAAGGCAACTGGCCAGCGGCCTCTAGGTTAAGAGAAATTCAAATTGCACTCTCCCGTCGATAGGGCGACGCTAAAGTGTAACCACCTCATGAAACAGATACCGAACGATGGGCAGGGTCGGGCTTCGGTCGCACCGGAGAAGTCTGCAGCCCCGGTGCGTCTCTGCCGGTGGGCCAGCATGCTGAGCAATCTCGTTCTCTGCGGCGCTTGTCTCTGGCTCATCTTTCTGGGCATGTATCTCGCCACGGAGTTGGGGCATCTTCTCATGGGACTGGTGTTTCTGACCGCACTCCAGTTATTCGGTTCGGCGGTCCTGAACACAGTGCTGCGCCGCGCCCGCAAATGGCCCAACACGCCGCGCATTGATTTCTATCGATTTGCCCTCGCCCTGGGACTCTTGCCAGTGGGCATAGTGGCGGCAGTCCTGGTCATCGGATGGGCCAGCGCGGTATTCGGTCACTAAACACGAACGACCAAGCGGTCCTGATATTCTGGGCGAAGTAACGCTGATCGATGTCAGGACCGTAGATGCCTTGACGGCGGCGCTTTTACGAAAGTTGTCTCCCGTAAGTAAACCGGCTCGATCTTCTCTCCGGCAAGAAAGTCGTTCCGCCCTTGGGCGAGCTTGCCCAGCATCGCGGCCCGCGGGTAAACAGGGCGCGCCTGCGGAAAACTCTTTCCCAAGTCAGGTCCGATGATGAGGTTGCCCGCCCGTTCCTCCTGAAGGACTGCCTCAGCCGTCAGCAGCCGCAGGGGGCCGGTTTCGGTGCAGGAGTGGCCCGCCAAATGGTAATTAGCGCAATAGAACTCGTTTCGCTGTGCGTCAATGATGACCGCCACCGGTCCCTGAAGACCCTGATCCAGCGCGTCCCCAGCAATACTCTCGGGCGCGGGAATGGCCAGCAGCTTGATCGATCCAGCCAGTTGCCAGCCTTGTGCCAGGGCGATCGCGGCGCGGATGCCGGTGTAAGAACCCGGGCCGATCCCCACGACAAGGCATTCCACCTGCTCCCGCTCAAGTCGAGCCTCCCGCAGCACTTGATCCACCAGGGCAAAGGCGTGCACGGTCCGGCCTCCGGTTTCCAGGGCTTCCACGGTCGCAAAGGCGCCTGGCCCGTGAACCCGGATTCGTTTCTCCGGGACCGAGAGGACGGTCTCGTTATCGGGAATTGACGCGGATTCCGGGCGACCATTCTTTCCGGTGAACTCATCATGCCACACTATGGCGACACTTCGCTGGCTGGAGGAAAAATCAAAGGCCAAAATCTTCATAGTCAATTCGCCGCACGTTTTCGTTTAGAGTTTCCATTTTAACCCGTCGCAACTTGAGGTGCAGACGGGTCGGATCCGGCCCAGGTTGGCTGGCTTCGCCAAACCAGCGTTCGGCCCACTCAATCAGGGTGATCCCATCCGGTTCCAGGTAATCCTCCAACCCCGCAGCAATCACTTGATCCACGCCTTCCAGTCGGTAAAGGTCCAGGTGGTAAAACGGCATGCGGCCGCCTTCGTAAAGATTGAGCAGTGCAAATGTGGGAGAATGGACGTGGCCGGTGTAACCCAGACCTCGAGCGATACCTTTGGCAAGCTGGGTCTTGCCGGTGCCCAGATCGCCGCTTACCGCAATGACCATGCCGGCGGTTGCAGTTTGAGCCCAGCGTTCACCCAGGGCAGCCGTCTCTTCCGGGCTATTTGAAATGACTGTAACCATGAACGGTTAAAGGTCGGACTCCCTGTTTGTCGCGGATCCTGACTCCTGCATCGGCAGTGATTTTACCGATGCAACTCAGCCGCAGTTTGGGGAATTCCTTTTTCCATGCATCCAGCAACTGGACGGCAAGCCGTCCCGGGAGAGTGAATAGCAATTCGAAGTCCTCGCCGTCAGTCAACGCAGCCAGGAGCGCAGGCTTGGCGGAGGACTTGGCTCGCGATGCCAGCCGGGCTGCTCGGCTCAATGGAATCGCGGTCGCCAGCATATCGGCCCCGGCATGGCTGGCCTTCAATATATGGCGCAGATCACCTGCTAGCCCGTCGCTCAGGTCGATCATGGAATGAATCTCGAAGTGCCGTGCCAGCCACCGCGCCTCCTCCAGCCGAGGTTGAAAATCAAGGTGCTTCCCGGCCAGCGACCCCCCGAGTTCGCCCGTCACAAACAGGGCATCGCCAGGGCGTGCTCCACCTCGCAGCACGGCTTTGCCCCGCTCCACCCAGCCAATCAAAGCGATCGAGAGCAGCATCCGATCCGGGTTCGTGGTGGTCTCGCCTCCGGCAATCGCCACCCCATGGCGCTCGGCTAGTGTTCCCATGCCGCGATAGATCGCTTCGATCACGGCTGGATCGAACTGCGGCGGCAGCCCCAGTGTGACCAGAGCGGCGAGGGGCGTGCCCGCCATCGCCGCGATATCGCTCAAGCAGCGGGCCAGGGCCTTGTGCCCGATACGCTCTGGTTCCTCGCCTGGTTTGAAATGGATGCCTTCCACCACCGCGTCGGTCTTGAACAGAAGCTCCCGGCCTGGAACACCCATATCGATCACTGCACAATCATCTCCTGCGCCCACTCGAAGTGATGCGTTGCCGGGCAACAGCGGGATTAACTTCTGGATCAGCTCAAACTCTTGCATGGCTTTGCGTCATCAGGCCGGCGGCGACTGCAACGCGTACAATAGGACGAAATTGAACGCGTTGAACAGGGCATGCGCCACTATCGGGGCCACCAGGTTGTCCGTCCATTCGTAAATGGCCACCAGGGCCAGCGCCAGGATTAGCAGAGGGAGAAAAGTGGCCATGTTGAAATGCACCGCGGCGAACAGTAATGAGGTGCTCCACAGCGCCAATCGCGGGAATCCGATGCGCTTGATCCACGGGTATAGCAGGCCGCGGAACAACAGTTCTTCGCCGACGGGGGCCAAAACCACGGTGATTGCCCCGAGCACCACCCGGTCAGTCCAGGCATACGCGGTCCGGAGAGTCTGGATCGTCTGTTGTTCTGTGGGACGCAAGTCACCAAGAGGCAGCCGGAGCATCACCTCATTCGAGACCCATTGCAGACCCCAGCCAATAGGCAGGAAGAGGCTGGCCAGGATCAGCCCCGCGAGGATCGCCCGTCGTGGTTCGTTGCGGAAACCAAATGCCTCGGACCATCCCAGCCCATGCTCGCGGAGAAAACCCGGCAGCAGGACCAGCACCGCACCCTGGAAAGTCAGCGCCGCTACGATCATGACCAGTACCGACGATTTGGCGCCTCCAGTCAACTTCATCACCCAGGCCCCGAGCAACAGGCTTGCATAGAAGAGTAACACGGTCAGGCCCAACCAGGGCATAAGACGCTCCGCAGGCCACGGGTTTTGCACCAGCACCAGGTTAACGGCTAGGCAGAGCAGGGTCACCCCGCCCACCACGAATGCCAGGATGCCGGGCTCGCTGGCTGTCCGCGCATGGTGCATCAAAGCGAGTAGTAGCGACCCGGAAAAGAAGCACAGAAAGATGCAAACGAGCAGGCGCACCATTGCATCGGTTTTCCAGGGTTGCAGCGACGACATCGACTGCAGATTATATAAGAGCCTGAAAGTGTGACGATGAAAAACGCCCTCGATGCCGGAACGCGGTGCTGGGCGCAGCCCTCAAATCCAGGACTGGTCTATGGGGCACTGGTTTTCAACGGCACAGGACCCACACCTTCATGAGTGATCTTCACCGGTTCGATCATTCCCTGGTCATCAAAGGTCATGCGGTCGATGCAGACGACACGGTGATTCCCATCGGTTTCGCCCAGGGGGCGACGGTGGTAGACGATGTAGTATTCCTCCCGGCCCGGGATTTGCAGCACGGAGTGGTGGCCAGCCCCGGTCGCGATCGCCCGGTCCTGCTGAAGGATCTTGCCAATGCGTTTGAACGGACCATGCGGAGACTCCGCCATAGCATAAGCCACCGAGTAGTTTGGTCCCGTCCATCCCCCTTCCGACCACATGAAATAGTATTTCCCCTTCCTCCAGAACATGAACGGTCCCTCTACATAACCGTCCGGAGTGATTTCCTTGAATGTCACCCCATCCGGGAACGCCTCGAACCCGCGAAAATCATCTCGCAGTTTAGCGATGTTGCAGTGACGCCATCCGCCGTAAATCAGGTAATGACTCCTATCCCGGTCTCGAAACGCAAACTGGTCTATCGGTTGCGCACCATTATGAAACCGATCGATGAGCGGTTTGCCCAGGTAGTCCTTGAAAGGGCCGGCGGGATTGTCGGACACGGCCACCCCGATACCGCCCTGTTGTTCATTATTCTGAATGTCGTTCGCACCGAAAAACAGGTAGTATTTGCCTTCCTTCTCGATTACGGCCGGGGCCCACATCGCGCGCCACGCCCAGCTCACGGCGTTGGTATCCAGGATGCGGCTGTGCTTCGTCCAGTTCACCAGGTCCGTCGAAGAAAAGGCGTCCAGAAATACCTGCTGCTCGTACCTTGCGGAGAAGGTGGGGTAGATCCAATACCGGTTCTCGAATACCGCGACCTCGGGGTCGGCATACCGACCTGGAAAAACCGGATTGGCTGCACGGGTATCGCTCGCGGTGCCCCAGCAAATTACGCCTGCCAGGCAGGCGGTTAGAAGATGTCGTTTGTGCATCACTAGGATGCTCAATATTGGGCCAGTAGCGGCCGGATGCCAGTTTTTCCTCGCTCGGGGAGCGTAAAATCGCAAAAGCCAGCTCTCAGCCGGTTACTACTTTCCGGCACGCGCGCCTTTATCTGAGCCCGTGGCACGGGGCCGTAAGCCCGGCTGTCCACGCTTTGTAGACGATTGTCGCCGAGCACAAAATACTCATTCTCTCCAAGCTTGAAGGTGTTGCGGTGCGCTTTCTCGTCCGGAAACGTAAAGGTGTACTTTGGCAGATACGGTTCAACCAGCATTCGTCCGTTGATAAACACATACCCTCGCCAGAGAACCACAGTCTCGCCTGGCAGACCGACGATTCGTTTCAGCGCGAATTCACCTTCGTTGTCATCCAGCATAATGACGTCGCCACGATCCAGGCCCGTAGCTACCGGGGTCGTAAAGACCCGCGTGCCCGGGGTGAAGTTGGGCAGCATGCTGGTGCCGTCCACAATCGAGACAGTGCCTCTTATATTGTAGCCAGCGGCAATTCCCAGGATTGCTCCGGCAGCCACTGCTGCCAGCCATCCAAATGGCTTTTTGGGGCCGCTTTCACCAGCCCTATTGCTCCAAAACATACTTGGCTTTGGCTGGTTGCAGGATTCTTGCCAGAACCCGAGATATCGACAAAACCCTCGCGTCGGTCAAGTGGGTGTCGCCTCTATCGCCAGCCACGCCCAAGCGCCGAGAAGAGGCATCGCCTCAGAGGGTTTGCGTTCCGGTGGCTGGCGAGCTGGGTGTGCTTGACGCGATCCGCGCTGATTCAAATACCTCGATTGTTCTGCGCGCCATGGCTTCGGCGCTGTAGTTCTTGATGACGGCACGGCGGCCCGCCTCCCCCAGAGATCGGGCGCGGTCGGGATCGCTCAGCAATTCTTCGAGAATTCCGGCCAATGCCGCGGGGTCTCCTGGGGGGAACAACACGCCCCCGCCGGTTTCCTCTATCAACTCTGGAAATGCGGCCGTCCGAGGCTGGACCACCGGAACTCCTGCTGCCAATGCTTCCAACACGTAAAGCCCAAAGGCCTCGCCAGATCGTGCCGGGACCGAAAAGACCGTAAGGGATTGCAGAAATTTTACTTTCTCCTGGCGACCAAGGTTTGGAAAAAACTCAACCTCGCCATCGAGACCGGCTTGGTTAATCTTGCGCTGAAGTGCCTTTACAAAAACCTGGTCGGCGGGGCCGCAACTCCCGGCAATCCTCAGTCGGGCCTTTGGAGCAGTGCGCTTCTGCCTCAATGCCATCCAAGCTTCCACAAGTGTGTCCAGCCCCTTCTCCGGGCACATGCGCGCAAGGAATCCTACGGCTGGTTTGTGGAACCCTGCCTCTCCCGATGGGCCTGGGCCGGACGGTGCATCGTAGCCCGCCACGCTGATTCCGTTCGGAACCACGTGAACTTGGTTGTGCGAAAGCCCGAGCCTGCGAGTCATTAAGTCTCCGAAGTAGCGGCTGGGCGCCATTAGGACATCGGCCTCCGCAACCCGGCTAGCCAGGAGCTCCCAGCAGCGTGTTCGGTGTGGCTCTCCTAAGGCATCCAGGAAGGCGTCCTCTCCCTGGAGCATGCAGGCTACCGGCACACGCAGCGCGCTGCGGATGCGCCGCGCCATTCCAATCAACAACGCGTTCGAGAGGCAAACAAGGTCTGGTTCTGCGTGTTGAGCCAGCCAGTCGACCAGTTGCTCCAAGTCACGAGCCTGGCGTCCTTCAGTTCCTAAAAGCATGGATTCAGTCAAACCCCCAACATCCTCCGGTCGGGTCTTGGCGGCGCGCCCCGCAGCCAACGCCAGCAACGGCTTGGCGGCTAATAGCGTGCGAATCCACGCCGGCGCCTTCCGAAACCAAGGCCAATGATGATCCAGAAAAACACTGATACCTCCGTAAAAAATCGGCACGCCGCTGCTTTGGTCCGGTTCGTCCAGCGTTAACGGCAGATAGACCGGCACCAGGGTCGCCTGGTGCCCGAGTCTATGCAGGGCAGCGACCAAAGCGTTATCGCGGAGGCAATTCCCGCAATACATGGATCCCGCTCCCGGTGTGATTTGAACCAGGTTCATCAGCAGCGGGTTTCCTGAACGGGGTTGCCAAGCAGCCTTGTTTTGGCACCGAAACAGTTCCGTTTGGGGACAAGCTTCATGAACTCACCGTTTCTCGGCAAAGCAGTAAACATTGCCGTCCTCGCAACCAACGACGATGTGTCCGTTAGCCACCGCAGGTGAGCCGGTGATTCCCTCACCCAGTTCATAGGACCAAAGCTCCTTGCCATCTTCGAGCGCCAGCATATAAAGCCGTCCGTCCGAGGAGCCCACGACCACCCGGTCAGCGCAGATCACCGGCGAACTGTCCACGTTTCCGCGGGTGGCAAAAGTCCAAATCATGCGCCCGTCCTTCCGGTCGACGCAGTGCAACCGCTTATCACGTCCTCCAAATACTACTCTTTCTGCCGTTACCGCCGGCGATGAGACGTAGGGGAAATTGCGGTTCTTGTAGGTCCACGTATTGGTGCCGGCATCCAGGTTTACGCATAGAAACTGGTTTTCGTATTGCCCCAGAAAGGCCTGACCGGCGGACAGTGCGACGGATCCAGCTATGTAGGCGCCCGCCTCGATGGTTTTCTTCTCCTTGCCATCCTTCAAGTCCACCAGATGCAGCAGACCATCGCACCCACCAAACACTGCGGACCCGGCGTCCACGGCTGGAGCTCCGTTGATGTAATTACTTGTTTCGTAAACCCAGTTGCTTTTTCCGGTTACCGCGTCCACGCAATGCAACTGGTAATCGTAACTGCCCACCAGCACCCGCGTTTCGTTCCCGAGCCGATGCCAGTTCGGGGCGCCGGGGATTTTGTCTCCGGTGGCGTAGCTCCATATCGAGGTTCCAGATGCTGCATCCAGGCAGTAAAGCAAGCCATCATTCGACCCTGCATACAGACGTCCATTCAGTATCAATGGCGATGACTCCACCTCACCGCCTGTTTTGAATGACCACACCTTTTTTCCAGACGGCAAATCGATGCCGTAGATGTGACGATCGTCCGACCCGATGAATACGCGGTTGGCCAGTACAGCAGGGGAAGACTTGACCGGCCCTTCAGTTTTGTAAGTCCAGAGAAGTGTTGGTTTGGTGGCTAGGGTGCCTGTCGCCAGTCCCGTGAGTGCAGGGTTGCCCCGGAACATGGGCCAATCGGCCCCACGCCCGGTAAGGCTCATTCCCGTCGCCATCAGGCCAGACGCCAGCAATACCGAGATGGACCTGGGCCGGAATACTGGGAAAAACTTTGTTAACCAAATCACCGGTTTAATGTGGTCGAATCAACCGCTTCAATCAAGGGTTGCCCTGGAGAATGTCGGTGCCTGGAGAAGTAACAGGGTCAGGGCAGTAAAAAAGCATCCCGATGGAGGAACGCTCTTCACGTGTCGATCGTTTGGCGGACCTGTCTATTCCGTCGGAAGCTCAGGCAACGAACTCTCGGGTGGCAAGAGGCTTGGCCAACACACCCAAGTCTTCGATCTGCTGTTTCAAGCTTGCGATTTGTTGGGCGTTGAGCCTCCGGACCGGGGGGCGAACCGGCCCGCACTCGGCGCCTAAAAACCCCATGATCGCCTTGCCAGCGGCCAGAACCCCGTATTGACAAAGGATTTCTACCAGTTTTACCGATTTCAACTGGAGTTGTTGGGCGGTAGCCATATCTCCAGCCTCGAAAGCGGCGATGATTCTGTAGTAAAGGGGTGCCGCGTAGTTGTAGGTGCTACCCACAGCTCCTGGTACTCCCAGGGCCAAAGCGGCCAATAACATTTCATCCACCCCAAAAAGGATGTTGAATCGTCCGTCCTCCAGTTCTAGGCACTGCTGCAACGACATCAGGTTGGTGGTGGTGAACTTCAAACCGGCAATGTTTGGAATACGAACTGCGGCTTTGTGCAGGAATTCCGGCATGGGGACATTCACGCCGGTCAGCGCTGGGATGTCGTAAAAGTAAAACGGTAGTTGAGGGGCTGCGGCTGCCACGGGAGTGCAGAAATCCAGAAGATCGTCGGCCGTGCCCGGCTTGAAATAACACGGGGCCATGATCGCTGTGGCGTCGGCGCCGATCGATTGGGCATGGGCCGCAAGGGTTTTTGCATCCTCGATGCAATTATGGCCAGCATGCACGATGAGTTTCATCGAACGCGATCCAATCGCCTGACGCCAGGCTTCCGCCATTTGCATGCGTTCGGCGGTTGTCAGGGAATGGGACTCGCCGGTGCTTCCGCAGATGAAGGCCCCCGAGACCTTATTCGCCAACAGCAACTCCGCCTGCAAGCGCACTGCATCGATGTTTACCTTCCCATCCTCAGTCATGGGGGTGTGCGGTGCCGCGATTAGCCCGGTCAAGAAGCGAGAATAACTCTTCATCAGCTTCTTAAACTGCTTGGTTTTTCGAGAACAGGCTATGCAAAACAGCTTGTCATTTTTTCAGACAGGTGCATACTGAAACTATCGCCCAAGTGTTAACACGACGTTACTTATGGAATTAATCCCCAAGCGTGCATCACTCGTCGCGCAGACGGCCGCCATCATCCGGGATGGAATCAAAGCCGGCCTCTGGAAGGGGTATCTGCCCGGAGAGATGGCCTTGTGCGAACGCATGCAAGTCAGCCGGGTGACCTTGCGGTCGGCTTTGGACCAATTGCAACGGGAGGGGTGGTGCCGGGCGGGGCAGGGGCGCCGGCGCGAGATTGTGCCCACCCCCGACCGAGTGGCTCCTGCCGCTCCAAGCGACCTGGTGGTCCTGTTATCTCCACTTCCTCTGGATACCCTGCCCGCCAGTGCCATGTTCTGGGTGGATGCCTTGCGAAATCACTTGGCCGCCAGCGGCTATCGCCTGGATTTTCAGGCCAGCCATGCGGTTTACTCGCATCACCCCGAGCGTGCCTTGGAGTCGTTGGTGCACAAGTCTCACGCTGCGGGTTGGGTGCTCTATCTTTCGACTGCCCCATTGCAGCAGTGGTTCTCCGACCGTGGACTGCCGTGTGTAGTGAGTGGCTCTTGCCACCGCGGCGTGCAGTTGTCGTCTGTGGACATCGATTATGCTGCCACCTGCAGCCATGCGGTCGGTTTGCTGGCCGGTCGGGGTCGGTCCCGGTTGGCATTGATCATGCCCCGGAGCGAGCAAGCCGGCAACCTGGATAGCGAGCGCGGATTCATGGAAGCCGTGGAGCGAACGTCCCGCTTGCAGGGACAGATCGCCCATCATGATGGTTCGGTAGCCGGTATCTGCACCGCCATCGATCGATTGTTGAGAGCCAGTACTCCTGTTGATGGCATCCTGGTGGCCAAACCAGCTCACGTCGTCACCTCGGTAAGCCATCTCTTGCGCCGGGGCGTGGTCCTACCGAGGGACCTGAGCCTGATTTCCCGCGACGACGACCTGTTGCTGGAGCACTTGGTCCCCGTGGTGGCACGTTACCACGCGGACCCGGCCGCCTTCGCCCGCAAAATCTCGCGGTTGGTGTTGGACCTGGTCAGGAATGGGGTAACCCGGCGCCACGAGGCGCGGCTTATGCCGACGTTGATACGTGGTGAAACCCTTGGATAACCGGTTGCCTGCGGCGGTACCGGAAGCAGTGGTCCTTCTTGTCTTGGCAAAAGACAAGCGAATTACTCTGGAGGGATGCGGCCCCCAAAGTATCCTGTCACAATGGCAACTAGCATCACCCAGCTATCGCTGATTTTGACCCTGGCGGGCTTGTCTGCGTGCGCTCAGACGAAACTCTCCCGCGGATACTCGATTCCGATAATCGACCTGGCGGGCGAGACCAACCGGCAAGTTATTGTGGATCGCGAACCCGCGCAGTACCTGGGCCATCCCACCACAGTGTTGCTGGAAGACGGCAAGACCATGCTTTGCGTTTATCCCAAAGGGCACGGGCGCGGACCGGTGATGTATCAACGCAGCACGGATGGCGGTCTTACCTGGAGCGGTCGGCTGGCGGTCCCGGAAAACTGGGCCACCAGCAAGGAGACTCCGACCATTCATCGCGTGCTTGACGCCGAAGGAAAGAAACGCCTGATCATGTGGTCAGGGCTTTACCCCGCCCGATTGGCCGTTTCACAGGACGACGGCGCCACCTGGTCCCCGCTGGAGCCTGCAGGAGATTGGGGCGGCATTGTCGTCATGAGCTGCCTGGAGCCCATCCGGACCGGCAAAGGCCACTATATCGCTCTATTCCATGATGATGGACGGTTTTTCACCGCCAAGCCAGAGGCGCGGCAGCCGGTCGTCTTCACCCTTTATAAGACCTTTTCGCGCGATGGCGGCCTGACCTGGAGCTTTCCTGAAGCCGTCTACAGTTCCAGCGATGTCCACCTCTGCGAGCCGGGGCTGATCCGCTCGCCCGATGGGCGGAAACTGGCTGCCTTGTTGCGCGAGAATTCACGCCGAAAAAACTCTCATGTGATCTTGTCCACGGACGAAGGCAAGACTTGGTCCCAGCCGCGCGAGCTTGCCGGGGCACTGACGGGGGATCGCCACACGGGCAAGTATGCGCCCGACGGCCGTTTGTTTATCAGCTTTCGCGACCTGACCCATGAAAGTGCCACCAAGGGCGATTGGGTCGGCTGGGTGGGCACCTTCGAAGACATCGAACATGGCCGCGAAGGCCAGTATCGCGTCCGCCTGATGGACAACACCAAGGGTGCCGATTGCGCGTATCCCGGCGTGGAAGTGTTGCCGGATGGAACTTTCGTGACCACCACCTATGGCCACTGGACTGAAGGGGAAGCCCCTTACATCTCCAGCGTCCGATTCCGACTCGACGAACTCGATCGCAAAGTCCAGTCGCTGAAGCCGGGTTCCGCCCACTGAATGCCGGTGAACCGCCGTCGGCTCAGGATCGCTTTTCGCACTTGATCCACACCAAAAAAAGCTTGCGAGGATATGCTTTGTAGTGCAAAGTAAATCCATGGAATCGCATTTGGCTGCCGAACATTTGCAGGTGATCCGCACGTTGATGGAACGGTCCGCCGTTTATCGGCGGGCGTTGGCGCCGGTAATGATCTATGCCGGGGTGGTGGGTTTGACCGCCGCGGTGATCGGGCGCGTAATTAACATTTCCAGCCCGGTGTCTTTCGTAGCCTACTGGTATGCGGTGGCGGTGGTTGCGGTGGCTGGTGTGTTGCTCCTGGTTCGACGACAGGCCTGGAAGGAGGCCGAACCTTTTTGGTCGCCGCCGGCCCGGCGGGTCGCGCAGGCCACGCTGCCGGCGCTGACCGCCGGTTGCCTCGTGGGCGTGCTACTGCTGGTGCTGGAGGAACGGTCGGTTCAACCGGCGTTCGCTGCCACGGGCACAGTTCCGGGATGGTACGGCCTGATCATGTTGCCTTGTGCCTGGGCAGTGCTATACGGTTGCGCCTTGCACGCGGCCGGCTTCTTCATGCCCCGTGGTGTGAAGTTGTTTGGCTGGATTCTGATTCTCGGCGGGCTGTCCTGCGTGCTGATCTCGCCCGCAAGTCCCCAGACCTGGATCGGTCTGGGGCATGGGCTGATGGGCGCCTTCTTTGGTGTCCTCCATCTGGCCTATGGCGTGTACCTGTATTTCACAGAATCGCGCAGGAACGTCTCGTGAACCCGGAACCATTTCTCCAACTTGACCGGGTGATCCATGAAAAGGGGCGCTTGGCTATCATGTCCATGCTGGCTGCAAATCCCGAACTTTCGTTCACTGAATTGCGCGATGCGCTGGCCATGACCGATGGGAACCTCACGTCGCATATTCGAACCTTACAGGAGGCCGGTTATATCTCGGTGACCAAGTCATTCGAGAAGAACCGCCCCCTCACCACTTGCGCCCTGACTGCGGCCGGCCGCAAAGCATTCACCGGTTATATCAGCCTGCTGGAGGCTATTGTCCAACAGGCCAAACCGAAATCGTAGGCAAACTGATTGAACAAAAAAAGACCCCGCTGGGTCATATACTTTGTGATGCAAAGTTAAATATCAAGTATCCTGACCTTGAATTATGCAGACTTCTTCCCGGCTTAAGATCATTCGTGCAGAACATCTCGGCATGTGCTTCGGTGTCCGCGACGCTATCGCGCTGGCTCATCGCCAGGCGTGCCTGGCGCCACTCACGGTGCTGGGAGACCTGGTGCACAACGAAACCGTTCTCCAAGATATGCGGGCGCGTGGAATTCGTATTGCGCAGAATCCGTCCGAAGCCTCGACGACCGAGGTGATGGTCACGGCGCATGGCGCATCGGAAAAAGCCAAGGTTCAGGCGCGGCTTCTGGGATTGCACGTCACGGAGGCTACCTGCCCCTTGGTGACCCTTGCGCACCGGGCGCTCTCCCGACTGGTAGCCGAGGGTTATTACCCCGTCATCATTGGGAAACAGGAACATGTCGAAGTGCGAGGCATGACGGAGGATCTGGAGGAGTTCGACGTGATCCTGGGGGAAACGGATGTTGCGCGGCTTGTCGGGCATCCAAAGCTTGGCCTGGTGGCGCAGACGACCCAGCCGATCGAGCGCGTCCGGAATTTGGTGGCGATCGTGCGCCGTCGCTTTCCAACTTCCGACGTACGCCTGGTGGACACGGTGTGCCGGCCGACGAAACAACGCCAGCATGCCGCCGTCGAGTTGGCACAACAGGTGGAGGTGGTGGTCGTGATCGGAGGTGCGCACAGCAACAACACGCGGGAGTTGGTGAATACCTGCCGCCGTTATTGTTCCCGTGTTTACCAGGTACAAACCGCCTCCGACATGTGCTCAGACTGGTTCGATGGGGTTAGAACCGTTGGAGTTACAGCGGGAACATCAACTCCAGACAGCACCATTGACGAGGTGGAACGGTGGCTGACCTGTCTGTCTGTCCCGGCCAGCCCACGGTGTGTCCTCGGAGAGGTCGTGGTTTGACCCGAGACTCCGCGCTGGACGGGCAGTGGCTTTTGCCTTAGTTTGAAAAACGTGCCGAATACGACAAAAGCGGCGGGGCAAGTGGCTCCTGCCAAGGCATGCGAATTGCCTTTTGAAGAAGCGCTGAAGAAACTCGAGTCCATCGTTGAAGCGATGGAATCCGAAGATTTGGCGCTGGAAAGCCTTTTGGCCAAGTATGAGGAAGGCACCTGGCTAGCTAAGGCCTGCCAGGAGAAGCTGGCTGAGGCGGAACTGAAAATCCAAGTCTTGGAAAAAACCTCTGCTGGCGACCTGAAACTCAAACCGTTTCCATCCGGCGATTCGCAATCCGACTAGTCTTTCTATGAGCCGATACCTTGAGATGGTCGACAGCCCTGTTCACGTCAAAAAGCTGACGATGGAACAGATGGGGCAGCTTGCCTTGGAGATTCGCCAGGAAATGATCACCGTTCTCGCCAAGAACGGCGGCCACCTGGGGCCGAATCTCGGTGTGGTGGAATTGTCCTTGGCTCTCCACTACGTCTTCAGTACCCCGAAGGACAAGTTTGTATGGGATGTCAGCCACCAGGCTTATGTGCACAAATTGCTTACCGGGCGTCGGAACCGCTTTGACACCATTCGAACGACGGGGGGGTTGAGTGGCTTTGCCTTGCGGGCAGAGAGCGAACACGACGCTTACGGAGCCGCTCACGCCGGTACCGCCCTTTCCGCCGCCCTCGGTATTTGCGCGGGTCGTGATCGCCGCGGCACTGATGAAAATGTGGTTGCCATTTTCGGCGATGCAGCTTTGACGAACGGGATCTCTTTCGAGGCGCTTAACAATATCTCTCAGACCACCAAGCGATTCATCGGCATTCTCAACGACAATGAGTGGAGCATCGCCAAGAACGTCGGCGCCATTTCCAGCTACCTCAACAAGCTGATTACCCATCCCTCCTACAACAAGCTCGCCCGTGACTTCGAACGTTTTCTGCGCCGCCTACCCAAAGGCGATGTCGCCTTGAAACTCGCCCACAAGGCCGAGGAAGGTTTCAAAGGTGCGCTGGCCGAAGTTGGGCTGCAACAGAATACGACCGCCACCGATGGGCGCGGGGGTTATGGCAGCAGCTTGATTTTTGAGGAGATGGGCTTGCGTTACCTGGGCCCGATCGATGGGCATGACCTGCCGCTCTTGATCCAGACCCTGGAGTTCGCCAAGACCTGCGATCATCCGATTGTGATCCATGTCCTGACTAAAAAGGGCAAAGGTTACGAGGCCGCCCAAATGAACCCGGAGAAGTTTCACGGTCTTGGGCCCTACGACGTGACCACCGGCGCCACTCCTCCCGTCAAAGCCGGTACTCCGCCCAACTGGCAGGACGTCTTCGGCCACGCCATGGTTAAGCTTTGCCAGAAAGACAATACTTTGGTCGGCATCACCGCCGCCATGCCCAGCGGCACCAGCCTGAAAATCCTGGAAAAGGCGATGCCTGACCGTTATTATGATGTCGGCATCGCCGAGGAGCATGCTGTTCTCTTTGCCTGCGGCCTGGCTACCATGGGTTATCATCCCGTCTGCGCCATTTATTCCACCTTCCTCCAACGCGCTTACGATATCATCGTGCATGACGCCGCGCTTCAGGATCTGCCAATTCTCTTCTGCATGGATCGGGCCGGCTTGTCCGCGCAGGATGGGCCGACACATCACGGATTGTTTGATATCTCCTACTTGAGGCACGTGCCAAACTGCATCCTGATGGCGCCTAAGGACGAAGACGAGTTCGTGGACATGATGTTTACCGCCACTCATGAGCGGCATCCCACTTTCATTCGCTACCCCCGAGGCCCAGCGGAAGGGGTGCCCATCAAGGAACAGCCGAGGCTCTTGGAGGTGGGTAAATCCGAAGTCATCCAAAGTTTTTCCAACAATGGTGGCCGAAAAGTCGCGCTTTTCCCTCTGGGCAACATGATGAGCCTGGGACGCCAGGCGGCCCACCAGTTGATCGCTGAAGGTTATGATGTTGCAGTCGTCAACCCGCGCTTTATCAAGCCTATCGATGCCGGCACCACTGAATTCTTCGCCCGTGCTGCAGAGGTTCTGGTGACCCTGGAAGATCACGCGGTCCAGGGTGGTTACGGCAGCGCGGTCCTCGAAGTGCTGAACGAGAAGCGGGTGTTTACCCCGGTGATTCAGATCGGCTGGCCCGACCAGTTCATCGAGCATGCCAGCAGTGTCGAGGATCTGCGCCAGAAGTACGGTCTTACTCTCGAACTAACGCTGGCGCGGATTCGAGCGGAACTCGCCCCGGCCAAACCCGTCCAACAGCGCGCAAAACTATCCATCGCCTGAGGAGGGCTGATGATCGCTGCAACCGAGTTTCGCTCGTTTCTCGGGTGTTCCTCGGGAGACGTCGCTTTAGACGGCCCGCCACCATCGATGGCGCCGCCGCGGGCTCATTCAACTTGAAAACGTCCCCAGCTCGGGTCCCCCATCCAGGTGTTTAAGATCCATACCCGCGGAGCGGAATACGCCGAACTTTCGGCGATGTTCTTTCTGCAGTCCATGGCCACAGGTATGTGGTTGGTGCCCCTCAGCCGTCTGCTGGCCGCCCACAACCTGGACTCGCTCCGGCCCTACGCCTTTGCGACCTCTGCGTTGGCGGCGTTTGTGTCACCTTTGATTTTTGGGGCCATGGCCGATCGTCACGCTTCGCCGGTGAGCGTCCTGCGCTGGCTGTCGGCAGCCAGCGGGATATCCCTGGCGTTGGCCACTTGGAGTATTGCCCGCGGGTGGCCCGCGTGGGCGGTCTTGCTAACCATCCAGGTTTATTCCATTTGCGCTACCCCCACCGGCAGCATCTCCAGCACCATCGTTTTTTCCCGCCTCAAGAATTCGCAACGCGAGTTTGGGCCTATTCGGGCGGCGGCGACGTTTGGCTGGATGTGTGGTTGCTGGGTGATCAGCGGCTTGCACGCCGATGCTTCACCCATCTCCGGTTACAGCGCCGCTTTCACGTGGGTGCTGCTCGCAGCTTTTACTTTCTTCCTGCCTTCTGTGCCACCGCCACCGCTCACGGGCCCTGTGCGATTCAGCGAGCGCATGGGGTGGGACGCGCTGACACTGCTTCGGAACCGCGATCACCGCGTGGTTTTTATTACCACGGCGCTCTTCAGTATCCCCATTGCCGGTTTTTATCCCTACACCCCGCCGCATCTCGCGCAATCCGGTTTTACCCACACGTCCGCCTGGATGTCACTGGGCCAGGTGACCGAGTTGTTCGCTATGTTCGCCCTTGGAGGAGTAATGGCGAAATGGCGCTTGAAGTGGATTATGGGCGCGGGGTTGGTTTTCGGGGTGACCCGGTTCTGTTTTTGCGCGCTGGATACGCGGCTCTGGCTGTTGGCGGGCATCTTCTTGCACGGTATCACTTACACCTTGTTTTTTGTGACCGTCCAGATCTACCTGAACGAGCGCGTCGACACCGCCTGGCGTGCCCGGGCGCAGGCCTTGATGTGGCTGATGACCGGCGGGGTGGGCAACCTCGTGGGATACCTGGGCATTGGGTTATGGTTCCGGACGGTGACGACGGAGACCACTCGTTGGCCGGTCTTTTGGGGTGGCCTGGCGGCGGCATGTGCCGCCGTGCTGCTGTATTTCCTGCTCGCCTATCATGGCCGCGGCGCAGGTCGGCGAAACCTCCCTCCGGAACCGGCGGACACCCCGGCGGCGGTAACTTAAACATTCCCCCTGAATTGACTTGAGCGTCTGAGGGGGTAACCTAGGGGTAACGTTACCGTGAAGACTTTCCTCGCATTAGTGATTGGCGTCGCGATCGGTGTCGCGGCTTTCTGGGTTTACAACACCAACCAGGGCGGCACCATTGTTCGGGACACCGCCTCAAAGATCGACCAGACCGCCAAACAAGCGCGCACCGGCATCCAGGAGCAACTGCGCACCCTCAATCTTACCCCGGACGACATCAAAGAGGAACTCGCCCGCAGCGGCCAGGTCGTGCGCCGGAAAGCGGAGCAGGCCGGCCAGGCAATTGCCGATGCCACGGCCGACGCCCGCATCACTGCCGCCATTAAGGCCAAGTTGATTGCCCACAAGGACCTCTCTGCCGTCGACATTTCGGTCAACACCACCGCCGGGGTGGTTACTCTGTCAGGTGCGGTTAATACCCGCGAGGAGATTAGCGAGGCGATGCTCCTGGTCATGGAAACTGACGGGGTGCGGGAAGTCATCTCTACCCTGCAACTGCGGGTGCGTCCCGCAACTAAATAAACCGGGGTTTGTGTTGCCGTTGAACTTTCAGCTTTGAATCATGGCTGCCAATCATCCTCCCGCTGGGCCGGGGCCTGCGAATCTCGCCTTCGTTGAGGCGCTTTACGAAGACTATTTGCGCGACCCTGCCTCGGTTTCGCCTGACTGGCAGAGCTACTTTTCCAAACTCGCCGAGGATGAATTGCGCTTTCCGCAGCCACGTTTTCGTCCCTCCTTTCAAGCGGCCAGTCTCTTTAACCCGCCTCAGGCCAAATCCCAGCGGTCCGTCAACCGGTTGGCCGATGCCGAAATCGCTGCCATGCAAGACCGGGTGTATCTGCTCACCCGCCTCTACCGCGTACGCGGCCACCGCATCGCGCAGGTGGACCCGCTGGGGCTTCCTCGTGCGGTCCCTCCGGAACTCACGCCAGAGTTCTTCGGCTTCACCGAGGCCGACATGAACCTTCCGGTGTACGCTGAGACGTTTCAATACGAAGGCTCGCTCACTCTCGGACGCCTCCTTGAGCGGCTGCGCAACACCTATTGCCGCTCGATCGGCGTGCAGTACATGCACATCGACGACCTGAGCGTGCGGCGCTGGCTCCAGCGCCGCATGGAGTCCACTGAAAACCGCCTCCAACTCACTCGCGAGGAGCAATTGCGCATCCTGACGAAACTCACCGATGCCGTAACCTTCGAGGAGTTCATTCGTAAGAAGTTCGTGGGTGCCAAATCCTTCTCTCTGGACGGCTCGGAGAGTTTGATCCCGTTGCTGGACCTGGCAATCGAAAAAGCCGGCGAGCAGGGCCTCCGGGAGGTGGTCCTGGGTATGGCCCATCGCGGACGCCTCAACGTACTGGCCAACATCATGGGGAAGAGTGCACGGCAAATCTTCCGTGAATACGCGGACTCGGACTGGCGTTACTATTCCGGCCGCGGTGACGTGAAATATCACCTGGGCCACAGCACGGATTGGATCACTACCCAAGGGCAGACGATCCACTTGTCTCTCTGTTTCAACCCCAGCCATCTCGAGATCGTCAACCCCGTGGTGCTCGGTCGCACTCGGGCCAAGCAGGATCGCGTGGGGGATAAAGCCCGTCAATTGGGTATGGCGTTGCTGATTCACGGGGATGCCGCCTTCGCCGGCGAAGGCGTGGTGCAGGAGACCTTGAACCTGAGCCAGCTTCGCGGCTATGCTGTCGGCGGTACGCTGCACGTGGTGATTAACAACCAAATCGGCTTTACCACCGGGCCGGAGGAAGCCCGGTCAACCACCTACGCAACCGACATTGCCAAAATGCTGCAGATCCCGATCTTCCACGTGAACGGCGAAGACCCGGAAGCGGTGGCCCAGGTGGTCCGGCTCGCAATGGACTTCCGGTACGAGTTCCAGCGCGATGTTGTCATCAACATGTATGGCTACCGCCGGTTGGGCCACAACGAAGGTGACGAGCCGGCCTTCACCCAGCCGGTCCTGTATCGTGCGATTGCCAAGCGAAAGTCCGTTCGTGAGGGCTACCTTGATCACCTGCTCAAGCTCGGCGGGATCACCGAGGAAGATGCCGACCTCATCGCCGCCCGGCGACGTGATTGGCTCGAGAAAGAACTCTCCGAATCACAGAGCGGCAAACCGCAACCTGCGGCGGATCACATTCGTAGCATTTGGGCGCGGTACAAGGGCGGATTGGATGCTGGGGTCGACGAAGTCACTACCGGTGTGGAGCGCGAACACTTGGCACACCTGCTGGAACTGCAAACCCGGCTTCCCGATGGATTTCATCCCCATCCGAAAATTAGAAAGGTGCTGGAGGGACGCGCACAAATGGTTTCCGGGCAGGCACCCTTGGATTGGGCAGCAGCCGAGAGCCTGGCCTTCGCGAGCCTTTCGGTGGAAGGGATCCCAGTGCGGCTGACAGGTCAGGACAGCGAGCGTGGTACCTTCAGCCATCGACACTCGGTTCTCCACGACTTCCAGGACGGTCGCCGTTGGATGCCCCTGCAGCACCTGGCCCCTGGCCAGGCGCCTCTCGAGATCTACAACAGCCCGTTGTCTGAGGTAGGGGTGCTCGGTTTTGAGTATGGGTATAGTTTGGATTACCCGGATGGCCTCGTCCTGTGGGAGGCCCAGTTCGGTGATTTTTGGAATGTTGCCCAGCCAATTGTGGACCAGTTCATTGCCAGCGCCGAGGACAAGTGGCAACGCCTCAGTGGTTTGGTCCTCCTGCTGCCGCACGGGTTCGAAGGGCAGGGACCCGAGCACTCAAGCGCCCGACTGGAACGCTTTCTGGCGCTCTCTGCCGAGGACAATATCCAGGTGGTTTATCCCACCACCCCGGCCCAGTACTTTCACTGCTTGCGTCGCCAAGTGCTCCGGCCCTGGCGTAAACCACTCATCGTCATGACGCCCAAGAGTCTCCTTCGGCATCCCAAGGTGGTTTCCTCGCTCGACGACTGCCAGCACGGACGCTTTGAGAGGGTGCTGGCCGATCCTGAGGCTCCCCCCAAGGAGCAGGTGCGCCGCATTCTCCTCTGCACCGGCAAGGTTTTTTATGACCTTGCGGAATACCGCGAGGACAAGCACCTTGCCGACGTGGCGATCCTGCGGATCGAGCAACTCTACCCGCTCCGCCACGATCTTATCGAAGCCGCACTCGATGGGTATCCGGCGGGTGCGCCGGTCTTATGGGTTCAGGAAGAGCCGGCCAACATGGGCGCGGGCAATTATATGCGTATTCAGTTTGGTGACACACTTTGCGGTCGTCCGTTTTCCAGCGTGGCCCGCTCGGTATCGGCTACGCCCTCCACCGGCTCGCACCGCCGCCATAAACACGAGCAGGCCGAAATTCTGGCCCAGGCCTTCGGCGACAAGTAACTCCGAAAAAACATCCTGTTCAACACCACCATGTCCATCGAATTAAAAGTGCCCGAAGTTGGTGAGTCCATAGCCGAGGTTGAGATCGGGGCCTGGCTCAAACAGCCCGGCGACACCGTTCGCAAGGACGAGCCGGTCGTCACACTCGAAAGCGAGAAAGCGACGGTGGAACTCCCGGCTCCCGAAGCTGGTACGTTGACCTCCATCCTGAAGCAGAAGGGCGAGACGGCTAGGGTCGGCGAGGTTATCGGCGTTCTGGGCAAAGGCGCGGCGTCTGCCCCGGCTCGCAAGCTGGAGGCCAAGATGGATAAGACTCCCGAAACTAGGTCCGAGCCAAAATCCGAAGAACGTTCCGCCGAGCCTCGGGTGATGCCCGCGGCCGAAGCCTTGATGGCCGCCCATGGGTTGCGCCCGGAGCAGGTGCAGGCCACCGGGCCCGGAGGCCGGATTCTCAAAGAGGATGTCCAGCGAGTTGTGGACTTGGGGAAAGCTACTCAGACGTCGGTGGAGTTAGCTGCGCCCTCAAGTGCGAATCCCGTCAGCCAGCCTGTCGCCGCCCCAGATGTCCAGACGGCGCGGGAAGAGGAGATCGTGCCTATGAGCCGATTGCGCCGCACTGTGGCGGAGCGCCTGGTCGAAGCCCAGCACACCGCGGCTCTCCTCACCACGTTCAATGAAATCGACATGACTCGCGTCATGGCTTTGCGCAAGGAGCATGGCGAGGCCTTTCTTCAGCGTTACCAGGTGAAGCTCGGTTTCATGTCCTTCTTCGTAAAGGCGGTAATTGACGCCTTGAAACAATTCCCCGCCCTGAATGCGGAGATCCGTGGCACCAACATCGTGTATCACAACTTCTTTGATATCGGTATTGCGGTGGGCGGCGGCAAAGGCTTGGTGGTGCCTATCTTGCGCAGCGCCGAACGCATGAGTTTCGCTGAAATCGAAACTGCTGTCGCCGATTACGGAAAACGTGCCCGGGAGAACAAGCTCAAGATTGAGGAGTTGCAGGGCGGCACTTTCACGATCAGCAACGGTGGAGTCTTCGGATCGTTGTTATCCACCCCGATCGTCAATCCTCCTCAGAGCGGCGTCCTGGGCTTACACGCCATCCAGGAACGTCCCGTGGCTCACCAGGGTGCGGTGGTCATACGGCCTATGATGTACGTAGCCCTGACTTATGATCACCGGTTGGTGGATGGACGCGAAGCAGTCACTTTCCTGCGCCGCATCAAAGAGGTCATCGAAAACCCCGCGCGGATGTTGATGGAAGTCTAGCGGAGCGGCGGCTCCCCATCCACGGTTTGGAGCACGGGTAGGGGTGCACCCGCCAGAGGCAGCCCCTCCGACTCCAGTCGTCCGAGCCATTGTGCGATCAGGCTCTGCACGCTCGATAGATCCAAACGGTAATGGAGGGGTGGATACTTCTGGAGGTTGCGCTCCGCCAGCTCCAGGAGGGCCTTCGCCGGTCCAACCCGCCCTTTCTGCACATGCACAAACGCCCCGGCCAATTGGATCAGGCCTTTATAATAACTCCCATCCACCCCCTGTCGATCTTGCAGCCACAGGTCTTCGAGCACCTCGTGGGCCTCAAAAAAGCAGCCCTGGTTGAAATAGTCCATAAACGCCAAGTAATGAGGGTCCAGCTGTCGGCCATGGAACCCGGCGATCATCGCTGTGATCTTTCCGCTTTTGTGACTCACCGGGTCAGGATAAGGTCAGTCCCCATCACGCGCCAGGCTCCGCCATTTTTTCTTCCCGGACCTCCCGGACTGAATTTGACATCTGTGACGCGGTTGGACACTCTGAACCCATGGCAAAGCCAGCTTTGGGTCGCGGCCTGGGAGCGTTGCTGGGCGGCAGCCCCGTCGGCAAACCCCCCGGCTTGGCGACTGTAACCACCGCGCTTCCGCATCCCGCCCCGGCCGCTCCTGCGGCTGCTCAGGACGGCGTCCAGCGCGTTCCGCTGGATCGGATTCGGCCTTGCCCGCTCCAGCCCCGCAAGGATTTTCCCGCCGAGACACTCCGCGAATTGGCGGATTCCATCAAAGAACAGGGCATCGTTCAGCCGCTCATCGTTCGTGAGCACGACGGCTGGCTGGAGTTGATCGCCGGTGAACGCCGCTGGCGCGCCGCTCAATTGCTCGGGCTCCCCGAAGTGCCGATTCTCATTCGGCAGGCCGATGACCGCGCCGTTCTCGAACTGGCCCTCATCGAAAACCTGCAGCGTGAGAATCTCAACCCGGTCGAGGAAGCTCAGGGTTATGCCCAGTTGATTGAGCAGTTCCAGTTGACCCAGGAGGAGGTAGCCACCAAGGTCGGCAAGAGCCGCGCCGCCGTTGCCAATGCGCTTCGCCTCCTCAAGCTGACCCCAGGAATCCAGGGTTACGTTCGCGACGGCCGCCTCTCCGTGGGCCACGCCAAGGCCATTATGGGTCTGGCCGGAGAGAAACATCAGCAGGTGGTTGCCGAGCGTGTCCTCCGC
This sequence comes from Verrucomicrobia subdivision 3 bacterium UBA6082, assembly GCA_002428665.1. Taxonomy (GTDB): domain Bacteria; phylum Verrucomicrobiota; class Verrucomicrobiia; order Limisphaerales; family UBA8199; genus UBA6082. Next base: position 112,291 of record DIXK01000054.1, read on the forward strand.
GACGGGATGAATGTCCGCCAGGCTGAGGCGCTGGTGCAGCACCTCCAGCAGCGTGAGTCTTCCACGGTAACCAAGGCCGTGCCCATAGCTTCCGCCCGCGATCCGCACGTAGCCAGTCTCGAGAATCAGTTGCGCGAACGGTTGGGCACCAAGGTTCACCTTCGATATTCCCAGGGCAAAGGTGCCCTGGAAGTCAGCTTTTTCAGCGACGCCGAACTCGAACGCATCCTCGGCATCCTGGGAATCAGCCCGGATTGAGCCCGCCTGCTGCATCAGGAAGCTTTACTGCCACATGGGATTTGCTATTCATTTGTGATGTAAATGCCGTGCCTGGATTCGCCCATGCCCGGGAGACGTTTTCTCTGGGCTTCGCGAAACCGCGCGTTGTGGATCGGGAATCCCTTGTTTTTGTCAACCTGGTTTTTGGTTTTTAGAACGAATGAACATGAATACTGCTGAACTTCGCGAACAGACTGCCGCCTTGCTCTCCGCCGGGATCGATCGAGCCTCCCACATGACCGCATTCGTCGGGCTGGACGGATTCGTTGATGAAATCCTCCACGTCGTTGACAAGCGTGAAGACGCCGAAAAATACTCCCGCCTCCCGACCATAGCTCAACTGGCCGAACGGCTTGCAGCCGCTGCCGGCAAAAGCACGAACATTGAACTTGTCAGCCAACTTACCAAGCTTGGTGGTAACGGTCCCATCATGGCTAACGCCCTCGCTAGCCTGGGCCTCAAGGTTACCTACCTCGGTATCCTCGGCTACCCGAACCTGCACCCGGTATTTGCCGATTTCGCCAAGCGCGCCGAGGTCTACTCCATTGCTGAGCCTGGTTACACCGACGCCCTGGAGTTCGAGGACGGCAAGATTATGCTCGGCAAGCATCAATCGCTCAAACAGATGAACTGGGACAATATCAAGACCCGGTTCGGCCAAGATAAATATGCCGCCAGCTTTGGCAGTGCCGATCTCGTCGGCTGCGTCAACTGGACCATGCTTACCTATATGAGCGATATCTGGGCTGCCGTGCTCAAGGAGATTTGCCCCGCCATGAAGGGACCGCGCCGCAAGCTGTTTGTGGACCTTGCGGACCCGGAAAAACGCACCCGGGAGGATATCCTGCGCGCGCTCGATTTAATCGTTGAGTTCCAGAAGTATTTCGACGTGATCCTCGGCTTGAACCAGAAGGAAAGCGACGAAGTAGGCAGGACTCTCGGCTTCAATACCAGTGACCACTCGCCCGAAGGTTTGCGGCGGCTCTGTCAGGAACTCCATCGGCGTCTACCGATCGATACGCTGGTCGTTCATCCCACCGCTTACGCCCTGGCCTCCGGCTCCGATGGACTGCACCTTGTGGAGGGGCCCTTTACCCCGAAACCGAAGATTACCACGGGTGCTGGCGATCATTTCAACACCGGGTTCTGCCTCGGCAAGCTTCTCGGGCTCTCCACGCAACAGAGCCTGCTCGCCGGTGTCACCACCAGTGGCTTCTATGTGCGCACCGGCCAGAGTCCCGCAATCTCCGACCTAGCAATCATGTTGCGCAACTGGCCTTCCTGAGCCACGGTGACTCGACATGGTTCTCGAAGTTGTCAAATACGGCACGCCGGTGCTCCGCAAGAAAGGAGCACTGGTAGAATCCATCACGCCCGCGATAAAGCAGTTGATCGGGGATATGTTCGAGACCATGCATGCAGCGCATGGCATTGGCCTCGCCGCCCAGCAGGTCGGCGTCGCCCTGCAACTCACGATCATTGATGTGCGCGGCGTGTCCGATCGCCCTTCCACCCTCGAAATTGACGGCCAGGCAGTCGATGTTGATTCCGCCATGCCTCTCGTCCTCGTCAACCCCGAGATCCGGCCCTTCGGCAACTCCGTCATTGGCCCTGAAGGATGCCTCAGCTTTCCGGAAGTCTACGCCGACATCACCCGCCCCGAAGGCGTCGAGGTCAAGGCGCTTGACCAGGATGGGCAGGCGATCCGCTTCAAGTGCGGCGGGTTGCTCGCGCGCGCCGTCCAGCACGAAGTCGATCACCTCCACGGTGTTCTCTTTATCGACCGCATGGATCGCAAGACCAAAGAGGAATTGCGACCGGACCTGGAGCAAATTCAGGCCGACACTAAAGCTGTGCTCAAGCGCAAATAGCCCACCTCCCCGACGGGCTTTTTTCGCAATAGAAGTCGCGAGTTTTACCTCGCACATATCACCCGGCTTCGCGGACTCTCCTGCGTCGGTCGCGTTCGCCTGGACGACTCGGAAAAAGGCAGTGTTCCCAATTTTAGGCGGAATTCTTAGGGTTTAGGCTAATTTTTTGTAGATCAGAGTATTTTATTCTTATGGTTACAGCTCGGTGTGTTTGGTGAATAAGTTGTGCATAAGTTTTGATTGTCGGATTCTATTTCCGTGATAACCTCTCTATAGTTCATTGAAAGAAGCGAAGTGACGGACGCCTTCAACAGATTGCGTTCGGACATTTCCAGGATAATCCCAGGTGACTGGGGAAAGGTTGGACCAGGCTGGTTGGTTCAGCCCCTCTGAAAGCGGTTTAAAGACCGTGGCCGGAGGCAGTATTCACCAGTTCCTCTGGCGGTGTTCGCGCATCGTCAGTACACGCGAAAAAGGAACTGTGCGGTCAGGAGCGATGAGAAACCGTTCCGAGCCGAGTCAAGTAGTCCGGGCTGGTTTCGGGTCCGGACGAATCGCAGTTACCCAGAGGGTATTCGGTTGCTACTGTGCATCAGCACGGCCGGGTGGCTCTGGCGGCCTCAACGCAAGGCCCGCCAAACGAAAATCGCCGAAAGGCGGAACAAAATGAGCCCTCGCGCTGGGAAGGACACAAGGTTTCGGCACAACCCGTGAAAACCTTCCAAAAAGCCGGCGATAGTCAAAATGCTGTCGCTGGACTGTGGATGAAAGGCAACCTGCGAGATAAGAGGCGAGACCCGTGGCACCGGGCAAACGCACCGCTACCCGCGGTGGCTGACCCGGCGCTAAGCGGTGAAGACGCGACCACAAATCACAGATGTGTCTTCGCCTGGTTCGCAAACCGGTGGCGCAACCACCAGTCCAAGCGAGCTGAAAAGCCTCACTCAATAATTCAATTGCCGCAAGGCGTTGGACGGCCCTGCTACGAGGCCGGAAACTCCGCTAGCCGTGGAGAATAGCGTCGGGAAGCTGGCAGCCCCGCTTTGGCGGGTGCGCCTAATGTCAGCCCGGGAAAGAGAGCATGGCGAACTCCCATCCCCCATTTGGCCCCTGTCCTGCCGCACGGCGGGGCAGGGGTCTCTTGTTTTGTGGGGTTCTTTCTCCTTCCAGCCTTCATCCCCGCCAAACCGTTAAGCCGTCACACCTGCCGCACCGGGATGCCTCTGGACGCCAGAAATTGTTTCACATCCGCCACCGTGTAGCTGCCAAAGTGAAAGATGCTCGCCGCGAGGACGGCGTCAGCTTTGCCTTCCAAGAGCACGTCGGCCATGTGTTCCAGGCTCCCAGCGCCGCCGCTGGCTACTACCGGCACGCCGACTTCCTCGCTGATCCGGCGCGTGATGACTAGGTCGAAACCGGCCTTGGTCCCGTCGGCGTCGATGCTGTTAAGCACAATTTCACCGGCACCCAAGGCGACTGCTTTGCGGGCCCACTCGACTGCATCGAGGCCAGTGGCCTTGCGGCCGCCCTGGGCAAAGACACCCCATTGGTCTGGCCCGATACGTTTGGCATCGATAGAAACCACGATACATTGGCTGCCGAATTTCTCAGCCCCGGCCCGGATCAAATCCGGTTTGGCAATCGCTGAGGAGTTGATGCTGATCTTGTCGGCCCCGGCCCGGAGCATGGTGTACATGTCGTCCACGGACTTTAGACCGCCACCGACCGTCAAGGGCATAAAGCAATGATCGGCTGTGCGCTCGATTACATCCACCATCGTGTTCCTACCATGGGCGCTCGCAGTGATATCAAAGAACACCATCTCATCTGCGCCTTGGTCATTATACCTCTTGGCCAGCTCGACGGGATCGCCCACATTGCGCAATTCGCCCGCTTCCGCGCGACCGAACTGAACCCCGCGAGTGACTTTGCCGTCGTGCACATCCAGGCACGGAATGACTCGTTTGGCCATCATCGAGGCCAGAATGAATCATGTTGGCCCGTAACAATCAAATGGAAAGCACCCATGGTGCGGCTGGCCGATTCATTTGTCAGGGATAGCTTGCCAGGGAACTTGCCCACCAAGCTGAATCCGTCTGCGGAGCCCGGCGGAAAGTTCGATGAAGACCTGCTTCTCTCGTTCCGCCAGGTTGGTGGTTTCCTGAGGGTCCTCCCTTAGATTGTAGAGTTCCAGAGGGGCAAACGGGCTGTCTTGAAGTAGCTTCCAATCACCTCGGATCAGTGCTTCGATGGTCTTGCCGCTGTAAGGCGCTCCACCTTCGCGCCGGACGAAATAAAGCTCCCGGGTCGGTCGGCCTTCAGCCCCACCCAAGAGCGTCGGCAGAAAACTCACGCCGTCGATTCCTTCGGCAGGCGGCACTCCAGCGGCCTCGCACAACGTGGGAAACAAGTCCATGGTTACCGCGGGCAGCTCACTCCGCGAACCAGGGAGAATCTTTGTCGGCCAACGCGCGGCGAAGGGCACCCGCAAACCTCCCTCGTAGACATGCTGTTTGCCGCTGCGCCACCGCCCGTTATTGGCTTGGTATCCCACGACTCCCCCGTTATCAGACGTAAACACCACCAGGGTGCGATCACTGAGGCCGGTGCGGTCCAGGGTCGCCAACACGCGGCTAATGCCTGCGTCCAGGTGCTCAATTAATGCCACGAGCTTGGCCCGCCGGTCAGTTATTCCAGGCTGGCGGTTCTTCACTTGTTCTACCCAGTCAGGAGGCGGCTGAATCGGGTCGTGCGGTGCGTTGTAGGCCAGGATTAGGAAAAAGGGTTGGCGCGATTTAGCCCTGGTTTCCAGGTATTCGCAGGCCCAGTCGGTGAAGATATCGGTGGCGTGGCCTTCCGGTTGGATCACCCGGCCGTTGCGGCGCATGTAGTTGATTCCATGCCGTTGGTGGGTCCAGTAATCGTCCATCATGTCGCCGAGGAATCCATGAAAGTAATCAAAGCCTCGCTCGTTTGGAGTATTCGGTGTCTTCAGGCCGAGATGCCATTTGCCAATCAGCGTCGTGTGGTAACCCGCTTGCTTGAGCACTCTTGGGAGGAGTTTGACGTCCGGTCGCAGATACCCCCATGAGTCCGCCGCGTGTGTCCGAACGACCCCGGGTACACCTGCGCGATCGGGATAGAGCCCGGTGAGTAGCGAAGCTCGTGTGGGTGAGCAAACGGGGCTGTTGGCACGGAAATTCACAAATTCCATGCCCTCGCAGAAGATCCGGTCAATGCCCGGAGTGCGAAGGTCGCTCGTGCCAAAGGCGCTGTAGTCGCCGCGTCCCTGGTCATCGGTGAGAATCACCAGCAGGTTCGGGCGTGCGGCTCCAAACACCAGGCCGGGGCCGAGCACTACGAAGAATAGGCTTAATGCGCTGCGTCCAAAGCGCTTCATAAATGCGGAAAGGGTCTTCATTGGGTTTGCAGTATGCCCTCCACGATCACAAGGAACAATGTAAAGAAAAACTGTCTTCTCGAGCTGTGTTGAGCCCGTCTAGGTCGCGGTAATGGTGGCGCGGAAGCGCGGCGGTCGACGAAACCGGGTGGCCTGCTCAAACGCGTAGGCTATTCGCAGCAAGGCGGGTTCGCTCCAGGCGCGGCCCAGGAAAGCAATGCCCACCGGCAAGCCGTGAAGGTTACCCGCAGGAACGGTGATGCTTGGGTAACCTGCGGCAGCCGCGACGGAGTAACCTGACCCCATGCCGCTGTCTCCCAGCAGCAGGTCCGTTACATGCGCGGGGCCTCCGGACGGAACCAAAATGGCATCCAACCGGTGTTCGTCCATTGCAGCATCGATTCCCTCTTTCCGTGTCAGCCTGCGGGTTGCTTCCAACGCATCCAAGTACACCTGGTCGGTCAACGGGCCACGTCCTTCCGATTGGACAAGATGCTCCTGTCCAAACCAAGGCATTTCCTGCGCACGAAAGCGTTCGTTGAAGTCGATCAATTCTTTTAGCGTGCGAGCTCGGGCACCTTTACGTGCAGCCAGGTATTTGTTCAAACCGGTCTTGAATTCATATTGCAGCACGAGTGACTCGTGGGAGCTGAAGCCGCTGAACCCGGGCGCTTGCACGGGATCAACGAGTTCGGCCCCGGCGGATTTTAGGGCTGCGATGGCCTCGGAAAAGATTGACGCGACGCGCTCGGGAAATCTGAAATACTGGCGGGCCACGCCAATTCGTGCCCCGCGTAGGCCATCCACCTGAAGAAAACTGGTATAGTCTCGCCGTACCTTTTCACGGCTCTCTTCTGTGGCCGCATCCCCAGAGTCCACCCCGGTCATTGCTCCCAGGAGAATCGCAACGTCCGTCACGGTTCGTCCCATGGGGCCAGCGGTGTCCTGGCTGCGTGAAATCGGAATGATGCCCGATCGGCTTACCAGGCCTACCGTAGGCTTCAGTCCTACGATGCCGTTATATGAAGCCGGGGAGAGAATGGATCCGTCCGTTTCCGTGCCGACCGCAACAGCACAAAGGCTCGCCGCCACTGCGGCGGCTGAGCCCGAGCTGGAGCCTGAGGGATTTCGATCCAGCACGTACGGGTTGAGGGTCTGTCCCCCTCGGGCACTCCAGCCACTGGTGGAGCGGCTCCCGCGAAAATTCGCCCATTCGCTCAAATTGGTTTTGCCTAGTAGCACGGCTCCTGCCCGCCTCAATCGCTCCACCACGAAGGCGTCTCCTGGCGCAGGCGAACCTTCCAGGGCCAGGGACCCTGCGGTCGTGTTCATCCTGTCGCCCGTGTCTATGTTGTCTTTGATCAGGACCGGAATGCCGTGCAATGGGCCACGCACCGTTCCCGCGCGGCGTTCTTCGTCCAACCGCGTAGCGATCTCCCGCGCGTCCGGATTCAACTCAATCACCGACCGAATTGCCGGACCTTGGCGGTCAATCCGCTCGATGCGGGAAGTGTATTTCTTGACAAGTCCAACGGCGGTAAATTTGCCGGAGTTGAGCCCCGCCTGCAGTTCTGGAATGTCGGTCTCGTCCAGTTCAAAGGGTTTCACTCCAGGGTGGGCCGCCTCACGCGAATGCTTGGCAGATCGCCCAAGAAGGGTTGGCGTGAAAACCGCCGCAGCACCCAGTGTGGATCGTCGTAGAAAAGCTCTTCGTCTCATGGCCGCTTTATCATCTGGCCGGAACCAGCTACCGACTTGCCTCAGTCCCTGGCAGGGTCTTGGGTGTGGGCACCTGGTAATAGCCTTGTGAGGCGGTGGAGATGTCTGCCCGGTAAAATGGATCCTGCATAAGGCATACGCGCCGGTCTTTGGCCGGGATTTGCGTCACATAGATACGCATTTCGCCCGGCAACGTCGTGATGATTTCCTCTCGCCAATCGCCCACCACGTCTGCGATTCCTACAATCGTTCCGGCTATACGGGGTGAATAGTCCAGTCCGTTGATCTTTTGAAGTTTGCCTCCGCGGATCAATTCACGCTGCAAGTCGCCGTCCCAATAGGCGGCTTTCGGGGCGAAGCCACCCAGATCTTCCCGGCCGACAACTTCGCCACGCGCATTATGCAGAAGCGCCCAGGCGAAGTTCTTCTTTTCGTCCGTATCCGCGCTGTAAGTTTCGCAGCCGGGGTGGGCCGGGTCGAGGTCGGCAACGAGTCCTTGCCCGTGCACGTGGCGCGTGGGCCGGTCGAGCCCCCACAAGATCTTCCCAGTGGCTGCATCGACCATGCACATGCCATTCTGCTTCTGTCGGCTTTCAATACCGTAGTAAATCTCCAAGCCAGGCCGTCCAGGGTCGAGATCGCCTATGTAGACATGATCAGGGTGGCCTAATCGGGAGGTCCAGAGCCCTTGACCATTGTCGTCCACCACAGCGGAACCCAGGATCACCTCGTCGCGGCCGTCGCCATCGATGTCTCCCGCCCGCAGGCAATGTGCCCCCTGGCCGTTGTAACTGGGCGTTTCCTGGGTGCTTCGCCAGCTCCACAACTCGTGGAATCGGCCATCCCGAAACTCATATGCATGGAGCTTGATCAGGCTGTAAGTGCCCCGTTGCACCAGCAGGCACGGGGTTTTACCGTCGAGGTACGCTATACCCAGCTGATTGCGGCAATATCGGTTGTAGCCCTCATAACCCTCGCGTGAAGGCCAATCGATCCGGCCCTTCTCGCGACCGGTCAAGCCATCCAGCATCAGCACGAATTCCGGCCCCGATTGCACCCGGCCGTCCGTGTCGCGGGGATCCCCCTCGCCGGCTTTTAGTGCCACTTCGGCACGACCGTCCCCGTCAAAGTCGTACACTACGTAAGGCGAATACCAAATCCCCTGTTCAATAGACCAACCGAGGTCGTTTTGCCAGAGGAACTTGCCATCCGAATTGTAGGCTTCGATTTTGTAGGTGCCCGGGGACTTCTTCCAATACTGCTCGTACGGGTCGACGTTCGCATTGGGCTGCTTGAGCACGTAGTCATACCGGCCATCGCCGTCGAGGTCGGCCAGTGCCAGCTTTTGGAATGTGTGCTCTCCCGTAAGTTTGATCGCCATGAAATCCGAGGGTGCCGCGCCGCGATCGGCCTTCACTTCGGAGCAGGCTGCCCCTTCCTTTATCCCAATTACTGGCCGTACAAAGTATGCAAGATTTCCTGCAGGCGGGTTCGCATCGACAAAATCCGTCGTGTTTCGGATCGGTTGGGAGGTGATCTTTACTTCACCGGCAGACGACCGGCGATACACGCTAAAGGCTGCATCCCGGGAATCTGAATCCAGCAACCGCCAGGAGAGATAAATCTGGCCGCCTGCCACCGTGCGAGCGATTAGTCCGCGGTCGAGTTTCTCCTGGACTCTTTCAATGGCGAATCCCTTCACGAGGGGCCTCTCACTAGTTTCCGCACTGACGCTCACCGTGGGCGAAACCAGCAACCCGAGAGACACCCCGGTGCTGACCAGGGCCGGTGCGAACCAGGCGTGCATGGGGAAATCCAGTTGCAGCGATAGAAGTGAAGTGATCACGAGCGAGTGGATAGGCGGGGTGCCGCTTCGGGTCAAGTTTGAACTGATTCCAGCAAGTGAATATGCCGCAACTGGCAAAAGCGCTTGCTGGAGGGATTGCGGCTATGGTACAGCACCACGAGAAACATACCATTCCTGGCCAGATTTGCATGATGCACCTACTCTCCAATACGGTCTGTCGGCGGCGGTTTGGTTGCGGCCTCCTGGTTGTCCTTCTGGGCTGGACTCTGCCTTCGGCAGCGGCTCCCGAGGTCCCGGTTATCCGTTCCTGGGGGACCGAAGCCGGGTTGCCGCAAAACACCGTCAATTGCATCGTGCAAACGCGCGATGGATATCTCTGGCTGGGCACCCGTGAGGGCTTGGCCCGGTTCGACGGTGCGCGTTTCACCGCGTTCGGTGTGGAGGAGGGTTTGCGCAACATCGAGGTGCAGGTCCTGTTCGAGGACCCGCGCGGAACGCTATGGATCGGGAGTGCCGGTGGTGGTCTGAGTCGTTACTTCAACGGCTACATTCAAAGCGTGATCCTGCCCCAGCACCTGCAGGGCGGGGGAGTCGTCACCGCGATTGCCGGGGATGTGGACGGTCGTTTGTGGGTGGGCACCCCTTCTGGACTGGCTGTGCTCGAACAGGGGCAATTCGTCGAACCTCCCGAATTGAAAGAACTGTGGAATGATTCGATTCGCTTCTTGAGATTAGACCGCGCGGGAGGCATGTGGATCGCCACTTCCCGGGGGCTTTTTGAGTTCCGAAACGGGCGGGTGCGGCTTCGGCCTGGACCGCCCGAGGCGGAGGCTATCGTTGCCTATTGCCTGCTTGAAGACCGTCGCGGCCACCTCTGGGCCAGCATTGGCAACGGAATGCTCCTATGTCTCGAACCAGTCGGTTGGCGCGTTTACCGGGAATCCGAGGGTGTGCCCTTTGCCTACGTTACCTGCATGGCTGAGGGCGGCGACGGTACGATCTGGGCGGGCTCACTGGATGCCGGGCTTTATCGCCTCGAAGGTGAGCGATTCTACCCGTTGAGAAAGCAGGATGGGATGTCCGCGGACGACATCCGGTCGCTGTTGCCGGATCGCGAAGGCAATCTGTGGGTGGGTACTCGTAGCGCGGGGCTCAACCGATTAAGCCGCCGGCATCTGGTTCATTATGGACTCGCGCAGGGTTTGACCAATGAGTTTACCCGCTCCGTTGCGCAGACCGCCGATGGCGCTCTCTACGTCGCTACTACCGGCGGCGGGCTGTATCGCGGAGTCGCGGGACGGTTCGAACCCTTCCCCGATGACCCCAACATTCGTTTTTTTGCCTCGGTGGACTCGGTCCTGGCAGCGCAGGATGGCAGCTTGTGGTGGGGCGCCTCCGGCGCGCTGGTGCACTGGAAACACGACCGGTTGGCCGCCATCTATCGGGATGAACCCTGGACGAGTTTCGCTTCAGTGCGTGCTTTGTGTGAAGATGGCACAGGTCGGCTCTGGATTGGGACTTCTCAAGGTTTGTTGCTTTCTTTCCGAGACGGTCAGTTCGAGCCGTTCCCGGTCCGATTCCAAGGCGGGGCGATCACCGCCCTCGCACGGCAGTTAGACGACTCCCTCTGGGTAGGGACGCAAGCGGGTGGACTCAAACGGGTACGGCCGGGCAGTGACCTGACTTTCGCTCTGGATGGTCTTCCCAGCCAGGCGGTGCGCGCTCTACTCATTGATAAAGAAGGCACCCTCTGGGTCGGTACCGCGGGTGGAGGTCTCAGCCAATGGCGTGACGATCGCCTCACGAGTTACGGCCCGCGGCAGGGATTAGGCGCGGATACGGTCTCCCAGATTGTCGAGGATGATTCCGGATACCTGTGGCTGGGCACCACTCGGGGCATCGTGCGCGTTCGTAAATCTGACCTCGACGACGTGGCCGCGGGCAAAGCCACTTTCCTCCATCCGCGTATCTTCGGCCGGCATGAAGGCATGCCCGCCGAGGAATGCACTAGCGGTTTCTCTCCGGCAGGTCTCAAGACTCGGGAGGGCCTTATCTGCTTCTCTACGGTTAAGGGCTTGGTGCTGGTCGATCCGAACCATCAGGAGCCCTCAGCGGAGCGGCCGGACATTATGCTCGAGGAAATTATCCTCAACGGCATCCGTCAGCCATTGGAGCGAAGGGTGCCTGCTGAACCAGGCGACCCGGCGGTCTTTCTGCAAATCGTTCCCAGTGGACGCGAGGTCGAGATTCACTATACCGGGATCAATTTCAGTGCGCCTGACCGCGTACGGTTCCGCTACCGCATGGAGGGGCTGGACGGGGAATGGGTGGAAGCGGGGGGGCGGCGTGTGGCGTACTATCAGAGAATTCCCCCGGGTGATTTCGTGTTCCAGGTGGCCGCCTGCAATGCGGATGGTGTCTGGAGCGAGGAGAAGGCGTTGCTGGCGGTGACGATGCTGCCGCACTTCTATCAGACACGATGGTTTCTTCTCGGAGTAATCATTCTGGGGCTTGGGCTTTTTGGAGCAGGCCTGAGGCTGTTGGAGCGCAGACGCTATCGGCGGCGGCTGGCGCGGTTGGAGACACAGCATGCCATCGAGAAAGAACGCCTGCGAATTTCCCAGGATATGCACGACCACCTTGGCGGAATCCTCACCCAAGTCTCACAGCTCAGCGACATGGGCGCCAGCGCGTGCCTGGAACCGGAGCCTCGGACGCGCTTCGACCGGATTGGTAATCAGGCCCGGATCGCCGTGCAATCCCTGGACGAAATCATTTGGGCGACGGACCCTAAGAACGACAATCTCCCCCGATTCGGCGATTACGTCAGCCGGTTTGCGGACGAGTTCTTCGAGGGCACGTCCGTCCGTTGTTGGCAGGAAATTCCAACCAGCCTGCCAAACCGGCCGCTACGTGCCGATCTCCGCCACAACGTGTTTCTCGCCATCCGTGAGGCCTTGCACAATGTGCTGAAACATTCTCAGGCACGAGAGGTCTGGATCCGCCTGATTCCAGGGGAGAGTGAGGTCGTCATCGAAATTCAAGACAACGGCTGCGGCTTTGACCTAGCTCAGCGAGACCGGGGGCACGGGCTGGTTAACATGAAGTCTCGCTTGGCTCGAGAAGGGGGCGAAATGAACCTGACCAGCAGTCCAGGCGGCGGCACAAAGGTCTGTCTTCAGTTTCCGCTTTCAAACGACATTTAGGCCGACATTTAGGCCGGGCATGGTATGGTGGGGCAACAAACCTGTTTATGACGAACACGCGAGCCAACCAACCAATCCGGGTTGCCCTGGTGGAAGACGATCCCGGTGTGCGTGCCAATCTGGCGGCCATGCTCGATGGAAGTGACGGATTTGTGTGCCAGGCGGCGTATGCGGATGGTCTCGCCGCTCTCAAAGGAATTCCGGCGAACCCGCCGGATGTGGTCCTGATGGATATTAATCTTCCCGGCATGCTTGGCACCGAATGCGTGCGTCAGCTCAAGGGTTTAGTACCGCGATTGCCCGTGCTCATGCTCACCGTCTATGACGACAGTGAGCAGATTTTCAAATCGCTCATGGCGGGGGCGACCGGCTACCTCCTCAAGCGTACGCCCAAAGACAAACTCCTGGAAGCCATCCGGGAAATCCACAGCGGCGGGGCGCCGATGTCTCGGCAAATTGCCCGGCGGGTGGTGCAGTTCTTCCAGGAAATTGACCGCGTGCCTCCTGCGGTACAGCGTGCGCCTGAACTGAACGGGCTTACCGAGCGGGAAGACCAGGTGCTGGCAGGATTGGCCAAAGGGTTTGCTTATAAGGAAATTGCCGATCAGCTCAAGATCAGTTTTGAGACCGTCCGCACGCATGTGCGCAGCATCTACGAGAAACTGCACGTGCACAGCCGCACCGAGGCGGTGCTGAAGTATTTGGGGCGTTAACCACACGCTGCTTCTTGGCACAGACTTTTAGCCTGCACGGTTCAGACCGAGTAGCCAAACGCCCGGCAATATGGTTCCAGTCTGGCCTGAACTGGTTCCAGCGCCTCGGCATACCGTTGCCAGCGGCCCACCGCACGCCGGTAGACCGGTTGGGTGACGTCATGATAGGTCGGGGCGGAAAGAACTTTTCGCCGCGCCGCTTCGTAATAGCGCGATTGATCCGGCTGCCAGGAGAGGCCAAGAAAATCCGTTACCCTACGGCCTTCGGCTTCGAGGTTGTCGACCACGGCTTCGTAACGCGTCTCAATCCAGTCAAAACCCCCGAGATCCCTAAGCCGCAACCATATATCCATCAGGTCTGAGTAGTGGCGAGCGGTGCGTTCGAGGCTCAGAAAATTCGCGTTGGTGGCATTCAGCATGATGTTCTGAAAGTAACAGCTGATCACCACGTCGCGCGGGTCGCGTAGGGCGATGATGACTTTCAACTCCGGGAACACTCGAAGCCACAAGGGCAGCGCCGCGGTGGGTGAGGGGTTCTTGTCGAGCAATACGCGGGTCGCAGGGGTGGTTTTCACCTCGCGCAGCAGGCTCTGGATATAGCGTCGCCGCATTTCAGCGCGCCGCGTCGGCGCCAAAGCCTGGAGGGTCTGCAAGGTAAGCACTTGGGGTTGCGGACTGATACGGCTGGTGATCTCCTGCGAAACTGCTTCCGGTTCGTCGAACGCCAGGATCTCGGGATGAGCATCCAGTATTTGTTCCATCAACGTGGTGCCGCTGCGGGGATGGCCCCCGAGGAAAGCAGGAACCCACGGACAAGGTTCGACTGTTCCTTCATCGCGCCAGCGCCGCAGCACCTCGGGGGTGAATTGGGCGAGCAACTGGCGGCGCATTCGATCGCCGCTGTCGTAATTCTTCTCCAGCAGGCTGACGTTGGTGATTTGTCGGACCTGTGTCTTTGCTTCACGAAGCCAACGCATCGCTTCGCCATATTCGCCAAGTTGGTCCAGCACCACGCCCAGCAAATGACGGCTGGCATACTTTACGTAAGGGTATTGCGGGCCGTCTTTGATTAGATCTCGAAGCACAGTTTCGGCCTGATCATGCTGGCCTTTACGGTGCATCAGAAAGGCCTGGAAATAGCGGGCCTGGTCGTCGCGTGGATGCCTGGCCAAGCACTCTCGGACGCATTCCCAGGATTCTTCCAGGCGGCGTTCTTTCTCGAACCAAACAGCGAGGCTGATGCGGGCATCGACGGACACCGGGTCGGCGGCAACTGCGCGCTCGAACGAACCGCGGGCCAGGTCGATTTGGCGCAGCGCTTGGTACTGGTGGCCGATCATGACCATCAGGCCGGCGTTCCCCGGCGCCAGGTCCAGCGCGCGCGCATAGGCCTTGTTGGCGAGCGCAAAATCCAGGTCGCCGGCGGCCGTGTTTCCCAGCTCGAACCAGAGCTGCGCCACCTGATCGTAGCGGCTGCTGAGGAACTGGTATTCTGCCAGTGCCGGGCCGTAATCGCGGCCCAGCAGCAGCTGCTGTGCGCGCTTCCATCGGGTAACGTCCCGGGGGCAGCGCTGCAGTTCAGCCAGGGTTCCTGCCATGGTTTGGAATCTGCCGAAAGCTCGAGGAATTATCAAACGGTTAGATGGAGTAAACGAAAAAGCGGCCGGGAATTGCTTCCCGACCGCTGTGCTGAGGTTCTATGGCGTTACGGTTTGACGCGGAAGAACAGGCTCGGGTCCGTCGGCAGGTACGGATACGGGGAGGTCGCTCCAGGGACCGGCGTCCAGGTGGCGGATGGGCCGAGCGTCGGCGAACTCTCGAGTGTGCCAAACGGCCAGGAGAGGTTGTAACCAATGCCTGAGTTGCTGAAGCTGTAGCGCAGCTTCAACGCCGCCTCATCCACGATGGCATCGCTGCTGTAGAGTTGGCCAATTTCCGTATCGTTTAGGATCCGGTTGTAGAGGCGGAATTCATCAAGCCCTGCGTCGAGCCGTTTCCAGTAGCCGTCGTGAGACTTACCTAGCTCGATCTGCTGATCGGCCGGCCACGACCACGCGCTGGTGTTCAGGCTCGTTGCCCAGAACGTCCCATCTATGTAGATGGAAATCGCTCCGGAGGCAGATTGGTCATACGTGACCACAACATGATGCCAATTGAGGTCCGGGATGTATCCAGTCGAAAAACTGTTTGCACCGCCGGCGCACTGCACAAAGATGGCTCCACCGTCGTTGAGCACAATTACGGTTCCTGCGCTCGTGCGCCGATCGAAGATCATGGCGCCTTCATTCCCCGGACCCGGCACGGATTCGGTATTCGAGCGGATCCAGAAGCTGATCGTGCCCACCGTGGAGTTGAAGTCTGCGTTTGCAGGAATAATGATCTGGTCGCCATCAGCAGTCAGGAACTGCTGGATGCCTGTTCGTGTAATAGGAGTTGGTACAGTGGAGTCCGCGGAGGATGCCGTCCATTCTGAGCCAAGATTGTACCCATGATGCGGCGTGCCGGTGGGTTTGGTATCTTCGATGATGCCTCCCGTTTGGTTCTCCAAATTCAGGATAGCACCAGTGCCCTTCATAAACAGGGTGTTGATTTCGCTTTGGCTCAAAGCACGTGTGAACACAGTGGATTCGTCCAAGGAGCCGATATAGGTGCGATCCGCACGGCCCGGTTGGTTGCCACCGAAGCCGATCGGGGTGTTCATGTCGTGCACCGAATGGACGGCGGTATGGACAGCAGAACGCAGGGTAGTACCCTCGGACATGTAAAAGGTAGCCTTATCGGGTTCCATCACCATGGCGCAGAAGGTCCAAGTGCCGGCAGGTACTTTAAGTCCTGAAGCCCAGCTCCACTGACTGCCATCCCAGTGATAACGGAGTTCGCCGTCATTATTCATGTGCATGCCGCCATTGCCCAACCAAGCGGGCCAGGCGAGGTCGGAACTACTGGATGGTTCCTCGCGCTTGATCCAGCAGGTGTAGGTGATGTTGGCAGTCGAGATACCCAGTGCGGGTGCACTGACGTAGCCATTGACCATACTCACGGCCAGGTTATTCGCCTCCAAACCGGGTTGTGCCGGTGGGCGAGGACCTGGTTGGCCCACGGTGATTTGCGGAGTGCCCAGCACCCCGCCGGCATCGACATAGGCGCCGTTCCATTCGGCTCCCAGCGTGCCTGCATTGGCAGGTTGGCCGCCGTACGCCGGCTCGTTGAGTCGCAGATACTCCACCGCGCCATCCGCAGCAATCAGGTTCTGATACGGCGTCGTGCGGGCGGCGTTGGTGCCGTTCTGGTAATGCGCGAAAATCGTGGCTTCCGAGAGTGCGGTGGCGTAAAGCGCGACTTCATCGGCCGCACCAGACCACGCGAATGCCCCGTCGCTGCGGGCGCCAACGGTAAACGCGCCGTCATAGTTCTCTGCAAAGCTAGTAGGGGCGCTGGTGGCGGCAAGCGCGCCGTTTACATACACCCGGCCTTCGGTTCCGTTCCAAGTGGCCACCACATGATACCACTGTCCGGCTACGGGTGCCGGGCCTCCCGTGATGCTCAAGGCTGCGGTGGTGCCGTTTTGATTAAAGGTGCGCAAATTCCAGCCGTCGGGGCTCTGGTAAATTAGCCAGCCCGCGCGGGGATCGGCGATGTGTACGGAAGATAACGGACTGGCCAGCGCAGTGCCGGTGAGTTCCACTGCTGGTTTCAGCCAGGCTTCGATGGTAAAACTTGCCGAGTTCAGGCTCGCGGAATACGGCACAGAAACACGCCCTCCGCTAAACGTAGCGGCGGTGTCGGTGCTTCCCGCCAACGCTCCCGCCACGGGTCGGGAATTGGAACCGATGTAAAGGCCGTTACCTGCAGCCGCCAGGCTTCCGCTGTTGGCGGCAACATCCTGAACCGGTGCGGTGCTGTCACTGTAACGGTACCATACTGCCGGCCGTGTTTGTACTACGGCATCCTCGTAAGTGCCCGGGGCGGCTGTGCGGACCACCAGGGTGGCAGAAGCAGACGTGTTACCGACGGGGTTGCTAATGGCTACGCTGTAGGTGGCGGCGTCGTCGGCGGTGATGCTGTCAAGGGTCAGCGCGGAGGTGGTGGCGCCGGCGATATCCGTGCCGTTCTTCTTCCATTGATAGGCCAGTTCTCCACCGGTGGCTTCAACCTTGAAGGTTGCTGGGTAGGTGGCGTAGAGTGTCTGCGAAATCGGGCTGCGGACGATCACCGGTTGGACGGCGGCTATAATTGTGACCGAGGCGGCTTCGCTGGTGGCTGAGCCGTAAGCATTCGTTACCACTACAGTGTAACTGCCGCTGTCGCTGGGCATAGCTCCGGTCTTCGTGTAGGTCGCGCTGGTGGCACCGGGGATCTCCACGTTGTCCTTGCGCCACTGAAATCCCAGCGTCGGTGCACCGGAAGCTGTGGTGCTCAGCGTGAACGATTGTCCCTGGTATAGAGAGCCCGTCGGCGCGCTCGGGCTCTGTTCGATCAGTGGCGGATTGGTAGTGGAGGGTGTGTAAGTGAGCAGAATACCGGCGAGAGTCGACCGGTTGTCACCGGTGCGGGTTGCGCCAGTGATCTTCACCCGGTCATTGCCCGTAACCGCCGAGATGGTTTCGGATGCGGTGCTTAAGCCCCACAATCCTGCCCCGTAAACCACCGGCGAGTTGGCCAGGTATTGCAGATTGTTGGTCAGCACCTTCGTTGTGATTACCGCATCCATGAACCCCGTAGCGTTCCCTTGGTCGGTCGAGGCGATCGTGGTAATTTTGTAATCAGAAGCGAACGCCCGAAGTCCGGTTAGCGTGACCGAATAGCCGTAGTCCGAGTCATCCAGGTAACCATAAATCACCTGGTCGTTCCCTACGGTGGGGATGGCGGCATAAATGCTGTAAGTATTCTTACAGGACCACGCAATATCCAAGGTCCCGCCGCCCGGAAGCGGAAAACTGGTTGCGGTGGAGACGGCGGTTTGACCTGAGTCTGTTACTGACGGGACGTTATACCAATTGGCCAGCGGAATGTCGAAAGCCGTGGCGTCGGTTAACGGGGCATAGGGCGTGCCTCCCCAGTTATCTTGGAAGTTAATGCCTACCTGGGCCGCGTGGCTCGCGCCCAACATCATAGCGGCGGCGGGTACCGCCAACAATGCAGTCTTTAGTTTTCGATTCGGTCCTGTTCGTTTCATTCTGGTTATTGAGGTTTGTCGCTAAATGTTCTCCTTGCTCCGTGTTTCAGGCTGCGATTGGCGCGGTCCGGGGACACCTCCCGCCGGCAAAAGGATTGCCCCTAGCTGGCGCCGGGCTCCCGGGCATGATGAGTTAGTTGTCATCTCAGGCCTGAAAAACCTTCCATGACCGAAGTCACGAAAGTCGAGTTCACCATACTCTAGCCTCCATTTCCACATCCGCCATACCACAAAAGGGGGAGGTGGAAGAAGTGCATAATGCAGAGCGCACAGTCCAGAGTCGAATCACCCAAATGTGGTATGGGCAGTCCCACTTCCTGCTGTTATAGAATGAAGCAGCATTTTATCCTTATATGATTCCTCACACCAATTCGGAACCTGCGCAACGCGCGGCTCGTAAATCCACCCCCGGGGCATTTACCCTGATCGAGCTTTTGGTGGTTATCGCGATCATTGCCATCCTGGCGGCGATGCTTTTGCCAGCGTTGGCCAAAGCCAAAGAGCGCGCCCAGCGCACTCAATGCGTGAACAACAACCGCCAGCTTGGGCTCGCTGTTCACATGTACGCCAACGATAGTCGCGATCACGTCGTCAATCCGAACTGGAACCCTCCTTGGACTGCTGCGGGCTGGCTTTACGATCCCAAAGGGACCGGGACCGTGCCGAACCTGTTCGCCGCCCCATACAACGTCAACCCCATGCGCGCTTACGAAGGCGGCTTGCTCTGGCAATATATCAAAAACATGGCCGTCTACCGTTGCCCCCTGGACAAGACCAACGCGACCTTCTTCAGTCAACGCCAGAATAAACTCGCGACTTACGTTATGAACGGCGCGATCGTGGGGTTCGGCACCATTGCCCCCCGAACCTATAAGCTGCCTGACTTCCGCCAGGACGCCTTTATGATGTGGGAACCGGAGGAGGCCACCAGCCCATTTGGCGCCGGCGTGTATAATGACGCCGCCAGTTATCCGGATCCCACCATCGATGGCGGCCTCGGGCGGCGCCACGGCAAGACCGGTGGCGTGGTGCTCGGTTTCACTGGTCAGGTCCAGTATATTCGTTACACAGAATGGCTGGCCGAAGCGAAGGTAACCACGAAGAATCGCCTCTACTGCAATCCTGGCTCCCAAACCGGACGCTAATCCGGGCATGCTCTGAAACCGAATGGCAGTTGGCGCGCGGCGCAGATTGGGAAGCCTGCGTGGAGATCGCGCCACCAACGATGACGACTTAACCGAAGTTGAAAAGAAGACGCTTGTTGGACACCCTCAAAAACCTATGTTTATGAAAATACCTCTATTCCTGCTTGCTACCCTGATCGGAGCTTTTTTCCTCGCGGGTTGCGGCGATGACACCCCCAAACTCACCGGCGCGGATCTCCAGGCATTTGATGGTGCACCGGCGGAGGTGAAGGCTGCCTGGGATCAGGCCGTCGCGAAGGACAAAGCCAACGACTACGCTGCGGCGGGTGCCGCTTATTTCTCACTTTTGCGCCAGCCAGGGCTAAGTGAAGCGCAACTGCAGGCGGTGCGAAACGCCGCCGCCGCCATGAACCAGCGCTTGTACGCCGCCGCTGCCCAGGGCAACGCCGCGGCTCAGCAGGCGATTCAAAAGTTGCAGTCGGGGCAACCAGGGCGATAGGATTAACTCACATGGAACGTTTTACCAACCTCGCAATGTTCTCACGCTCGACGACCGCCCTCGGATTGGCAGCCATTCTGGCTTCCTCCGGTGCCCTCTCCGGCCACGCCCAGGAATCGACCCCGGCCAAACCCCGCGCCGCCCGTTCGGTCCACCTCAGCTATCCAGCGCCTGAGGGCAATGTGTACTACAATGAAATGACTGTTGAGGCTACCACCCCCGGCAGCTACTTCATGGCCTGTGGTTGGGACACCGGTTATTTCGGAATTCAGCAACTGACGCGCCCCGATGAAAAAGTGGTACTGTTTTCCGTCTGGGATCCGACCCGTGGCGACGATCCCAATGCTGTAAAAACCGAGGATCGTGTGGAAGTTCTTTACGAGGGCGAAGGGGTGCGGGTCCGGCGCTTTGGCGGCGAAGGAACCGGTGGTCAGTGCATGGCCACGTGCACTTGGGCCGTGGGCGAAACCAACAAGTTTGTCATCGCCAGCGAAGCCCAGGGCGACAAGACAGCCTACACCGCGTGGGTCTGGCTGACGTCGAAATCGACCTGGTGGAAGCTCGCCACGTTCCGGACGCGCACCGGCGGTCGGCCCTTGCGTGGTTACCATTCGTTTGTCGAAGATTTCCGCCGAGACTTCAAGAGTGTTGGCGATCTGCGCCGAGCTTCCTATGCGAACGGTTGGGTGCGCACCACGAGTGGCGAATGGGTCGCCCTTACCAAAGCCCGCTTCACAGCTTCCAGTGCGGAGTGGGAATCGAAAGACAACATCGATGCCGGTGTTGCCAACGGCCGTTTCTACATGGCCACCGGCGGTGATATCTCCGCCAGCACCCCCCTTCGCGGGACGATTTCGTTGCCCGGCACTCAAGGTAAACCTCCGGTGCTGGACTTTCTCTCTGCCTCAATGGCTGCTGTCACCACTGAAACCGGCACGCATTGGCACCCCCGCAAAGGTCTCATGTGGGGCACGCTCGGCGTGAAAGGCTCCGTGCTGGAAAAATTCCAAGCACTTAAAGCGGCTGGCTTTGACGGCGTGGAAATGAATAGTCATATGAACCGCGAAGAAGTTTTGGCCGCCAAAGCCGCCACCGGACTCCACATCCCCAGCGTGTGCCTCGCCACCCATTGGAGCAAGCCCCTGTCCGACCCTGATCCGAATGTGCGGGCCGAAGGCTTGGCCGGACTCGAGGTCGCCCTGCGCGACGCGGCCGCATACGGCGCTTCGTCCGTGCTACTCGTTCCTGGCATTGTCAACGCCAAGGTGTCCTACCAGGAGTGCTGGGACCGTTCTACCGCGGAGATTCGCAAGGTCCTTCCGCTTGCCCGCGAACTCGGCGTGAAGATTGCCATCGAAAACGTTTGGAACAATTTCCTCCTCAGCCCCCTCGAGGCGGCTCGCTATGTCGACCAATTCGAGAGCCCATATCTTGGCTGGCATTTCGACGCCGGCAATATCGTCCTCTACGGCTGGCCTGAACAGTGGATTCGTATCCTGGGACACCGGATCCTGAAAATCCACCTGAAAGAATTCAGCCGTAAAAAGTGCGACGAAGAAGGTCGTTGGAAAGGCTTCGCCGTGAATTTCCTCGAAGGCGACAACAACTGGCCGGAGGTCATCAAGGCCGCGCGCGAAATTGGCTACACCGACTGGTTCATCACCGAGCAAGGCGGTGCGAACAGCCCTGAGGGCCTCCAGGACATGGTTCAGCGGGTGGACAAGATCCTGGGGATGTGAACGGCCCCGACGGTCCCGACCGCATTTAGGCCCTGGGCGGACGGTTCGGGACCACACGGTTACCGGGCCGGGGATTGCGCTGCGTTCCCTGTCCTGTTTTCCCGGCTCTGCCGCCACCTCGGTCTTGCGTGCGATCCTGCTTGCGGGTCGCTTGCGCACCCCGCAATACGAATCCTTCTTTCCCCCAATAATTGATTAGGGGTGGCTTTTGTGAAGAGGCTTCAATAGCTTGGCCCAGCCTTGACTGTGCCGTGAGACAGCGCTGGCTTCACAACGAGTACCAAACACGATGACAACACCAGAATCTGTGGGAGCTATCCGGGGACGCATGGTCCTGCTGGCCGGCGTGACCGTTAACTTGGTACTCGGCGCGCTGTACGCCTGGGGGGTGGTTAAGAAGGCCCTGGTTACAGACCCTGCCTGGGGATGGTCCAACCGCGATGCCGCGATTCCTTTTACGGTTGCTACGGTGTCCTTTGCGGTGATGATGATCTTCGCAGGCCGATGGCAAGACAGGATTGGGCCTCGGTATGTGGCGATGCTGGGCGGAGTGATGTTTGGCTCCGGACTGATCGCCTCATCGTTCGCGAAAACTCCCCTCCTCATGGCGTTGACTTATGGTGTGATAAGCGGCGTCGGCATTGGCCTGGCCTACTCGGCCACTACCCCCGCTGCGATCAAATGGTTTCCGCCGGCTCGCAAAGGTGCGGTTACAGGGATGGTGGTCAGCGGGGTGGGGCTGGCGGCCGTGTATGTCGCTCCCTTAACCCAGTTCCTGCTCGCCAAAACCAGTGTCGCACACACCTTCCAGATTCTGGGTGTCGGTGCCTTGGTCTTGATCTGCCTGGCTTCGCTCTTGTTACGGAATCCTCCGCCGGGATATGTGCCCACGGCGGCCTCCCAGGGCGGCGGTAGCGCCACCCGGGCGACCGCCCCCCCAAGGCGTGACCTGGACTGGCATGAGATGCTCCGCACCGGCCAGTTTTACGTGTTGTGGATCATGTTTGTGCTGTCCGCCTCCGCGGGCTTGATGGTGATCGTGCACGTGGCCACCATCGCCAAGGAACAGGCCGGTCTGCAATGGGGATTCCTGCCGGTGGCAATCCTGGCTATGTTTAACACGGGCGGAAGGATCGTGAGTGGCTTCGCGTCGGACCGTTTGGGCCGCACGCGCACGATGGTGCTGGCCTTCTTGTTGCAGGCTGTCAACATGCTGGTGTTCACCCACTACACCACGCCGTGGCTGCTGATCTTCGCTTCCGCGTTTACCGGGCTTTGTTTCGGTTCGCTCTTCACTTTGTTCCCCGCAGCTTCGGCAGACTTTTACGGCGTCCGCCACCTGGGGGTAAACTACGGGTTGTTGTTCACTGCCTTCGGTGTTGCCGGCGTGCTCGGCCCCATGCTGGGCGGCGAGGTTCGTGACCGGTTTGGGTCGTACTCCGGCTCCTACATGGCGTCCGCGGCAATGCTGATTCTCGGAGTCGTCCTGGCACTGGTATTGCGCCCCCCGGCAGAAGTAAAAAGGCAGAACGTGGAGTGAGGCCCCTCCGCAAACGCAAAGGAGGGGCAGACACGGAAAACGATTGTTTTCGCGGGCGTGAGGCTTAATGTGTTCCGAGATAGATGAAAACTTTTGCCGAACTGAATTTCCCCGGGCGCCTCATCGCGGTCGAGGGCCTGGATGGATCGGGCAAATCCACCCAGATCTACCTGCTGAAGCGGTGGCTGGAGCAACAAAACCTCAAGGTTTATTTCAGTGAGTGGAACTCCTCGGAACTGGTCAAAGCTGCCACCAGCAAGGGCAAAAAGCGGGAACTGCTGTCCCCGACAACCTTCAGCCTGATCCACGCAACGGATTTCGCGGATCGCTACGAGCGCCACTTGGTACCCTTGTTGCGGGCGGGTTACATCGTGCTATGCGACCGGTATGTTTTTACGGCCTTCGCGCGGGACGTCGTTCGCGGGTGTCCGCCCGAATGGGTTCGCGGGATTTACAACTTCGCCGCGCTGCCGGACGTGACCTTTTTCTTTAAGGCCGATCTGGAAGTGTCGCTGCAGCGGATCCTGGACGGCCGGCCGCAACTGAAATACTTCGAGGCAGGCATGGACTTGAGGCTTTCACCCGATCCGTATGAGAGCTTCCGCATTTTTCAGGGTCGGATGCTGGAGCAGTATTTGTCCATGAGCACCGAATTCAAGTTCCTCGTCATAGACGCAAACGCGTTGGTGGAGAAACAGCAGCAGGTTGTCCGTAGCCTGGTGGCTGACCGCCTAAACCTGGAAAGCTTCCATCGCGCGGATCGCCCGTCGTTGAAGAACACGGAATCAGCGGCGCTCAGGTCCCGCTCTAAAACAGTGGAGGCTGTCGAATGAAGCGTGTGAGTCCAAATCAAATCATCGTGCCGCGGCAGACTGCCCGGCGGTTTTACGGGCATGGGATTCCCGGAGTGGACTTGGAGCGGTTGGCGGGCCGGCTGATCGTGGTCGAGGGAGCGGACGGCTCGGGCCGGTCAACGCAAATTGCCCGGCTGGTGGAGTGGCTGGAAGGAAGCGGCCACGGAACGGTGCAGGTCGGGTTGAAGCGCTCAAGCCTCGTGAGTGAGGAGTTGAGCAAAGCCCAGCAGGGGAACATCCTAAGCCGTACCACCCTCAGTATGTTTTACGCCACCGACTTCGCGGACCAGTTGGAGAACACCATTCTCCCGGCCTTGAAAGCAGGATTCACCGTCCTGGCGGACCGCTATATCTATACCCTCATGGCGCGGGATATGGTCCGCGGCATGGATGAAACCTGGCTGAAGAACTTGTATGGCATCGCCCTCGAGCCGGACGCCGTCTTCTACCTGAACGTTCCGCCCGAGGAATTAGTGCAGCGCAATTTCGCCAAGAATGCGGCTCTCGATTACTGGGAGAGTGGCATGGATCTGGGCCTCTCGCGGGACATGTTTGACAGCTTCCTGCAGTATCAACGGAGGGTGGCAGAGATGTTCCGCAGGCTGCAGAAGACCTACAATTTCACTATTGTTGACGGCATGCGCTCCGCTGATGCGATTAATGCGGACCTGCGCAAGAAAATCGGCGCGGTGCTGGCCGCTACCTGAATTTTTTTGAAACTGCCTCTTGATTGCCGCCACGATGGCGGGCTTAATTCAGGCGGCAGTCGCAAATCAGAACCGGGACGCAGTGTCCCTAGCCCCGCCGGCTAAGGCCGGCGATAACGATTATGGCCGAGACCAGCACCAAAGCAGAATACTTCGTCGGCGTCGATCTGGGTGGCACCAAGATCCTGTCGGGTGTCTTCAACAACTCGCTCGCGCTTCAAACCACCTCCAAACTCAGCACCAAACCCCAGCGCGGTGTCGATGCGGTCATCGACCGTATCGCCCGGTGTGTGCACGATTCGGTGGATGAGGCAGACCTCACGATCAAACAGGTGGCCGGAGTGGGGATTGGGGCGCCGGGCTCGGTGAATTTTGATTCCGGCACCGTGATCTTTGCGCCGAACATGCCCGGTTGGGAAAATGTTCCGTTGCGGAAGCACCTGGAGAAGGCGCTCGGTCTGCCAGTGTTCGTCGAGAACGACTGCAACATCGGCGCCCTGGGTGTGTACGGCGCCGAGTTGAAGTCGAAACCAGCGAGCATGGTCGGCATCTTCGTCGGCACCGGCATCGGCGGCGGCCTCATCGTCAACGGCCAGCTTTATAGCGGCTTCAACCATACGGCAGGTGAAATCGGCCACATGGTCCTTGAGATCAATGGCCCCAAATGCGGTTGCGGCAACAAGGGTTGCTTCGAAGCCCTGGCCAGCCGAACGGCGATTTTCCAGCGCATAAAGGAAGGCATCAAAGACGGGCAGAAGACCCTGCTAACCGACATGCTGGGCGATGACCTGGGAGACCTCCGCAGCGGAGATCTGCGTAAAGCAATCAGGCGTGGCGATAAGTTTACCGACAAGGTTATCGAGGAGGCCGCTGAATACATCGGGATCGCCACTGCTAACCTCATCAACATTCTGAACCCGGAAGTGGTGGTGCTGGGCGGCGGCGTGATGGAGGCCCTGGAAGACGAGATGATGAGTATCATCGTGGAGACGGCCAATGATTACGCTATGGCCGGCACCATGAAAGGCGTCGAAATCATTTGCTCGAAGCTAGGCGACCACGCCGGTATTACTGGCGGTGCCGTGCTGGCCCGGAGCGAGATTCGCAAAAAGAAGAGCGACGCCTGACGGCCCACCAGGTCTCAGTATCGGTAATTCCAGCGGCGGTTCGGGGCACTGTCGCCGTTCACCCCCAGTTCGGCGACGTCGCCGAAACTTTGGAGATTATCCGCCCAATGAAAATCGAATCCGGGCTTGCAGTTCCCGGATTTACCAACGAGCTTCCGGGCGAATGAGAGTTCCAAACCGTTGCCATCGACGCGGTATGTGGCCTCACCAACGGCTTCCCAATCACTCCCGCGCCAGGCTTTCACTGTGGATCGCTCGGCTGATGGAACCTCCAGGTTTACCACGAAATCGTAGCCCAGCCATCCGGTGGCCGCGTTCTGATCCGCATCGATCAACAGCAGCATCCATCGCGGGTCGGTGTGCGGCGTGATCGGAGCAAGAGTTTGCGCAAAGAAATAGAGCGTGTCCTGGTCATAGGTGGTCTTGGATAGCACGAAATCATTCCGCCCGGTCGTGTTCCGGTAGAGCACGTTCCCGTAGCCTTTGTGTTCCCGATGGGTGGTGTCGCCGATTGTATCGCGGTATTCAGGTTGCACGGCTTCCCAATCCTGAAACGATCCGTCGATTTGAACACGTGCGGGTTTGCTGATCGCATCCTCTTGCGGACGGACGCCCTTGTATTTCCGGATCCAGCTCGCCAGTTGGTAATAGTAGTTGTCCGTATGGCCACCCCGCATGGGTTCGCAGTCACGGCTGTATTCGTGGTTGTATTGATCCACAAACAGGCCACCGGGATAATAACAGTCGGTGTCCTGGTATTTGCTCCAACTGGTGTAACGGCCCGCGGTCCACTCGTTCCAGCCAGTAACGAAAATAAACGCGGGGTCGATTTCGAGGGCGCGGCGCCACTGTTCGTTGAAGTTGGGGCCGAGGTTCACGGCATTGGGGGCCGGGCTCTTGGCGCCGCCCTGCCAACTGCGCCCCATAGCCCCGGACTTGTGAGCCATCGGCGCCGGGCCGGGCGTTGCAGGAAGGGCGTTTTGCGCCACGCCCACGCTCATCTGCTCGACTTCGCCGTGGCTGTTCTTGAATGCATGCTGTGGATGCACCTCCAGCCAGCTCCATTGGTCAGGGCCGCTCGGGCCAATCCAGTAGTCCGGCATCGGCCGGCGGAAGGTGAAGAAGTCCAGTTGGGCGGGGTCCTTGATGTAGGCCTTGTCCGCGAGCAGCAGCGGTTTGCCTTTCCAGGGGAACCACAGCTCTTTCCAGCGGCCGGGTTGGTAGAGGTCGCGCCAGATCTGGTCGGTCACCGGCAGGGGGTTGCCGAACGGCGCAATGAACGCAATGCCTGGTGTACGGTTACCTTCCAGGCGCATTGCAGTGTACTCGCGACAGAGCGCTTCATACTGGTCTTTCCAGGTGAATGGCGGATTCGTGGTATCAAACAGCACGGCATCCACGCCGGCGTCAACCAGCATGCTGGCATGTTTCCGGATCACAAAGGGGTCGGTCATTATATAATACCCCAGCTCGGGCTCACCCCAATGATGCGGTGCACCGTTCTTGGGCCAGTCAACCTGACCGTCGCGCGCCGTGGCCAGCAGGCGGGTATTGTCGTTGGGACCACCCGCCTGCGGGATGTGCCACGTCCAATAAAAAATTCCCACCCATTTGTTGGACTTAACCGGGCCACATTCGGCGTAGCCCGGAACCGCGCGGCCCGCCCCGTCAGTCGCAACCCAGGTATCCGGAAAGGCGTCAGCGCCCGTATAAGGACGCCCGGAAAATGGCGCCGCATCCAGAGCCAGGTTGGAAAGTGCAGCCAAGCCGGCGCAAAACAACAGGTGCAGGGGAGGGGATAGGTTTCTCTTCATGAATCGGTAGGTAGGGTGATCTGTTCAGATTAATGCGGTATTCGGGTTAGCGCCTGAGACAAGCCCTCGGTCAGGGCATCGCGACGGCGCGCGGCATGCGGGTTCAGGCGGAGCAGACGCGGATTCCAGGCAAGGTGATACGAGAGACGACGATTACCGGAAAGTTTCCAAGGAACGGTGACGAGGTTGTGAATGGCCGTTTCCGGTATCAGGAATTTAGGGAGTACTGTGGCCACGCCCTGACCCTCCAGAGCGGTTAAAGCCTCCAGGAAACTGCCACAACTCAGCATGGGTTCGTAGCGCTCCAGAACTTTGAACGTCGCTCGAGGTAACTCCCCTTCCGGCCAGGCCAGGGGTAAGCACCGTTCCTTCAGAGCCTGAGCTGCTTGTTTCGGGCTGCGCGCGAACCGGCGTGGCGACAAAAGTGAGAGGTTCCAGAAACCGAGGTGCCTGGTTCGTAACGGCCGGGAAAGAACCGGCCGGACAACGATGCCAAAGTCTAGCCGTAAGTCATGAAGCCGACGCTCAATTTCATCTTCGGAAACCTGCTCCACCGAGAAACGGATGCCCGAATCGACTTGGCGCGGGTTCGCCAGAAACGGCAGCAGCAACCGGGCAGCGAAGGTCGGGGGCGACCCAATCCGATAGGTCTGGCCCTCGGCAAGACAACCAAGTTGAAAATTCGAAAGGCCCAGAAGAAAAAAACGGCAAATGCGAGCCAATTCTCGTCCGCTGGCCGTTAACCGGATGCCTTTGCCATGCCGCTCGACGAGAGAGCATTGAAAGAAGCTTTCCAGTTCCTTGATCTGGCGGCTGTATTGGCTCTGGCGTCCCAGGTCGCTTCCCGCCGCTTTCACAATGCTGCCCGAAGCCCCGACCTCGACCAGGGCTCGCAACCGCTCTAGCGACAAACCGGATTGGGAAAACAACCGGGCAAACATAACTGAATAGTAAGGTTACCCGCGATTATTCCACTACCGACCCCAAACGAAAAGGCGTAAATGGTCGGTATGAACGCCATACTAAGTGAAGCGGAATTACAGCGGGTGCAGTCAGTGATCATCGACCAGTTGCACATCAAACCTGAGGAACTGACCCCGGAGGCCAGCCTCATGAACGACTTGGGGGCCGACTCCCTGGATATGGTGGAAATCGGCATGAAGCTCGAAGAGCTTTTTCAGTGCACCATTCCCGATGACCTGATGGAGCAGATTGTAACCGTGGATGACGTCTACGATGCCGTTTCTCGGCTCCTGAGGCGTGGTTCGTCATAACCCGGGACCATCCATTTTGTCCGTAATCGTCACGACCCCTGCTCCGTAATCAGGCGAATTGTCTCCGGACGGGTCTTGCAGGCAAACTGGGCTCATGCTGAGACCTCAGATGAACCTGACTGCCGCCGAAACGAGCACCGGCACTGCCGCTTGCCGGAGTCAACCCCGCATCCGCGCCGTAATCGCCGACGACGAGAAGCTCGCTCGCGCTACCATCACCATGCTGCTCAAGAGCCAGGACACCATTGAACTGGTGGGCAGCGCCTCCACCGGACCGGAAGCCGTGACTGTGGTTCGCCGCATGGAACCGGATCTGCTGTTTCTGGATGTGGATATGCCGGGCTTGAGCGGGTTCGAGGTCTTAGAGCGCATCCCGGAGGACCGCCGTCCAGCCGTCATCTTCACGACGGCCGACAAGGCCCACGCTCCCAAAGCCTTTGATGTGGAAGCGTTGGATTATCTCTTGAAACCCTTCACCCGGGCACGATTCCAATTGGCACTGAAGCGAGCCCGCGCCCGGTTGCGTCCAGAGCTTGTGAGAATTTGACCCAGTAGAGCCCGATACAACTTAAGCCGACTCCGTTGGCCGGGGCCTCACCCCCGCCAGCGGAGTTTGGCTTTATTGGAAAGGTGCCGGATAGACCGGAGCGCCGGTGTCTAACCGGCTAAAGGCATCCGGGCACCCGCTGATTAGCACACCACCAAACCTTTCAACATCTCGCTATAATCTTCTCTAGTGCCGCAACCCAGCTCTCACCCATTTGCGCGCCAGCCATAGCCCGATGGGCGAGGTCATGGCGATGCACCCATAGATGAACCACATCGTGCCGGTCTCAAGCTCTGGCAGCGGCGTGTTCTCCGGGCAATACGTGGCCAGCATCATTCCCGAATAGAAACCGGTTGTTCCTTTGGCCAGCAGCCACGGGATGTTGGCCAGCCCCATGTATTGCGCGATCCGGCCCGGCGGCGCCAGTTCGGAGGCGTACTCCAGAAATCGCGCGGACCAGAGCGCTTCGCCGATTGAAAAGATGACAAAGTAAGTGATCAGCAGCGTCAGGCTTGGCCCGCCCGCCAGCAGGAAAGTGGGCGCGGCCGAAACCAAGGAGCCGATAATCATCATGCTGTAGACGTTGATGTGCCGCGTCAGCGCCGTGGCAATGGGCACCCCAATGAAGATGATCGCCGGGTTGATCCAATTGACCAGCCACTCCATCCGGTCCGCCACTCCGCCAGGGTAAGCCCTCAGAATGTATTGCGGCATCGTCAGCCACTGGTGGGCGAACAGCGTGCGCACCGGCAATAGCATGAAAATGAAGAAGATGAACCGCGGGTTCGAAAATGGACCCCCGGCAAAAAACTCCTTCAGTCGTTGGCCCAACGGCTCCTGGCTGCGTTTTCGATTTTCCTGCGCGATATCCGGTCGCAGCTTTGCGGCCTCGGTCTTGCGGGTCATTAATAGGAAGAAACCAGCTAATGTGATGAGCGTGAGTACCACGCACGCCCAGTTCACTGCCTGCACCCCCGTTGCCGAGAATCCCGCGAAAAAATCCAGCACCGGTGCTCCCACCGCGTCTGCAGGGTTTCCCTCCTTGAGTCGCTGCACTGCCGGGCGCATCCAGGCTGAGAGTGCACCCACACCCACGATCCCGAGGTTCATCAGCGCGTAGATGAGTCCATAGCCCATAGAACTCGTCTTCTCATCCGTGTATTGCTTGATCCCAGAATAACACACCGGCTGCAGGATCGCTTCGCCAAGCGCGACAACGAGCAGCGAGCCGATGATGATCATCGCCGCCCCTGAGGACAGACCCAGCCCCGGCACCATACTATACAGTACGCGTCCACCCGCCGTGAGCATTACCGCGAAGAGAATGGCCCGGCGCAGCCCAAACTGCTCCGCATAGCTACCCGCGCCCAGCATGAAGAGCGTCACCAACATGGTGAAAATCGAGACTGTTCGCCCCGCCCAGGCATCACCCCACGCCAGGTCCCCGGAAAGGTAGGTAGTCATTAGCGTCAACACCCCAAAGTAGGCCATGCTATCCACCACAAACACGCCAATGATAAACCAGAACGCCCGCGGCAGCTTCAGCAAATCCGTAAACGAACTCAGGAATTGCCTGATGCCAAAACCAGTGTTGTCAGCCATGGCCCCGGAGTGTAGCGGGCTCCCGCATTCAGGCACAAGCTTGGCTGTCTGGCTGCCCAAGGTCAGCCTTGTGTTTCCAGCAAATGGCCAACCTGCCCCTGTGGGTAGTGTTATTCGCAATGATAGCTAATGCCTATCTCATCGTCGCGCTTCATCAGTAAGTTCTCTATAGCATCTAAGTACGGGCGAGTGAGATTTGCGTCTCCGGTGAGAATGCGGCGGAAGCCAAAACCTAATCCTGCTTATCCACCGAAATCAACGTGGCCAGCACCGCGTTCCTGTGCATGACCGCTAAGCTGAGCACTGCGCCCAAGGGAAGCAAGTTGTTCGTCGTGCTGGCGCCACACCCAGTGAGAGGTGAGGCATCAATGGCTGCTGGATCAGGCGGGTTGTTTTATGCCTGGGCCAGTTTCCCGAACCGGTTCGCGATCGCTAGTGCCGGATCGAGCGGAACCTCCTGCCGCTTTACCTCCGCCGGAATGCTGATGGTCTTTACCGGACGCAGTTTCTTGCCGGCAAATTGCGGCAGGTATTTCCGCTCGGCTTCCAACATCTCGGCGGTCATGTCCCGGATTTCGCTGAGTGTCAGAACCGCTGCTGTCAGCGGGTCGAGCGCCACGGCTTGCATGACCAGATCCGGGTCCCCCGTGAAACTCGCTTCCACTGTCAAACCCTGAACCAGTACATTCGTCATGTTCAGCGCCGCGCATTGCGGCGGCAGATTTCCCACCACCGTCGGATGCAGACCGAGTCGGTCTACATAAATCGGCACCTCCACACAGCATCCCTGCGGCAGGTTCGTTATGTAGCCGTCGTTGCGCACATTCCCGTTCAGACGAAATACTCTTCCCGTCTCCTTCGCCTCCATAATGTGCGATGCGTACTCGGCGCTTCGTGGCCCCAACTTCGTGGACTCGATCGCCAACGGGTCCGTTTGCGCAAACTTCTCTGCCAGCATCGCGCAGTACTTGTAGTAAGCCCCGGTTTCGCCCCCGAACGACGGCTCGTCACAGTAGCGGTCCAGCGCTTTCTTGTTCTTGCGGAAGTAGGGCAGGTACTCCGAAAGGTGGCCGGTGCTTTCCGTCATGAAATAGCCGAAATGGCGGAGCACTTCGCCGCGCACCTTCTCGTTCACATAATAACCTGGCTTTTCAAAATTCTCCTTTAGTCGGGGATACAGGTCCCGCCCGTTGTGTTCCAGCTTAAGGAACCACGCCATGTGGTTGATGCCGGCGGCCAGGAAATCAATCTCCTCCTTCGGCACGTCGGTATAGCTGGCAATCAAATCCATCGTGGTCTGCACCCCATGGCACAGACCCACAAACTGCAGCCCAGGTACCCGGCCCAACGCCCAGCAGCACATCGCCATGGGGTTGGCATAGTTAAACAAAATGGCCTTGGGACACAGCTCCTGCATATCCCGAGCGACCTCCATCAGCGCCGGAATGTGGCGCAATGCCCGGAATACTCCACCGGGTCCCATCGTGTCCGCAATACACTGATCCACCCCATACTTCAGAGGAATCTCGTAATCCTGGCGAAACTCCTCCACTCCACCCGCCTGCAGCATCACCACCACAAAATCCGCGTCCTTGAGGGCTTCCCGCCGATCGGTCGTCGCGGTCACCGTGGCGTCGATTCCGTTATCCCGAATCATTCGCCGCACAAAATCGTGCATCTTGTCCAGGCGGGTGTGGGTCAGGGCCATTAACCGGTATTCACTGCCTCTAAGTGCCGGTGTTGCCAGGAAGTCGGACATCAGGGTTTTGCAGAAAACCAGGCTGCCGGCGCCGATCATTGCTATTCTTGCCATAGTAAGATCCAGGTTTGCGGGTGTGCTTGATATTGGTTGGCGGCACTCTTTCAATCTGGGGCCCCGGCTGTCAATCCAAAACCCGGCTGCTAAAACTTCAGCCTTCGGCCTTTAGCCTTTGACCTTTCTTGATCCTTCAGCCTTCCCGTGAGCCCGCAGCGTTTCTCACCGGCCACAAATCTTCTTTTCCAACGTGCCGCAGTCAGTAGTCTGGCGGAGCCCGTATGCCATGGCTCCCCGTCATCGCCCGCGAACTGCGCAGTGAAGCGCGCCAGGCTGCCACCTATTGGATGCGGGTCATCGCGGCGGGTATCGCCCTCGGGGTTGCGTTGCTGGGCGCGCTGCAGGATTGGGGACGCCAATGGACCGGGAATGACGTCTTCAACGTGGTGCAGCCAACCC
The DNA here is from genome assembly GCA_002428665.1 of Verrucomicrobia subdivision 3 bacterium UBA6082. GTDB lineage: Bacteria > Verrucomicrobiota > Verrucomicrobiia > Limisphaerales > UBA8199 > UBA6082. The sequence goes on from DIXK01000054.1 coordinate 145,525, forward strand.
TGTTCAGCCTGATCTGGTTGCTCGCCCCCATCATGACCTGCGACGCCATCAGTCGCGAGCGGCGCGAGGGCACGCTCGGGCTGTTGCTGCTGACTCTGCTGCGACCCATGGATGTGGGCTTGGCCAAGGCCTGCAGCGGGATCTTGCGTTCGCTTTCCATCGTGCTGGCAGTGCTGCCTATGCTGTCGATCGCGCTCCTCCTGGGAGGCGTAAGCGGCACCGAGCTTCTTCGGGCCGCGCTGATGAATGGCATGGCGCTGGTCGCCGCCATCACCTCGGGCCTGCTGGCCTCCAGCCGTTGCCGGGAGTTCCACCGGGCGGCCGTGCTGGCGCTGCTCTACGCAGTCCTGGCCCTGATGGTCCTTGGCAACTTCCAAAGTCTTTATTACCTCGTCGATTATGGATTCCTCAACCGGATGGACCACTGTGCCGCAGTTTTGCTCCTCGGCCCTTGGGTGCTTTGCGCGGGAATCACCGAAATCTGGCGGCAGCGGGGCGGCGCTCTCCCTTCGGTCGGCTACCTCTGGCTCAGCGTATTCCAGATGCTCCTGGCGATGCTGTTCCTGGGGTTCGTGCTGAACCACTTGAATCGCCGGCTGCGCAGCCTGGCCGTGGAGAGCGGGAGGTCAGCCCGGATGCAGTGGTGGTGGCAGGTCCTTTGCACACCGCGCCTCTTCACCGGCTATCTCAAGCGACGGCAACTGTGGCTGCTGAATCGCAACCCGATCGGTTGGCTTCAGCGCCGAACCTGGAGCGCCCGACTTGCTACCTGGGGCTGGGTGGGTGTGGTCTCGTTTGTGGAAACGGCCTTGATCTCCAATGGGCCGGGTGGTCCCGACCTCCGTGAAATCCGCGATCTGCAGTTAATGCTCGCTGGTTTCGTCGCCATCGGCATGGCCTTCAGCGCTGCCAATAGCTTCCGCCAGGAGCGGGAAAGTGGTGCGTTGGAATTGCTGCTGGTCACTCCCTTACAGGTCCGCCAGATCATTGTCGGGCGGCTCTTTGGCCTCTGGGGACAGTACCTCCTGGTATTCGTAATGCTGGTCGGCATGTGGTGTTATACGTCGAGCTGGCGCTGGCCCGCCTGGATTTCAGGCCGGGGAACGGACATCTTGGCACAGGCTTGGTTCATGGTGCTGCTCTTGCTCGTATCAACCTTCCTCCTCGTACCAGTGATCGGCCTCAACCAATCGATGCTGCGCAAGCATTTTATCACCTCCTGGATTGTCACCCTGGCGTATGGCCTCGTCCCGCAGGTCTTGTTGCTGGTCACCGCCCTATACGCCATAAATCTGGGTGGAACCCCAAACCCCTCCATGGCCCCGGAATCGGTCCATGCTTTCCTGCTGCTGGCGATCGGACTGCAAGCCCTTTTCGGAACCATGGCCGCAGTCTGCCTTCACCGTAATCTCACCCAGCGGCACTTTGCCACAGGACCGTGACAGCCAAAACATAAGCCGCCGGCAGTCCTGCCTGCCGCGCCCCCTCCCGCCCGGAGCGCCGGTCTGTGACCGGCTTAAACCTCACCCCACATCTGCGCCCCCCCCCATTCACCATTGGACGTTCGACGTTCGATGTTTCAGTCCCATAGTCCCATTTTTGGCCTTCAGCCTTTCTTCCCATCTCATCCCACCGCCGCCTCCAGCTTGTGCAGCTCTTTTGCCAAAACGCCCCCCACTCGATGCTTGGCAATATACACCCTGCCCACATTTATCCCCAGCGCCCGCGCCACTTCGCTGGCACTCCACCCCTTCAAGGCATACAGATCAAAGATCTGCCACTGCCTGGCTTCGACCTTCGCCTTGGTCCTCTCTGTGGCCTTCTGACGCAACGCTGCCCCCCATTCAACATCCCACAACCGCTCCAATTCGATTCCAGCCGGGTCAGGAACCCGATCGATCGTCGCCGTCCGGGTATCATCTCCTGACCCACCGGAAGGTACAGGGCGTGAGGCCAGCGGTAATCGCTTTCGCACCTGGTCTATGACTCGCCACTGGCTCACATTCAGAAGCCAGGTCTTGAAGGAACATCGCGTTGGGTCATAGTGGAATCCAGGCAAATGCCGCACCATGGCCGCCATGGTTTCCTGCACCACCTCATCCGCCTCAGTCTCCCTGAGACCCGCTTTGATGGCGAACCCTCGGATCAACGGTCCGTATATGGTGTAGAACTCCTCCCAACTGCTCTGATCGGCGGGATCTTTTAGCCGCTCAAGCAGGCTGGCGCTCGTCGGATACGAATCATCCTTCGGCTGCATCCGCAAACCCATTATTCCAGGTTTGCGGCTCTTGGCAACCCCTCGAAAGGCCAGTACCCGCCCAAACCCCCGGATCATCTTCCGCATACTCTATAAACGAGGGCCACCAACATTTCTTTCAGTTTTTCCACTTTTGTGAAAGAAAACCGAAATCGGGTCGTTTAAAGGAGCGAGACCAACACGATCCAGGCTCAATGCGGGGCCAATGCGTTGCAAACGAGCAAGAAACAGAACTCAAGCCCCAGGATCCTCAACCCACTACCAAAGGTTAAACCGTGTGGCGTCCATGGCGCCATCAAAGTTCGGAGCGTTTTCTCCGGATCGTCCTGAATATGCCGCAGTTGTTTTCATCCTATCTCACCGCGCCGCCGCAAAGCACGGCTTGGATGGCACTTACACCTTTTTCACTTTCTGCAATTTATTTTGCAGGACCAGGGAGGCCTCGCCGTATAGGGGATGAAACCAATCATTGTTGTACGCCAGCGGGAACCTATGACTCGATAACGCAACGGGAAAGCAAACAAACGGCAAACAACCCAACTCACAGAACATCATGAAAACCACAACAGATTCACGCACTACGGTATCCACTAGGTGGTGCACCTTCGTAACGATCCTCACGACGCTGTTCTGCTTTCAGGCCGGCGCGGCGCAGTTTGAGGATGTGACTGTCGCCGCAGGCGTCACCAACGCGCCCGGGTATGGCGTCAGCGCAGCCTGGGGGGATTACGACAACGACCAGGACATCGACCTTTACCTGGCGATTGGCTTTACCACACCAGCCACGAACGCCTTCTTCCGCAACAACGGCAACGGCACCTTCACGCGGGTGGGCTCGACGGCCGGTCCCATCGCAACGGATCGCCACCCTTCGCACGGTTGTGCATGGCTCGACTTCAACAACGACGGATATCGAGACCTGCTGGTGCTCAATCTCAGTGCAACGGCCACGCGCAATGATCTCTATTGGAACAATGGCGACGGGACCTTCCGCAGTGGCAATGCGGGCAATTTGACGCAACGGTCCCAGTGGAGGAGTTGGTCCGCAGCCGCTGATTACGATGGCGATGGATGGCTGGACATCTACGTTACGGAGTCAGACTCCTATCCCTCCACTTGCTCCTGCCGCCTGTATCACGCCTCACCGGACGGCACCTTCACCTCAACCAACCTTGGGCCGACCGTTGCCTACGCTAACTCTGCGGCTTGGGGCGACTATGACAATGATGGCGATCCGGACTTGTTCATCTGTGGTTATACCAGCGAGAGCACTTTGTGGAGCAATGATGGCCGGGGCAACTTCACTGCGGATAACCACGGCCTGCCACCAAACCTGGGAACACTCCACGCCGCTTGGACGGACTACGATCGTGACGGCGATTTGGACATTTCGCTCAGCAGTTTATCCGATACGCGGATCTACCGGAACGATGGAGCGAGTGGTTTTACACTCACCACGATCCTGGCGGCGGTTGCCGGGAGCGCGTGGGCGGATTACGACAATGACGGGTATCTGGACCTGGTCATCGATGGCGGCCAGGATACCGCACGGAAGCCGGGGCTATTCCACAATGACGGCAATGGCACTTTCAGTCGTGTGGTCGACGCCTTCACCGAGGTGGCGGAGAATTGGCTGTCCAGCCCCTGGGGTGATTTCGACAACGACGGGTTCATGGACCTGGTGATGGTGAACCAATACGGCCGGCACAAACTTTACCACAACCTCGGGAACCCGAACCACTGGATCAAGTTCAAACTGGTAGGCACCGCATCCAACCGGGATGCGATTGGCGCCAAGGTGCGCATCCAGGCCACAATCGGCGGCGAATCCGTCTGGCAAATGCAGGAGGTGAACGGCGGTTACGCCATGCAGAATGACACCCGGCTGAACTTCGGCCTGGGGGATGCCGCCATGGTCGAGAAGGTGCGCATCGAGTGGCCCTCCGGAAATGTGCAGGAACTGACGTCCCAGAGCGTGGACCGGATCGTCACGGTCACGGAGCAGGTCTACATCACCCCAGTGCGCCCCACCGCCAGCCTGGGCGGCAGTGTCGCGCTCACTTCGCAACGCAGTGGTACCCGTCAGTGGTATCACGAGGGCGTCCTCCTGGAAGGTCAGACCAGCTCAACCCTCAGTATTGCGGATATCCAACTCTCTGATGGCGGCCGTTACAGCGTCGTGACAGATTCCGGCGGCACGTTATACACGAACTTCGTTTACCTCTTTGTCGACACGCAGTTCACGAAGATTAACGAGGGGCCGGTGGTGACGGATACGGGCATGTGCCCCGGGATCTCGTCGGGCGACTATGACGGTGACGGCTACGCCGACCTGTTCGCCTGCCGATACCAACTGGGGACCAGTGCAGTTTACCGAAATAACCGGGATGGCACCTTCGCCCGAATTCAGGACCTCCCATTCGGACGACAAGCTAATGAGGTGGGGGTGTGGGGGGATTTCGACAATGACGGTTCGGTGGACCTGCTGTGCGACTTGCTCACGACGCTCGGCGGTCCCTGTGCTTCAGCTTCGGTGTACTTTAACAATGGAGATGGCACGTACAATCTGCGTGACAGGGGGTCTGTAATCGGCTTCGGGAATTGCGCCCTGCTTGACTTCAACAACGATGGATTCCTGGATGTGTACTACTCCCGAAGCGGGACCGTGAATTCCCTTTACCGGAACAACGGGGATCGGACGTTCACACGCATGACCGCGACCGCAGTCGGCCCTGTGGTCAGTGTGGCAACCTGGGGTGGGGCGTGCTGGGCGGACTTCAACGATGATGGCTGGCCCGACCTCTACGCCCCAGATCTTTTTAGCGATCAAAGCCGGATGTTCCGAAACGATGGTACCGGTCGGTTTGTGGCAGTCAACAACCTGGTGACTCGGACTACAGCTGCAGTCATCGCCGGGGCTTGGGGCGACTACGATAATGATGGACGATTGGATCTGTGTGTCGCCAACCTTGGCGGGGCCAGTGTCGTGTATCGCAACCTCGGCAATGGCGAATTCGAACGTCCCGCCGGCACCCCCACCCTCACCGGGGCCCATAACTTCGCCGCGTGGGGCGACTACGACAACGATGGGTTCCTGGACTTGTTCTTTTCCGGTTGCACAAGCGGAAACAAGCTTTTCCACAACAACGGGGATGGAACGTTCACCCGTATCACGACGGGGAGCATAGTGAACGAGGCAGCACCACTTGGGGCTGATACCTACGCGGGGCTCTGGCTCGATTA
>DIXK01000045.1 GCA_002428665.1 Verrucomicrobia subdivision 3 bacterium UBA6082
TGGATGAGCACCCGGACAGCATCAACGATGCGTGCGCTTTTAACAACGCGTTGCTGGGCCCGGGCTCCTATCGCTGGACCGATCTGCCGGCCAGTTACCACAACAACGCCTGCGGTTTTGCCTTTGCCGACGGCCACGCCGAGATCAAGAAATGGCGTGACAGCCGGACCATTCAACCGGTCCGTTTCACAGGCTTCGGCGGGTTGGCTGTCCCTAACAGTATCGATTACGCCTGGCTGGCAGAGCGCACGCCACGGAAGTAAAGGCTGCGAAGCCCGTCACGAGATCAGCTTAAACCGCCATCCTTAGGGTGGCGGTTTTTTTGTTGGCACACTCCTTCACGGTCAGCGCCCTGCTGGAGCCGCTGGCTGTCTCCGTCCCTACTGCGAACGCCCGAACTTTTTCTCCAGTTCGCGGAAGTTCATTTCGATCAATGTGGGCCGGCCATGCGGACAGGTATAGGGCATGGCACAGCGGCGCAGATCATCCACCAGGTTCTGAAGTTCCTGGCCAGCCAATGGGTCGTTGGCTTTGACGGCGTGGCGGCAGACCGTCTTGGCCACGACATGTTCGCCAAGGCGGAGCGTGTTTACGGCCTGTCCTGCGGCCTTTAATTCATCCACCAACTCCAGAACATACCGGCGGGGGTCGACCGCCTTCACAAACGGCGGCAAGGCATCGAGCAGGAACGTGCGCTCGCCGAAATCGCTCAACCCCACCCCCAGGCGGGAGAGCGCCGGCAGTTGTTCCCGCAGAAAGCTAGCGTCCCGGGGTGAAACCTCGACTGTCGCCGGCAGCAACAGTTTTTGGGAAGGGGCCTGTTCCTGTTGCTCCAACCGGTCGAGCATTTGCTCGAACAGAATCCGCTCGTGCGCGGCGTGCTGATCCAGCAACACCAAACCGCGATCTGACTCCAGGACCACGTAGAGCTTGCCGATGACCCCGACGAGTCGGAGGGGCACGTGCAGCAGAGGGACGGGTCCCTTGGAGGGCTCGACCGGGAGTGGCGCCGGAGCCGCCGCCGCCGGAAAGGCGGGTGCGTCGGACGGTTCCAAAGGTACGTCGGACGGAGTTGGACGGGTGCCAGCGGGCGATGGGGCACGAAAACCCATGGGCAACGCCGGCTGTGCGGCGGGCCGCGCCGGTGTCTCCGGCGCACCCAGCGCCGCCGGGAAATGGGGCAGAGGCGCCTGGGCAGGAGAACTTAGCGGGGGAAGTGCCGTTGGTTGCAGGAGGGTGTTCGTTGACGGCGTGGCCGATCGGGGCGGCGCGGACGCGTCTGGATATTGAGACGAAGCCGGGGAATGGAAGTTGAGCAACGTTTCACGCACCGCCTGGGCCACAAGGCGCCGCACTTCACCTTCGCGATGGAACTTCACCTCACGCTTGGCGGGGTGGATATTCACGTCCACCGCGGCAGGATCCAATTCCACAAAGAGGCAGCACACCGGGTAGCGCCCTTTCATGAGGGCGGTGTGGTAGCCCTCCAGCAGGGCGAAATTCAGGCCCCGGTTCTCCACAGGCCTACGGTTGACGAACAGATTTTGATCTTCACGCGTGGCCCGCGATACTCCGGGCGCGCCGATAAAGCCCCAGACACGGATCTTGTCGGTCCGGTCCGCGATGGCCGGATCCGTTTCGTCAAAGAAGTCGGGTAATTCGGCCTGAAAGTCGACCGCCAACAGCTTCTGGTCGGCGCCCCACAAGGCGCGGAGGCGCTCGCGCACGGCCGCCAGCCGAGCCGCGGGTTCAGGTCCACCGGGCACCGCGGGCAACTGCCACACCAGGCGGCCTTCCTTCTGGAAAGTGAGCGCCACCTCCGGGTATGCCAGGGCCACCAGCGTCAGGTAATGCTGGATATGCGCCGATTCGGTCTCCTCCGTGCGCAGGAATTTTCGACGGGCCGGCAGGTTGAAGAAAAGCTGGCGGATTTCGAGGGTTGTTCCCGGGGCGCTGCCGGCGGCCTTCACCTCCATGATCTTGCCGCCGTTGATGATGATCTGCGTGCCCTCGGGTGAATCGCTGTCGCGCTCGCGGGTGGTGAGGGTGAACCGGCTGACACTGGCGATGCTGGGCAGGGCCTCACCACGGAAACCCATGGTGGCAATGGACGCGAGGTCCTCCGCGCGCCGAATCTTGCTAGTCGCGTGCCGTTCCAGGCTCAATAACGCATCGTCACGGCTCATGCCGACGCCGTCATCAGACACCCGGATCAGGCTGCGTCCGCCCGCCTGGATTTCCACAGTCACGCGGGCCGCTCGCGCGTCCAGCGCGTTTTCAACCAGCTCTTTGACCACGCTGGCGGGGCGCTCGATCACCTCGCCCGCGGCGATCTGGTTGGCCACTTGCTCGGGAAGAAGGCGGATGCGGTTCATGCGCGAAAGCGCCCTTCCGCCACTCGCGCGAACGAATGGCTGCAGCCAAAGAACCACCTGTTTTCCCGGCACCTCATGCGTCAGGTTACTCTAGGGAAAAACCGTTTGAGGTAAAGCGAAACAGACGGTGCCGCACCGCGCCGCGGGTGGGGCGGCAAATATGCGAGCTTCCCAGCGGGGATATGTCATGTAGGCTGGACCCATGGCGTTGGTGCGCATTCTGGTTGATGGGTATAGCCTGCTGCATAGCTGGCCGGAGCTGGCTCCCGGGCGGGCGCGCCATTCCGCAGCCGCGCGTGACGAATTGATCAGTACGCTGAGTCGTTACCAGGATGCCAGTGGCACGCCGGTCACCATATTCTTCGATGGCAGCTTTCCGCGCAGTCGTGGCGTGACGGCCGAGCCCGGGTCGTCCGTAGAGGTGATCTTTTCCCGCGCCGGCCAGACTGCCGATCAGATGATTGAACGGGCGGCCCACCGGTTTGCGCCGTATGGAGAAGTGCTGGCAGTCACCGACGACGTGGCCGAGAGGGAGACGGTGCTGAGCCTGGGGGGCCTGGCTTCCAGTTGCTGGAATTTCATTCAAACGATTGAAAACGCCTTGGCGGAGCAAGCCGAGGACATCAAACATCACAACCGCCAGGAGCGAAATCGCTTTCATCGCCGAAGGCACACCTGACTAAAGGCACTTGTAATTGAATACTCACTATTCCACGGGAAACGACACACAACCAGAAACCCCGACGAGGCGACGAGGTGTCAGCTTCAGTTGGGCGCTGGCCCTGGCCCTGGGCTGGCTGCTTGGACTGGCTGCGGCCAATCCCGGCATCACCGCCGAAGCAACACCGAATGAACATCGGTATCTCCTCATTGTAGAAACCTCAAGCGCGATGGAGCGCCGTCTCGATAGCATCGTGGAAGTGGTGGGCGACCTGCTGCGTTCAGAAATGAAGGGGCAATTGCGCCCGGGCGATTCCATAGGACTGTGGACGTTCAACCAGGAGGTGCGAGCTGGAGGGCTGCCGGTGCAACGTTGGACGCGTGAAAATGGCGAAGCCATTGCCCAGCGAGCAACTGCCTATATCCGCCAACAACGTTTTGAAAAGGAGGCCAACCTCAAGCGGGCGGTGCCCGGGATTCAGCAACTCATCAAAGCCTCGGAATCCATCACGCTGATCCTGATCACTTCGGGGCTGGATACGATTCATGGCACGCCGTTTGACAAGGAGATCAACGACTGCTACGCGCTCTGGCGCTCCGAGCAGACCAAGGCTCGCAAACCGTTCCTCACGCTTTTGCGCGCACACCAGGGCACGCTCACCAGCCACGTGGTCAGCCCGGCGCAATGGCCGCTGGAATTGCCGCCCCTGCCCGACCCTCCAAAACCTCGAACCACCACGACCAACCCCACCGCTGCGACCAACCAAGCAGCGGTCAAGGCACCCCCCCGCACTGTCGCCCCCTTGATTGTCACCGGCAAGAAAGCCTCCACCCCGGAGCCTGCAGTGGTGATCCCACCGGCGACCGCAGGGCAGCCCGCCGGCACCCTCGCGACCACCAACGTCAGCTCTCCGCCGGTGGTCAAGCCGGCACCGGTGGAAGCCAGTCCACGCGCGGCGAACCTCACACCGGCCACGAGTCCAGCCACGCCATCCGCCAATGTAACAGCCACTGCCGCCGGAACCGGGGTTCCTGCCGTGAAGGAAGCGTTAACATCAGCGCCGCAGCCGCTCGCCCAACCAGCGCCAACTCCGACAGTCCCGGCGACTCCGGTGACACCGCCCAAGCCGCCGGCACCAGCCGTCCAAGTCCCCCTCCCCGTGGCTGCCGAAGCGCCCCAAACGGAATCGACACCAGCCGTAACCACTCCCGAGAGCGCCGCACCGCCGGCACAAATGGCAACCGTGCCGCCACCGCCGACCAGTCGCACCACCTTTGTGGGGTTATGGCTGCTGATCGCTTTGGGGGTGGTGCTCGGTGCGGTGATTTTACTGCTGGCCTTGCGGCGGGGCCGGCCCAACCGGGCAGCCAGCTTGATTACGGAATCCATCGATCGCAACCCACCGGAACCCTAAACCGTAAAGCACCTATGCACTTGAACCGTCGCCAGTTTATTCAGACCACCGGCACCCTAGTGATCGGCGCCGCCCTCCCGGGGAAGGCCGCAGAGTCCACCTCCGCCTCAGAACCCTCGGCACGAAAGCTGCCGCGCTGGCGGGGCTTCAACCTGCTGGAGAAATTCACCAAACGGTCCGACGGCAACCCACCGTTCCGCGAGAGCGATTTCGAAATCATGGCGGAGTGGGGATTTGATTTTGCCCGGCTGCCCATGTCCTATCTCTGCTGGACCGACCCACAAGACTGGCTGAAAATACTGGAACCCGAACTCGTGCACATCGACCAGGCGGTTGAAATGGGAGCGCGCCACGGGGTCCACGTGAACCTCAACTTCCATCGCGCGCCTGGTTATTGCGTGAATCCCCCCAAAGAACCCCGAGACCTCTGGACCGACGATGTCGCACTCGACGCAGCCGCGTTTCACTGGGCCCACTTCGCGCGCCGATACCGCGGCATTCCCAACCGCAAGCTGAGCTTCGACCTCCTGAACGAGCCGGCGGATGTCACTTCGGAAGTGTATTTCAAAGTGGTCAGCAAGCTGGTGAAGGCGATCCGCTCCGAGGATCCCGCGCGGCTGATTATCGCGGATGGGCTGAAATGGGGACGGGACCCGGTGCCGGCGCTGGCCGAGTTGAACGTAGGCCAGAGCACGCGGGGATATGACCCAATGCAGATCAGCCATTACAAAGCCTCCTGGGTAAATGGTTCGGACAAATGGCCCGAGCCGACGTGGCCGCTTCAGCGCGGGGACCGCCAACCGATGGACCGGCAAACCTTGTTGCGCGAACGCATCGAACCCTGGAAAAAACTGGAAGCGCTGGGCGTGGGCGTACACGTGGGCGAGTGGGGTGCATACAATCGCACCCCGCACAAAGTGGCGCTGGCCTGGATGCGGGACAACCTGGACTTGTGGCGTGACGCCGGCTGGGGTTGGGCGCTGTGGAATCTCCGCGGGAGCTTCGGGGTGCTGGATAGCGACCGCAAGGATGTAGCCTACGAAGATTTTCGCGGCCACAAGCTCGATCGCCCGATGCTCGAGCTGTTGAAGCAGGGTTGAGCGAGTGAGAAGCTGGAGCCGCCCGGCTGTTTGGAACGGGCTGAAACCGGGACCCCAAACGGGGTATTGAAGGTCCACCCTTCAGGGTGTTCCGGGTGGTTTACACCCGAGCCGCTGAAACCCGGGACAACCACCAAGGCGGGGGCTAATGCCTTACGAAGACGGCAATAATTCCGAGCAAGGTGAGGAACAGCACGACCACGAGCGCGATGAACCGGTTGCGGGCGACCCGTTTTTCATAGCGCATGGGGCGCAGTCCCTGTATTCCGCCCGCCGCGAGGTAATTAATTAATTTGGGGTTGCTGGCTGCGGGCCCGCGGAGGTGATTCCGGATTCGGCGCAGCAGATCCGGAAGGTCATACTTCCGCACGCCAAGGTCGTTGAAATGACCGGACGTCGCCGCCGGTTCGGTCCGGGCAATGAGCGGTTTCGGGTCGACTTTCTCAAAAATCGGTTCGTGTGCCACCGGCGACAGCTCAGGCTGACGACTGGGAACGGGACGGAACGCTGGTTCCGGTTCCACGTCACCGCTTGATTCCGGGAGCCGCGACCCCAGCCGTTTGATCTCCGTTTCGATTCGGGCGATTTCATCGGCCAGCGCGCGTTCACGATCGGAAAACGGGTCTTTCTTGTTCCGGAACCAGGACATGGGGACATCCGGTCAGTTGCGCAAAAGGATTACCAGCAGCACCGCGAGCACCAGCAAGGCCACGGCAGCCAGCGGCCAGGTCAGAGCCAGTCCCAAGCGGCACAACTCGGTAAAGCTCATCCCGGCAATCGGCAGTGGTTCGGTCCTCGCCGCCGTCACCGCCACCCCGCCATTCTGCCCCCCCTCGGCAGCAGGCCTTGCGAGGACAGGAAATTTCAACCGTGCCGAATTCCACTCCATTCGCGCATTTTCCAATGCGGCCAAGGCGCGCGTTAACTCGACTTCAAAACTGGAGCGAGCCCACTGTTCCTCGTTGATCCCCTCCAGGCGGGTAAGGGCTTCGCGCATATCGGCGATGGCTTTGGAAAGTTGTTCCGCTTCCTTGCGGGCATCGAATTCCGCTTCCTCCAGCAGCACCAAGCCGCGAGCCAGGTTCTGCACTGTCTCCTGCCGCCCAGTTTGAAACTCACGCTGCCGGCGTCGCGTTTCCTCCAAGCCCGCTCGCTCGCGCTCCAGCTCCTCCTGTGCGCGCTTCAGTTCTGCCAACTTCTGCTGCGCATCCGCCACCCGCAGATCCACCTCCTCGCGTGTCGGCGCGCGCTGCGGTCCGCCCACTCCCCCCACGGGGGATTTGACCGGCTGAAAATCTCCGTCTATGAACTCTGTTGCATCGTAACCGGAAGCCATATCTCCACTCTAGTAGCGCATTCTCGGGGTGTAAAGCGGGGGGTTCGCTGTTTATTGACGCCGCAAGCGTTCGTCTCTCGGCAGAATCGTGCGCCAGAAGGGCAACGAGGCGTCATCAGGCCTCTCATAATGCCGTGGGGTATGGAGCGGAAGACCGCCCGGCCCCGGGTGCAGCGTGCATTTGGCTTGTAACCTCCAGAGCCGGGTTCTAAATTGCGGACAACGTTGGAAAAGCCGAAGACATGATCGAACTGATTCAGTTTCCCTGGAGCCCTTTTTGCATCGTTCAAAGGCGCATTCTGGAATACTCCGGGGCCCGCCATAAAATCACCAACATCCCCAGCACCGACCGTTCCCTGGTTTGGCGGCTCACCCGCAACCGGTACTACGCGGTTCCCATCATTCGCGATGGCAGCACGGTGGTCTTCGAACTGAACGACGTTACCCAAATTGTCGCCAAGTACCTCGATAACAAGCTCAAGCTGAATTTGTTTCCCGCCGACACAAAAGGGGTTCAGTCCATTCTCTGGCGCTATATCGAAAGTGAAATCGAATGCCCCTGCTTCAAACTGAACGATACGTATTACCGGGAGTTTGTGCCCAAACCCGAGCAATTGGCGTTTCTGCGGCATAAAGAGCGGCGGTTTGGGCGCGACTGCATCGAGCAGTGGACCGCCTGTCGCAAGCAGATCCTGGCTGAACTACAGGAGAAACTGGTTCCCTTCGAAATGATGCTCCAGGACAAACCCTTCCTGCTGGGGCCCCGTCCGCAGTTCGTTGACTTTGACCTGTTCGGGATGCTCGGCAACTTACTTTACACCGGCCATTACCGGCTTCCGTCCGCTCATACCTCGATCAGGAAATGGCACAAGCGCATGGCCAGCGTCCAAATCAAATCCTTCTCTCGTGAAGAAGAATTACATCCTTGATACTAATGTCCTGCTCCATGACCCCAATTCCCTATTGTGCTTCGAGGACAATAATGTCCTCCTGCCGATTGAGGTCATCGAGGAAATCGACCGCTTCAAACGCGAGTCCTCGGAACTGGGCCAGAACGCCCGCGCCGTCTCCCGCATGCTCGACGGCCTGAGGGCCAGCGGAAGGCTGAGCGAAGGCGTGGCATTGCCCACCGGCGGCCAACTGCGCATCCTGATGCGCAAACAGAACGGCCGGCAAAACGGCAGCCTGGGGTTCGGACCCGACTCGGTCGACAACCGGATTCTGAGCCTCGCCGCAGAAACGCAGAAACGCCAATCCAAGAGCCAGACCGTCCTCATCAGCAAGGATATCAACCTCCGCATCAAAGCCGACGCACTCGGCGTCATGGCCGAGGACTACGAAAACGACCGGGTCTTCATCACCGATCTCTACACCGGGATGATCGAACTCATGATCAGCCCCGAGACCCTGGCCTCGTTCCGTGCCAACGGCGAGTTTCTGCTGAACGGTGGCAAAAAGTACTATCCGAACGAGTATTGCACCCTGATCGACGAGACCAACCCGAAGCGGACGGCGTTGACCAAAGTGGATCCGACCGGCACCCGCCTACTGCCCATTGTCGATTGTCGCGAAGGCATCTGGGGCATCCGACCACGCAATCGGGAACAGCACTTTGCCTTCGACGCCCTGCTCGACGACCGGGTCAAGCTGGTGACCCTCATGGGCAAAGCCGGCACCGGCAAGACCCTCCTGGCCATGGCTGCCGGCCTGAAACGCACCGTGCTGGACCGCGAGTTCCGCCGCCTCGTGGTTGCCCGTCCCACCATCTCCATGGGCAAGGAAATCGGCTTTCTCCCCGGGTCCCTTGAGGAAAAACTGTCTCCCTGGATGCAGCCCATCCACGACGCCCTCGAAATGCTGAGCGATTTGAATATGGGCCATGAGCACCGTCGCAGTGGTGACCTGATGCGTTCCGGGAGCATCGTGGTCGAGGCGCTCAGCTTCATTCGCGGACGCAGCATCGCCAACCAGTTCATGATCATCGACGAGGCGCAGAATCTCACCCCGCTCGAAGCCAAGACGATCATCACCCGCGTGGGCAACGGCACCAAGGTCATCTTCACGGGGGATCCTTACCAGATCGACAACCCCTACGTGGACTCCTCTTCCAACGGCTTCAACTACGTCGTCAGCCGCTTCCGCACGCACGCCATTGCCGCCCACATCGAACTCCAAAAGGGCGAACGCTCGGAACTGGCCGAACTGGCGGCGAACATTTTGTAAGGGGGGGCGGTTGCCCCATGGAGCCGGGCGTCCTGGCACGGTGACGGACGGAAAGCGCAGACAGGGCTTGGCAGGCCTTGCCCTTTTACCTAATGTGAACCACGTGATTGGGTTGCTCAGATTTGTGGGCCTCATGAACGCTGCGGTCTGGTTTGGGACCGCCGTGTTCTTCCTCATTGGCGTGCAGCCGGTGATGGGCTCTACGGATGTACAGAACTTATTGGGGCCGAAGAACTTTCCGTACTTCGGCACCGCCATCGGCCAAATGTTTGTGGCTCGGTATTTCTATCTCCACCTCGCTTGCGGCATTATCGCCCTGCTCCACCTGGTGGCGGAACTCGTTTACCTGGGGCGTTGGCTTTCCCGGTTCTGGGGGGGTCTGCTCGCTGCTTTGTTTCTGTTCGCACTGTGCGAAAGCATCTGGTTGCAGCCCCGCCTGGAGGAGTTGCACCGCGTCCGCTACGCGGTCACCACCGCCACCGCCCAGCGGGATGTCGCCAACCGCTCTTTCGCCCGGTGGCAGTTGGCCTCTCAAATCTTGAACTTCCTGGCCACCGCCGGCATCGGTCTATACCTTTGGCGCGTGGCCAATCCGCCGGACCCCACACGCTTCGTAAGCGCCACAAAATTCAGGAGTTGATTAAAAGTTCCTTGTGTTGGATATTTAATTTGTTACAAGGACACGTCGCCTGCAGAGCGACACATTGAAAAATATGATATCGAACGACCGACCCTCCCCTTTCGGCACTCGTTCGTCCTACGGGGCGCCTAAGCCTCCAGTGAACGAAGATACTCTTCGATCTGAGAAGATTCAGATCGAACGCAAAACTTTTGTGCTTTCCCTCAAGGAAAACATCCGCGGCAGGTTCCTGCGGATCACAGAAGATGTTGGTGGCCGACGTGATACCATTATCATCCCGGCACCAGGACTCGAGGATTTTCGCAATCTTTTGGACGAAATGGTAAAGCTCTCGAACGAGACTCCCCCCAAGACCCCCGAGGCCAACGAGTAGCTCACATGTTCACGCCGGTTTCCGGGCCTTCCGGAAATCAGGCGGGATTCAGCGCTCGCTTCCGGGCCTTTACCCGCGGGGCGTCGCCCCACAGCGTTTCCAAGTCGTAACGTTCGCGCAGGTCTCTGCGCATGACGTGAACGATCACATCGAAGAAATCCAACACGATCCACGCCGTGGCTAACGTCCCGTCCACCGCCCGGGGTCGCACGTCATATTCTTGGTGCAGTTTGTCGGAAATCTCATCCACGATCGCCCGCAGATGGGGCTCGCTCGTACCGGTCGCAATCACGAAGTAGTCGGTCACGGATGATAGTTTCCGCAGGTCGAGTATGACGAGGTCCTCCGCTTTCTTGTTGTCCGCAAAGTCGCGGCAAAGCAACGCCAGTTTTCTTGAATCCATCGACTTCAACTTTGGCCCAGGTTCGGTCAAAGATAAAGCCGATTATTCCGAATAGCCTCCGCTACCGCCGGCGGGGTCAGGGGGCTGATCGGCAGCCCGGCCTTCACCCGCGCCCGGATCTGTGAGGAGGATACCCCCAGGGGAAACCCCGCCAATGTGCAGCCTCTGAATGGGGTCGGGAGTGCCGCCTCCGCCTCTCCTGGCCGCGGGATCACCACAAACTCCGCCAAACCGGCTAACTCCTCAGCCCGCCGCCACTTGGGAAGCTGGGCCACATGGTCCCCCCCAATGAGATAAAACAACTTCCCTCCCGGAAACCGACGGGCGTAATCCAGCAAGGTATCGATCGTATAGGATATGCCTCCGCGCTCAACTTCCTGCATGTCGATCTCCGTCCACGTCAACCCAGCCAGCGCCAACCGCAGCAACTGAACCCGCTGCGCCGCAGGCGTGGGCGCCCGGTCCGGTTTGAAGGGTGACTGAGCCGCAGGAATGAAATAGAGTCGCGATAATTGCAGTTCTTCCCGGGCCGCCTGGGCCACCAGCAAATGCCCCAGGTGCACAGGGTCAAACGACCCACCAAATATGCCAATTCGTTCCATAGCCGTTCCCCGCTCCTAACAACAGCGCCGCACGCCGCGGAAACGTTCTTCGGTCACCTGCAAATAGCGTCGCGCCTGCTGTTCCCGGTCGCTCAGGGCCTCACCCGGCTTGCCGCCTCGCACGGCCTCGTGATCCGCGACGCAATGGGTGCAAACTTCCTGCGCGGCGGCGCGCTCCAATTGGCCTTCCACCGAAAGCTCCCGCGCCAGCGCCACTCCGAGGGCGACCACCCCGGTCACACAGCCCGCCGATTTCTCTTCTTTCAACGCGTAATCCGGTAGCCACACCGGCGGGGATTCATGCAGGATCGGAGGCTTGCTGCCCCGCAACAGGTGGATCCATTCCCGGATGCTCAAGATCAAAATCCCGGTCATCAATACGAGAAAGATTCCCGCAATGACCGCATCGAGCCGATTGTTGAAGATCAGCGTGCGGGTGGATCGCAGTTCTTTTTGCACGGCGTCCAAGGCCGTGCCGCCCGCAGTCCGGGCAGCCTCGAGGGCGGTTTCCAACCCTGGAACTTTCTGCTGCAGCACCTGGGCCTGGGATAAGAACCCGATCCGCGGGTCAGTGTGCCATATCTTTTGCACTCCGGCGGTCATCGTGGCCGCCAGGAGCCAAATCAGCGGCAGCAGGGTGATGAGTGCAAAAGCCGGTTTGCCACGCTTCACGCCTGGGGTCTCGGCGCCACGCCCCAGGCCCAACTGCATCTTCAAAATGATGGTCGTGGCCAGGCAAAGGGCGATGCCAGCCAACATTTGATTCGCGATGCCGAATAACGGCCAGAGGGAGTTGATGCCGCCTAAGGGATCCCGCACACCTTGGATCAGAAAGTAGCCCCACGCCCCCACCATCAGGGCGCTGGCCACCAGGTTCGCTTTCCACGACCGCGTGTCCCCCAGCGGTTTCCACACTTGTCCCAAGGCATCCTGCAATAAGTACCGTCCCACCCGGGTGCCGGCATCGATGGTCGTCAGGATGAACAGCGCCTCGAACATGATGGCAAAGTGATACCATAAATCCAGCCATCGACCGTTCACCGCGCGGGAAAAGATCTGCGCCATACCCACCGCCAACGTGGCAGCCCCGCCCGTCCGGCCAAAAATGGTATGCTCGCCAATCTGCTCGGCGATCGTGTCCATCTGCTCCACCGTCACCGGAAATCCCAGGCCCGTCACCTTCGCTACCGTGGCCTCCGGTTCGCCTTTCACATTCATGCTCAGGTAAACGCCCGGATCCATCGTGCAGGCGGCAATCAATGCCATTATCGCCACCAGCGATTCCAAACACATCGCCCCGTACCCAATCGACCGCGCATAACTCTCGCGCGTAATCATCTTAGGCGTGGTGCCACTCGCGATCAGTGTGTGAAATCCCGATATCGACCCGCAGGCAATGGTGATGAAACAGAATGGGAATATCTTCCCCGCCACCACCAACCCCGATCCATCGGCGAACCGGCTCAACGCCGGCATGTGCAGGTCCGGCAACACGAGAAAGATCCCAATGGCCAGCGCAAAGATGGTACCCAGCTTCATGAAGGTGCTCAGATAGTCCCGTGGCGCCAGCAACAACCACACCGGCAACACGCTCGCCGCCAATCCGTATAGGATGATCGCCCACGCCAGGTTCAAATCTTGCAACCCAAAGATCTTTGATAGGGTCTCACTTTCGTAAACCAGCTTCCCTCCCCACACCGCCAAAAGCAGGCAGGCTATGCCAATCGCCGACGCTTCCATCACCTTCCCAATCCGCCAAAACCTTAGGTATCCTCCCATGAAGAGGGCTATGGGTATGGTCGCGCCCACGGTGAAAACCCCCCACGGACTCTCCGCCAGCGCTTTCACCACCACCAACGCCAGCACCGCCAGCAATATTATCAGAATCGCCAGGATTCCCAGCAGCGCCAGCACCCCCGCCGGCGTGCTCAGTTCTTCTTTCACCATCTGGCCCAGCGATTTCCCATCCCGCCGTATCGAACAAAACAGGATCACAAAATCCTGCACCGCACCGCCCAATACCACGCCTATCAATATCCACAGGGTCCCCGGCAGATACCCAAATTGCGCCGCCAGCACCGGCCCCACCAGCGGCCCCGGCCCCGAGATCGCCGCAAAGTGATGCCCAAAGACGATCCATTTGTTCGTCTTCACGAAGTCTTTCCCGTCTTCATGCACCACCGCCGGCGTCGCCCGACGGTCATCCAGCACCAGCACTTTCGCCGCGATCCACTTCGAATAAAATCGATAGCCTATCGTGTAGGTGCACAGCGCCGCCGCCAATATATACGCCGAGTTCAACGGCTCGCCTCGTTGCAGGGCTATCACGCCGTAAGCCCACGCGCCAAACAGGGACAGGGCGATCCAGAGCATCGTCGATAGGGTCTTCTTCATCTATAAGGTCTCCGGTCTCGGCTCCCGTGTCTCCCGCATTTTCGCCCCCGGCAGCCCCGGCTTCCTGCCCGCAGAATGCAACACGCAACCCCCTCCTGCCAACCATTTCCTTGACGTTGCCAATCCCTATGGTGGTTAATAAGGACATGGTCGGCTGGGTCGTTCTCGTTTCGCCTCCCAGCCTCCCTTGCTAACTCGAATTGTTATGGCTGATCTAACCTTTGCCTGTCCTTCGTGCTCGAAGCACATGTCCATCGATGACGCCTACTCCGGGCAACAAATCCAATGTCCCCATTGCGCCGCCTCTCTGACGGTGCCCGCCCGCCAGGCCCCAGCTCAGAATTCAGTCGCCGGTCAAAGCTTCGTGCCTAAACCTCCCCCAGGCGGCTCCCGCTTATCCACCAAACAAAACGCTCAGCAGGCCGCTAAAACCGGCGAACGCGATATCCCCATCCGCGAATTCAAGTTCGATACCGGCCCCAAAAAGAACTGGGCGCTCGAGTCGGTCAAAATCCTCGCTTTGCTCGCCGTTCTCGGTGTCGGCGGCTATTTCGGCTACGATTACTTCATCAAAAAGGGCGATTCCGAACCCGTCGACACCGCCGCCGCCGCCGCCCCTGCCGCACCCGCCGCTCCTGCCGCCGCCGAAGGCCAACCAGCCACTACCGATGGCTCCACCCCTCCCGCCACCGACCCCAGCGGCATCACCCCAAACCCCGACGGCTCCACCCCCGCTCCCCCCGAACCCAAACTCCCCATCATCCCGCCCACCCACGCCACACTCCTCTCGCTCGCCAAAATCGCCGAGAGCCAGGTCAATGGCTCCATCAACGGCGAAAAATTCGTCGCCGAAACCATCCGCGCCGAACGCACCACCACCTCCCAGGTCTTGCGCTTCACTCAGGGCAATCCCGCCTCCCCAGATCGCGAAATCCTCATCTACCTCCGCTTGCGCACCGGCGAAAAACTCGGCGGCCAAACCTACAATATCTCCACCGATATGACCGGCAGCTCCGTCCCCCAGGTCGCCAAACGCTGGAAAGCCGACCCCCGCTACGCCCCGCGCCTCAAATCCTTCGGCACCGGTTACACCATGAAACTCGAACTCGGCCAACCCACCGAAACCGCCATCCCAGGTAAAGTCTTCCTCGCCTTGCCCGACCCCGAACAATCCGTCATCGCCGGCGTCTTCAAAATCCAAACCACCACCCCCGATGGCCAGGACCTCAATCAAGCCATGCCTGCCCCCTCCATGAACCCCGCCATGCAAGCCCCAGGCGGCCCCGAAGGCGATGCCTACCGCAAACGCTACGGCCTCCCAGCAGGCCGTTAACCAACACACAGTTCAGCCTTTTGCCTTCAGACTTCAGCCTCTCTGGAAGCCCCCTTTCAAATCTCAAATCTCACCAGCTCCGCTCGGTCATTCACCATTGGACGTTCAACGTTCGATGTTCGACGTTCGTCTTTGTCTTTGGCCTTTCGATTTACCCCGTAGGCTGGCGCCCAGCCCATCCCTTTGGGGTCCCCCATTCACCATTGGACGTTCAACGTTCAACGTTCGATGTTCGACGTTCGACCCCTTGAGCCCCCTTTCAAATCTCAAATCTGAGATATGAAATACCCCAGCCCCCCGCCCCCGTTTCCCGAATCCCAACGGGATTCGATAATTCAGCGAAGGGTTGGCCCGTCCTCGGGCCTACCCTGGTTGCAGCGCCAGCCCCAAGATCATTTTTCAACACTGAAGGTGTTGGATCCAATCCCCCCCCCACCGAATCCCAACCGGAGCGCCGGTGTGTCACCGGCTTTAACCACACCAGGGCATTGAGTAGCGAAAACGAAGAAATCCCCCCCTCCACCCCTGGTCCCAGAGGGACCATTGAGAATAGCCCGGCCACTTCAACCTCTCTGAAGCCCCCTTTCAAATCTCAAATCTCACCAGCTCCGCTCGGTCATTCACCATTGGACGTTCAACGTTCGATGTTCGACGTTCGACCCCATCACCCGTTCTTGAGTCCCCTTTCAAATCTCAAATCTGAGATATGAAATACCCCCCCCCGCCCCCCGTTTCCCGAATCCCAACGGGATTCGATAATTCAGCGAAGGGTTGGGCCGGTCACGGCCCTACCCTGGAAAACAAACCCCACCCATGGCAATCATCCATCTGCCCGTTTTGTTTCCTCACCACCGGTCGTCAAAACCTGATATTAAACGTGCCCTTATAAGAAAGCGTGGGATTCCAGGTCTTCCCAGAAATGTAGTAACCAGCGTACTTCTGGGAGAACTCCAGACCGCACGCATAGTATGCGCATTGAAAGATCTCGCTCCCGGTTCTATCCTTGCCGCCTACAACAATGGCGTGCTCCCTTACCAATGCCCCCTCCGGTATACCGTGGTCCCTCAGCGAAAAATAGGCATACTCATACCGTGATATCCCATCGGTATGCCCAGACTCTGTCCACGTCAAACCACCGTCCGTGCTATAATAAACCGCGAGTTTAGCAATAAATATACCCTCATTAAACAGGTGAAAACCATTAAGGAGCTCGTAAGTGCCACCAGCGACAACGTCCCTTGGAACAACGCCCGCCTCCCAGCTTCCCGCAATGTGCAGGTTGCCTGATGGCGTCACCTTCCCTGTGGCGAAAATAACATACTCCGAGCTATCCTCCGCCCTGGCTCGCAGCGCTATCTCCGCCAAGGGTATAAAGTCCTGCCCGTTAAAAACAAATCTCCGTTGCTTCACGTCAAGCATCAACTTGCCCGTCCCGTGCGTGTCGCTCGACGCCACGTCATAAAAGTAAACCGACGATCCGCCCGCCTGTCTCAGTTTCTGCTCACTCTTCGGTGTCGCGGCGCCCACGACCCCAGTCGCGATCATCAACAGTACCGCCGCGTAACATCCTATCCAACGAGTCGTTTTTTGCATAAAGTGTCTTCCTTTCATCTATCGTTTCTTTTTTTGTGATTCTCTCCACCATCGGAATTGCCCGCATTACCCGTCTCTCCCACTCTTCTATCAGAAAACCGGCTGCCCTCATATACGAGTCAACACGTAGAATGCCTACGCACGAATACACCTCATTTCGATCACCTCCACCTTCCCCCACTGTTCCGCCGGCCCCAAGCCGTTATTCCCCAGCCCAAATACGATGCCTCGGCGCGGACTTAACTTCTCCCAACCCCCAACAGAATTCCGGACCCAGCCCCCATCCCCGCACAGGCGGCTTGAAAACCGGGGTCGGATGCCGCTGGCACGGTGAAACGGTGAGGCGATCTCCTCGTCTTCGCTACTCAATGCCCTCGTGTGGTTAAAGCCGGTCACAGACCGGCGCTCCGTCCCCCGTCCTCAGCCTTCAGCCTTTTTTGGGACGGTGCAAAAAAGTACAATAAAGTGTGGAAATGGCATCCGGCCGTTCGGCCCCAGCCTCCCGGCCCTGCGGTCTGGGCCAGGCAATGCCACTCCTGCGCGGCTCGGATTGGGCGAACTAAATCCCTTAAGCACAAGCCAGCGGCCAGACAGTCTCCGTTTGCCGACACCCAAAACCGGCTGAAACCCCAGCCGCCAACGACATCTCCGCCAACTCTGCTTGGGGGTTGACGTTCGCCTCATTTGGGGTTTCCTTTGGCCCTGTATGTCCGTCAAAAAAACGTCCCTCGACGAGTTGCGCATTGACCGTAGCGGCCAAAAGCGCTCAGGTTCTGCGGGATGGATTTTGGCCGGAATAATCCTCGCGGCAGCCCTTCTGGCCCTGCTCCTATGGTGGCTGAACCAGCCGAAACCGCTGCCTGTCCAAACGGGGGTGGCCCGGGCTAACTCGGTAAACGCACCGCTGACGGAACGCACCGTCCTGAATGCCTCAGGGTATGTCACGGCACGTCGCGAAGCCACGGTCTCTTCCAAAGTCACCGGCAAGGTCGTGCAAGTGCTCATCGAGGAGGGTATGCGCGTGGAGGAAGGTCAGGTCCTGGCCCGGCTGGACGATGTCAACGTAAAAGCCAGCCTCGCCCTCGCCGAAGCTCAATGGCTCTCCGCCAAAGCTTCCCTCGAGGAAACCCGGGTCCGCATCAATGAAGCCCAGATCAATTACCGCCGCACCAGCGACCTCACCAAAAATAACATTTCCGCCCAGGCGGAACTGGACCGCGCGGAGGCGGAGGTAAACTCCCTGAAAGCCCGGCTGCAACAGCAGGAAGCTCTCGTCACCGTCGCCGAACGGGACCTGGCCGGTTGGCAACAGCACCTGGAGGACACCGTCATTCGCGCCCCGTTCGGGGGCGTGGTAACTTCGAAAAACGCCCAGCCCGGTGAAATGATCTCACCGGTTTCGGCCGGGGGCGGGTTCACCCGGACGGGCATCTGCACGATTGTGGATATGACCTCGCTGGAAATCGAAATCGATGTCAACGAGAGTTACATCAACCGCGTGCAACCCGCGCAAGCCGTCGTCGCCACACTGGACGCCTATCCGGAGTGGAAAATCCCCTGCCGCGTCATCGCGATCATCCCCACCGCCGACCGTCAGAAATCCACGGTGCGGGTGCGGGTCGGTTTTGACGCGCTGGATGCGCGGATCCTGCCGGAGATGAGCATCAAGGTGGCGTTTCGTGAAACGGAAAAAGCTTCAGGCAGCGAACCCAGCGGGGTGAGCATTCCGAAAACCGCGGTGCAAAAACGCGAAGGCCGCGATGTAGTGATGGTGATCCGTGACGGCCGGGCCGAACGCCGCGCGGTCACGGTATCGGCCACCAGCGCGGACGCCGTCTTCGTCAGTGCCGGGCTGGCGGATGGCGAAAGGGTGATTCTGGATGGGCCTCCGGGATTGACCGATGGCACCCCGGTATTTGATGATCACCCCCAATGAACTCCCCGGTTGCGTCCAACGAATCTCTGGTGAGCGTGGAAAACGTGGAAAAAGTGTTCCGGCGCGGATCGGAAGAAATTCACGTCCTACGAAACCTGGATCTCCAGGTGGCCCAGGGTGAGTTCCTCGCTCTAATGGGCCCTTCGGGCTCCGGTAAAAGCACGCTCCTGAACCTCATCGGCGGACTGGACCGGCCCTCCCGCGGCACGCTTCGCGTCGCGGGCGAGGATCTGCACGACCTGCCAGACCGGAAGATGGCGGAATGGCGCGCCCGGCACGTCGGTTTTGTGTTTCAACTCTACAACCTCATGCCGGTGCTAAACGCGGAACGCAACGTGGAACTGCCCCTCCTCCTCACGCATCTGAACCGGGCGGAGCGGCGCCAGCACGTGGCCGCCGCCCTCGATGTCGTCGCGCTTTCGCATCGCGCGAAACATTACCCGCGCACTCTCTCCGGCGGCGAACAACAACGCGTAGGCATCGCCCGGGCCATCGTCACCGACCCGACGTTGTTGCTCTGCGATGAACCGACCGGCGACCTCGACCGCAAGTCAGGCGATGAAATCCTGAACTTGCTCCAGGCGCTCAACCGCGAGCATGGCAAAACCATTATCATGGTGACGCACGACCCCCACGCCTCGGCGCGGGCCAGCCGCACGGTTTACCTGAACAAAGGGCAGTTGAGTACCGAGCCCGTAATATGAGGTGGGCTCTATGAAATACTTCCACCTGGTTTGGAGCAATTTGGGGCGGCACCGCCTGCGCACCACACTGACGTTGCTCTCGATTGTGGTGGCCTTCATTCTGTTCGGGTTTTTGTCGGCGATCAAGCAAGCGCTGGTGGGCGGCATCAGCGTCGATGGCAACGACCGGCTCATCGTGCGGCACAAGGTATCGATTATTCAAGTGCTGCCGGCATCATACGAACCCCGCATGGAAGCGATTCCAGGCGTGGCGGCGGCCACGCATTTCACGTGGTTCGGCGGCGTTTACCAGGATCCGAAAAACTTCTTCATGCAATGCCCCGTCGTCCCGGAAGAGTTTCTCGAGCTTTACCCGGAGATCCTGCTGCCGGAGGAAGAAAAAAAAGCCTGGCTCGCGACCCGGACGGGAGCGATCGTGGGCCGGAAAAGTGCGGAAAAGTTCGGCTGGAAAATCGGGCAAAGGGTGCCGATTCAAACGCCGGTCTGGGTCAAGTCCGATGGCAACCACGTCTGGGAATTCGATATCGTGGGGATTTTTGATGGCAAAAACAAAAACACGGACACTACCCCGCTGTACTTCAGATATGATTATTTCGATGAGGCGCGCCGAAATGTAAAGGGCCAGGTGGGCTGGTACGGGTTGCGGGTGCAGGACCCGACCCGCGCAGCCGAAGTGGCCGCCCTCGTGGACGCCGAATTTCAGAATTCGCCCGCGGAAACGAAGACCGAGCCCGAGGGTGCGTTCGTGCAGGCTTTCGCCAACCAGATTGGAAATATCGTGATGATCACCGCGGGCATCTTGGGCGCGGTGTTCTTCACGATCCTCCTGGTGACCGGGAACACCATGTCGCAGTCCGTGCGGGAGCGAACGGGGGAACTCGGGGTGCTCAAGGCGCTGGGCTTCACCAACGGCCACGTGCTGGCCCTGGTCCTCCTGGAGTCCTGCCTGTTGTCGGTGATCGGCGGCCTGCTCGGGCTCGGCCTGGCGCGGCTCATGACCTCCGGCGGCGACCCGACCGGCGGCATGCTCCCGTTGTTCTTCTTTCCCACGCGGGACCTGCTGGTGGGCGTGGTGTTGGCGGTGGCGTTGGGTTTTGCCACCGGAATTTTTCCGGCCCTGCAAGCAATGCGGCTGCGGGTGGCGGATTCGTTGCGTCGTATGTAAATGGGCCATAGTTATGTCTGGTCTTATCAATTGGATATTGCAGGTGGGGGCCGTAACCCGCTTCGGCCTGCTGAGCATTCCGCAGCGACGCGGCTCGGTAACGGCGGCGGTCCTGGGCATTGCGGGCGTCGTCACGGTCCTGGTTGGGGTGCTGTCGATCGCGGTGGGCTTCAAAACGGCCATGGATTCCTCCGGATCTCCCGACGCGGTGATCGTCTTGCGAACGGGGGCGGACTCCGAGATGGTCAGCGGCTTCGACCGCGCACAGACGCGCATCATGGCGGATGCCCCGGGATTGGCGAAGTCGGAGCGAGGCCCGGTGTCCTCCGCGGAGTTGTTCGTGATTATCAACCTGCCGAAACGTTCCACCGGCACGGATGCCAACGTGCCGCTGCGCGGGGTCGAACCGGCGGCGTTTCAGGTGCGGGACAATTTCCGGATCGTGGCCGGCCGCGAGTTCGGCTGGGGCAAAAACGAGGTGATCGTGGGGGCCGGCGCGGCCCAACAGTTTGGCGGCCTGGAACTGGGCGGCAAGGTGCAGGTGGGCTCCTACACCTGGCCGGTCGTGGGGATTTTCACAGCCGGGGGCGGCACGGCGGAATCGGAAATCTGGGCCGACGCCACCGTCCTGCAGCAAGCCTATAACCGGGGAGACACCTATCAATCAGTGTATGCGCGCTTGGCTTCCCCCGACACCTTCACGCAGTACAAAGACGCGCTGACCACGGATCCACGGTTGAGTGTGAAGGTTTTCAGACAAAGTGAGTATTACGCGGAACAATCCACGGCCATGACGAAATTGATCACCACGCTGGGAGTGCTGATTGCCGCCTTGATGGCAGTAGGGGCCTTGTTCGGGGCGCTGAACACGATGTATACAGCCGTGGCCGCAAGAAAGCGGGAGATCGCGACGTTGCGCGCCCTGGGTTTTGGCAGCACGTCGGTGGTGTTGTCCGTCCTGGGCGAATCGGTGGTGTTGGCGCTGGCCGGCGGGTTGCTCGGCGGAGTGGTGGCGTATGTTGCGTTCAACAATTTCCAGACGGCTACCATGAATTGGCAAAGCTTCAGCCAGGTGGCTTTCGCGTTCAAGGTCACCCCTGCCCTGCTCGTTTGGGGAATCGGGTTGGCCACCGCCATTGGTTTGCTTGGGGGATTGCTGCCGGCGGTACGGGCGGCACGGTTACCGATTGCTTCAGCGTTGCGGGAAATTTAACGCAAAGATCCGGACCAGAACAGACGTATATAACCGGACAGAGCGAGAACGGCTGGAGATGCCCTGAACACCCTAACCCAGTGGACACCGATCGATGAACTCACTTCGAGGCCAGTTTTCCGAAGCAAAAGAGGTGCTTGAATCCGCGCACAAAGACCTGTCCGTCACTGATCGCGGGTGATGCGTAGCAGTCCTCACCCAGTTCGTAGCGGCCAACGCGCTGAAACTCCTTACCTAACCGGATCACATTCACGATGCCCTTGTCGTCAATCGTGACCACCAGGTCGCGGATCGCGACCGGTGAGGCGTGATGCCGGGCGAGCGGTTCCTGCCACAGCACATTTCCGGTGGCCGCTTCATAGCAGAGGGCAGTGCCTTTGGGATCAATCGCGAGCAAGTAATCATTCACGACCAGGAGCGACGGCACATAAGGCACCCCCTTGTTGGTGCGCCAGGCGATATGTGTCCGGGTGACATCGCCGTGGCCGTCCGGTTTGATCGCTAATAGATGGCGATCCGGCCAACTGCTGTTCACAAACACCAGCCCGGCTTTTTCGCTGTAAGTCGGAGTCCCAACGAACTCCTGCGATGGACCATCCACCTTCCACAACTCTTCACCGGTGTCGGGATTAAAACTGGCAACGGAGCGGTCGCCACATTGGATCAACTGAACTCGACCCGCCATCTCCCGGATTAACGGTGCGCTATAACTGATGCCGCGGCGGGTCCGATCTACCCGCCACACCTCCCGGCCGTCCGCCTGGTTCAGCGCGATCAGAAACGACGCCCCTTTGCTGTCGGCATCCACGATCACCTTGTCCTTATACAGCACGGGCACATTGCTAAAGCCCCACTCGCCGGCATGCGTTCCCGGCCGCACGAGCCAGAGCTGTTTCCCGCTGATGGCGTCGTGGGCGGCGATCACGATCTCATCGCCGACTCGAAACACCGTGAAGACCCGCTTGCCGTCCGTGGCCGGTGTTCCGGAGGCGAAGCTGTTTTCCGGGTGAATCTTCTCCAAAGGCCCGGTGACCACGGTTTCCTGCCACAGCAGTTTTCCCGAGGCTCGGTCAAAGCAGAGCAGCGCGCGGTCGCCCTTCTCGCGAAAGCCGGTCACGGTGTAAATGCGGTCGCCCCATACGCTCGGAGAAGCGTGACCGACACCGGGCACGGCCACTTTCCAGGTGAGATTCGCCGCATCCCATTGGACCGGCGCATCTTTATCCGCACTGTGGTTATCGCCGCGAGGCCCGCGCCAGCAAGGCCAGTTCTCGGCGGAAGCAGACCCGGGCAAGTTCAAGGCGAAAGCCAACAGGCCGGCAAGTAACAGTGAGCCAAATGGACGCGGTTTCATATTCCGGGAGGGAACCTGTGCGAACCCGCGACGGCATTCAAGACGAAACGGGGCCAAGACCAAAAAGTCGGGACGAATTATCCCGAGCGATACCGTCTCAAACACGAGAAGCGCATCTCCGGCCGTCGGGCCTGCTTGAAGACAGAGTTTGACCTGCGGACGCATCGGCATAAGCTCGGTCCGAAGTGAATTCCTAATCTGAAAGAATGATCACACCATGAACCAAGACTTTCCCTCTCGCCGGACCTTCCTGAAAACGGCTTCTGTCGCCGCAGCCGCGATCACCATTGTCCCTCGCCACGTGCTGGGCCAGGGCCAGAAACCACCGTCGCAGAAACTCAACATTGCGGCAATCGGTGTTGGAGGCATGGGCGTGGGCGATGTGACGTCGTGCGCGCAGGCGGGCGAGAACATTGTCGCCCTTTGCGATCCCGACCGGAACCATTTGGCCGGCGAGGCAAAGAAGCACCCCGGCGCGAAGCTGTACACCGATTTCCGGAAGATGTTCGAGACCCAAAAGGATATCGACGCCGTGCTTATCGCCACGCCCGATCACGTCCACGCGGTGGCCACCGCTATGGCCATGAAGCTGGGCAAACATGTCCACTGCCAAAAGCCGCTGACGCACAGCGTTTACGAGGCCCGCATGATCGGCAAGATCGCCCGCGAGACGAAGGTCGCCACCCAGATGGGGAATTTCGGGCAGGCCGGCGAGGAGTCCCGCCGGGTAGCGGAAATGATCTGGGCCGGCGCCATTGGCAATCTCAAAGAGGTCCACGCGTGGTCCAACCGCAACCCGGATATCTCCCCGCGCGGTATTCCCCGGCCCTCGGACACACCGGCCTGCCCAGCACACCTGGACTGGGACCTCTGGGTCGGCCCTGCACCCGTACGGCCGTATCACCCCTGCTATCACCCATTTGCCTGGCGAGGCTGGTGGGATTTCGGCACCGGCGTGCTCGGCGACATCGGGTGCCATGAGCTCTCCGCCATTTTCAAGGCCCTGAAAATCGGGGACCCGGTCAGTGTGGAAGCCTGCTCCACCAATTGGCAACGTCCCAAGGAAATCAGCAACGAGACCGCCCCGCTGGCTTCCATCACGCACTATAAGTTTGCCGCCAGCGAGACCCATGGACCACTGAGTATTTTCTGGTACGACGGCGGCATGCGTCCGCCCCGGCCGGAGGAACTCGAGCCGGACCGCCCGTTTGCGGTGAACGATGGAACGATGTACGTCGGGGATAAGGGCGTCATGTTGCGCGACCGCCTGATCCCGGATAAGAAACTTACGGCTTTCGGCCGAGCCCCGCAAAAGCTGGAGCGGTCACCCGGGCATTGGAAGGAATGGCTGGACGCCTGCCGGGGCGGCAAGCCGGCGGGATCGAACTTCGCCGATCATGCCGCGCACCTGGCCGAGGTGGTGCTGCTGGGGAACATCGCCATTCGCATGAACCAGAAGCTCGAGTGGGATCCGGTGAACATGAAGTTCCCCAATTGCCCCGAGGCCGACAGATTCGTGAACCCACCGTACCGGAACGGGTTTGCGCTGTAACGAGGAACCGAAGCCTGAGAACGTCACAGGAAGGCGGATAGTTGCTTGCGCAGCACGGCCATCGTTTCGTGCTGGCGTTGTTGGACGACCAAAATGGCGTCGGCGACCTTGGCTTTGGCCGCGCTCGGGTCCTTAACCATGGCGAGGACTGTGGGGGAAACGCGGGCAAGATCAGCTTCCTCGTCGAAGTCGAAGAGCCAGTCGCCCAGCCCGATGTCGCGCCACATGAAGCCTTTGCTGGTCTGCTCGGCGAAGCGGCAGACGATCGCGGGGACGCCGTTGCCGATGGACATGATAGGCGAGTGCATCTCGCTGCCGAAAAGGCCGGCGCTGCGCACGTAGGTGCTGAGCGCCTCGTCCGTGAGCCAGAAACTCTCGCGCCAGACCACGCGTGCTTTCACATCGGCAGGCAGCTTGTCGTAGAGCATCTCCTTGCCCACGGCCATTTGGGTCAGGTCCTCAGGACAGAGCAACACCTTAAGCGGCGACTCGCGGACCACCGCCACAATCGTCTCGCGCAAGGGCGCATGATCGTGCTCCTTCATGGCGTCGTTGCGGGCCTGGCGTTTGGCGTCGAACGCGCGCTTCTTGCTGGGGATGGTCCAGTAAGGCGTGTTGCGCAACCGGGAGAGGCAGCAGAGAAATTTGCCTGCTTCGAGGCCATTGGCCTTAAGGAAAGCGACTGCCCGCGCATCGTCGTGCAGGTCGCAGGCAAAGGCACCATCCGGCCCGAATTCCATCACCGGGCAGCGCACGCCGGACTCCTTGGCTTTTTTCAGTGATACCGAATCGCGGAAGTAGGCAAACCTTGCCCGGCTCATGAGTTCACGCTCAGCCTGTTCTCCGCCGCCAAAGGTGACGCCATAGATGCCGAACGGTTTGCCGGTGGCTTTCTCGAACGCCGCCACATCCCGGTACGCGACAAACGACGGTCCGGAACCGTGCAGCAGGAAATCGCACCACTGGACGGCCTCGGCCAATCCGGGGTTGGATGCCTTTCCGTCCTGGCCGATCGAGCCTTTGACCACTCTGAGCCTGGGAAAGCGCCGGTGCAGCATGGCGATGACCTCGTCGGACAGATCGGCCGAGCCCCATAGTCGGACCTCCGCCTCGGGTATGTATTTCTCCAGCAAGGCCAACACGCCGGGGGTATGCGCGATGTCGCCGATATTCACCACCTGCCATGAGGACCGCAGCAGAATCCGCGGCGGGCGCTGGCTTGCGGCGCGGCCGAGCCAGGGCGCTGCCATGGCAGACAAGCAACCGACCGCACCGGCCCGAATAAAATCGCGTCGTTTCATCACGGAGTTATTAAAGAGGATCCAGCGACGCAACAAGCCCCAAAGCCGCTCGTCCCTCAACTCCACCAACATGTGCTCGTCGAATTGCCAGCCGGCAAAATACAAGGTCCCTCGATCGGTTCAGGTTTGGCCCTGGTTAGTTGAAGCATAAACCCAGGCGGTTTGCTTACTCCAATAAGCGATCAGGTAAAGAAGAGGCCGGTGCATTAGACGGTTCCCAGACTCTCGGCAGGTACGTGTGTTGACAATTTGTTTTCACCGAGAGCGTCCCCACGGACACGCCCGGATCATGGACTATGGGGATAACGGGACTGATGGGACGACGGACTACAGGACGATTACAGAAAGGCTGAATCACTTACCCCTCCCAAAAAAATGGAGCGAGCGAAGGGATTCGAAAGTGTCCGGGAATTTGTCATTCGTGTTGCTACGTGCAACGAGGTGCAAGTGGGTGCCGTTTAGATACACTTTCGGGTTGCACCCTTTGGCAGGGGTTAGCAGGGTTTCTGAGCCTACTTGAGCCGACTTTTCCGGAGTTATCATACCTTATTAAAGCTGGGCCTAGTCCAGATTTGTGCTTCAGGCCCCGGACGCGGCATGCTCTGCAACAAAACAGATCGATGTAGGCCTGCAGATCCGGTGAATATTGCCTTCCAGTCCAGACCATCGGCGAAATCCCGGTTTGAGGGCAGACGGGGTTCCGACACTTTCCTAGCGGCCCCTTATTATCGTGTTCCAACTCCTTCCTGAACAGGTCAGACATAGCTTTACCGGGCAGTATTTGGACTCCGAGAGCCGGATTATCGCAAGTTGCACAAGCCGCACTCTATATATTACGCATGACATTAATAAGAGTAACTCTTCAGGTGGTTTCAATTGCGCAGGCCCGACTCTTATCGCCAGTTTGCGTCGGCGACAGCAGTAGAAAGTTCTTCTTATCAAGCAGTTGTAACCTCCCAGAGGGGACTCGCGTCTAAAGACCTAATCGGTGAAATATCAGGAAGACCCTGTTTCAAAAGCAATTTCGTATCAGTCCAGTTTCGTGCCAGTGAACACCGACCACCCATGATACATCGCCTTATCCTCGCCTTCAGCACGGGCCTCGCCGTCTGCGCTTCGCTGACCTCGCTCCTTGCCGCAGAAAGGGAATCACCCGAAGCCCTCCTTCAACGACTGTTGAAGGCCTACCCCGATGCCGACGCGAACAAGGACGGCAAGCTTTCCGAGGACGAGGCGCGCCAATACGCCACTAAGCTCCGCGGTAAGGCCAAGGCCCCGCCCACGGACAGCGCTCTGCCTGCAGCAGATCTGCGCGACGTGAAATACGGCCCGCACGAACGCAACGTGCTCGATTTCTGGTTCGCGAAGAACACCAATGTGGCCGCGCCCTTAATCGTGTTCATACACGGCGGCGGATTCGTGGGAGGCGACAAAACAAAAAAGCTAAGCTCCGCCGCAATCCGCGAGGCACTCGATGGCGGTGCGGCATTCATGAGCATCAACTACCGCTTCCGTGAGCACGCGCCCATCCACGAAATTCTCCGCGATGCCGCTCGCGCGATCCAGTTCGTACGTGCCAACGCGACCCGGTTTTACATTGATCCCAAGCGCATCGCCTCCTTCGGCAGTTCGGCGGGCGCGGGCACGTCGTTGTGGCTTGCGGCGCATGATGACCTGGCGGACCCGAAGTCCGCTGACCCCGTGCTGCGCCAGTCCAGCCGAATCAGTGCCGCCGGCATCCTCAACGGCCAGGCGACTTACGACCTGCGCGAGTGGGACCGCGTCATTTTTCCTTTCAAGCCTGAATGGCTTAAGGGCGAGGCTGAAGGCCCGCAGTTCTACCACTTCAAGAGCGACGCGGATTACGACACTGACCAAGGCAAGAAAATCCGCGCCGATTGCAACATGCTCGGCCTCCTCACCGCCGACGACCCGCCCATCTACCTTTCTTGCTCGCTGCCTGACGGTGAACCAACCAGCCGCGGCCATCTCCTCCATCACCCGCGCCACACTCAGGTGATCGAGCAGCGATGCAAGGAACTCGGCATCCCCGTCATAGTCGTCTATACCGATAAACAGAATAAGCATGACAGGGCGGTTGAGTTTCTCCTGCGCCACCTCGGTTTGCCAGTCTCTGGCCACGTGACGTCGGAAGTGCGATGATTTGGATACAAGTCCTTATGAGATGTCGGCAAAACATTTGAATGGTGACGATGAGAATCATGCGCATCCGCCTTTCTCGCCAACCGGGCATGGCCGACAGCTTTCGGCCAACCGCACCCATCAGCGGAGTAACATAAACGTTTGAAAACACACCTCCTCCTTCTTCTTGCCACACTGGCGGCTTGTGCGGTTCATTCCGGCGACACACCCGCAGGCGCCATTGCCGGTATCGCGCCGGATTCCGCCGAGGTCATCGTCTATGGCTCCTCGCCTGGAGGCTTTTGCGCCGCTATCGCGGCGGCGCGCGAGGGTGCCTCGGTCCTTTTGTTGGAGCCCACGGAACATCTGGGCGGCCTTAATACCGGTGGATTGAGCCACTGCGACTCGAATCAGATGCGCCGGGTAACATTAATGGGCCTTTTCGACGAATGGCACCGGCTCGTCGTCAAGGACTACACCGACCGCGGGCTACCTGCACCTTACGACCCGGCGATCAAGGACACCTCGCGTTGGACGTTCGAGCCGCATGTGGCAATGCGTGTCACCAAGGCAATGCTCAAGGAAGCCGGCGTGACGGTGCTGACCGGGCGCTATCTGAAATCGGTCACCAAGGACGGCCCACGCATCACGTCGCTCGTCACCAAAGAAGGCACTTTCAGGGCCAAGGTTTTTGTGGACGGCTCCTACGAAGGCGACCTCATGGCCGCCGCCGGGGTGG
This sequence comes from Verrucomicrobia subdivision 3 bacterium UBA6082, assembly GCA_002428665.1. GTDB lineage: Bacteria > Verrucomicrobiota > Verrucomicrobiia > Limisphaerales > UBA8199 > UBA6082. The sequence continues at coordinate 28,554 of DIXK01000045.1, forward strand.
ACTGGACGATTGGTCGTGAGGGCCGAGCCGAGTTCGGCGAATCCTACGCCGGGAAACAATACCCGAAGCCGAAGCCGAAAATGAACATCAGCGGCTTCGATGCCCATGGCAATCTGCTGCCACTCGTGACCACGAGCGATGCCGGCCCCGCCGAGGCGGGCGACAAAAACATCATGACCTACAGCTTTCGTCTTTGCCTGACGCGAGACCCGGAACTGAAGGTTCCCATGCCGGAACCGGCGAACTACGATCCCGCCCGCTTTGAACTCGCGCGGCGCATGCTCAAGGCCGGCATCAAGGTGGGCTATGACGTCTATCCCTTGCCGGGCAATAAATTCGACGGCAACAACTCGATCTACGGCCAGCTTTCGCTCGGACTGGTCGGCGGCTGCAATACCTGGCATAGCGCCGATGAAGCCGGTCGTGCGAAAATCTGGGAGGAGCATAAACAATACACGCTCGGGTTGATCCACTTCCTCCGCACCGATCCCGCGGTGCCGGAGAAAATTCGCGACGAGTTCGCTGACCTCGGCCTCTGCAAGGATGAGTTCGCTGCCACCGGCCACTTTCCCCCCGCGCTCTATGTGCGCGAGTCACGGCGCATGAAAGGGATGTATGTCATCTCCCAAAAGGACATCATCGGATCGCCGGAGAAGGACGATCCCATTGCGATTTCCTCCTTTCCGATTGACTCGCATGACTGCCAGCGCATCGCGTTGAAAGACGGCGGCGTGATCAATGAGGGCACAATTTTCCCGGTGCGTGTGCCAGGCACCAAACTCGGCTACGCCTATCATGTGCCGTATAGCTCCGTGCTGCCAAAAACCAGTCAATGCAACAACTTGCTCGTGCCGGTGGCGCTTTCCTGCACTCACGTCGGCATTTCCTCCCTGCGCATAGAGGGTGCCTGGATGCTCATCGGTCAGGGGGCAGGCGTTGCGGCTGCGCTGGCGGCGAAACGAGGCGTTGCGGTGCAAGACCTGCCTTATCCCATACTTCGCGAGCGGTTGCTCGCCCAAGGTCAGGTGCTTACGCTGCCACCAGCCCCAACAGCAGTCTCAGCAAAAGCGTCCACGGCAAAAACGCCGCCCGGCATCGTGCTCGATGACACCGAGGCAGAACTCGCGGGAGATTGGACGCGTTCGGCGAACTTCAAGCCTCACCTCGGCAGCGGCTACCTCGTGAGTGGTGCCAGGGACGTCCGTGGTGATGGCAAAGCCTCCGCCAGGTTCCGCCTCAGAGTTCCCCACTCCGGCGCATACCAGCTGCTCATCGCCTATTCCCAGCACGAAACCCGTGCTAAAAACGTACCTGTGACCATCGTCAACGGCTCGCGCCAAACGAAGCTCATCATGGATCAAACCCGGCCCCTGCCAGAGGGACAGCAGTTTCAGCCCATCGGCACCGTGCAACTGACTGCAGAGGACGAAACCACCATCCAAATCACCAACACGGACACCACCGGGTTCGTCATTCTCGATGCCGTGCAACTAGTGCCTGCTGAATGATTCAACCCGATCACCTTTCACGCGAACCCACCATCATGAATCACCTTTTCGTGCTCCTCGCCGCACTGATGCTGACACCACTGGCCCCGCTCCACGCGGCGGAGCCACGTCCCAACATCATCTTTGTCCTCTTCGATGACCTCGGCTATGGCCAGCCGCAGAGCTACAATCCAACGTCCGCCTTGCGCACTCCGAACCTCGACAAGTTTGCAAAGCAAGGGATGCGCTTCACGGATGCACACACGGCCGCCGCCGTGTGCACGCCGACGCGCTATGGCGTGCTCACGGGTCGATACCCTTCGCGTCTCGGACAATTCGGTGTGCTCACCACGTTCTCGAAGCCCATCATTCCGCCCAGCCGCGCTACCGTGGCCTCGTTGCTCAAGGCGCAGGGCTACATTACGGCGTGCATTGGCAAGTGGCACCTCGGCATGGACTGGGTGGACGGAAAGCCGGGCAGCGAAAAGGAAGTGCCCATCGGCGCGAAGATGACCGGGGGTCCGAATGCGCTAGGGTTTGATTTCTTCTATGGCTTCACTCACGCGCGCAACATCGGCACCATCATCGAGCAGGATCATGTCGTTGCTCATGTGGAGCCGGTGCAGAATCAGCCGATCATGTTGAAGAAAGCGGTGGAGTGGCTCGATCAACGAAAGGCAGGCGAGCCGTTCTTTCTCTACTACCCGCTCGGCATCCCGCATGAGCCGGTCGTGCCATCCGATGAGTTTGCCGGGAAGAGCGGTGCGCAGGATGTGGTGAAGAAGGATCCGAAATATGGCGACTGGCTCTACGAAGGCGATGCGTTCCTCGGGAAGATCCTCGAAGCACTAGATCGCAATCATTTGGCCGAGAACACGCTCATCATCGTCACCAGCGACAACGGCGCTGAGCGCCGCGCCTACGCGCCGCTGCGCGAATCGAAGCGAAGCATCTACGAAGGCGGGCATCGCGTGCCGTTCGTCGTGCGCTGGCCTGGCAAGGTGAAGCCCGGCTCGGTCAACGATCACACCGTCTGCCTCAACGACCTCATGGCCACCGCCGCCGAGATTGTCGGATCAATAATTCCCGACAACGCCGGCGAGGACAGCGTGAGCTTGCTCCCCGAGTTGCTCGGCACCACGACGAGCGGCACGCGCGAGGCAACCGTTCACCAATCATCCGCCGGTGCCCTTGCCATCCGGCAGGGTCCGTGGAAGTTGATCTTCCACAAGGACGGCAAGCGCGAACTCTTCAATCTCCAAACCGACTTGAGCGAAAAGAAGGACGTGCTGGCCGCGAACCCCGAAGTCGTCGCGAAACTCACGGCGCTCATGCAGCGCTACATCGACAACGGCCGCAGCACCGCGGGCGCAGCGCAGAAGAATGACTTCAACCTCTCCATCACTGGCGGTGAGACGGAGGGCAAACGGAAGAAGAAAAACCAGAAGCCGGCGGCTGCAGGAAGGTCGGAGGCCGAGCGCGCGAGAGAGATGGCGCTCGCGGCAGATGCATCGTTTGATTGAGCAGCAACCAAAAACCACGAAAAATGAAAACACGATTTCTACTCTGGATCGTCTGCGCGCTCGCGGTAGTGCGCGTTGATGCTGCCGAGACGCGGCCCAACATTGTCTTCCTGCTCACCGATGACCAGACCATCGACGCGCTCGGATGCTAACCGAAATTTCATAGTTTAGGCGAGTGGGTCAGCATAAGTGGCTGATTTGCAGTCCAGCCGTCGAAAAGGTCTCCACTACATTTTCGATTTTGTCTCGCGTGCTTTTGCGGGACTGGGAACTTGGGAACGGCGGATGCGGGGGGCGGTTGGGGTGGTAAATCCCAGCCCAGTTTTTCCAAAACCAACCGGTGTTCGGCTTCGGGTTGAGTGTAGCGCGGCATCACCAATTCTCGGCCGTCCGCCAGCGGCACATGCACGTCCAGCATCAGAATGCCCGAGAGGGTTTCCAGCACGGCTCGGGACGTCAGCCCCGGCGCGTGGGCTTCCAAGCGCTTGCGCAAGGTGACGCTCAGACAATACGCCAGGAAGCAAACCAGAATGTGTGCCTCAATGCGCAACTCGACATGGTGACGGATGGGACGTAATTGCAGATCGCTTTTGAGCGTCCGGAAAGCGGCTTCGATTTCACTCAACTGCATGTAGCGTTCCCACAGTGGCCCGGCTTGGTCGCCGGCGCCAAAGCCACGCAACAGATAATGCCCGTCGCGTTGTTGGGCATCCTTCAGTTTATCTTCGTGCACCTCAAACTGGAACGTGTCGCGATTGACGCGCTGACGCGCCTTGGGCACGGTGATTTTCACAAAGCCCCAAGCCTTACCCGCTTCCTTATGGGCTGCGCCCAGCTTGTGCAGGAGCGTGTCCCGTTTCCAAGGTCGCTCCCGAGTGCGGCGCAGCACCCGCAGCGTGCGTAACAGTCGCGCCAGCTTCTTTCGGCGGATGGCCGTTTCCTTTTGACGACGGCCCTCACTCTTGGCCAGCACATAAACTTCCTGACCCTCCGCCAGCAGTTTCACTTCGATGGTGTCGCGCAGCTTCTGCCACGGTACCTTTCCCAGTTGGTCTTGGAATTGGCCCCAGCGCCCTCGCAGCGTGCCCACCAAGTAGCCCACCGGCGGATCGCTCTGGCGCATGTCAGCCAAGGTCTCTTCGGTGGGAATCCCCCGGTCCATGACCCAAATCCGCCGCGCCTGTCCGTACTGAGTCTGAACCTTTTGCAGAAATCCCTTGAGGGTGGTTCGGTCGTTGGTATTGCCCGGCAGAATCTCATAGGCCAGCGGAAAGCCTTCGGCGCTGAGCACCACCGCGATGACCACCTGGCGGCAGTCCGAACGTTTATCCCGGCTGTAGCCGTATTTAGCCTTGGGCGCCTGCTCCATCTCCCCTTCGAAATACGTGCTGGTCAGGTCATAGAGCAGCAGGTCATAAGTCGCACCAAACAGATCCTTCCAGCGGCCCTGCAGATGCGTGAACAGTGCCGCCCGGTGCTGGTCAATGCGATCCAGACATTCGTAGAGCCGATTTTTAGCCGCCACCGCGAAGTCTTCCTCCAGCAGTTGGTCCATCGCACTGGACACAAACCAGCGCCGGTGCAAATGCCACTTGCTGCCCGGAGCAACCAACTGCCGCACCGTCAGCAACTCCAGCACTCTAAACCACGGCACCTGGACTTTGCCACGGGGCAGGTGCGCTCGCCAGAACGGCTCCAATTGCAACTCATCCCACAGTCGACAGCCCAACCAGCAATCACCGAAGGCGCGCGGCCGCTCCAGCGTCAGTTCGGAAAGCTTCACTTTCAGCCCGTTGAGGACCTCGGGCGGAATGTCGCGGTCTTCCGGGAACAGGCAGATCGGCTCGGTCAGCTGATCAATCTCATTGAAGGCCTCCAGACTTTTGCGCCAGGCCGCCTGCTGCGTGTCATTAATCTCACCCAGGTAAAGCACCGTGCGCTGAGTCGTCTGCCCACAGCGCAGCCGCCGGTTCTCAACCACACTCCAGTAGCGATGCTCCTTGCCGTCTTTGTAGCGAGTGTTGTGGCGCAAAAACATCTCAGTGGACCACAGGATATCATCCACTCGTGACCGCTGGGAAGAGGCTAGGTCTCCACTTGCGAGCTTTCAAAAACAGCGAGCCTGTAGCTCAACGGCTGGCGTCAGCAATCAAGCGAAAACATGTCAAAATCACCCCGCAACCATGAAATTTCGGCTAACAGTCATTCTAGCGGGGAAGCCAAAAAAACCCTGAGTGCCGTCAGAGCGTCAAACGCCACGAATCCGTTCTTCAGTGGAAAAGCCTGAAAAAAAGGCCTAAAATCAGCGTGAAGTATGAGAAAAAAATGGAGCGAGCGAATGGATTTGAAAGTGTCCGGGAATTTGTAATTCGTGCTGCTACGTGCAACGAGGTTCAAGGTGGTGCCGTTTGGATACGCTTTCGAGTTGCACCCATTCGCGGGGACTAGCACCAGTTCTGAGCCTACTTGAGCCGACTTTATGTTCATACCAAGTTAAAGCAGTGAACCTCGGATCGATGTGCATGTGGGCAGCCAATACACCGTTCCCCGAAAACGAAATGGACCGCCTTGTGAGCGGTCCGAAATGGCTGGAAATCCTCTGGGATGAGACGAGCCGACCGAGTATCCGTTGGCTCGGGAACCAGCAGCGCCGGCGATCCATCCCATTTATTCGCATCGGGCGGCTAATATGGTTCTGCCTGCGGCAAGTCATGGAACACATGTCCAACTGGCAACTCCGTGCCCGCGAACGTCGCAGCCTCAGGCGGCCCCCGTTCAAGGTGCCCCTGGAGCAACAGGAAGCCATTGACAAAACCGTGGTTTTAAGGAATCCTTAAAGCGTGAAAGAATTGGACACGATGACGGTCTCCAAAGTTGGCCAAGGTACGCTTCCAAAGTGGTGGAGAGACGCTTCTGGGCTGTCGGCTGGAGGGGTGGTCGAGGTTCGCCCCATGCGAGACGGAAAGAACAGCATCGTGCTGACCCCCAAACCGGGAAAGCGGCGCGGTGCCCTGGGCTTGCTAAAGCTCTTTTCCCGCTGCCCAACTCCCATTGCGCCACCAGAGCGGCACTCCCTCCCCTTCAAGTGAGCTACCTGATCGACACAGACCTTTTGTCGTTGCTGGAGCGGAAGCAGGTTCCGCCCAAACTGGCGGCTTGGGTTAATGCCAACGAGGTCGACATCTTTCTCAGCGTCGTATCCTTTGCCGAAATCCAGTTTGGACTCGACCGAGCACCGGCAACGCACAAACCCAGCCTCGCCACCTGGCTTGCCGACCTGCGCCGGAAACTTGCTCCCTCAACCGAGGAGTTGTCGGAACCGGTGTTGGTCCGCTGGAAAGAGCTGCTGGCCGAGCTTAAAGGGAAAAATCGCACGATGACCTGTGAGGATTCATTGATTGCGGCAACGGCACTATATCATGGCCATACGATAGCGACGCACAATGGGCGCCATTTTGAGCCGGCAGGTGTCCAAACTTTCGACCCTTTAACATAAATCACAGCTGGAGGCTGAACCGTTTCTCGCATCCGATGACGTCAACGTTATTTATCCTAAAACATCCAGCACGGCAGCCAACCTGTTCCTTGCTCAAGCGATCCGAGCGGAGCGGTTCCGTTTTCTATTCGGCAGAAAGTGGCACGCCGAAAGAATGAGAAAAACCGGAATCTGGTTACCCTCAAAAGATGGCAAACCAGACTACGGCATCATGGAAGCCTATATCTTGGGGTGTAATTTTAGCGTTGTCCTTAACTGTGCTGGTATGGGGCCTTCTCAGTGGATGGCTTCCTAAACAGATTACTCACACAATGCATTTGGCGCCGATGGCGTCTCGTCAGGTTTATGCTTTTACTAAAGCCTTTTTGCAGAAGGTATTTAAACTGTCTCCCGACGCGATGGCTTTTGCCGCAAGGCGCTTGTGAAGGCCGGGTTCCACCCTCAGCACGAATTTGCCGCTGAACTCCTTCTTACCGGTCAAAGGCTCAGGAACGTCAGATCCATCCTCGCACAGCAGTTGAATCCATTCCTCGACGGTTTCACAAAGCTCGGCGTAAACTCTAGCTTCGTCGGCACCGTGAACTGCACCAATAAACACTTCCGGGCATCGACCGATAAAACAGCGGTCCTCGTCGCTCCACTCGACATATTTGATATATCGGCCTGCCTGTTCTTTAATTTGCTTCTGGGTCATAAACCGCTCAATCTTTTGCCGCTTCCAAGGCTCGTTTTACGTCACGCTCTTGATAATGCTTCGCATCGTCGCCCGGATGCCCGCTGATGGTCACTCGAACGCCCTTCGAGTGCACGAAATTACGGTGGCTGCCTTTGCCACCACGAATCTCAAACCCGGCTTTTTCCAAGTCGGCTATCAGCTGTCGCACTTTTCGCGGCATCTAGTATCAAAATAGTATCACTGCCAATAGAGTTGTCAATAAAATCCTGCCCGCAGGCTGGAAGCATCAAACCCTCTTTTTACGTTCGCACTTTTGGCGCGTCACCGTCAAAGTGCAAACCACTCCTCCGCTTGTTCCGGCGTTGCCAGATTAAAAGTCCGATGAGGTGAAATTCAGCGAAAAGTTAAAAGAGTATTAGCTGGGGCAAGCCGGGACGAATCGCACCGAATGGCAAGGTTTCGCAGGCGTTTGCAGCCGGCGACAAACTGCAGTGTCAAACTACTTTTTCCCCTGACCGTTGAGCCTACTTTGAGCCTACCAGAGGTGGAATTTGAAGGTTTGTGCTGAAAAAAGTGGAGCGAGCGAAGGGATTCGAACCCTCGACATTCACGTTGGCAACGTGACGCTCTACCAGACTGAGCTACGCTCGCTTCCTACAAAAGCGAAGCAAGATTACGGGTTTTTCGGGTAAACGCAAGGCTGATTTGCGGTGAATTCTCTATCGATTTCAAGGCGCCCCGAGCATTGGCTTCCGGTCCAGCAATGGCGATAATGGCTGGGTGAACTTAAAACGCAAGAAAGTGTCCCGTAATAAGAAACGCCCCGCCCCGAAGTGCCGAGCTGAGGATCAAGAAACGCTGCTGGAGTGTGTCCACGCCGCGGGCGACATTTTGCTGCGGTATTTTGGCCGGATCATCCGCCCCCGGCAGAAGGAGAATACGAGCAGCGTGGTTTGCGATGCCGATTTGGCCTCGGAAAAACAGGTGATTCGCATCCTGCGATCCCGGTTTCCGAACGATGGCATCATCGCCGAAGAAAGCGGTTTCCAGCCCGGACCGACTGGTCGCACCTGGATTATTGATCCATTGGATGGCACGTCGAATTTCGTGGCGGGATTGCCTTGGTTTGGGGTGCAGATGGCGCTGCTGGAGGGGACGGCCGTGAAGGCTGCCGCCATGCTTCTGCCGATCGACCAGGTGCTGTATCACGCGGTACCCGGGGGTGGCGCATTCCGGAATGGCAAGCCCGTGCGCACTCAGGCGCCCAAACGCCTCTCCGAAACGTTGTGCGCATTCGGCTTCGACGCGGATGCGCGCCCGACACAACGCCGCCGAGCGGTTGAACTGCTGATGAGCGTAGCAGAACAGGTGCGCAATACACGGGCAACCAACTCGCTCGTGGACTTTTGTTACACCCTCGAAGGCAAGTTTGGCGGCTGCATCAATCTGTGCACCAAGATCTGGGACATCGCTCCGGCCATGCTCATCCTGCCTGAGGCCGGCGTGTCGTTTTCCGCTTTGGATGGGGCACCGATTCAGTTGGACCTTACGCCCAAGGGCTTTGGCCGCAACTACGCTATCGCAACGGCCGCGTCACATCTGCATCGCCCGCTGATTGAGTTGACCGCACGTCACCGGAGTGACCGCTGAGCGGGGCATCCCGCGGTGAGGCCGCGCTGCGTGGGACGATTAGAGCTGAGTGAGAGATTGGGCCTGCCTGGGGAGCCCACCATGCCGACGCCGGTTGGGTTTCCGGCGCGGTTGAATCAGCACCGGATCCACATGAGGCGATGACCGATGACCTTTCCTGGCAATTCACTGTTGCCCATCGCGCGAAAAGGGGCGTATGATCGATACTAGTTGTTATGCCTTTGGTAGCCCTTACGGAACGTTGCGCGGAGTTGTACGAGAAGTGCTTCGGCCGTGCACCCCGGTGGGTGGTTGCGGCCCCCGGGCGAGTGAACCTGATCGGAGAGCACACGGATTACAATGAAGGTTTTGTGCTTCCGATGGCGGTGGACCACTATACCGTGATGGCGGCGGATCGGGTGCCAGGCACCGAAGTCACCGTCGTCAGCGAAACCACCGGAGAGACCGCTACGTTCAGCGCCCGCCCTGGACTCGTCCGCGGCGACCCGCCGTGGTCCAACTATATTCGTGGAGTGGTCAACGAATATCAAAAGTTGGGCCGGAAGATTCGTGGTTTCAACGCGGTCGTTCATTCCGATGTCCCGTTTGGAGGCGGCTGCGCCAGCAGCGCGGCACTGGAGGTAGCTGCCGCCACCTTGCTTGAATGTATGCAAGGGCCGCCGCTTCCGCCGATAGACAAGGCCCTGCTTTGTCAGAGAGCCGAGCACGCATTTGCCGGTGTTCCGTGTGGTATCATGGACCAGTTCACCGCCGTGCTGGCCCAGAAGGACCACGCTCTGCTGCTGGACTGCCGCACCCATCAAACGACGCTTGTTCCGATGACTGACCCGGGCATTGCGGTGCTGATCATCAACACGAACGTCCGCCACAAACTGGCGGACAGCGAGTACGCCAAGCGCCGATCTCAATGCGAGACCGCCGCTTGCATTCTCGGGGTGCCCGCCCTGCGCGATGCGACTCCTGAAATGCTAAGCGCGGCCAAGGGCAAAATGCCGCCCGAAGTGTTTCGACGGGCCCGCCATGTCATCAGCGAGAATCAACGGACTCTGGACGCGGCCAAAGCCATCCAGGGTGCGGATTGGAACGAAGTGGGCCGACTGATGTATGCGAGCCACGCGTCCTTGCGTGATGACTACGAGGTCAGTTGCCGGGAACTGGATGCGGTGGTCGAAATCGCCAAGTCCCTCGGCCCCGCGAATGGGATGATTGGCTGCCGCATGACCGGCGGCGGGTTTGGCGGCTGTGCCGTCAGCCTTGCCCAGGCAGGCAAGGTGAAATTGCTGACCCGAAAAATCGAGGAGGCTTACGAAGCCAAAACCGGCAACCACGCGTTTATTTTTTCCTCCCGGCCCGGAAGTGGCGCACGGGTGCTGCGGCCAGCCCCAAGTGGTGCCCCAGGAATGCAGTAGCCTGGCACACCAGACTCGACACCCACTGCTTTTGTTCCGGAAGAGCGCGGTTTTCTGGGCCATCACACGCAAATTATCACTGCCATACCCAGTCCCCTTTGTCTGATTCCACACCACGCCGATTCTTGGTCAGCGCGATTTGTCCCCCCTGGTCCTCCCCATTCCAACCCACGGAGTAGAGAAGGTAATTGCTGGCAGACGTCCGGCGATAGATGAGGGGTTTTCCCGTGATCACATCGTGAGGCAAGCCGCCAGGCAGGAATTCCGATTCGAGCGATGCGAGCGTTTCGGGATACTCACCTTTTGCTAAACGATATCGTTCCAACCCACAGGCAATGCGGCACAAATCCACCCCAGTTTGTGCCATGGCGGTGCGCTGTGTGACCTTCGACAGCGCGGGCATCAAGAGACCGATGAACATTTTGTGCCCCAGGATGAGTTTCGGCGGAGCCACCCGGACGATTCCCTCAACGTGCCGCTCAGCCGCGCGCGCCGTCTCGGGGTTCACCCGCCGGCCCGGCACATCAATGATGGGCAGCATCTGCTCCTGGAATACTCTGGTGTAATTGAGGCGTTCGAGTTGCAGCCAACCATCCGGCATCGCCCAAAGCACTACACCGGGCCAGTCAAAGTACGTTCCGCTGTTACCAGAGTCTATGATCGAATTGAATGCCGCCGCACCATTCGGCACGGTTCGCAAGTATTCAAAGATGTCCCCAAAGAAGTTTCGCTCACCCTTCATCGTGTGATGCCCCCCCGCCAGCAGGTCGCTGCGCTGCAACAGTTCCTGAAACCGGGTCAACTGACTGTCTGTCCATTGATGCCCGCCCAGTCCCTCGCCAATACATTGGAGGGCCAAGCTAAGCTGCGCAATGCGGACCAGGTGCGAGATCAGAACCGGTTCTTGTGAAATGGAATCACTGATTCTAAAAATCAACTCCAGTTCGCGCACCGCGTCATCAGTTCGGCCCAGGTGCAGCAATGCTGCAGCGCGCAGTTGGAGGACGGATGTTACCCGGCGCAAGACCGCAAGGTGGGGCAGAAGCACCGCCGCCGGATTAGCCTCGTCATACCGGATGTTGAAACGGGCGTGAGGACGCATGGCGGCCTGCCGCAACTCCTCAATAACCGGCTCCGCTTCGGCCAGCAGTTTCAATACGCCTGCCGCCGCATCCTGCCGGCTAATCGCAACTGCGACAGGTGTCGTCGCAACATCTGCAGTGGGCGAAACTCCTACCGGTGGGATTAAGGATGCATCACTTGCGACAGTATTCGTTGTGGACATCGCTTGATACCAGCCTTCCACATCTGGGAAACGAAGAACCCAGGTGTTTGTGCGTACCTCCGTATCCTCAAAATCCGGCTTATTCGCTTTGGTGTAGATACGGGGAAACTCCATGATCTGGTTAACCCGGTTAGTATCACGCCACTTCTGTGTTCCAGGGAGGAAGTCAAAGAGAGGTGCCAGGAAAGGGGTCATCGCAAAATTCTCCGCATCCGCGACGGTGGGCGGAATTATCGCGGCTCGATCAAATCGATCCCCTTGCGCCTCAGCCTCACGAGCATAGCGTTGCCAGGCACGGTTCCCACGCCAGTTCTCGACCGTGTAGAAGATAGCGATCAGCGTCACCAGGCAGGCAACCACAAACAGACATCCAAGTAACAATTTAGGGGTGAAGAACCGGCGCGAACGACCGGGGGTGCTGGTTTCGGGGGAGGGTTTCATAGTCAGGCGTGTAAAAGCTGTGGGGTCCTGGCAGTGCGAGACCGAGATGGCTGCTGGGCGCTCCCGGGTTCAGGTTGCAGATCGCCTCGCAATTCCGCCGCCAGACGTTGTTGTTCCTCCAGCGCCATGCGGATCTCGGGAGCGGTCGAGGGCACCGCGGAGGCTATCACTGACGGCGCGCCACGGGTCGTGAGGTTAACCCCTGCGAGAACGAGCCAAACGGCAGCCAACCCTGCCCAGGCGCGGGGCGAAGGCCAGAGGAGGCGCGTCAGCATCTGCGCGAGCGACGGTCTAGGCACAGGCCGGGCAGCGAATGTTGCTCCGGATGCCGCCCGTAGAATCTCGCTCCGCCACTGGGCGGGAACAGCACGTACTGGCACCCGCCCGAGTCGCCCTTCAAAATCGTCTGGTTCGTTGATGTTCATATCACTTGATCTCGTCATAGAGAGGACGCAACCGGTCCCTTAATTTGTCTAGACCGTAGCGGTACCGGCTGGCGGCGGTATTGAGTGGCACCTGGAGCAACTCGGAGATGGCTTCAAACGTCATCCCCTCCCACAGCTTTAAGTGCACCACCGCCCGCTGGTCCGGCGGCAATTCCCCCATCGCCTCCGCCAAGGTGGAACGAAACGCCTCCTGGTCAGGATCAGCCGCCGGTGCGAAGATGGATCCGGGCTCATCGGCCAACCGCGCGGCTGCCGTCTCTCGTGCTCCACGCCGGCGCATGAGATCGATGGCCAAATTGTGAGCCAGGCGCAATAGAAAAGACCGGGGATTTCGGACGTCGTCCAACAAGGAGGGGTGGGATGCGAGCCGGCAAAAGGTCTCCTGGAGCAGATCCCGGGTATCCGCTTCGTTGCGGGTCAAATTCAGGAGGAAGGCAAACAGCGCTTGCGCGTGTTCGTCGTAGCACCGCTCGATGTCGTCCCGGGACATGCTTTGTTTATTCTCAAGACGGCTTAGAACCCGGGTTTTGTCTATGAATCTTTCGTCCCCGCCGGTTCCAGTCATCTCCGACCGTCTGGCGCTGCGCAAGATGTGGCCAAGCGCTCAATCTCCTGAATCAAGCTCGGCAGTATGGCCCCCTGCGACCATGGCTCTATGGCACCACCGCTGTCCGCCGAAAATGATCGACGTAGCTGACGCAAGTGCCGGATGGCCGCCACCACCGCGTCAACATCTCCATGCCGCGCGTGAGCCCAGCACCGGGTCTGCTTCGTGCGCTCCATGATATCGGCAACCGGGCTGATTTCGGGCCCCAAGTAGAGCATGGGGACACCGACCTGGAGCAGGTTATAGACTTTGCTCGGATGCACCACACCCACCATCGGCTCTCCCATAACCACTACCTGGATGTCCGCTGCGGAAAGCGAAGCCGCGAGGGCCTCCAATGGTTGATAAGGAAGGCAGCGAACATTCGCATGAGAGAAGTTTCCAGGCCTCTGGCTGGTTGTGACCCGATCCCGCAAGGCGCGCCATTCGCTGCCGCCACCCACGAAACAAAACACCCAGTCCGGCTCCTGGCTGAGCCGTTCTGCCGCCGTGCACAACGTGGCCAGAGAGTGAACCGGGGTGTGATTCCCGGAATACATAATCACACACTTCCCGTCCAAGCCGTGCTGTTTGCGAAAACGCTCCCGGCCTTCCGGGTCAAACCGAACCTGGCCATCATGAGCCCAGGGAGAGAGGACGACCACCTTGGCAGGATCGATCCCTTTGGCCAGCACCCGTTCCCGCATGAATCGGTCAAGAACAATGACGCGCGCCGCGCGGCGCAAGCTGTATCGGGAAAGAGAGTCCAGCACCCGAAAGAGGAGGGAATTTGGACGAAGCCAACCGGCGGCCGCCGCTTCGTCAGGATTGAAGTCCATCATCCAGTAGATGAAAGGAATTCTCCACCAACCGGCAAGCCAGGCAGCCAGCACGGCTATCAGCGGGGGACTGGTCAGCGCCACCACGGCATTCTGGCGAGCCAGCCAGAACACGCGCCACCAGCAACTCAGCATGAAACTGGCGAAATCCAAGCCCCGTCGCCACCGGGCAGTTTTGCCGAAATTCGTGACCGGCACCCGGCATATTCTGATCCCCTGCCATTCTTCGCGCGCGGGAAAGGTTCTGGAAGGGTCATCATAGCCTCGCCGACTGGTCACCACCGTCACCTCATGGCCACGGCGAGCGAGGCTCAAGGCCAAGGGGGTAAGATACTGGCCAGTAGCCACCACATCCGGATAAAATGCCTGGTTTAGAAGCAGAACCTTCATGCTAGTGAACGAAGTTCATCCCCCGCCCCGCTCTGCCCGCTACAACACTAGATCAACAACAACCAATAAATCAGCACCACCTGCGCCAGGCTGACAACCGCTATGAGTCCCCAAGTCAGCCACTCGCGAAAGCCCAAGCTTTTTTGCATGGTATCACTCAGCCAGAATTGGAGTCTCAAGCCGCCGAGGTCAAGCAGGTCACCGTTGCGCAAGGTCGCACGCTCCACCTGCTCCCCATTCACACTGGTGATCGCATCCGGGGCCGACACCACCACCACCCCCTTATTCCGCACAAACTCCAAGCGCACATGTCGGTCCCATACCCCGGGTTCTTCCAGCCGGAGGTCACCTTCCGCGCGGCCGATCTGAACAGGAAAACGGCGGGCCACCCATGCGGTGCCCGCCATTTTGCCTGATAAAATCTTAAGCTGAACCATCAAAAAAGACTCTTCGTCACCTCAATCTTGTCCCCGGGATAGACCTCTAAATCAAGCTCGGGATTGGTGCTGGCTTTAACACAGTTGATGGTGATCATCTTGCCATTCTGGCGCGTGAGACGAACTTTCTTGCGGTTGGCGAAAGCGTTGAAGTCTCCTGCGGACTGAATCGCCTTGGTCACCGTCATGCGGCTGATATAAACCTGGCGACCGGGCGCTTTGACCTCGCCTCCAACAAAGATGAACTGAGTGTCCTTTTGATGGCGAACCGAAACGGTCATAGTGACAAAGAACCGCGGCACATAACGATCACGGATCTCCTTCTCCAGTTCCCCCCGCGTTTTGCCCGCAGCTACAAAAGTCTGATTCTGCAGCAGAGTAATGGTGCCATCCTGCTTGATCCGCTCTTCCATGTCGGGGTAATAAATCGGCAGATCTTTGACCGAAATGATAACGACATCGCCTGCGTTTAAACGGTCAAGCCGATTGGTATCGGGGGCGATCAACGTGCCCGTCACGGGCGCCGTGGTCACCCCAGGCGCCGCAGCCTGGGCAGGGGCGGCCGTGACCGGGTTCGGAGCCAACACCTCGGCAAAACCTGAGTCAGAAGCCGTCGACTGGCATCCGACCATTGCCAGCGCCGCCAGCGCCATCCCGCAGCCCAACCCCCAGCGTCCCAATCGATTCATAAACGTGCTCATCATCACATCTTTAAAGTCTTACTTTGCTCTTTCTTCCCGGACCCATCTTTGGTCGCGGCTTTCGGTTCCTGGTCCTCGTCACGCGAGTAATACTCGTGGTAATAGCCGCTGTAATAGTAGTAGCTCTCGTCCTGGGACATGTTGATGTTGTTCAACACGATACCCGCCAGGTTGCCGCCGACCTTTTCGATGAGCTGCTTGGCGCGGATGTTCATCGGCTGCGGATAGCGGCGGTACTGAATAACCTGCAAAGTCATGTCGACTTCGCTAGCCAAGATCGAAGCATCGCTCACGCCCATGACCGGAGGCGAATCAAAGAAGACGAAATCGTAATGTTGCTTCAACTCGTGAATCAACTCCTTCATTTGGGCCGAACTGAGGATGCCCAACGAACTGCTCGGCAGCTTGCCGCTGGAGACAAAATCCAAGGTGGGCAGTTTCGTGGTCTGAATTACCTCCGCCAGCGTGTTCTGCTTCAAGAGGTAATTCGTCAAGCCCAGGTTGTTGGACACATGCATGATCTTGTGCAAGGTCGGGCGACGCAAATCTGAATCGACCACAACCACGCGCTGACCGCTCTGAGCAAACACGGTGGCCAGGTTGAAGACGGTCGTGGACTTACCTTCGCCGGCCCCGGCACTAACCACGGCTACCGAATTCAACTTGTCATCCTTACGTGAGAACAACAGGTTTGTGCGCAACACACGGTAAGCTTCGGCATGAGGGCTCTCGGCTCCCTCCTCCAAGAGAATGCCCACGTTCTGCGGGATGACCCCCAGCACCGGTGACCCCAAGGAGCGCTCCACGTCATCAATGGTCTTCACACTGGTGTCCAAATACTCAATGAAGAACGCGAGGCCGACACCGACAACTAACCCGATGATCACGCCCAAGACAATGTTGAGAGTCTTGTTTGGGCGAGAGGGATACAGAGCTTCGACAGCCGGAGTGATGATCTCCACCACCGACTCTTTCGGCAGTCTATCATCCGTCTGTTCTGCGAGGATCTTTACATTAAGCGCCTGACGAAATCGTTTAAGTTCTTCGAGTTGGGCCTTGGCCTCAAAGTACGGACGGCTTTCACTCACCTTATCACTGTCCATTTGCTGCGCCTTGTTCACCGCCTCCGTTTGTTTGTCCAGCCCTTGTTTGAGCGAAGCCACATTGGCTTCCAGCGAAGCCATGATGCCCTGAATCCGCTTGTTCACCTTGCTTTGTAAATCGGTGACCTGGGCACTTATTTTCAGAACTTCGGAATGCTCAGGACCGTATTCCTTTTGCAGCGAAACCAACCGCTGCTGCACTACACTCAAGCCTTCCAGGTAGGAGGTGAGCAGCACATCGCGTGAAGACGAAGGCAGCACCTGAACCAATTCTTCCTGGGAAAACCGCTTCAATTCGTCGAGCAGTGCTTTTTGCTTCTCGTATTCGGTCTCCGCCTCGATGCGGAGTTGTTCAAAGCGCCGCAAGGTTTCCGCGGACATCAGCACCGGAACTGAGTCCCCCGCCGCCATCATGTCGGGAATCTTGAGCTTCTCTCGCAAATCATCCACCTGGCGCTGGGCTTCCTGCACCTTCTGATCCTGCTGCTCGACGTATTCCTTGAGCGCTTCAATCCCCCCGCGGCTGCGCTGGCGGCGCTGATCGAGACGGTAGTTGCGATACGCCGCCGCCACGGCGTTGGCGATACGTGCGGCTTCCGATTTACTTTCGTCCTCGCAGGTGATCTGAACGATCGCCGTGTTACGCAGCGTGCGCAGATCCATGCGCCGTTTGAGGATTCCCATCGCTTCCGTAGTGGTAAGCGGCTGACCGTTGTTTTTCACGGCCCACTGATTCTTGAGGTTCAGGTCTTCTATCACCTTGCCCAGGATGACTTCCGACTGAATAACTTCGAACTCGGTAGCGATGAAGTAAGGGTCGAGACCCATCGGCAGCTGGTTCCCGGCGGTCATACCCGTAATGTCCGATTGGTCCCGCTGGATGCGGATTGCTACCGTGCTCGCATATTGCTCCGGGAGCATGAAAGTCACCACTGCGGCGGTTATAACCACCAACAGGAAAACCGCTAGAATGATGGTCTTGCGGATGCGGATGATCCGCCAGTAATCCAAGAAGTGGAGTTTGGTTTCCGGTGCCGGCTGAACTTTCGTCGAATCCATATCAATGAATAAAAAAAGGGGGCTAGTTGTAACAGTCCAGCCCCCGTCACGAACTCACAGCTAGTATTAATAGCTGGCGGTCACGCCGACGTAAACTCTATTTCGATCAAAAGTGCGGCCGATGTCCGACTCGAGATGGTCATAGTTGTAACCGGCATGCGCGGCAAGGTACTGATTGAAACGGTATTCGAGTTCCAAGCCGATGAGATACATCTGCTCCGAGTCACCGTCGTAGTAGCCCTTGTTAAACTCGCTGTTTTGGAACTGGGCCGTCACGGTGCCGCCCAATTTCGGCGTCAGCTTGTGATACAGGTTCGCAAAGATGGTCCCGGTGTCCGCATCCAATGTCGGAGCTCCGTTGGCGAAAGATCCGCGCGCCACGTCAGTCGCCGACCGGTCATAGGAGAATCCACCTTCGAGGTAGTTTTCCGTGCCGTAGAAGTACCGCAGACTGCCGCGAACGTAAGGAGTAATGTTGTCCTCGCCCGTGGGATCGTTGTAGAAGTCAATGTAGCGTCCACCCACGCGCAGCGAACCTCGCAGGTCCGGAGCAAATGCGTGATCGGCGCCTACATAAACGTAATGGGAGCGGCTATTGCGCACGTCGCTCGTGTAATCGCTATAAGGATCGATCAGTTGGTCAGCCGTATAGTCCGTCATGCCGAAGGTATAACCCAGCACACCGGTGGTCCGTTCCGTAGCCTTCCATTTGCCATCCAAGCGAATCGCATGCTCCAGCCGATCCAACAGCGCGGAATATCCATAATCCACGTTGCTGTCGTCGTAATTGTAGTAACCGTTCGCATACGCAATTTCCATCCCGAATTGCTCGCTCAGTTCCGCACTGAAGGCGATGGAACCATAGTTCCGGATGTTGTCCCCGGGAATACGTTGGAACGTGTTGAACGTCGAACCGGCACGGAGCATATCAGGCTCCTGGCCGATGACGAACGAGTCGACCACTTGCAGTTGATAGCGTTCGCTGAACGCGTGGTTCAACGCAGCATTGAAGTTGTGATTCTGGTCGTCGTGGTCGCTCATCCCGATCGGCCGGCTGTCGTAGTACTTGTAAGAATACGTGTAACCCAGGCTGATTGAGGTTTGGTCACGGTCCCAACGGAATTGTGCCGAAGGGCTAATCTCGAAACCAAAACTGTCTTCGTCCTCACCCGAGGGGATAACGTAATCGTCAGGGATGCAGCTGACGTTGTCGTCATAAAAGCCACGCAGGGTGGCCGACACACTCCAGGGCTTGGAGCCGTCTGGACCTTGCAGCCCTTGAGCTGTGGCTGTTTGTAGTGCCGAGGCGCCGAGCGCGACCAAACCGACCGATGCGACGAGTTTTTTCATAAATTTTTTTGTCTAGTTTTACACCCGCTGAGCGGTGCCAATGATCAATCCTGGAAGGATTTAGCCAGCATTCATCAGGTGTGTCAAAGGGAATTTTTATACAAAATCAACTTCTTCACAACCACAAAAAAGCTTCGACACATTTATTTGAGCGTTTTCCCAGTCCAGCAGGTCTAAGGCGCCTTTTGCCAAATATCCCCGTTTTGACCCAAATACCTATCTTTCCGGCCATTTTTTCACCCCGCACAACTCTCAAACCCTGATTTCTCCCACGCGAACATTTCCGCGCACCCTCGAGGCACCAAAACCGCACTCAACTATGCCCTTTTTTCGCACAAATGAAACTTTTTGGGCCGCCCGACTCGCTTACGATGTCATCACTGCCTTAAAACCTCAATCAAGATCTCTCTCTTTTTCCGCTGTAACTGATCATTTAGTAGGGCCGGTTTCCCCGAAAGCGCCGCCCGACAAAATGCCCCCACCTTCAACCGAAACCTTACTTTCCGCCAAAGCTTCCAGCTTTCCAGTCATGGCTTCTAGTTGCTTTCAATTCCGGTTAGGAGTAAATAGTGCCTTGTAGTCGGTGTCCGCACCGGCGCAGGAGTGAGTATCAAAACCATTACCCGTCACAAACCTGATGAAGTTCAATTTGCGAGCCTTGGTCGGAGTGCTGATCGTGGCAGGCCTGCCTTTGCCGGCGTGGAGCGTCAGTGTCAGCGGTTTTTCCCCCACATACGGTTCCCCGACCGACCCTTACTATATTAGTATATATGGCAGCGGCTTTCTCGGCGGCGCCTTGGAGGTCCGATTCAACGGTACTCGCGCCACCTCCGCCGCCGTGACTGATGCCTCCGGCACGATTATCCAGGCTCGCGTCCCCACGGGAGCCACTTCCGGGCCTATCTCGGTCAAGGTGGGGTCAGCCATCGCCCAAAGTGCGGACATCTTCACCGTCATCGGCGCCGGCCCTTTTATTCACAGTTTCACGCCCGGATCCGGGGGGGATGGCACCCAGGTAACTCTTCGAGGAGCTCATTTTACCGGGGTCACCAATGTCAACTTCAATGGCAAGGCCGTCTCCAGTTTCTTCGTCACTTCGGACACCCAGTTTGAGGTAAATGCGCCTCAAGGGGTCAGTTCGGGTCCCATCCAGGTTCGTTCTCCCTCCGGTACCTGGACCACCAGTTCGAATTTCTTTGTGCCTCCCGTCCTGAGCGGGTTCTCGCCACAACTCGGGCGTGCGGGTACCAATGTTTTCATAATCGGAACGAACCTCCTGGGAACAACTGCGGTTAACTTCCAAAGTGCGGCCGGAAGTCTCTCCCTGCCGGGCGAGAACCTGACAGTGCTCAGCAACAGTGCGGTTCGCGTCACGGTACCCTTGGGCGCGGTGACTGGCCGACTCAGGCTGGTTGCCCCGGCAGGGTCGGCCGACACCAGCACAAATTTTGTCGTTCCCCCCCTGATCACCGGCTTTACTCCGGGCTTCGGCGCCGTGAATACCCCCGTTCTGATTATTGGTGCCAACCTCAATGACGGCAATCCCACCATCCGGTTCAACGGGGTGGTGGCGGCTGTCAGCGGCGTCTCTTTCAGCCAACTCACCGCGCTTGTGCCCGCCGGCGCCTCCAGCGGGCCGATTTCCATCCAAAACACAAATGGGACCTATACGAGTTCCACCTGGTTCTATCTTCCCCCGGTGATCACCTCCATTTCCCCATCAAACAGCCCTCCCGGCAGCCGGGTCACCCTGAAAGGTGAGAATTTTCTCGACGCTAATCTCGTGAGTTTCAACGGGGTAACCGCCGTGTTTGACGTGACCAACAACAGCACGATCGGGGTCACAGTGCCCAACGAAATCACCACCGGCCCCATTACCCTGTCGGCGCCCGGCGGAGTCACGATCAGCACCGCACTCTATTACGCGGCACCGTCGATCAGCGGGTTCTCTCCCACGCATGGGTTGCCGGGAACGGTGGTCGTCATTTCGGGCGTGAACTTCCTGGGGGCTTCCGCAGTGGCTTTCAACGGCCGGCCGGCAACTACCTTTTCTGTTTTGAACAACAACGCCATCCAGGCCACCGTGCCCGCCGACGCGACGGAAGGCCCGATCACGGTGACAGCTCCGGCGGGCACCGCAGCAAGCCCGGGTGCATTCCTGCTGGACTACACGGCCGATCTCAGTGTGACAGTGACAAACACCCCGGACCCGGTGTTCGTCAGCAGCAACCTGCTGATATCGGTGGTCGTCCGGAATCCCGGGCCGCATACCGCCAACGGGATCTACTTGACGAATTTCTATCCTGCCAGCACCACGTTGACCTCCACGTTTCTCTCTCAAGGCACCCTGGTAGATGGAGGCAACCCGGCGATAGCCAACCTGGGCAGCCTGGAACCCGGCACCCTCGCGCTGGTGAATCTGACCGTGGTTCCCCAGACAAAGGGCATGGCCCAGAACGTAGCCGTGGTGACCGGAAACGTCCTGGACACGCAACCGGCAAACAACATTTCCACGACCAGCATCGAAGTCCTGCCTCTGCCGATCCTCTCCATTCGCAGCCTCGTCGGCAACCGCGCGCGTCTGTCTTGGCCCAAAGAACTTTCTGACTTCGAGTTGAATTACAACCACGTCGTCAACGATTCCGATGGGTGGACCCAACTCAAGGCATCCCAGATCATCTCCGGGGAAGAGATCATGGTAACGGATACCAACCCGGGGCCTTACCGAATCTACCGTCTCGAAAAGTAACGACTTCCCACAAAAGCATCCGGCAAGCTCAGGCCCAGCGCCTTCGCTGGACTTTGCCGCGGATTTGTCCCATGTTGCCCGCAATTCGCTATGGTTAAATCAAAAGCCAAAACAGAACCTACGCCCACTGAGTTGGGCTATTCGATGCCCGCAGAATGGGAACGCCATGAAGCCACTTGGCTCGGGTGGCCGCACAATCCCACCGACTGGCCTGGCAAACTCGACACCATCCGTTGGGTCTACGGCGAAATCGTACGCAAAATCGCCCCCGGCGAAACCGTCCGCATCCTCATAAACAACCGTCAGGAACAGAAACGCGCCCAGGTTTACCTCAAACAGGCCGGCGCGAACCTTAAAAACGTTCAATTTGTTCTGCACCCCACCAACCGTGGTTGGACCCGCGACAGCGGCCCGATCTTCGTGCGCCGCCGCACCGCACGCAAAACCGACACTGCGATCGTCCATTTTCATTTCAACGCCTGGGCCAAATACGATGACTGGCAGAAAGACCGCCGCGTCCCCGAAACCGCCGCCCGCCTCCTGCGAAAACCGATTTTCAATGCTCAGTTTCAGGGCCGCAATTTTGTGCTGGAAGGCGGAGGCATCGAGGTAAATGGCCGCGGCAGCCTGCTCACCACGGAAGAATGTTATTTAGATCCCAAAGTGCAGGTGCGCAATCCCGGACTGGGTCGAGCCGAAATCGACGAGACTTTCAAACGTTACCTCGGCGTTTCAAACATTCTCTGGCTCGTGGCCGGCCCCGTCGGAGATGACACTCACGGTCACATCGATGACATCTGCCGCTTTATCGATCCCAAGACCCTCGTACTCATCAAGGAAACCAACCGCAAAGATCCCAATTACCGCCCGCTTGCGGAGAACTGGGATCGCATCCAGGACCTGCGCCTCGAAGACGGTTCAAAACCCGAGGTCATCGCACTACCCATGCCCGCCCCGCTCCATTTCGACGGCTACCGTTTGCCGGCAAGCTACGCGAATTTTTACATCTCCAATGCCGCGGTCCTCGTTCCAACCTTCAATGATCCCAATGACCGTGTCGCCCTCGGCATCTTGGGCGATCTCTTCCGCGACCGACCCGTCGTCGGGATTCATGCGGTCGATCTGGTTCTAGGCTTCGGCACGTTGCACTGCCTTACGCAGCAGCAACCCGTCTGAATCCTCTGCGGGCAGGCGCCGTGTTCCTCACGCCCAGCGCCGCCCGTGTAACTCTTGCCGCCCTCCCCAAACTGGCGGCTCGGCGTTGAGTGCGGCGTTGAGTGCTTTACTTTGGGCCGCCGATTTGGTTGGCTATCGTCAACAGCGGTGGCCACGTTGAATCAAACGCCGCTGCCCTTGGATGCCTGTGAGTGCTGCTCCAAAGCAAAAGATAAACGTCCTCCTGGTGGACGACCATCCTGTCGTCCGGCGAGGCCTGCAGTTTTGTCTTTCCAGCAAGGAACAGTTGCGCGTCGTCGGGGAAGCTGGCGACGGCGAGGAGGCCATCGCCAAGGCCCGCGAGCTCAAGCCCCACGTGATCCTCATGGATGTTTCCATGCCGCGCATGAATGGCCTGGCGGTCACCGAGTGGGTCCGCAAGGAAATGCCGGAGGTCAAAGTGCTGATCCTTTCAGTTCACAGCAACCGGGATTTTGTGCTGCGCATCGTTCAAGCCGGCGCCCACGGCTTCTTGCCCAAGGAAGCGCCCCCAGACGAATTACTCCGGGCCATCGAATGCGTCTACAGCGGCCAATCCTTCTTTTCCCCGGATATCGCCCAAGCCGCTCTCAACCAACTCGTCGGCAACGGAGGGAAGGAAACCGGCTTGCTCCAGTTGACTGACCGGGAGCGCGAAGTGCTAACGATGATCGCCGGTGGAGAAAGTAACAAGGAAATCGCCACCAAGCTCAACCTGGGTGTCCGCACAGTTGAAACTCATCGCGAGCGCATCATGCGCCGCCTCAACATCCGGTCGGTGGCCGGACTCACCAAGTACGCCATCGCCAACGGGCTCATCAACATCGACCAAGGCCCGTCGATCTGAGTCTCTCGACGTTCTAAAACCAGGCGTCCCCTTCGCTTCTAGCCGCTTCCAAGCCCCACCAAGCTTTCCGTACTTAAGCGGAATACCTTGTCCGTAAACGCCCTGATTGCTTTTCCCTGGCTGCAGCCGAACAATTAAGTATCGACTCAACCCAGAGTCCCTCGGCTTCGGCCGGAAGGGTGTTCTGAACAAAACAGGTCGGGAATGAGAATCCGGACAATCATTGTGGATGATCAGTTGCTCGCTCGGGAATCGTTGCGCCGGAAGCTGGAGCATGAACCCGATATCGACGTCATTGGCATGGCCGCAAGCGGGAAAGAGGCTGTCGACCTGATTAATGGCCTCCAACCTGACCTGGTTTTCCTCGATGTCAAAATGGCTGATATCGACGGCTTCGCCGTCGTCAAACAACTCCGTTGTCGTCGGCAACCGGCGATCATCTTTGTCACTTCCAACGAAGAGTATGCGCTGAAGGCGTTTGACATTAACGCGGTGGATTACCTCATCAAACCCTGCGATGCCTCCCGCTTGAAGACCGCCGTGCACCGCGCCCGGGACTTGCTCCAGCGCGGTTTTCTGCCCATCCCCAATTCACCCCAAATGCCAGATCACCTGCGGCGCGGATCCCGCCACAGTTAACCTGGCACCAGGCGGCTGCGGAACTCGCGGGCGCTCACCTTCCGGTTAACGGACAAACAGCATCAAGGCTGCGTCTCCTGCACCCGATAGAAAGCTGCCTCAGAATTCTTGAGGGCGTCCAAAGTCACCAGGTGCTCCATCCACCGCGATATTGTCCGGCGCGGCGGAGTAACCGCAGACCAGGGGCCCGTGACGGGGTTTGACGTTGACCACAGCTGATACGTCCGCCCGGGAATAGAGGCCCAGCGGAGTTTCAAACCCGTTGCGGTCTGGTCGACGGATATGAACTGCACTTTGTCGAGCATCGTTTCCAACCAGGTCGCCTGTTCGGTGGTATAGCTGAGCGCCTGGAAATCGAGCACTCCGTTCTCACGGTGGCAATCCTGACATTTATAGGCGCTGGTCCGATCCACCGCATGGTTAAGACTGATGAACCCGCCGGTCGCCTGGTTCGGCGCAGCTAGCGGATCATACGTGGGATCCGCCGGGTTATTTGGCAGCGCCAGGCCCATGAACTCGCCACTCCATAAATTCGAGCCCGCCGGGCTCAACGAATCAGGTGTCATGCCGTAGGCATTGCGACCTGCCATAAGCATCGCCATCCGGCCCATGCCCTGGTTCACCGCCTCGCGCACATCTCCCGTTCGCGCATAATGGTCATGATCAAAGGTAAGGAAATTCGGCATTCCGGAGGCCACCTCCCGCTCACGGGCAGTCATCCCCTCGGCGCGGAGAAAACCCATCCCTGTGAGGGGGGTCGCGAAAGCATCAATGGCTCCAGCCAGCGTGTAACGCGCGTCAAATCCCTCCGCAGACGCCTGACCGCGATGATCCAGCACCGGTCCCGCAATCACTTGGCGGAAGGGATATATTTTTGCTGCCGGCGTGACGCGTGTCGCCACGGCATTATCCCAGGCGGAAACGTCGTGCAGCGGCTCGGCCATCATGCTCGCATCCCCGTTGAACCACCGGTAGACCGGGCGAACGCCTGTAGCCAGCGTGTATTCCGTATAGGGTTCATAAAGGCCGGTCAAAGGATTCTGCCGTGGCACTGAAGCTTCCGGACCCGTGGTCACACCCTGAATGGAAGTCCAAACGCGCCGAGTGTAACCGGCCATCGCGGGAATATGGCAGGTCTGGCAGGCGATATACGCATAATGCTCATTGTATGGAACCAGCGCCGGGTTATCCGGCCATTCCGGATGCGGCTTCGCGGTATGGCAGTTCACGCAGTCCACCTCCACGTCCGGACGCTCCCAGGCATGAAGATCAGCGACCCGCGATCCCCGGGCGATCTTGTGCTCCGCGACTTTATGGCAATCCGTGCACTGCAGTCCCGCCGCGGCATGCACATCGTAATCCGGTGTAAAGGGCGTTCCCCGATTCGCCTCAGCCATGGCGCTCCCTGTGGCGTGACATCGCTGGCAAGCGGCTACGCTCACCCGGCCGCCAACACTCTCAGCAGCGGCCTGGGCGCGATCCTGGAACCAGACCTCGCGGCCCAACACCGGGTCAAAGGTCAAGGTTCGCTCCACAGCATACGCATCTCGTTCATCGCGAATCCCGTCGCCATTCATATCATATTGCCCGGGGGCGGCATGACAGATCAGGCAATCAATACCCTCTTTCTGGTGCTGCCAAAACTGCCCGGTAACGGGATTCGGAACCGGTGGCACTTTGGCGACGTGGCATTTTCCACAGGAAAGCGCATCCTCTGTGCCCGGATCCGCATAATAATTCACCATCGCTGTGGCCCCTCCTCCCGCCGCAAACCGGTCGATCATCCCGTGCGAGCCGCCGCCAGGATGGGCGATTTTCGCATTGGGCGTTCGCCAGGTGAAATGCGCGCTCGCGGCCACTTCATCCATCTTGCCCCCATGGCACTGCGTGCACGATGCCGCGCCCTCGAAACCGCTGGCGAACCTCCCCACATGGGACCCTCCTTGCCAGGGAGCCGTGCTGGCCAGCCAACTCACTTGCGCTGGCTCGTAACCCAGGGCCGCAAAATCCAGCCGCCCTCCTTCCGCAGTGTGACAATCGTTGCACGTCAAGGCCGCCGCTGCCGGCGCCACCTGATGCTGCAAGCCGAAATATAAGTCGTCGGTCGCCCTCACCCAGCGACCGCTGTAACTCGTGCCGCTTTCAGCGGCCCCCACGGCCACCGCCTCATCGACACTGCCCTGCACTTTGTAAACCGCTTCCTTCAGAGGCAACCGGCGACTCGGCTCGACCGCGTCAGCCGCCACCGCCACGACGACCTTGTGCCAAGGATAAATCCTCGCCCCGGCATCCTCCAGACTCCCCAGCGGCTGATTCGGGTACCTCTGCGTTTTCCCGTTCCACCATCGGTAGAGTGGCTCTACATCCGACTCCGTGACGGTGAACGGACCAAACAAACCGGTCTGAGCATCGAGCTGGGGCCGGGTGAAGTCCCGCTCCCGAACCGCCGGAGCCGATGGCGAGCGAGCCACCAACGGAATGTGGCAGGTCTGGCAAGCCACCCGCTTCGCATGTGTATTATAGATGCCCTCCGATCCGCTGTGGGGCGCGGAGGTATGGCACCGGGCACAATCAACCGGCACCCCGGGTCGATCCACGGCTTTCAAATCGCCGGATCCCGACACATGGTGTCCCAGCGAAGTGTGGCAATCGACACATTGCATTCCCCTCGCCAGGTGGACATCAGTGAATTCGGAAGGCACCACCCCATGGCTGAAGTTAGGCCCCCCACCCGCCTCGGCGTGACAACGCAAACACATGTCGCTCGTAGGCCGCTGCACATTCTGCACCGCTTTCACCAGGTCCACCTCGGGCGCCGGAACCATGCGGTATTCACTGTTCGTCCGTACCACTACCCGCCGGTAGTCCGGCGCGTGGCAAATCAGGCAGTCCAGTTCGTCCAGGTCCTTTTGCGTTAAGGAAGGCACCGGCTTTGGTGGGGTCCCGGTCCCAGCGTGGCACGTCCCGCAACCCGACGCTTGCGGGGCTTTGGCGGCATCCCCCGGCTGCAGCAGCTCCAGCCAGTTGATTCCGCTTACCGTGC
Source organism: Verrucomicrobia subdivision 3 bacterium UBA6082 (assembly GCA_002428665.1). Taxonomy (GTDB): domain Bacteria; phylum Verrucomicrobiota; class Verrucomicrobiia; order Limisphaerales; family UBA8199; genus UBA6082. The sequence goes on from DIXK01000045.1 coordinate 55,904, forward strand.
CATGCAACCCGGAGAATTCCGTCGCCAGGCCCAATAGGTTGGTTTCAAACCCTTCGACACCCAGCGCCTGAGCTTGAAACTGGTAGTGGACGCTGCCGGCGAGATCGTGCGGCACCAGGGTGTGGCAGCGCGCACACGTCTTGGCTCCCTCAAAGTTCGACCCACCGCCACTGAGGATCGCGTTGCCGCGGGCCGGCTGCAGCATCTGCTGGTGCGCCAGCCAGGCCGCCGTCTCCGCCCAGCCACAAGAAGCGGCCAGCACCAGGGCTGCCACCCCCAACCTCAGCCGACGCCCTCGCGCGCGACCCGAGGACAGTGACGGTTGCGAAACCGGGTTCAGAGCAATTCTAGCTTGCATAGACATGGTGGATGGAGCCGTCAGGCGAGGCTATAAGACCACAGTTCCCGGGATTCGTCAATATACAATGATGTCTAATTCATTGCACAAGTTACTTTACATCATGGCCCGCCCCGCAAAACGGCCCTGGTGCCGCAGTCATTAATACTTCAATCTAAAACACTATTGTTAAATTATCTGCGCTTTATTAGCTACCCCTATTATTGCACAATAGACGGTTAGGAAAGCGCAAAAGACGATTAGCCGGATCCGCCATTTATGAAAACCTATGGCTGTTCAACGATATTGGGTAAATGCATATAACTTATTGTGTAATTAAGTTGTCGTTGCCGCTGGCAGCCGTGGCACCGAACCCACTTCCCCCGTGTCCCGGTTCCACCGACCTGTCCGAGCGGTGGATCGCAGGGCGCCAACCCGGTCGTTGAATGGCAAACCAACCGAAAACCTAAATGAAAACCAAGATCCTCAATCAGCAAGCGATCGCCGGCCTGATGGCGGCCGGCGTCACTATGTTGGGCGCACTCACGGCCACCGCCGCCAGCCCTGCCCTGCAGGGACGCGTCGCCATTAGACCCCTAACCCCCTCCGACCTCAAAGATTACTCTCTCCCCACAGGCACCCAAATGGGTAGCGGCCTGAACACTGTCGGCCTGGGTCAACCCGTTTACCTCGAGGCCTTGGTGAATATCGAGGTGCCCGCAAGCGATATCCTCGATGTGAGCTGGGTCTTCACCCAGAAACCGGCCGCCTCTCGCGCCGAAATGGTCGCCAGCCCGCTCGGATCCCAGGTGCCACCGTACCATCCCGATGATCAGGATGTCTCCCGAGTCGCCGGCCGACGCATGTTCCGGCCCGATGTGACTGGCAAGTACCAGGTTACCGCCACCATCACCACCGCTTCCTCCGGCGCCACCAACGTCACCCGCACCATCACGGGCGCCACCTACATGGGCCGTAACACCTGCGCCCTGTGCCATAGCGGCAGCGACGTGGTTCCGGACATGATGACCCCCTGGTCCAAGACCGGTCATGCCACGTTCTTCACCCGGGCCATCGATGGTGAAGCCAGCGATCACTACGGCAAAAACTGCATTTCCTGCCATGTCGTCGGCTTCGACGCCAACACGAACGCCGTCAACGGCGGCTTCGACGATATCGCCACCCAACTCGGCTGGCAGGTCCCGTTAACCTTTACCAACGGCAATTGGGACGCCATGCCGGCTGCGCTCAAGAACCTCTCCAATATCCAATGCGAAAGTTGCCATGGACCCGGTAGCGAGCACGCCTACTCGGACGGCATCCTTGGGAATATCAGCGCCATCTCCGTAACCTACGAAGCGGGTAATTGCGGTCAGTGTCACGACGCCAAGACCCACCACAAGAACAACGCGGAATGGAGCAATTCGAAACATGGCGCCCCCACCCGCAGCCCCACCGGCCCCGGCCGCGCCGGCTGCGTCGCCTGCCATACCGGCACCGGCTTCACCACCGCCATGTCCGGCGTTACCCCCACCGACCCCACCTACAATTCCATCTCCTGCGCCGCTTGCCATGACCCGCACGATGCCACCAACCCGCACCAACTACACGGCGTGGGGCCCATCACCCTCATGGATGGCATCACCACCATCACCAACGCCGGCAACGCCTCCATGTGCATGAACTGCCATAAGAGCCGCCGCGACGCCGTCTCCTACGTCGAAACCACCGCCGGCAGCTCTCACTTCGGACCGCACTACTCCTGTCAGGCCGATATGATCGCCGGCGCCAATGCCATCACCTACGGCAAGATCATTCCCAGCACCGCCCACGGCAGCGCCATCGGGGAAAACTGCGTCACCTGCCACATGCAGGTTGTCCCAGCCACGAACCCGGCCTTCACCAAAGCCGGCGGTCACACCTTCAGCATGAAATGGGAAGGCAATGCAACCACCGGCCCCGTGCAACTCGTCGATGCCTGCAAGACCTGCCACGGCCCCGTCACCACCTTCAACTTCGCCCGCCAAGACTACGACGAAGACGGCGTGATCGAAGGCGTCCAAGATGAAGTCGAAGGCCTCCTCCACCACCTCGGCATGCTCCTCCCGCCCATCGGCGACCCCACCGTCACCATCACCGCCTCCTACACCAAACAGCAGCTCAAAGCCGCCTTCAACTATATGTTCGTCGAAGAAGACGGCAGCATGGGCGTCCACAACACCAGCTATGCCGTCGGCCTCCTCAAAGCCTCCATCGCCGACCTCACCGACGACGCCGACCGCGATGGCCTGTCCGACCAGTGGGAAATCGCCAACTTCGGCAGCATCAGCGCCTATGACGGCGCCGGTGACCCCGACAACGACGGCGTCAGCAACGCCCTCGAACTCGCCGCCGGCACCAATCCCATGCTGGTTGACAGCGATGCCGACGGCGTCAATGACATGGCCGAACTCAAAGCCGGCAGCGATCCGCTCAACGCCAGCGACAAACCCGGCCTGGTCGTGAAAATCTACACCGCCGGCGAACTCGAGTTCGCTTCCCAAACCGGCAAGACCTACCAGATCCAAGCCGTCTCGGAACTGAACACCACCTGGGAAAACGTCGGCGCCAAGATCCCTGGCACCGGTGAGATGATCACCCAACTCGTCTCCACCCGCAGTGGCGACGGCAAAGCTTACTTCCGCGTAATCGAAGTGCAGCCCTAACGCTCGCTCTTAACCTAAGCCAAATCACTGTTACACACCCCTTCCCGCCTCAGGCCGGAAGGGGTTTTTCATTGCCCTCGTGTCGCCGCCATCACCGTCCTCCGTCCTCCGTCCTCCGTCCGCCGTCCTCCGTCCTCCGTCCTCCCAGCCTTCAGCTTTACCCCGTGAAGTGGCGCAGCCTACTTCACCCGGGGCTTCACTTGCCCCAGGTCCCATAGTCCGTAGTCCCATAGTCCTGTAGTCCCACCGCTCACTTCCCCTTCAACCGCTCCCAGGCCGTAATCCGGTCCTGCAACCGCGCCGCAATCTCCTGCAGCGCCTTCGTCTGCGCCGCCTGCACCGCCTGCAAATGCTGCACCGCCGCTCCCTGTTCAGCATCCGACCCTCCCTGCTGCGCCCGCGCCAGGCGCTCACGAGCCTCATTGATCTGGACTCCCATCTGCTGTGCCGCGGCTCGATACTCTGCCAGCGCCGCTTCGCGCAGCGCCCGACTACCCTCCTCCAGCGAAACCGCATTGAGATCGGGAATCGCGCCTTTAACCTCCTCCTCTGCCGTCGCCAATGCCTGGGCCTCCGCAGCATTCGCCTGCACCCGGGGCACAGCATCAATCACCCGGGCAATGGCCCGGGTTAAATCAGCCTCCAGGGCATGTTCCCAATCCGGCTCCAGGCGAGGCAGCAACTCCGTATGATTCGCTCCAGCCACCACCAACCCCAGATACGAGGCCTCCCGTTCCTCCGCCTGGAATGGCCTTAAACCCTCCGCCCGCGCCGCCTCCTGGTCCGCCACGGAACCAGACCGAATCCGCTTCACCCGAATCCGCCCTTTGCCCTGGGCTTCGTAAAGCGCCAGCAGGTTATCGATCCGGCCAGCGTAAGTCAGGTAAGCCGGCGGCGCATCCTGCGTCCCAAACACACCGTAAAAACGTAATTCCACCGGGGACCTCGCCCGGTCCAGGACATCCAGGGTGGTCATCGTTAGCCCCGAAGAAACCTCACCCTGCCCCGTCAACCGCGGAGCGCCGGCCGGACTTTGAGCATTGCGATACACCCACAAACCACTCACACCCGCGCCCAGCACAAAACACGAAATCGCCAGCAAAACAGGTCGCGACTGGCCACCTTCGCTAAAACGCCCTGCCGTCCCGCGCCCGCCGCCCTTATTATATAAATGTGTCATGCAGCTTCTTCAGATTCTGGTCTTGTCTATCCCCAGCCTCTCAAAGCACTGCAGACCGCGCGAGCCAAAAGGACACTAATGCCCGGCAATCTCACTCCAAGGCGCCAACAGACGCCCGCCATTGACTAGTCTTTCGACATTATGCATCCATTCCATCAGCGGCGTAATCCCGTCGGGCTTGCTGAATATCTTGAACCCCAATGCCTTTGCCTGATCCAGCAGCGCCGCATCCTCGCTTGCGGTAAACATCGCCAAAAACGGGATTCTGCAACCCTTTTGGAGCAGGTCTCGCACGAACGTAAATCCATTGATATGAAGCATCTCCAAATCCGTGACGATCACATCCGCGCACACTTCAGAAAACCGGCACCTGCACGCCGACGCGTAATACAGGGGACACAGGTCCGGATCTGGAAACTCCATGACCTCCCAACCTTCATTGCGAAACAAATGGCGCAGCGTCGAGCGTAACAAGCTGCTATCGTCAAAGAGCAGGATTCGCAAGCGCGCTTTTTCTGGGTTTCTCATGTGTTTGTGCTACTTTCCCGAAGGTGGATCTTGCCCATGGTTATATTCATTCGGCTCCCAAACTGGTGCTTAGAGTCGTTCATCTCATTTGGTTGAAGCGGACAAGAGCATGGGTGTTTGCGGATCTCCCAAAAGGTTCAGTTGAAAATAGCACCAGCGGTATGCCATGACACCGGCGTTCTCGACCTGACCTACAAGTGCGTGTTTGGCGAGTTGGAAGGCCTTGCCCAGGTTGACCTGGTCTTTGTTCAGCATTTCCTCAAAAAACTTGATCTGGTGCTCCCCGCTGAACCTCCAGACCTTGCGCGGGTCAAACCAGCCCGCGCGTGGGTTAAGCACGGCGGCGAAGGCACCATGGCGAGGCAGTTTTAACAACTCCTCAGCTATACTGTCGGGCGAGAAGCGATCGTTGTCAAAGCGGCCCGCGTGGCAACCCACACTGTAGGCCAGGAACGGAGTGGCATTCGTGATCGAGAGAAGATCGGCGGGTTTAAGGCGCAGCATTTGATCCGTCTCTCCGTGGCCATTGTAGAGGATGACGTGCGGGCTGCGGTTGAGTGCCGCAATAGCCTGGGTGTTGCTCCACTGCGGAGTCGTGAACGGCCGATCATCCAACCACGACACGGTCACCTGGGCCAACCGGGGCAACAACGGTTCAAACATATCTCCCCCTTGCGCATCTATATCGGGTGAAAAGTGACCCAGATACTCCGCGGCGAGGAGGAACTCACCTGACTTAGCGCTACCACTGTTCTCGTAACGAATCGTTTTCTCCACAAAGTCGGCAACCTCTGCAACCGTATCAACCGGAGCACGGCCAACAAACACCTCGGCCAGCAAATCCACCTCACCGCCATCCTCACCGTCCGTGGGTTCTCCCCAACGCTTGTCGCCGTCCCGGTTCCATGAGCCATCAAGGCAGGCAAAGTAGAGGTCAGAAGGCAGGTAACAGTTCGGTTCCGGCTCATTCATCTTAATGTACACGTAGCGGCAGGGGACGGTGGCTACATCCCCGCCCAGGAGCACATACTGGACACCCCAATTGGCCCAGGCCGACCGAATGTAGTTACGGACCTTCTCGGCTGAATCTCTTCCCGGTTGACGGTTGGTGATGGACTCGACGGACTCAGATTTGACGGTGAGGCCCTTCCGCGCTTTGTGTTGAAGCAGTGGCGCGAACGCGGGCTGAAGGGCTTGCGTGGTGATGAGCAGGTAGTCGCACTTTTCACCGGCAGCCTGGGTGGACGCGGAGGTTGCAGCCTCCCAACTCGCCAATTCAGCAGGATTATCTACAAGGGAGACAAGGCGTTCACGCACGCTATCGGACAGAGTTACCTGGGTGGGCTTTTGATCGGAACCCTCCTCCAAAGTCAGCGAGAGCGTGACTTTCAGGTGTGAGGCGAAAAGCAATTGATCGCTCGAGGTCGCATATTGAACCGGAAAGAGCCGCAACAGTGCCACGTCGTACCCCAGCAGGCGTTGTATGGAAAGCAGTTGGACACGTTCGGTCGGCGGCATGCGGCGCGACAGGACTTTGGCCCCTCCGAACGACTGACGACCACCGGTGTCCGCAAGCACCTGCCCGCCTCTCCAAGCTCGCGCGGTCCGCCAGGAACCGGTTAACGCCTCAGGCTCTCCGATCGGCTCTGCCGTAGCTCGGGTGACTCTACGGCCCGGAGGCAGGAGGATCCACGCGGTTCGCATCGGCAGCCTTAGACCCCCTGGCCAGTCGAGTGCGTCACAACCGACGATCGAGATTTCCGTGCCATCGTGCACAACCTCGACTTGGGGCTGAGGAAAGGCATAGGAAACCGACAGAACAAGATTGGTGGACTGCGAAGAGGCCAAGGAATACCCGGGCCCGAGCCACAGCATCGCGAGGCCCAATAAAGCCCACAATGGGGTCCGGGGTTTCCAGTTGTCCCGGCCCAACTCAGGAGCATCCTTCGCTGGCATCACCCGGCACAGGAATCGAAGCTCCAGAGGATGAGCACACACCATTGGACATTCACTCCACAGTCAGGTTAGCCGCGCGGAATTTCCCCATGACGACCGTGACTTTGCTGCCCGTCTTAAAGCGCTGGTTAGGATTCGGAAAATTAAAAGCATACGTGCCTCCCAGCGCCAATTGCTGCGGGGCGCGACGGGCAGACCAAGCCCTGGTAGTGCTGGCTATCGGCACCTTGGTTCCGCTGGCTTCGTCGATGAGGCAAGCCGTATCCTCCTCTTGCCGAAGCAATCCCGCCTTAGCCGGGTCAAGGATGGTGTAGCGAAAATCCAGCATGTTGCCACCCAGAGCCAGCCGCAGGCCGCTAGCTCGAATGCCCCATTCTTCCTCGAGAACCGCCGCGGTACCGGCGGAAGTCAAAGACCTTTCCTCCGGTGCGGGAGCTTCCAAGCTGGTGTCGCCGGAAGACTCGGCAGGCGGACTGTTCAAGTGGGGCAAAACGAGCAGCACAACCAACAAAGCGATCGCTCCGAGGGCGATGGTGTTTAACGCATCGAGACGAAATGGTTTTTGTGAATCATTCATAATGTCAAAATGTTATTGGTATTCACTGGAGCTGATACTGAAACTGCACCTCGGTGTCCGTCAGGTGAATACTCTCAAACCTGAAGGGCAGGTTACAGCGCAGGCGATAGAATTGAGCATCCGCCGGAGCACGACTCACCCGCCCCGTGCCAGCCGCTTTGTCGATGACGGCGGTCAGTTCGTCGAGGTACGGCCCGCCAGGCGACGCCGCGGACTGCAGGTAAAGCTCATTGACGGTCACCGTAAACGAGGTGGTCGCTGAGAGGGGTGGCACGCCATTGTCAGTGACCTTCACCTGGATCACATGACTACCCGGGCCATCGATGTCGGTGGGCACCCAATGGAGCACGTTCCCGTCGGAAATGGTCATCCCGGTGGGAGCGCCAGCCAACAAATCGAAGGTCAGCACTTGTGCGGGAACGTCGGAGTCCTCCGCCACGAGTTCTAACGAAAGCACATCCCCTTCGAACACGCTCCTGCTTGCGATGGCGGGGATTGTCGGTGCCGTGTTGGTAACAAAGGGTCCAATGACGGTTACCGTAAAGGCATTCGTGACGGAGAGCGGCGTGGTATCATCGTCCGAAGCAATAACCTTGATCACAAAATTGCCGGAACCATGAGCCGGGGTCGGAGTCCAACTGAAGACCCCATTGGCAGAAATCGTCGCACCACTCGGAGCATCGGCATCGAGACTGAAGGTGATCTCCTGGGGTGGCCAATTGGTATCCGTCGCCCAGGCGATAAAAGAGAGTAGTTCTTCCGTGTCGATCGTGACATCCGGGATGGGATCCAGGATCGGGGCGGTATTCACCAGGTCTGTCGCGACCAGGCTAATCCGGGAGATATCCATACCGGTGATTTCGCTGAATAAGCTGTCGGTGAAAGTCCGCATGAGATTTCCGCCCGGTCCGATTCGAAGCACCTTATAGGGCGGTTGATCCGATCCAGCGAGAAGATCCCCGTTGCTCTGGCACTCCATGCCAAAGAGCGAACTGCCAGCCGTGTAAAAGGTGTCCACGGTCCCGCCAGCGACCGGAACCCGGCGAATCTGCCGACTGTCCAGGGCGGTCACAAACAAGTTGGTCCCGTGAACCGCAATGCCCCGGGGTTTATCAATCCCTCCCCCAAGGGTGGTCACGGGAGTCTGCGCACCACCCTCCAGGGCCACTTTCACCACCTCATCGCTGAAGGTAGAACAGACAATGATGTGATCGGCGTCAAGCAGCGCCAGACCGCACACTCCGAACAGGCTGTTGGTTTGGGAGATGATCTGCTCGGCACCCGTTACCCGGTCCACCTTCACGATCGCATCATCGTAGCCGCGCGTCACAATTAAGTCCCCAGTCGGTCCAATCACCATGCCCCACAGTGCATCGTAGAAACCCTCTTCATCCGTGGGAGCCTTGAGTAACATCTTCTCGCCGTTATTCAGATTCAACCGGTAAATTGACCCACCAAACTCGGCGACATACAATTGACCGTCGTTTCCAAGCGCCACGTCCGTGGGACTGCTGAATGCCCCCAGGTTCCTTGTGCTCCCGGTGGCGCCATCGATCTTTAACACTAAATCAGCACCATAGTCGGCTACCAGGATGTCTCCTGGATTCAGCGAAAAACTGCCCGCCGACGCGATTCCCTGGGACCACACGAGCCAAAAACAGGCTGCCAACATAAACGCAAAGCGTGATTTGCCGCACAACCAATAGGCTAGCCACGCGATGGGCGGGGACGGAATTCTCGCAAGGGACGAAACCGACCGAACCGCACTCCGCTTGCCAGGGGTGGCAAGCGGCAGTGGAGCGGGAGGCGGCAACACAGAATCAACGTCCCGCCAGTCTCGCTCATCACTGAACACCCAGGGGCTGGGGACTGGGAGTGACGGCATGCATTCCCAACCACTGGGCGTGTTCATCCAGGTTACAGATGTGTCAGATGAGGCACTCATAAGAGGGTTCTGTTCATCAGGAACTGGGCCATGCCGAGCTACGGTTCGAAGCCGTCGGTGAGGGTTTTCATAAACGCGATGACCGCCATACCCTCGGGTGGGGTTAGACCGAGATTGCCCATCTCAGTGGTGTTGATGTTCACCGGCACCTCCGGCGGGGGCCAGCAATCCACGCCAGGCGTGCCGCCCTCGTTGCAAATCGGCAGAATATCGCGAGTGTTATAGAAATGAAGAATCGCCATGAGGTCCTTGAAGAAGCCGTTGTGACCGAAGGCCTTCACGAATTCCGGATGAGGTCTTTTGTCCACGTTGCGCAAGGTCGGAGTCCTGTGTTTACCCCAATTCCCAGCGGCATCAACGGATGGATCGGCCGGGGTACCGTCGGCAGCCATGGCACCAGCCGTAGTGGCCAAAAACCCACCCAATCCCGGGTCCGCCCAATCTTTTCCGTCAGGATTGAATTTCCTCGGGAGATCATAAAATGGATTCTCGGGATTCTTAGGAATGCCCAGGTTATGATAACGGAAATCGGTGAATAAAGGCGGCGTATTGCCTGGGCCGGACGTGAGCGAGTGGCAGGCGGAACACTTGCCCTTGGTGTTGAACACGGCCAACCCCATCACCTCAATGTCAGTCAAACCCAAGTTGCGATACTGACTGACGTTACCCATTTGCCCGCCACCACCCATACCGCCACCACCCATACCGCCACCGCCCATGCCTCCGCCACCCATACCGCCGCCACCCATACCGCCACCGCCCATACCACCGCCACCCATCGTGATGTCACATACCTTCAGTCCTTTGGCAGTCGCGTTGCGCCAGAACGCGTCGAACTTGGAACTGAAGGGGTTGACCTCTGCCGACCTCTGATAGGCGGCAAGCGAATGAGCAATCCGTTCATAGGTGCCACTGACATCGCGCACGTAATCCAATGAGCCGGGCCCCCACACGGCCTCGAATTGGTCGGCATACGCTGAGTTGCGGACCATCAGGCACACAAACTTCATGTTTGGGCTGTGCATCTCCAGGGGATTAATAAACGGTCCCATTGCCTGCTCGGCGAGCGGATCGCCCAACACCCAACCGGTCGCACGGCCGTCCCAAAACAGTCCTCCGACAATGGCCTGGGAACACGCGTCTCCTCCACCCATGCACCCGCAGTTGGCGCCGTCCATGGCGCCTGTCATGCAGCCACAGCCCGTCTTCAGGCAGCCACAGCCTAGATGCATGACAGGGGCAAAGACGTTATAGGCCACCGCGGGTGGTTTTCGATTCCCGGCGAGGGCGTGAATGATGCCGGGCACCACGGCACCAGCCCCATTGACCCGGGAATCCGGACTGGTCCAGCCCGCCTCCGGGGCGTGGCAACTGGCGCAGGATTGTCCCGCGGGTCGTGAAAGGTTGGGGTCGAAAAACAGCGCCTTGCCGAGGGCTTCCAGGGGTGAAAGTTGCTCGGCGCTTGATGCAGCACCCACGAGGAGCATCACGCCGCAGGCAATATTGAATTTTGAGTGCAGTTTCATACTGATTGCTTTGTTGGATTTGTGATTAGTTAACGACAACGGCTGCAGTGTTGGGATTCCCACGAGATACCGCGTTACCACCCAGCACAGCCCCGCTCGTCCCTGTACAGGGACGCACTATTGAGATTAGTTTTCATTCAACGGTCAGGTTCTCTGCGCGGAAATCACCGATGGCAACCGCAACTTTGCTTCCCGCTTTGACGACGTTGCCGGGGTTGGCGAAGAGCATGAAGTAGACTTTGCCAGGCTCCGGTTTCTGGGCCGTTTGGCGCAGAGGCCCGATTTTTGGGGTTTTTGGGACCAACAGCGTTGAGCCGCTGGCCTGATCAATCAGAAGGGGCTTGGCTTCCCGGTCTCCCAACTCGGTAGCCTTGTCGGGATCTGTCACCTTGTAGCGAAAGTCCACCATTTTGCCGTTTGCGGACAGCCGCACGCTGGCCACCTCAATACCCCATCGTTTTTCGAGCCGCTTCATGTCCAGGGCCGCCCGCCCAAGGTCGGGGCTGGCACCGGCTGCCAATTCGCCAGGCAAAGCCAGAAATGTCGCGGCCGCGAGGACCAGGGCAACGCTTGTCAGTTTCAACTTCATCTTGTGTTCCTTTCTTCGAGAGACCTGCCTGAGGCATGTGAGTTTGTTACACGAAAGCCAGATTCTGAATTGAGATTGCGTGTCGCCCCGGGACGTGTCCCCAGCACGTCCCGGGGTCCTTTCTCCTCAGTTAGCCCACCTCCTCATGGCGCCACGGTGAGACGTTGGTATAAACCGCCATCGGGTGCAGGCCCATTGACCAAGTTCAGCCGGCGGTCGTAGAGCATCAAGGCTTCGGCGGTGTCGGGCACCCACAAAGCGTCAATCGTCTTGAGCGCGGGCAGGGTCACCGCCACCTGTTCCTTCGGCCAGGTGTACTTCTGGCCATCTTCGGCAATGACCTTCAGGTAATGGCCGTTCAGGACCGGTACCCGGGTGTCGTAGCAGGCGTTCAGCAGCCGGAACAGGGTGGTCTGACCGACGGCTCCGGCAGGCAGAGGCACTTGCCCGGCAGTGTAGGGTTCCCCGTTGACGAGGAAGTACTCGGGCACCGAATGAATCATGCTCTTGATCGTGGTGCCGTACTGATTGAGGCGCACGGCCTCGTGCACGTCCACATCGATCTCGCTGAGCAACAGCGCGACCTCGGAGCCGTAGGACACGCCCGTGTAGACTTGGCCGAGCGCAGCATCCCGCTTCAGCGCGCCATACAACCCCATCTGGACCTGCAGCGCGGCGTGGGATCCACTGTGATACAGGAAGGTACCAGCCCCGACATTGTTCCATCGGTATTCGCTCCACTGGCCAGGCTGGGTTTCCTTGACAAACGATCGGGCACGCTCGCGCAATTGGCCGTCGGTAAAGGTGCCATGCGCACCGTCTCGCACGAACCCATTCTGCCCGGGAATGACCAGCGAAATCGGCACCTCCAGGTTGTTGGTCAGGTAGATGACGATTTCGGATTCGGTGGGTGCAACGGCCAGTGTCGGTCCTGGAACCGTAGCGTCCGCAGTACCGAGACCGAAGCCCCACATCTCAACTTCGACACCCCCGGGCAGTGTCTTGGTGAATTTGTCGGCGTGCAGATTGAAGATCTGCGCGGATTGGAGGGTGCCGGCCAGCGCTAGGCTGAATCCCAGCACCCCGAACCTCGCAAGAGGACTCATTTGGAATTTCATAATTTTTTTCCTTTAATCGATGTTTGCGATATGTGTTATCGGTTGTTCCCTTAGTCTGCCGACGGAGCAACTGTCATTGTCGACTCTGCAGGGACGGCTTCGGTTGTCGGAGCCACCTGAGTCATGGCCGGCATAGGCATCACCATGGGATAAGCCTCCACCAGGGCCATGGTCATCATGCCGCCGGGGAAGATGTTATTATTGCAGATTTCCTTTTCGGAATGGGAATGCCACATGAACATGAACCCACCGCTGGGATTAAACCCGCCCTGCCCCGGTGGCAAAGTTCCAGGTGTGCCAAGGAATGGACTGCCGCCATACATCGTACCAAAGGTCAGGTCCTGGTCCGGCGGCAGCATCACCGGGAACGGCTTTCCATGGTCCGGCTCATATTCGCCGGGTTCCATCGGATCCCCTGGCATGTGACCATACGGGTCCCAACCCAGCTTTTCGCCGGTCCAGGAATACAGGGCGTCGAAGGTGCTGCCGGGCGTGGAAGGAATGGTGAAGACCTCCTGGGACAGGTCCGGACCGTTGCCGGGACCACTGCTCAGCAACCGGCCATCGCGGGCAATGATCCGCGAGTGGTTGCCGTGATGATGGAAGGGGTGAGGATCACGTCCGCCCCCCAGCACGCGCATGAGCGTTTTCTGACCAGGATGGAACATAGGCATACACGGGTAAGGTTGAACGGGTAGGTACGACGCATACGCAGGCAGCATCGTATCCGGACCCGTGCGCCCGTTGATGAACCAATAGACGGGGTACCACTTGGTCATGTCCACCGCCACCAGTTGGTTGTTCTTAACCTGGAGTTCGACCTGGTCGTGGATGCTCTCGTCCATCTCGGTCAGCAGGTAGAGGTTCTCGTCCTCGAACTTGGTGTCCGCATGGCCGTACGCCTTCCACGTCATGTCATCCATTGCATTGAACCCCGTGGGGCGCACGATCAGCGCACCCACCAACCCCATCTCGATCTGCAGGTCGGGCTGAGTGCCACTGTGATACAAGTAGGTACCCGGCTCTACGGCAGTGAATGAGTAGGAGACGCTTCCAGGCACCCCGCCACTCGCAGCAGCGGCTTCCTGGGTCAGCAAGCCTAGGCTCCCGCCGGAGGCGGTCACATTCTGACCAGGGAACAGGATGGAGGCGGGCACCGGCAGGTAGTTATTGAAGGTGACCGTCACGACCTCGCCCTGGTTGACGATGAGGGTCGGCCCAGTGTACTGGGCCGGCCCGTTGTTGGTTCCGTAGCCCCAGAAGTAGACGCTGTTGCCATCGGCGGTGCTGATGTAGCCGTCTTTGGCAGCCAGGGTGAATACATTGCCGTGGACACCTTCGATGAGGTGGCCCATGTGGGCCGCCCAGGCGGACCCGGACGTTGCCAGGACCAGGGCAGCCAAGACGGCCAAGGTGTGCTTGCGACCGTTGAAGCTCTGAATGTTTGTTTTCACGTTATTCCTTTGTTTTTGTAAAGGTTGGATTGTTCTTTGTGTTATTCGGCTCCCTTATGGTTGCAGCACGAGTTGCGTCATAATGCCGCCGAAGTCTTCCTCATCGTTGCAGAGGTGGTTAAGCCTCGTGTCGTAGATGAAGTAGGTCCCAGCCGCCAGGCCAGCAGTATCCAGGATGACATCGGTTGTCTCGCCGCCACCCAGGGTGACCGACGACGTCGTAAACGCGGTGCTAATACCGGTTGGGCCCCGCAGCAGCTTGGCGTCCTTCGCGACGACCTTCATCGGAATGCCTTGCACCGTGAGGGTGTGGAAATCCGAGAGGGAGACGTTCGAGACGCGCAGCAACACTTTCTGGCCGACTTGCGCGGTGACCAGTGCTGAGGTCCTCTGGGAGGATGGCCAGGCAGGATCAATACTGGCCAGGGTGGGAGGCGGCGCCAGCGGATCCGGATTGACTGTGTCCGGGTAGCCGCGACCGTTGATCAGCGGATAGCTCTCGTCCAGGCTCCAGAACGGCAACCCCTGCACCGCGATGTGCTTCTCGTGGAAGTTGCGGTCGAAGGCGCCCATCTGCAGGGGAGCTTCCACGTGATAGAGCGTGGACCCGTCTCCATCGTTGTAGGCGAACTTGGTGACGCCCTTGATGTGCCCCGGGTAGGTTCCCGTGTTGGCGTTATTCTGGATCGGCTCCACCCAGAGATTTCCAATCATGCCCATCTCCATGTGCTCCGTGGCTTCCACGTGGCAGTGGTAGAGGTAGGTTCCGGGCTGCACGATGTTGTAGAAGTACCGGAAGGTGCCTCCCATGTTAATTGAGACCGAACCCATCGGCTCGCCATCAAAGATCACCGCCGCGTTCGGGAAGCCGTGGAAGTGGATCGTGTGCGGATCGAACAGGTCGGGCCGCATCATCATCCCGACGTTTACGAGGTCCAGATATACCTTCTGGCCTTCCTTATAAACAATGGTCGGGGCGGAGACTTGGGACTTGAGCATCCCCTCCATCATGGCCATGTGATGAGGTACACCGGTAAGGTCGCTGAAACTGAACGTATAGAGTTCATTGCCATCAGCCATCGAGGCGAAGCCGTCGCCAGCGCCCAGACGGACGTACTTGTGGTCGTTGTTCACGATCCCATCTCCGTCGGTATCGATGCCGTCCAGGTCCTCAGGAACCGGTTGCATCATGGCCATCACCGGCGTGCCGGGTGGTTGAATGACCGGCGCACCGGCGAGCGGGCCATCGGCCGCTGGTCCGTTAAGCGACACGTTTGGCCACGTAGCCACAATGAACGCAGCAGTGCTGTATTCATCCGCACCAATGTCGGCCCCGTTATTGGGTCGCGGCTGCTTATCGAAGTCGAATGCTACTGGGGTGTTCGCGGCTGCATTGTTGATAGCCGGAGAACCGGTTTCGATATGGTAATCCCCAAACTGGCCAGTCGGCTCAAAGCGGACCGAGATGTTATTGCCCGCTTCGTCTATAACCGCCGCACTGAACAAGGTGTTCACATACGCCGCCGCGAAGAGCGGGTTACCAGTCCGGTTCGAGTTATGCGACGTAAACCCAGCTCCCGCGAGACTCGTAAGCAGCGAGTTTCGTGGGTTGAGCCTCTGCGTCGTGGCACCACCAGTCAGAGTCACCACGCGGAAATCGCGGTACACCGGATCCGCGGGGACCAGGCTCTGGGAGGTGCCATTCCAATAGAAGGATCGGTTCTGCCAAACGATGTTATTGACGAGTTCCGGGTTGCAGTACTGCTGGCGGGCGTATTGCGCCAACAGCGCGGTATGGCGGTAGGTCACAATGCCGGCGCCCTGCGGCTCCGAATTCAGTTGGCCTGCCGGGAAGGCGCCCTTGGCCGTCGCCGTGCACTCATTGTTAGCGATCGTATTATGGACAATAGAGACACGAGTCGCATCACGGATGGCAATAGCTCCAGCCTGGTAGCCGGCGGTATTGTTCACGATCATATTGTTGGCAATGATCAATTGGTACCACTGCCCCTGACCATTGCTTTGCTCCACATCCAGACCATTGAAGCCCGCGACACAGATGCCACCCCCACGACCGGAGCCGGCGAGGTTGCCCTGGATCAGGTTGTTGAGCACGCTCACGGAACCAGCACCGGCGCTCAGAGCGCCATCCGGGGCGATCTCACCCCCAAGGTAAATGCCGCCGCCGTCGCCACCGATGGCGATTCCGTAGAACACCTCGTTGTTGACAATGATGTTGTCGGCAATCAAGCCTCCGCGGCTCAAGCCCTCGTGGCCGATGCCACCGCCGTTGACGCGCGAGAAGTTCCCGATGATATAGTTATTGCGGATGCGATAACCTTCTGCACCGGTGTGGATGGCGATGCCGCCAGCCCCGTTCACGCCGCCGTTCTTGAAGATCTGGTTGTATTCGACGACAACGTTTGCATTGGAGTACACCGTGTTCAGGTTGTCCTGCAGGCCCAGCGAGATACCGCCAGCCGAGGTACCCTGGTTGCCCACGATGCGGTTATTGCTGATCCGCAGGTTCTCTGCGAAATTGTAGGCCATGACACCACCGCCCGTGATGGCGCCCACAATCTGAAAACCGTCGATCCGGGGACGGCGGTTCGGTTGAAGACCGACCCAACTGAACGGTCCCTGATCGGAACCCAACGCCAGTATTCCAGGGGAACCGTTGGCACCGAAGGGATTGCCGCCCATGCGCTGGGTGATTTTGCCGATCCAGTTATTGGCCCGTTCGGTCGGAACCGGATTGGCGCTGATGACGGTGCGGTATCCAGATCCCTGCAGCCGCAGCGGCTTGTCCAGAATCGGGTTCTCGTAATACACACCTGCGGTCACCAGGATCAAGTCGCGTGGTCCGGCAGAATCGATCGCCTCTTGAATCGGATCCGGCATTGGATCCGAGGGTGTCGCCGCGCGCGGGCTCACCCGGATTACTTTCGGCACCGGGTTGGCATTGCCGCCACGAGGAGGCAATCCATACGTCAGCGTCAGGCCAATCGGAGTCGTCAGGCCCGTGTCGCCGCGCTTGATCATGAGTTGCCAGGTGGCGCCACCTTCCGGATTCATCCCGGCAGGCAATCGCACCTGAACGGTATCGGGATTCCAAGATCCCGCTTCGATGGTCATCGGCGTGCCGTTAATGGTCACGGTGCCCGGGGTCGACCCAAAGCTGTAATCCCGCTCAATCATGGTTGGTTCGGTTCCGCCCAGAACGTATGCCGGGTTAGGCACCTTGTGCGCCACGCCGAGGGACTCCAAGGTCAGGACATCGGTCTGCGCAGCCAGGTAAGGGCCGCCGCCAGCGGCGGTGTAGGAGTCAGCGATGACCGGCGTTCCCGCCGGGGCTTCCACATCAATTTGATTGTTGGGATAGCCAGTGAAGCCCGCCAGGGGAACGATCGGCGTATCCAAATAGGAAACTGAGGCCGGCCAGAACATCCAGGTCGATGGCGAAACGCCAAAGTTCGGGTTGTGATTTGGATCCGGAATGCGAGTGTTTCCAGTCGGGTCGGTCGGATCGGGCATGGTGGGATCGTTGAGAACCACCGTGAGCATATTGGGAACCACGCCGCTGGGAGCGGGCGCGTTCACCGTGTAGGTGGAAGGGATGAGGGCGTTGTAAGTGCCATATTCATCGCAATAGGTCCGGGCCACTTCCTTGCCCGCCCAATCCCTGAAGGAAATAGGCAGCCAGCCCGGCGAAGCCTTTTCACCGAAGTTCGGACTGAACGCGTTGAACTCGGCGCTGAGATCGTTAAGTACAAATCCCACCACCCGCGCGGCCTTCGGAACCTCCGTATACATATGGAAGTCGCAGGCTCCATTATTCCGGTCGGATACCATAACCCATTTGCGGTCGGCCAATGGGCGTTGCTCCCCCGCAAACGGGGCGGGCACACCAGGGAACAGGGTCAACTCAGCCGGAACGGTGTGGAGATCGCCCACCAACTCGGGCGGAAGCCAGAGCTTGCTCGGAATGTAACCGTCTCCCCACCCCACGTTCATGCTCTCCTCGGCCTGGATCAGGTAGCCCGGAGGTGTGGCGGCCTGCACAATATACATCCCCACGGGAAGGCTCGCCTCGGGACCAGTAGGATTCTTCGCCATGCCCCCAGGAATGTAGGAGCCAAAGGCATAACCACCGTCGAAAACTCCGTCGGAAATTTGGTTCCAAGCCGCATAGCTGTCGGCTCCGACGATATATTTGTTGTTCGGATCCGTAGGATCGTTTACAGGCAGCAGGGGCGGATTGACCTCAATAGCTGTGGGCGGATTGTCGTCCCACGCATCGGTCCATGTGATTTGGATCGCATCGCCCGGATGGAACGCTTCGCCGGAAACCGCTGGCCGGTATTTGTCGGAGAGACTCGGACCGGGGAGACTCGGGTCGAACTTTCTGTCTTCCGGACCCGGCGAGGTGCCGCCATCAGCCCAGCCCAACGGATGATTATCCACATCGGCCAGGGTTATGCCGCTAATGGTGTCCAGGTCGTCAATCGCCTTGTCCCCATTTGCATCCTGGTAAAGGGTCACTTGCACGCGCGGAATGCCGGGTTCCCAGGGATCGCCCACGGCTTCACGCGGATCTTCCTCGGCTCGGGTCGTGCTATAATAGACAATGCCGGAAATGCCGCCGTTCTCGCCGGGCGCATAATCGGATTTACCCCAATCAATGCGGTTGTTTTGGTTCAGGAACAAGTGCATGGCTTGGGTCAGGGCTTCACCTTCCACGGTGCGCGACAGGTTGTTCCCCGTGTTCGGATTATTTACTGGCTTGCTCGTGTCTGCTTTGCCTGTCGCCGGATCAATTTCGTATTGGGGTTGCGGGTTGCGCTCGCCATCGGCGGGCCATGCCATACCCGGGATCACCCCTCCCTCATCGGTCACCGAGGTCAAACCGGTTGATTTGAACCGCGCGAAATCTACTTCGGCCACCAGCCATTTGAAGAACGGAAATACCTCCTGCATCTTGTAGTCACCCACATTGTCGGTGACGGTGCCCATGTAGACCCGGCCGTCGCGGAAACGCAGGTTGACAGCCATATTGGGAATGCCTTCTTCGCTCACGTCACGGAACCCGTCCTGGTCCGCATCATAGAAGATGCTGCCTTGAAACGTCCCAAACCAACGGTAACAAAGGACGTTACCCAGGTTCATCTCACCGCCGCCTTCGGGCACCGTTACGGTTTGGAAACCGAAAATGGAGTCCAAGGGCTTGTCCCAGGTCACCAGTTGGTAGGTGCCAGGGGGCACATTGGCAATGGTGAAGTTCCCCGCGTCATCGCACTGCGCAGCGTAAAGCCCACGGCCAACAGCACCAATCGGTCCAACGCCGCCACCGGGCAGCAAGGTCATCTCATTCAATCCCACCCAGCCTTCCGGCACAGGCGCGCCGGCAACGTTCATCTGGTTGTTTGGCGGACGGCCGAAATGGTTAAAACGCAGTTGGCCGGTGAGTGTGGCATTGTCCGCGCTCGCGGGGGGGGCATTGGTAGCCCAAACCAGGTGGGCCGGATTCACGAAACCAAAAAAGACGTGGTAGAATCCCACACCAAACCCTTCAACCCACACCGCCGGTTCGTTGGCCTTCACCCACGCATCAACGGTCAGGGTGCCTTCGATCGTCGAGGTCTGGTTCCATTTGTCTCCCGTTTTCACGGAACCGTGGCCTGCTTGCCAGTGGGTGCCCATGGGCGGGATCACCTGCACACCAAACTTGCCCGGCGGAATATACTTTATCTGCACCCGTCCGTTGGAGTCGGTGTAGAGATTGCCGTCGCCCTTCATCATCACTTTCGGGCTGCCGTCGGCCTCGAACACCGGCTCACCGCTCAGCGGATCAAACTCATACGAGGTGCCCAGCGGGTTGCCAAACGCGTCCTGCGAGATGGCGCCCCCACCCAACGGATCGATGATGATCACCCGGAAACCGCCCAGGCCAGGCTCGGTCGCGTCGGGCACATTGTTGATCGAGTTGTGATCCTCGAACACAAAGACCGATACCTGCGAACTCGGGATCGGGTGCTGATGCAGCACAACTCTCGCCGTCGTTTGCCCCGGGGCGATCTGCTGACCTCCAAGCGCGTAGCCCTCAGCCATAATCGACAGGTAATATCGCTCCGCTACGTCGGGCACGGTCAGGTTCACGGTTTTCCCCGAGCCTGTCCCATTGGCAGCTACCGGGGCATGGCTCTGGTGAACGACTAATGAAATGGAATCGTTGACGGCGACCCCTGGGGGACGCTGCACGGTGTTGTCTGTTTCCAAAAGCCAGCGGAACTGACCCGTCGGGGTCGCTACCGCCTCTCCTGCGCCGTCCACTACTGTAACCTCTAGGGAGCCTGGAGCCGCGTACGCTTGGGCGCACAACCAAACCGCCGCTCCCCAAACCGCGCCTCCCGCACGTAGGCGCTTCCACAGGCCATTGCCTCTGACCATCTGAGTCGTTGGGTTATTTGTTCTCATGTGTGTTCTACTCCTTTCCAGATTTGCTGAGTTGATCCGTCGCCGGGCGCGTCACCCGAACCTTCAGATTGTGTGTTGTCATGATGTCTTCAACGGTTTTTCTTGTCGCATACAGTAGAGTTTCTAACACGCGTCACCTCCTGATGAAATTGGACCTTCGCTGTACAACTTTGGTTTACGCCGCGGTTGGCGCGTGATGGGCACCCGATCGCAAGGAAGCCTCTCTCCATGAAGAAAAACCGAGCGTGTTCCCTAATCTAATCTCCGCAGCGGAAACGGCTTGTAACGGGTCGCCTCTCCTGCTAACTAATCCGGCACAGCCAAACAATAAAACGCACGAAACCGCCTTCCGCTTTGTTTAACCTTTTCGGAATGCGCGCTCGGCACAGGCACCGGGAGAAGTGGCGGGTTTGGCCGCGCCGTTCCGGGCAATCGCAGGAATGCAATGGTGAGCAGCCAACAATACGTGTCAAAACCGGCTTGGTTACGCTACTGCATCGCTCTAATCGCGGTAGCCGCTGGTTTCTTCTTGCGCCTGGCCTTGACGCCTTTCGTGGGCGAGGGTCTGCCCACTTACATCACGTTCTACCCGGCGGTGGTCGTCGCGGCTCTGCTGGGCGGTCTTAGACCCGGTCTCCTGGCTACCGCCGTTGCGGTGGTCGTCGCCCACTATTATGTCACTCCCAGGGGAGAACTTATCGACCATGGCCGCGCCGTCGAAGCCATTGGCCTGATTCTGTTTGGTTTAATGGGGATTTTCTTAAGCAGCATGATCGAGGTCTACCGCCGACTGCGCGCCAAAACGTCAGCGTACGAAAAAGAACTGGCCCTGCGCGAAAGCCAGCAGGAACTCCAGCGCCAGCGTGAGTGGCTCCGCGTCACCCTCGCAAGTGTCGGTGATGGCATGCTCGCCGCGGATGCCGACGGCCGGATCACCCTGCTCAATCCCGCCGCCGAACGGCTCACCGCCTGGACCGAAAAGGAGGCCCTGGGCCAGCCGGTGTCCAACGTACTCCGCCTCGTCTGCGACGACACGATCGAGCCAGTCGAGGACCTGGTTGGCCGCGCACTGCGCGAGCAGCGTGTCTGCTCCCCCGCCTCCAATGTCTCCTTGCTCAACCGCCATGATCGTCGCATCCCGGTCGAACCCAACGCCGCCCCCATCATGGAACCCGGCGCAAAAGTCTGCGGCGTGGTCGTCGTGTTCAAGGATGTCACCGGCAAACGGCAAGCCGAACATCGGGTCCTGGAGGAACGCGATTTCGTTTCCGCCGTCCTCGATACCGCCGGCGCTCTGGTCGTGGTTATGGACACCGAGGGGCGCATCCAGCGGTTCAACCGCGCTTGCGAGCAAACCACTGGTTACCGCTTCGATGAGGTCAAGGGCAAGGCGGTCTGGGACTTCCTGATCGCCCCCGAGGAGCTCAACTCGGTCAAAACGGTGTTCGAGCAAATCCGCAACGGCCAGTTCCCCAATCACCATGAAAACAATTGGATCTGCAAAAATGGCGAACGCCGCCGCATTTCCTGGTCCAACACCGGCCTCCTCGATCGCAACGGCGAAATCCAGTTCATCATCGGCACCGGGGTCGACCTCACCCAACAGCGGCAGCTCGAAGCGTCTTTCCGCAAGGCCGCCGAACGCCACCAACTCGCCTTGGAAGCAGGCAATCTCGGCACGTGGAATTACGATTTCCTCAATGGCGAGGTGTTCTGGGATGAGCGTTGCCGGACACTGTTTGGGGTCGGCTCAGGGGATCACCTCGATTACGAAAAAGTGATCGAAATCATGCACGAGGCAGACCGCCAGCGCGTGCATGAAACCGTCCAGTCCGCCCTCACCCCCGACTCCTCGGGGGCTTACGAATGCGAATACCGCGTGGTTTGGCCGGATCACTCCATCCACTGGCTGACCGCAAAGGGACAGGCGTACTTCCTGGGCGAAGGCAGCCAACGCAAACCAGTTCAGTTGATTGGAACCGTTCACGATGTCACCAATCAAAAACAGGCCGAGGCCGTCCTCCGCGATAATCAGGAGCGCTTGCAACTGGCCCAACAAGCAGGTCATGTCGGCATCTTCGACCACGATTTCCGCACCAACACCTGGGTTTGGTCCGATGAACGCAAAGTGCTCTTCGGTCTGCCTCAAAGTTTCGTCCCCACAGAAGCTTCCTGGTTAAACCTGGTCCGCCAGGCAGACCGCTCGGCTCTCCAGAGCGAATTCCAGCGCGCCGTCGCCGCTCGACGCCAAGAGGTCGATCAAACCTACCGCATCATCCGGCCGGACGGTCAGGAGCGCTGGCTCCAGGACCGCGCCCACCTCACCTATGACGAATCCGGCAAGCCGCTCCGCATGATCGGCACCACCACGGATGCCACCGCCGACATCCAGGCCCGCGACCGCGCCCGCCAGCGCCAAGAGCAGTTCCGATTTTCCGCCATCCGCACCGTGGTCATCCTCGCCCTATCCCTCTTCCTGGTGGAAGCCGGCATCATGAGCGCCTTGGCCTGGTGGCCTTCCATCGGACCCTGGTGGAGCATAGCCCTGGACAGCGTGACGCTGGTCGTGCTGGTGTCGCCGGTCCTCTATTATTTTACCTTCCGCCCCCTGGTCTCAATCCTCCAGCAACGCCAACAGGTGGAGGAAGCCTTGCGCCGCTTGAACGATGACCTCGAGTCGCGCGTCAAAGACCGCACCGCCAGCCTCGAACTCGCCAACCGTGAACTCGCCGCCGAGGTCGCCGAACGCAAAAAGGCCCAGGCCGAAGTCAGCCGCGCCAAAGAGGAATGGGAACGCACCTTCGACGCCGTCCCCGACCTCATCGCCATCCTGGATGACCGCTTCCACGTCGTCCGCGCTAACCGCGCCATGGCTGAGCGCCTAGGCTTGAGCCCCGACCAATGCACCGGCCGAATCTGCCATGAGCTCGTCCATGGCATGGCCTGCCCTCCCGGCTCCTGCCCGCATGTCCGCACGGTCGCCGATGGCGGCGAACACAAAGGCGAATTACACGAACCCCGCCTCGGCGGCGACTTCCTCATCACCACCACTCCCTTGGCGGACGATCAAGGGCGCCATATTGGCTCCGTCCACGTCGCCCGCGACATCACCGACCTCAAGCGCGCCCAGGACACGCTGCGCAAGATCCGCGAAGACCTGGACCACGCCCAGGCCGTCGCCCATCTCGGCAGTTGGCGTCTCAATCTCCAAACCAACGTCCTAACCTGGTCCGATGAAACCTGGCGCATCTTCGGCCTCACGCCCGGCACCCCCCTCACTTACGACCTGTTCCTCAGCCGCGTCCATCCTGAGGACCGCGAGTTCGTCGATCGCCAGTGGCAGGCTTGGCTTCATGGTGAACCTTACGACCTCGATCACCGCATCGTGGTCGGCGACTCGATCAAATGGGTCCACGAACGCGCCGAACCCGAACCCGATTCTCAAGGCCAGCTCGTCGGTGGGTTCGGCACCGTTCAGGACATTACCCCGCTGAAGGAGGCCGAACAAAAACTCCGCCAAAGCGAGGCCCTTTACCGCGCCATTGGCGAGTCCATCAATTACGGGGTCTGGGTTTGCGCTCCCGATGGCCGCAACACTTACGCCAGCGAAAGTTTCCTCAAGCTCGTCGGCCTCACCCAGGAGCAATGCTCCAACTTCGGCTGGGGAAACGTCCTCCACCCCGACGACGCCGAACGCACCATCGCTGCCTGGAAAGAATGCGCCCGCACCGGCGGCACCTGGGACATCGAACACCGTTACCGCGGCACCGACGGCCAATATCATGACATCCTCGCCCGCGGTGTCCCCGTCAAAAACGAACGCGGTGAAATCATTTCTTGGGCCGGCATCAACCTCGACATCAGCCGCCTCAAAAACGCCGAAAACGCCCTCGCCCTCGCCCACGAAGATCTCGAACGCAAGGTCGAGGAGCGCACCAGCCGCCTCCGCCAAAGCAACCAGCGCCTCGTCGCCGCTATCCGCGTCCGCCGCGAAGTGGAGCGCCGCCTCCGCGAAGCCGAGTTCCGTTATCGCACCGTCGCTAACTTCACCCACGACTGGGAATACTGGAAAACCCCCACCGGCGCCCTCCTCTACTGCTCCCCCTCCTGCGAACGCGTCACCGGCTACACCGCCACCGAACTCACCGCGGACCCCTCCCTGCTGCGCCGCCTCATCCTCCCCGAAGACCTCCCCACCTGGGATGCCCACGAATGCGCCGCGTTCAACGAGCAATTAGTCCGTGAAATCCAGTTCCGCATCCGCCGCAAACAAGGCGACATCCGCTGGATCGATCATACCTGCCGCGAAGTCACCGGCCAAAAAGGCGAGTTCCTCGGCATCCGCGCCAGCAACCGCGACGTCACCGAACGCAAACTCGCCGAAATGGAAACCCAGCGCCTCCGCGAAGAACTCAACCGCTTCTCCCGCATCACCGCCGCCGGCCAATTGGCCGCCTCCATCGCCCACGAACTCACCCAACCTCTCGGCGCCGCTCTCTGCAACTCCCAAGCCGCCGAAACCTGGCTCAAACAACAGCCCACCCAGTTAAACGAAGCCCTCGATGCCCTCACCGACATCCAGTCCGACTGCCGCCGCGCCGGCGCCGTCATCCAGCGCCTCCGCTCTCTCTTCCAAAAGGGCGAACTCGCCCTCGTCCCCCTTCAACTCAACGACGTCATCCGCGGCAGCCTCGAACTGGTTCACAGCGAACTCGTCTTCAAAGACGTCCGCATTCACTTGGACCTCGACCCCGATCTCCCCCCCATCATGGGCAACCTGGTCGAACTCCAACAAGTCATCCTCAACCTCGTCATCAACGCCATCGACGCCATGTTCTCCCAAAACTCCCAGGAACGACTCCTCTCCGTTCGCACCTGGTCCGAATCCTCGGAAACCGTCCGCGCCTCCTTTGCCGATTCCGGCTCCGGCCTCAGCCCCGACCAACTCAGCCGCATCTTCGAGCCCTTCTTTTCCACCAAAGCCTCCGGCATGGGCATGGGCCTCGCCATCTGCCACTCTATCATCGAGGAACACGACGGCCGCCTCTGGGCCGTCAATAATCCCGAGCGCGGCGCCTGCTTCCATCTCGCCCTCCCAACCACCTCCCAAACCCACCCATGAACCCCACCTGTAGGCCAGCCACCCTTACCCAGAACCCCACCTGTAGGCCGGGTACCCTTACCCGGCGTCCGCCATCCTGTAGGCCGGGCACCCTTACCCGGCGTCCGCCATCCTGTAGGCCAGGCACCCCTACCCGGCGTTCCGCCCTCCCAACCACCTCCCAACGTCACCCATGAACCCCACCCCTGGAACCGTTTACCTCGTCGATGACGATCCCAGCATGTGCCGCGCTTTGGTGCGCCTCGTCGCCTCCCAGGGCCTCACACCCAGAGCCTTTACCTCCGCCCAGGAATTCCTCGACTCAGGAACTCCCAATCGACCCGCCTGCCTCGTCCTCGATATCCGCATGCCCGGCATCTCCGGACTCGACCTCCAAACCGAACTCGCCCGCCGCAACCTCCACCTCCCCATCGTCTTCATCACCGGCCACGGCGATGTCCGCACCAGCGTCCGCGCCATGAAACAAGGCGCCGTCGATTTCCTCCTCAAACCCTTCAGCCACCACGACCTCGCCACCGTCATCCACCAGGCCCTTGCCAAAGACCAGCATCGCCAACTCTCCGAAGCCAGCCGCCAGGACCTCCAAAACCGCCTCCAAACCCTCACCCCACGCGAACGCCAAGTCTTCGACCACGTCATCCGCGGCCTCCTCAACAAACAAATCGCCGACGAACTCGGTGCCAGCGAGCAAACCATCAAAGTCCATCGCCATCGCGTCATGGAAAAAATGCGCGTCACCTCCGTAGCCGAACTAGTCCAAGCCGCCGTAAAACTAGGCCTCCTCTAACCCCCACCCCCCATTCACCATTGGACGTTCGACCCCGCCCCCCGCCCTCCGTCCTCCGCCCTCCGCCCCCCGCCCTCCGTCCTC
>DIXK01000008.1 GCA_002428665.1 Verrucomicrobia subdivision 3 bacterium UBA6082
ACAAAACTCATACCCTCGAAGACGCTAAGATGAAGGAGACGGTGAGGGTCAATGAGAGACGCTCAGCCAGTCCGGCGGTCAGAAAATCCTCTTTCTTATCTGTTTCCCTCTATTCACAAACTATCATGGAATAGGGCTTCACCCGCATCACTTCGCTGACCTGGTCCAAGAGCCGGAGTTTGGGGTTGGGAATAAACCGCTCGCGGGGTTTTGAAGCATTTGCAATTCCAATATGAAAGCTCATCCAAGCGACAAATCGCCATTGACGAACTACTTGTCCCGTCTCATGTTTCTACCATGACGTATTATAATACGTCCAACAGGACGACGATTAACTGTTAGCCAGCATCGCGTATGCGCACAACCTATCGGGCATCAGTCTTCGCATGCTTCTACTTTGGAATCTTGTTCGTGCTGTTGGTTGGCTGGTGTTTTTTCTGGAGCGCGTTGCCGCAGACGGCACGGATTGCCGGCAGTGCGTTTCTGGTGTTGTTCGGGGTGCTCGGTCTGCCGAGCCTTTTCGCTCACGTCACCATTGATGATTCGGGGATTGAGCAGCGGTTTTTCACACGTCGTTCGGTATCGTGGGCAGACATTGTCTCGTGGCAGCGTCGAGGCTCGCCAGACAGCGATTGTCCAGACACGATCACGATTGAGACTCGCAGAGGCCCGTTCCAGTTGAACGGCAATTGTGTATTTGGCAAGCGATTGGCCGAGGTCGAGGCCGAGTTGAGGCGCAGAGTGAGGCCCGCACAGGAGAGTGTTGTATGAGGTTGCTGGCTAACCGGCGCTCCACCGAATGGCGGCCCTGGCACGCGCTTTGCCAGTTCGGGCGTCACGGAGGGGCCGCCATCGGTGAGCTAAACGTTAGATTATAGACGAGCGCATACTTCAGATGAGCAACGACCCACAACTCTTATTGTCCAACGCAGAGGTTTCCTTGATTGATGACTTTGCTGTGTGCGACAAGTTTTGGGGTCTCGTTGTCGACGCTTATTACAAGAACAACGCGGTAGATTGGGAGCATGCGTCCTGCAACTATCCTGAATCGCTATTTGCTAAGGACTTGTCATTTCATTGGTGGGTTGCCTATGCAGTTCACGCCTTCGAATATGACGTCCTTGCTGGAGGGCTGGAACAGTTTTTTAATAATCACGCCGGCCTGACAAACGCTGAAACAAAGGCTGCTTTCGCCCATATTGGAGGACACGACTTTGTCCCTGTTTTCGATGATGCCTGTGCCGTGTTTGACAGATGGAGATCCACCAAGTTGTTTACACCTGATCCTGCAACAACAGACGAGGAGTATGAGCAGTTGAGAGACCTGTTCTCGCGAGAGCTTTCGCCAGTGTGCGAGAGGTTATGGAAGTTGCGATATGAGACCCAAGATCCGCGCTCGCTTCTCGCTACTTACATCCGCCAAAATCTTGAACTATTTCGGTCAAACAAGAGCGCCTAACGAGCGCAGTGGAGTGGACGCGGGATGGCGCGTCCTGTTTGCATCTCAGCGCCCTCGGCCCCGCGCCACTCAGGCCGGTCTAGCCCGAAGATGTACTCCGCACGCGAAAAAGCACTGATGGTCTCGAAGTGGCTTGCGTCCTTCTTCAGGCGCGATTGGAAGCTCGCGGACTATCCAGTTCGCCTTCGAGCAAACGGGAAAGACGTCCCCCCCGATCAACAATGGCTGGCGCAGGTCTTGAATTGGCCGGGCCCGGCTGGCGTTGGTGCCACCAGGGAGGAAGCACTCATCAAGCTCAACGAGAGTATTGAGGGTATTCGCAAGTATCGGCGGACAAACCAAGAGCACATGCCGCGCCCTGGTACAAAGGTGCCAATTCAGTTTGCTCCGACCACCCGCGTCTCCGCCGATATCGAACTTCACGATGATTTCATCATTAGAGTTCTCGGCTTTGCTCCGGGATCCCCGGTTTTTATTTCGGACCAGTCGTCACTTGGGGACTTCGGTGACGAGAATTACGTCGCTGAGCTCCAGAAGAGAATTCGGGAGATTTATGGAGTCGAAGTATCTGATCTGAAAAGTGGGCTGCTTTGTGAAATCTTTGAACGGATTCAGAAGAGAGGCTAACGAGATCACTGGAGCGAATGCGGGCGGACCACGTCCGTTGCCAATTCGGATGCGCTTGGCCGCCCGAATCGCTCAGTTCGGACGTTCGGCGTTCGTCCGATCGACCGCCCCACCGCCCCACCGTCGCACCGTCCCCTGTCCGCCATAGCTTCAGCGACTTCAGCCTTCGACCTTCAGCCTTCAGCCTTTCTTCACCCCACCGCCGCCCCCACATTTCGCCGCTTGCTTGCCACCAGGTAGCGCAACGCGTCCGCCGCATCATCCCCCCCGTTCCCGTCCTCATCCGCATCCACCTTCAACACATCCTCCGGCCTCCCTGGATCATGCTGCAGCAGCGGCACTGTTTCCACCAGGCGCCGACACCGCTCGTGGATGAACAACCGTGCCGGGATTCCCGCCTGGGGATCCCCCAGCAGCCGCAGCACCTCCGCCCACCCGTTCACCCGTTCCATGTTCGCCGGTCGCAACGTAATCCCTTGCGTCCGATACTGCCCCGCCACGCTCGTCCCGTCGCTCTGCCGGCTGAACACGTCCGACCCCGCCACAAACCGCCGCAGGTGCCTCAATGCAAGCCCATGCCGCGCCAGCATGTCCCGAATGGCCCGCGCATGCCGTTCCGGCAACCACAGCCGTTCCGCATGCTCGTCCACGATGAACGTGTTCCCGTCCCCATCCACACACCCCAACAGCACCACCGTGTAATGCGTGAACCCATAATCCAGGGCGCAAAACCATTCCCGCGCCCGCGTATCATCGAAATCCTCAATCACGTGGACATCCCTCAAAAACGTGCTGAAGTACTGCCCCGCCGCCACATCCCAGTCCCCGTTCAACCACGCCCGCCGCTGCCACCCGGTCAGGTTCTCCAGCACGCGCCGGTAGTCCCGGTTATTGAACACGTTGTCATCCACCGTCGCCGGTATGAACCGCGTGTCCGTCTCTTGCCCCGTGATGTACGGCACAATGAACGTGTTCCGGTAGAACACATGACCCACTCCGCCGGGGTTCGCGTTCGAGTAGATCCGCGGGCGCCAATCCGGTCGGCTCGTTCGGCAGCAGGTCGTTATGTCCCGGTATTTCCGCGGCGACAGGCTCGTGGCTTCTTCCACCGCGATCACGTCGTATTCCAGGCCCAGGTAACTATCGATATCCCGCTCGCTCTGGAAGTGCCCGGCCACGATCCGCGATTGGTTCGCAAACGTCAGCACCCCCCGGAACGCCACAAAATCATGCGGCAGCAGCCCGAAGATACGTCGCCGATGATCCTCGAAGTTCTCCAGGTTCGCTTTCCCCACCTTGCGCAGGAGCAGGCATTTCAACCCCGGCGCACGCTGGCAGTCGTCCGCCCCCAGTTGCGCCAGCAGCCAGTGGCTCTTCCCGCCACCGCGCGCTCCCCCATACCCAACCTGCGTAGGCCCTCCCTCCTGGTCACACAACCGCGCCGCCGCCGATGCCGCCAGTTGTCTCGGCTGCAGCACCACGCCGGCCTTCACAAAGTTCTCCATCTGGTCCGCCGGGCACCCCGCCACCTTTCCCGCCAGTAAATACCGATCCAGTTCGATCATTGCTTGCCCTCCACCGCCACCACCGTCGCTTCCACATCCACCGGCGGCGCCTCCGCTGCCGCCCCATACACCCGCGCCAGCGCGGTCCGAATCTCCACCTGCAGCACGCCCCCTTCCGGCCCCGTCAATTCCGTTCGCTCCGTTCCCAGCCCTGATGCCAGTCGCCCCAGCTTGCTCGCCAACTCCAACAGCTTGGCAATCGACTCCAGCGTCGGCGTTTTATCATCGCACTCGTACCACCGTCTCGTCGCTTCCCGCGCCAGTTCCAGCAACTTCTCGCGCAGCAGCCACTCTTCCCGCCGGTGCGCTTCCTGCCGCTCCTTCCACTGGGCCGCCTGTTCCTTCACTCCGGACTTTGCCGCTTCTCGCGCCCCTTCCCGCTCCGCCTCGGCGATCGCTTCCGCATGTTCCAGCACCCGCTCATCCCATCGGTTGTCCGCCGACCAGTGCTTCACCGTGCTTAGGCTGACGCCCCGCTCGCCCAGCTACCCCCTTTCAGCATTGTCTGGAACCGGCTTTTTCTTCATAGTGCACGCTTTATGGCATCCGGACGCAGACAATACCCGTTTCACCTGATCGAACCCAAGTGGCAGCAGCATTGGGAGGCGCAAGAGACTTTTCGTGCCTGGAATCCCGGGGAGCCCATCCCACCAGCCCACCCCTTTGCCCAGCGCCACACCACCTCTGGTCCGGAGCGACTGCCCAAGTTCTACATCCTGGACATGTTTCCCTACCCGTCGGGGGCGGGGCTGCATGTCGGTCATCCTGAAGGTTATACCGCCACGGACATCCTCGCGCGCTACCAGCGAGCCCGCGGGTTTCACGTGCTGCATCCCATGGGATGGGACGCCTTCGGATTGCCGGCCGAACAGTATGCGATCAAGACCGGCCAGCACCCGCGCAAGACCACGGAACAGAACGTGGCGACGTTCAAACGGCAGATCCAATCCCTCGGATTCTCCTACGACTGGTCTCGCACCGTCGACACCACAGACCCGGGGTACTTCAAATGGACCCAGTGGATATTCCTGAAGCTCTACAACGCCTGGTTCAACCCCGCCACCAACAAGGCTGAACCGATCGATACCCTGCCCTACCCTGCCGAACTGCAAGGCACCGCGCCCGATCTCGAAGCCCGTCGGCGCGTGTATCGCGACTCCAAAAGGCTCGCCTACGTAACCGAAGCCCCGGTTTGGTGGTGCGAACAACTCGGCACGGTCCTCGCAAACGAGGAAGTCGTGGATGGGGTGAGCGAAGTGGGCGGTTTTGCGGTCGTGCGGAAACCGATGCGCCAATGGATGCTCCGCATCACCGCCTATGCCGAGCGCCTGCTCCGTGATCTCGACACCATTGACTGGAGCGATTCGCTCAAGGAAATGCAGCGCAACTGGATTGGCCGCAGCGAAGGCGCCGAGGTCGATTTCCAAATTGAGGGTTGCGCCGATAAGATCCGGGTGTTTACAACCCGGCCGGATACGCTTTTCGGGGCCACTTACATGGTGCTCGCCCCGGAACATCGCCTGGTCGAGGTCATCACTCCTGCCGCCCAACGTGCCGCGGTGGAGGCCTACAAGGCAGAGGTGTCCCGCAAATCCGACCTGGAGCGGACTGAGTTGGCTAAGGAAAAAACCGGGGTGTTTACCGGCGCTTACGCCATCAATCCCGTAAACGGCCAGCGCATTCCGGTGTGGATCGCAGACTACGTCCTGGCGAGCTATGGCACAGGGGCCATCATGGCTGTGCCCGGCCACGATACCCGCGATTTTGAATTCGCCACGCGCTTCAACTTGCCCATCGTCCAGGTCGTGGAACCTCCCGCCGGCCAGGACTGGCGCGGCTACGTCGACGACGGCGTCTCCATCCATTCGTCTGGCCCGGCGATTTCCATCGATGGACTCCCCACGCCACAAGCCAAGCAGAAGATCACGGCCTGGCTGGAGTCTCAGGGGCTCGGCGTGAAGACGGTGAACTACAAACTGCGCGATTGGCTCTTCAGCCGTCAGCGTTACTGGGGCGAGCCTTTCCCCATCATCTGGCGCAAGGATGCCGACGGACGGCTTTATCACGAGCCGGTGATCGAAACAGACCTCCCCGTGCTACCGCCCAAGCTCGAAGACTACAAACCCACGCCAGACGGCCAACCACCTCTCGCCCGCGCGACCGATTGGGTGAACCTGCCAGACGGTGCCGTCCGCGAAACCAACACCATGCCCCAGTGGGCGGGCAGTTGCTGGTATTACCTCCGCTACCTGGATGCCCAAAACCCTGAAACTTTCTGCAGCAAAGCAGCGGAACGCTACTGGATGGGAGCCGCCGGTGAAAAGGACACCAAGCCAGGCGTCGATCTCTATGTCGGCGGCACCGAACACGCTGTGCTTCACCTTCTTTACGCCCGCTTTTGGCACAAAGTGCTGTTTGACCTCGGCTTCGTCTCCACGCCCGAGCCCTTCTACAAACTCGTCAACCAGGGGCTGATCCTTGGCGAGGATGGCCAGAAAATGTCGAAATCACGCGGCAACGTCATCAACCCGGACGACATCCTGGCCGATTACGGCGCGGATGCTTTCCGCCTTTACGAAATGTTCATGGGCCCCCTGGAAATGACCAAACCCTGGAACACCAAAGGTGTCGAAGGCGTGTACCGTTTCCTCGGCCGCGTGTGGCGCCTGTTCGTGGACGAAAAGTCGGAAACCGATTTCGAGCAGTCGCAGACCGCCCAGCCAGACGACGGACCGGATGCCCTGCGGAACATCCAACTCAGCGCTGCCATCCAGGATGTTGCCGCGACGCCGGCCCAGCAGAAAACGCTCCACGCCTGCATCAAGAAAGTCACTGAAGACCTCGACGGCATGCGTTTCAACACCGCCATTTCCGCGTTGATGGTCTTTGTCAACGACGCCATCGGCTGGGAGAAAAAACCGGTCGCTGTCTTGCGCGACTTCGTGGTGCTGCTCCAACCGTTTGCGCCGCACCTGGCCGAAGAACTCTGGAGCAAACTCGGCGTGGTCGGAAACCTGGTCTCCATGCCAATGGCCTATGCACCGTGGCCGACCTACGACCCCGCATTGCTCGTGGAAGACACGATCCAAGTGCCCGTGCAGGTCAACGGCAAGCTGCGCGATGTGATTACGGTTCCCGCCGGAGCCTCAAAAGAAGATCTCGAAGCGGGAGCACTGAAGGCGGAAAAAGCTCTGCCCTTCCTCGCCGGAAAGACCGTCCGTAAAGTCATTGTCGTTCCCGGCAAACTGGTCAACATCGTCGCGAACTGAGGCCAATCCGCGGACAGTAGCGCTTAATGTAAATGGGGCCTGACGCGGCTGGAATGGGGGTTCCGAACTCTCGCTGGGGGTTCGGACAGCGGCCAGGGGTGCAGACCTGCTCAGGTCCCCCATGCTGCCCGGCTCAAGAGCTCCGTTTTCTTCTCCAATTGAAAAATCCGGTGCGCATTGCCATTCAGCACCGGCTCGATCAGGTCGATGGCGTCGCTTGCCGTAAGCCAACCTTCTTCAACAAGTTCACTCAAGGCTTGAGCCATTCCCTGGCGGGCGATGACCGCGTGACCGAGCACCGGCTCTACCGGGATATAATCGCCGCCGAACGGCAATAACTTGTTGGCGGGCGCGGTAACGATGTGTTTCTTAAAATAGTCCTTCGCAGCGATCGGGTTGATAATCCATGACCAACACATGTCCACGTGCGCGTTGGTATAGTGTTTGACCAACCCGAGCAGTTCTTCGTAATGCGGGTAGCAGATGTGCATGAACACGAACTGCGTGTTCGGCGAAAGCCGGCAGAGATCGGCGGCGCTGCCGGCATTGTGAAGCAACCGCGAGAGCGGCATCCCGTTCTGTCCCGCATAGTAACCGGTGTGCAGTTTCACCGGCAGATGGTGGGCCGTAGCCTCGTCCACGGCGTACCAGAAGAGATGGTCTTCCACCAATTTGCGTTCCTCGACGCTAACCCGCTCGTTGGCTAACAGCTTGTTAAAGCCCGGTTCTGCTTGCTCGGCCGGCACGCGCGCGTAATCGATGTTGCGCGCGTAAGCATTCTGAGATTTCACGGCCACGGCGTACTTACCATATTTCTCGAACCACCATTTAATAACCCGATGCCAATCCGCCAGACTCTTTACCTCGATGCCCGCCGGTGCGGCGTATTGACGGAATGCCGGCCCGGCGAACATGCCTACGATGCTGAGATCCTGCATGAGCAGGGTAGGCATGGTGGACTCCCGAAACGGGGTGCCTGTGAGACAGTTTACCTGGCAGGAATGGAGATTGGCGTGGTCTCGCAAAATCTCCTGGTAAAAACCGGGTTTCCGAAGTCTGTCGTACGCAGTCTGCACTTTCGCCACGGTCATGGCGGAAAGGTTCTCCACCCCGTAGAGCTCCCGCATGGAGATTCGGACGGCCTGAGCGTAGCCAGTGTTCTTCACCGCCGGCCACCATGGCTCGAGCAGTGACCATTTCTCCATCGGGTCCACGTCCGGCGAGAGGAAACGGTCGAGATCAACTTTGGACATGCCGGCAGTGCGGAGGTCGGAATCGAGGTAATGGCTGAGGAGCAAGGCCCAATCGTCGCACCGAGGGCTGCCGGCACCGGCGCGCTGGAGGCGTTGTGATTCATCCGGCAAATGTTCGTGCGTGTCCACCATCGGGGTTTTGAATACGTGCCGGAAGATCTGCTTTCGTGTGTTTTCAGATCTCCGCAGTTTGGCCGCGCGTCTGCCAGGTGCGGCGACGGTGGCAGCCGGACTACTCGCGCCGAAGGCAAGGATTGCGCCAGTGACGACACCCAGATTGCGGAGAACTGCCCTGCGGGTCATGCGGGTATTGGAATTCATAGGGGTACAGCTGAGGGTTGGTCTCCAACAGCCAAGTGCGCAAGAAAAAAGCGAAGCTCGCGAATACGTCGCCCATACCAACTCCCGCAGTCTGCGATGCGTCATCGCCCCCTCAGCGGATCATTTCAACTTGCGTATTGGGCGGCTCGCGGGTTCAACCTGGTCGCTGACCTCATGAATCTGGTTCACCCACGGAGACGAGCATCTTCCCCCCTCTCCGCATCGTCGACGCAGAGTTCTCGCGCAAGGGAGCACTTTCATATAGGCACAGTTATTACCTGGGAGATTTGCTCTCCTCTCTCTCGCCACGTGAACCGCTCGACCGCCCTGCCTGAGCGGTCCGCGACTGCTACCAGCAGGTTCTAGTTCGTGAAGCTGATGACCTTCGGTTGGACCAGTCGGTCAAAGTCCAGGAAGGCCATTTTTATGATCTCGGTGTGAGTGCCGGCGTTGAACGCGATTTGGTCATTTTCGCTTAAGGCCTGAGCCATATACACGTCCATCCCATACAGGTTGCCGAATGGCGGCATGGCCCCGGTCTCGCAATCCGGGAATTGCTGGCGGAATTCCGCCTCGGACGCAAACTTCACTTCTTCCGAGCCGGTCAATTCCCGCAGTTCCTGCAACACGACTTTCCGGTTTGCTGGCAGGACTGCCATTGCCATACGACCATCCAACTCCACAATCACAACCTTAGCCATCTCCCGCCCGGTGATGTGTGCCGACTGCGCCACCTCTTGTGCGGTGTAAGCCGGGGAATGAACAATGCTGACGTACTTGACCTTTTCCCGGTCCAGGAACTCTTTCAGTTTTCTAACTGGCATGGTATGCTCCTCTCTGGGTTATTGCTCAACATAAGCCCAGCCCGCGCGGAATCAAGTGGGCGACTGCTGTTTTTGGGCAAACGCCAACCCAAACGCCACATGCCAGACATTTTGCTGACCACGCTGAACGCGAAGTTTATTCACGCGGCCTTCGGCCTTAGGTACCTGCTGGCGAACCTCGGCACGCTAAAACCGCGGGCCAGCCTGATCGAGTTCGATATCCGCCAACGCCCCTTGGAAATCGCCGAAGCGATCCTCGCGCAAAACCCGAGGATTGTGGGTATCGGAATCTACATTTGGAACCTCGCCCCAGCCACCGAACTGGTGGCCGTTCTGAAACGCCTCCGGCCGGACCTGCGCGTTATCCTGGGTGGCCCCGAGGTCAGTTATGACTCCCAAGGTGAGCGCATCGTTGAGCTCAGCGATTACGTGATAACCGGCGAAGCCGATCTGCTGTTCGCTGAACTCTGCCAGTCTATTCTCGATGGGGCCCCACCCGCCAAAAAGGTCCATGCCGCCCCACCACCCGAGTTCACGACACTCCAACTGCCTTACGACCTTTACAGCGATGCGGATATTGCCAACCGGATACTCTACGTGGAAGCATCCCGAGGCTGCCCCTTTAGCTGCGAGTTCTGCCTTTCGTCCCTGGACATCCCGATCCGCCAGGCCCCGCTGGACTTGTTTCTGAACGGAATGGATGAACTGTTGCGACGAGGAGCCAGGCAGCTCAAATTCGTTGACCGCACCTTCAACCTCAATATCCAGGTCAGCCGAACCATTCTAGAGTTCCTTCTGGCGAGGTATCAGCCTGGGCATTTTTTTCATTTTGAAATGATCCCCGACCGGCTGCCCGAGGAGCTGCGCGAGATCATCGTCCGCTTTCCCGCCGGCGCCCTGCAGTTCGAGGTTGGGATACAGACATTCAACCCAGAGGTCAGCGACCTGATCCATCGTCGCCAGAATCTCCAACGACTTGAAGAAAACCTGCGGTTCCTGCGCACGCAAACCGGTGTCCACATCCACGCCGATCTCATTGCCGGTCTGCCCGGAGAAACCCTGGAAAGCTTCGCGGCCGGATTTGATCGATTGGTTGGTTTGGGACCGCACGAGATCCAGTTGGGCATCCTCAAACGCCTCAAAGGAACCCCTATTTCCCGCCACGACGAGGAATGGGCGATGGTTTATACGCCCCATCCACCCTACGAAATCCTGCAGAATCGCTTAATCGATTTCCCAACCATGCAACGTCTCCGCCGATTTGCACGCTTTTGGGACCTCGTCGCCAATAGCGGTAACTTCCTGGAGTCCACACCCCTGATCTGGGCCTCAGCGTCTGCAGGGTTATCGCCATCGCCATTCCAGCGGTTTCTCCAGTGGAGCGATTGGCTTTATTCCCAAACCGGCCGCACTGATAGTATTTCGCTGCTCCGCCTGATGGAGTTTCTCTTCCGCTATCTCACAGACGTGCAACGCCTGTCCAAGGAACAGGTGGCAGAAGCGATTTGGCGAGATTACCTCCGCGGAGGCCGCGAGGATAAACCTGGTTTTCTGAAGAATCATCTGACGGACTCCACGCCCACTCGAAAACCCGGACCCGGCTCGGCCCTGCCGAAACGGCAGGCTCGCCACATCCAGGCGTCCTCTGGCTGAGCGACCCGTGTGAACGTCGCGCTTGCGCGTTTCGTGATCCGGGCTACTGTCAGAGCGTGAAATTTGTGCTCTCGATTTTATTTTATGTTTCAGCGGCAGTTGTGCTCGGCATTGGTATGTTACTGACTTTCAAGGGCAACTACTGGGTCCTGATTGGGGGTGCCGTTGCTTACACTGTCCTCCTCGGCATGATAGGGTGCCGTCTCCCGGAGCAGTCTCACCACTGATACGCGCGATTTTTGGCTGCAAGTCATCCGCTATCCCCTCCTGCTGAGTGGTGGCAAGATAAACTGCGAAAATGCGCGCCGTCATCCAAAGAGTCTCCCAAGCCAACGTCGTCGTTGATAGCGTTATCAAGGGTGCCATCGATCAAGGTCTACTGGTCCTGGTTGCAGTCGAGGATACCGACACCAAAGAAGATATTGAATGGTTAAGCGGTAAGATCGTCCGCCTCAGAATCTTCAACGATGACGCCGGTGTGATGAACCGGTCGGTGCAAGAAGTTGGCGGCGGGATTCTAGCCATTAGCCAGTTCACCTTGTTTGCCAGCACACGCAAGGGCAATCGGCCCTCCTACAGCCGTTCATCCAAACCCGAGACCGCTATTCCCTTGTACGATCAATTAGTCGAACAACTCAGCCAGGATCTCGGCCGAGCCGTTCAAGCAGGGGTGTTCGGGGCTGACATGAAGGTCAGCCTAACGAACGACGGTCCGGTAACCATCATCATCGACACCAGAAACCGGGAGTAAGTCCTCGG
This sequence comes from Verrucomicrobia subdivision 3 bacterium UBA6082, assembly GCA_002428665.1. Classification (GTDB taxonomy): domain Bacteria; phylum Verrucomicrobiota; class Verrucomicrobiia; order Limisphaerales; family UBA8199; genus UBA6082. The sequence continues at coordinate 11,731 of DIXK01000008.1, forward strand.
GCGCTGGAAGACGCCTGTAAAACCCCTTGCCTTTGAACCCGGCCTATTGAAACATTCCGGCGATTTTATGGAACACGTCAAATTGCACATTCCGGGGCCCGTCGAAGTCAGCGAGAAAACCTTCCGGGCTTTTTGCTCGCCCATGATCGGGCACCGCGGCCAAGGTTTCAAAGACCTTTACGGCAAGATCCAACCTCAGCTCCAGCAACTGCTGTGTACGAAGCAGTTGGTTTACCTGAGCACCTCCTCCGCCTGGGGCGTCATGGAGGGCGCGATCCGGAATCTCGTGTCAAAGAAAGTGCTGAACTGCATGTGTGGGGCGTTCTCGGACAAGTGGTTTGATGTTTCGAAGCGTTGCGGCAAAGAACCGGAGGCCCTGCAAGTGCCGTGGGGTTCGCCAATCCGGGCCGAGGCGGTGGACCAGAAGTTGGCGACCGGTCAGTTCGATGCCCTCACGCTCATCCATAACGAAACCTCCACTGGCGTCATGAGTCCACTGGCGGAAATCGCCGCCCTGAAGAAGAAGTATCCTGAGGTTATGTTCATTGTGGACTCGGTCAGTTCGATGAGCGCCACGCCTATCAAGTTCGACGAACTTGGGATCGACGTCCTGCTGGCGGGCACTCAGAAGGCTTTTGCGCTACCGCCCGGACTGGCGGTCTTCGTATGCTCCCCGGCGGCCCTGGCGAAGGCAGCCACGGCCAAAGACCGCGGGTATTACTTCGATTTCTCGGAGTTTCAGAAAAACGCGGAGCAAAGCATGACTCCGAGCACACCCAGCATTGGACACGTTTATGCGCTGGCGTCCAAATTGGAAGATTTCTTCGCTGAGGGATTGGAGGCTCGCTATGCACGGCATCGCAAGACCAACCAGATGACCCGCGACTGGGCCGCACGTCATGGTTTCACGCTGTTCCCAGAACCGGGATTTGAGTCTGTCACTTTGACCTGTGTGAATAACGGAGCGCGACCAAATGGCAGGGTTGTGGATGTGCCCAAACTCCAAAAGCTGGCCAAGGACCAGGGTTACCTTATCGATGGCGGCTACGGTAAGATCAAAGGCACTACGTTCCGCATTTCCAACATGGGAGACGAAACCGAGGCCTCCATGGCTGGTTTGTTTGCCGTGCTGGACAAAGCCATGGCCCAACTCTGACCGGGAAGTTGCCCTCTCATTTTGACCTATTGCCCAGACCGCCGGATGAACTCCGGCGGTCGATTGGTTTATTCGCCAATGAAGTGGAGCGTGATCACCCGGGAATGGGGTGCGCGACGATGCTCCCAAACATAGATCCCCTGCCAGGTGCCCAACGCCAGTTGTCCACCTTGAAAAGGAATCGAGAGATTCACCGCAGTTAGGGCGGTCCGCACGTGAGCTGGCATGTCATCGTCCCCCTCCATGGTGTGAACATATAGAGGATCGCCGTCGGGCACGAGGCGCGAGAAAAACTGTTCGAGGTCCCGCTGCACATCGGGATCGGCGTTTTCCTGGATAAGCAAGGAGGCGGAGGTATGGCGGAGGTGCAAGGTGAGCAAGCCCTCCCGAAAACTCTGTGCGGCGAGCCAGGCCGTCACCCCCCGCGTGATTTCGTAAAGCCCCTTTCCCCGGGTGGAAACCCGAATTTCGTGGAAAGCCTGGCGCATGGGCCTCGAGCTATTTCGCGTCGAGCATCTGCTCCAGTTCAGGATTCTTGGCCTGCCCGCCCGCAATGGCCTTTTGATAGTGCCACCGGGCCAGTTCTTTCATCGGGGGCTTCTGCGTAATATACACCACCGCAAGGTTGTGGTGAGCCTCGGCGTAACCCGGCTCCAACTGAATCGCTTTTCGAAGCGCCGTCTCAGCTGGAGCGCGAAGTCCTTTCTCACTCAGCACCAGTCCAAGCCGATTTTGGATCTGGGGATTCTTGGGATCCCACTGGGCAGCGCGACTCAGTAGATCCATCGCCTCATCAAGCTGCTTTTTCTGGAACTTCACCAATCCCAGGGTGGAAAGGCTGAAAGGATCGTTGGGTGCCGCGTTGAGGGCTTGATTGAGCAACCGCTCGGCTTCGTCCAACTGGCCGCGACGGATCTTAATCGCCGCGAGGTCCCCGAGGCTAACGATGTTCGCCGGGTCTTGTTGAATGACCGCCTGGTAGGAGCTCTCGGCTTTGTCCAAGTCTCCTGCGGCGAACGCGCGTTTAGCATCCGCCATCAAAGCGGCGACGTCCGGAGCGATTGCGGTCGGTTGCCTCTGCACAGGAGCGACCGCCGGACCGGCCGGGGAATCCCGGAACAAGGCCAACTCTTCGTCGGTGTAGGGAATTGGACGCGATTCAAGGATCTCGATCCGCGACCGCAAGGCAGACACTTGCCGCTCGTAATCCGCCCCAGGCTTAGCCTCAACGGCCTCCGCCTGCTCCTTTACAGGGCCAGAAGCCTTGAGCGCCTCATTCTCCCGTTCAAGCACGCGAATGCGATCGAGCGCGCGGGCCAACTCTTGAGGATCGGTAGCCGAGGGTTTCGCTGCCAGGGCCTCCTTCAGTTTCGCCTCGAGGACAGTCTTCTCAGCAAGCAATTGCCTAACCTCTTCCTGCAGTGTCGCGATCTGGCGCTGCAGTTCCGCTCGTTCGGTCAGGTCAGGCGGAACACCCGGTTGGGTCGGTGCTGGCTTCGTTACCGGCGCAGTGGGAGCAGTCTGGGCGGTGATTTGGGCCGAAAGCGTCTCAACTTTGGAAGCCAAATAGGTGAGACGGAAACCCACGATCGATGGATTCCAGCCAGGGTAGCCTTTTTGAAATCGAGCCAGGGCGGTTTGAGCCTCCCGATAGGCCGCCAGGGCAGGCGTGATTTCATTATTCGCTTCCAAGGTACTGGCTTTTTGAATGACGTGGTAGATTTCGACGTATTGATCGTCGGGGGTCTGCGCGTTGGCCCAACCCGCCAGCAACAGAAAAGCGACCAGGAGACAAAAGCGTTTCATGGGGTCATTGTAGCCTAACCCATCCGATTGGCAACGCTGCCCACAAGCAAGCGGCAGGTATGGCTCGCTTATACTAGGAATCGCTCAACCATCCTCTTCAAGGCCTCAATCCACTGAGGGTGCTCATTCAAACACGGCACTAGCGTGAAATCGGTGCCGCCCGCCTGAAGAAAGGTCTCGCGCCCGCGCATGCCTATTTCCTCGATAGTCTCCAGGCAATCGGAAACAAAGGCCGGACACATGACTAAAAGCCTCCGAACGCCCTTTTGACCGAGCGCCTCGATAGTGCGGTCGGTGTATGGGGTAAGCCAAGGATCACGCCCGAGCCGTGATTGGAAGGCAACCGAATGTTTGGCTGCGGGAACACCGGCACGCTCGACAAACGCCCGGACCGTCGCGAAGCACTGCGCGCGATAGCAGAACTCATGGGCGGGGCTTGGAGTTTCGCAGCAATTGGGAGTCTTCAAGCAATGGCAACCGGTGACATCGGATTTGCGGATTTGCCTTTCCGGCACGCCGTGGAAGCTGAAAAGGAGATGGTCGAAATCTTTATTCAAGTACTCGCTGGCACGGGCCACCAGAGCCGTAAGGTAATCGGCATCCTGGTAGTAAGGGGCTTGCACGCGCACCCGCATCGTTGGGGCCAACCGCATGGCGACCTCTTTGACACGTTCCACAGCGGTTTCGTAGCTCGACATGGCGTAATGAGGAAACAGGGGTATCAGCAGCACCTCAGCAACACCACGGCTCGCCAGTTTGGTCACGGCGTCTTCGATTGAGGGATTCTGGTAGCGCATTGCCAGTTCCACTGGCACGGAAACCTGGGATTGAAGCTTGGCCTGAACGCTCCGGCTAGTGACCACGAGGGGTGAGCCCTGCGGGGTCCAAATGGACTGGTAAGCATGCGCAGACTCCTTGGGACGGCTCGGTAGAATCGCGAAATGCACGATGCAAAACCGCACCAGCCAATTCACATCCAGCACCCGCCCGTCCATAAGGAACTCGCGCAGATATCGGCGCACGTCCGGCACCGAAGGCGAGTTGGGCGATCCAAGATTAACGAGGAGTACAGCCTTGCTCATAGGTTTGACGGGGGTTGATTCAAACGGCGGCGTCCGGCTGCGGATTGCCGGAGGGGGCCGACTTGAGAGATGCGGCGATGCGATCCGCCGCTTTGCAGCCGGACACGATAGAATCGCTGAGGGAAATGCCATCGCGGTAATGACCGGCCAGAAACAGCCCGGGTGCTTTCTGTTCGATTTCGGTCATCATTTCCCGATACGCGCCATAGCCCACAACATATTGAGGGATAGCCCGAGGATAGAACACCGAATGCGCAAACACCGGCTTACCCGTCACACCCAACAGGACCCTAAGATCATCGCAGACCAGTTTGTAGAGCTGGTCCGCCGACAAAGCTGCCAATTCAGGGTAGCGTTTGCCGCCGACGTAGCTGGTCAGGGTCAGGTGCCCAGCCGGGGCCCGGTTGGGGAAAAGAGATGAGGAGAAAATCGTGCCCAGAATCTTGAAATTCTCGATTTTGGGGATGAGCATACCGAAACCCTGGCACGGGTGCTTGACGTCCTCCCTGCGAAAACCCAACACGACGCTGGCGACCGGCGGGTATTCGATTTCGGAGAACCGTCTGAAACTGACGGCTGGTTCCCCCTGGAATTCCAGAGCCGCCAATTTGTAGGCGGTGCCAGCAAACAACACCGCACGGTGTTCGACCGACTGGCCAGTCTCCAATTCCAGGCGCCAACCCGATGACAGACGAACCAACCGCTTGACAGTCATTCGGAGCTTAACCGCATCGCCGAGACGCAGGCGCAAGGTCTCGGGCAACACTTGAAGCCCCTCATCGAAAGAGAGTTTGGGAGCCCGATCCTTGGCCACCTCACCCCGCCGTTTACGTTCGCGGGCGCCAAAGATTTGACCTTTGATCAACGAGCCATATTGGGCCTCCAGCGCGGCCAACTTGGGGAAGGCCTGGGGAACGGAAAGCTTCGCAGGATCACCCGCATACACCCCAGCCACCAGGGCGTCGATGGCATGGTCGAGGAATTCGCGTCCCAACCGCCTCACCACAAATTCGGCGACACTTTCCTCCTTGCCGTCACGCCGGGCTGGCACAAACGGTTCCCGCAACACAGCCAACTTGGCCTTGGCGGTAAACAGCTGTGTCGTCAAAAAACCAAGTGGCGACCCCGGCATTTCGATGGGACGTTTATATCTCACCACGTAGCGAGCGGACGCTTGAGGGTCCGGATCAAGCCGGCGGGACTGTAACCCCGCCTCGTTGATCAACTGCCCAATTCTCGGCGAGGTCTCGAGGATTGTATTGGGTCCAAACTCGGCCAGGAAGCCATCCTGGCGAATGGATTCGATTACCCCACCCACCCGGTTGGACGCCTCGTACACCGTCACCGGCACGCCCTGACGGTGAAGCTCAAAAGCGGCCGTGAGTCCTGTGATGCCGCCGCCAATAATCGCGACCGAGGTCATATATGCCTAAATCGTCCGTGAGTGTTGTCGTTCGCCCACCGGAGGCAGAGTGTTGTCGAAGGTCATGGCGATGTTGCGGATGAACAAGCGGCCAGTATCCGTGACCTCCATCCCGTTTGGACGGCGCACAACAAGCCCGTCGGCTTCGAAACCTGCTAGCTCTGCGATTTCCTGGTGAAAATAGGCGAGGAAATCGATACCCAACCGCTGCGACATCGCCGCATAGTCGAGCGAGAAATCGCACATGACCCGCATGATGGTTTCGCGCCGGATCTTGTCCGCGTCGGAGACCTGGTAACCCCGGACCAAAGGAACCCGCCCCGCGTCGAGAGCGGTGTAAAACTTCAGCAGATCCTTTTCGTTTTGCCAGTAAGCTTCCGGGATCTGTGAAATCGACGACATGCCGAAGGCATAGATGTCGGCCCCACCACGAGTGCTGTAACCCTGGAAGTTTCTCTGCAACTGCTTGCGCTCGCGAGCCACCGCCAACTCGTCGTCCGGCCGGGCGAAATGGTCCATGCCGATGTAGACATACCGGTTGTCGGCCGTCAGACGCTCGATCACGGTCTTTAAGAGCTGCAGTTTTACTTCCGGAACTGGCAGCGCCTTCTGCTCGAGAATTTTTTGCGCCGGCTTCACCCACGGGACATGTGCATAACTGAACACCGCGAGCCGGTCCGGCCCCATGGCGAGCACCGAATCCAAGGTGCGGTTGAAGGTCTCCACCGTTTGGTTGGGTAACCCGTAGATGAGATCGAAGTTGACCGACCCAAACCCTTCATCCCGCAGCCATCCCAGCACTTGTTCGGTCAATTCCTTTGGCTGAATACGGTGGACAGATTCCATGACCACCGGATCGAAATCCTGAACCCCGACCGACGCCCGGTTGAATCCGACCTCGCGCAGGGCAACAATATGATCGCGGGTCAACCGACGTGGATCCACCTCGACCCCAGCCTCGATTTGGTCAGAGAAGGTAAAGTGGCGGTGGATGATCTCGCCCAACTGCCGGATTTCATCGGGAGAGAGAAAGGTTGGCGAGCCTCCGCCCCAATGGAGTTGTACTACTTTGCGGCGGGGGTTGAGCAATCGAGCCATTTGGGCCACTTCCTTCTCGAGGTATCGGACGTAAGTCTGCCCTTGGGCGTGGTTCAGGGTGATGACAGTAGTGCAACCACAGTACCAGCACAAGGTTTCGCAAAACGGAATGTGGAAGTACAGGGAGAGATCACGCTCGGTGCGGTTATTCTCCTGGATCAGCCGTTCGAGGTCGCTACACTTAAGTGAATCGGTAAACTTGGTCGCGGGGGGATACGACGTATAGCGCGGCCCGGCGATGTTGTATTTCTTCACTAGGTCGAGATCGACTTTCAACATGCTCATTTGAAGCTCCGCACCGTATTGACCAAACTTTCGATGTTCTCCAGCGTAGCGCTGGGGGTTACCCCGTGACCGAGATTAAAGACATGCCCCTTCAGCCCTCGCATCTCGGTCAGGATCCTGCGTGTTTCCGCCGCCACCGTCTCGGGGTCCGTGCTCAAGAGGAAAGGGTCAAGGTTTCCCTGCACGCCAACGTTCCGGGGCAGACGCTTTCGAACGTCAGCCAGGCGGATGCTCCAGTCAACCCCAAGAATTTGAGCTCCCGTCGCCACCAAGTCGTCCCAGTTTCCATGGACGCCTTTGCCAAAGACAATAACCGGCACCTGTTTCTTAAGCGATGAAACGATACGCCGGATCCAGGCGCCCGATGCGCCAGCATAATTACCGTCCGAGAGGATTCCTCCCAAACTATCAAAAATCTGCACCGCGTCGGCACCAGCGTCAATCTGCAGCTGTAGAAAGCCCGCTATGGCCTGGCTGAGTTTGTCCATCAGCCTTCCGAAGAGGACCGGATCACTGTAGTAAAGGGCCTTGGCCCGCGTGTAATCTTTCACCCCACCACCTTCGATCATGAAGTTGGCCAGCGTCCAGGGAGATCCGGCGAAGCCAATCAGCGCCGTCCTGCCCGCCAACTCTTTTTTGATCAACGGGAGTGCTTTGGCGACGTATCCAAGCCGCTCATTGACAGCAGAAACCTCAAGCCGGTCCACGTCGGCTTGAGTTTTGAGTAGGAATTCCATTTGGATGCCACCCCGCTCGCGAAACTCGTAACGCTGGCCCAATCCCTCGGCGATCACGAGAATATCGCTAAATAGAATTGCGGCGTCGAAATCAAAACGCCGAATCGGCTGGAGGGTAACTTCCGTTGCCAAATCCGGCGTCTGCACCAATTGCAGAAATGTATACTTCTCCTTGAGGGCACGGTATTCGGGCAAGGCCCGACCGGCCTGGCGCATCAGCCAAACGGGAGGCCGGTCCACTGTCCGGCAATGACACGCATTGAGAAAACGATCGCGGTTTGAAAGCGATTCCGCCGGCTTCGTGGAGGAAGCCTTTGTTGTTTGATTGGCAATTGGTTTTTGACGCCTGGTTCGCGCCGGTCCCGCTAGAGTTCTCATGTATCGACGTCTCAAGCGGGCCGCCGAAGCCAAAACCTGCCGGCCGCGTGCTCACCCGGTTGAACGGTCAAGCCAATAGAATAGGCTAAAAACGGCCAACGGCTACACAATTTTGCAGTCCGAATCGCAAAACAAGGTAGGCGTAAAGACCTCCAGGTTGAACCAACTTGCCCATTCGCTCGTGACGAACGGAACTAGACCGGGAAGTCGCCACCTGGAGGATGCCATCGACCAGAAACCAGGCGCACCCTGACGGCGCGCCTGGCACGATCCGGGTTCTAATGTTTGGTGTGAAGCTTACGGCCCTTGGTCTGGCCTATTTCCTTGAGCATCTGTTCGAACCAAGGTGCGTCAATGTTGAAAGGTTTCCCCCCGCGAATACGCTCGAATTCGATAGCCCGAAGCATGCCGTTCCGGTCTTCGTCATGTCCAATCACGCCGGGTTCCCGCCGCATCGCGCACTCGACGGCCAAATCAACGCAGGATTTGATAAGGCGAAGATCGTCGTTATTGGAAGCAGCAGCGCGAGAGTAGTAACCACTTTTCTGCACGAGGGTCTTCTCAGCGCCGATCATCTTGCCGAACTGGTCGCCAAACCATTTTCCCGGATTGACAGCGTCCAGCTTGACGTGACCGAAGGCGTCCCGCGGCACTTCCTGTCCTTTCGCCTGCATTTCGGCGACGATCGCCTCGACACCAGCGCCTTCCGAGATGAACAAGTTCACCGCATCGGCCGAATCCATCACCTTGCGCAGCCGCACCGCTTCTTCGGCAAGGTCAATTTCCATTTCCGGGATGAAGACCCCGTGGACTTCCACACAATTGCGGTCCAAACCGATCTCCGGCAGCCATTCAGCACGGTCCAACCGTCGGCGATACGACTGCGCAGTGGCCGCAGTAAGCCAACCACAATTGCGCCCCATCACCTCGTGAACGATGAGCATGCGGGGATTGGCGCTGTTTTCCGCAACCACGTTCCAGAAGTAATTTGCGCCTTGCTCAGCCGCCGTCCAAGCCCCGAGGGATTGACGGATGGGAAAGACGTCGTTGTCGATCGTTTTCGGCAGACCGATCACAGTAAGCCCATAATTGTTCTTGGCCAGGAATGCCGCCAGATCTGCAGCCGCCGTGTTAGTGTCATCGCCACCCACCGTGTGCAGCACATCCACTCCATCCTTAACGAGCTGGTCCGCAGCGACCTTTTGCGGGTCCTGCCCCTCCTTGACCAATCCGCGCTTGAGACAGTCCTTCAGGTTGGTGAGCTTAACTCGGCTGTTGCCGATAGGAGATCCGCCAAATTCATGGAGCACATGAGCATTCGCGCGCACGTTCGGCGTCACGGGATAACTTTGCCCCAGGAGGAGCCCTTTATAGCCACCCCGGTAGCAAATAATCTCGATACTAGGATCAATCTCGGTGTAACGCTCGATGAGCCCGCCGACGGCGGAACTGAGGCAAGGCGCAAGCCCGCCCGCGGTAAGGATGGCAACTTTTTTCGGACGATTCATTTCAGTTTCAATTAAATAACAGGTTCCCGGCGCTGAAGGTGCCCACACAATCCGATGGCTGTTAAGCCAGGCGGTTTTGCCCGGCGCCGATTCGGGGTGCTAGGTTATATTCCGTCATTCTCAGGTCAAGGAGTTATAAGGGGGTGAAATGAGGGCGATTTACCCTGCATGCAGTCGTCCATTCCGGGTTACCACCCGAAAAATCCGCCCCGCCGGGCTTCAGCAATGCGATTCCGAAGTGCTGGCCCTAACCCGTGCCGTGAGAAACCAATCGGGCCCAAGGCGCCTCCAAAGAAGGTCCTGTAATTCGAGAATTTCATCCAGCGTTTCCGCCCCCTGCCCCGCTACAGCACGTCGGGAGTCCTTGCCCCCGAGAACCTTAGGAGCATAAAAGAAAGCGATCCGCTGGGCGAGTCGGGGCATCAGAAAAGCAGCATTAACCTCTCCTCCGCCCTCTACGAGCAAACTGGTAACACTCTCGGACCCCAAACGAGCGAGCAACCAGCGCAAATCGACGCCTCGCCCACGCCTTTCATCACTGCAAGGGGCGACTAGAACGTCGACATGCTTCAGCAACCCCAACACCCGACGTCGCGGCGCCCGGTCGGTGACCACGATGGTCGTCAAAGCGGAGTGTTCGTCCGACACGACGCGCGCCGACAACGGGGTGCGAGCCAAGCTGTCCAGCACGATGCGGCGCAGTCCGGTTCGCTTGCTTCCAGCCGGGCCACGAACGGTCAAGCTCGGATCATCCGCCAAGACGGTGTTCACGCCCACCAGGATTGCGTCCGATCCGAACCGCAGCCGCATTGCCAGAGAACGGGCCTTCTCGCCGGTTATCCACTTTGACTCCCCGGAGGCGGTAGCAATTTTACCATCGAGGGTCATGGCCGCCTTGACTGTGACAAAGGGTGTCCCGCGCACAATCCAATGATTGAAAGCCTCATTCAGATCGCGGCAGTCATTTTCCAGCACCCCTGCCACAACTTGAACCCCAGCGTTTCGAAGCTGTTTGAACGCGCGCCCGGAATGCCTCGGGTTTGGGTCGATGGACCCCACGACTACTTTCTGAATACCGGCGGCCACAATCGCCTCTGTGCAAGGGGGAGTCCGCCCGTGAGTGCAGCAAGGTTCGAGAGTGACAAAAAGCGTTGCGCCTCGCGTTACATTTCCCTTTCTTTGCGCGTCGCGCAGCGCCTCGATCTCAGCATGCGGCTGACCCGCTCGGTGATGCCAGCCCTGACCAAGAATCTTTCTTGCCCGCACCAGCAGCGCCCCGACCATGGGATTTGGGGACGTCGTGCCGTAGCCACGGCGAGCCAAGCGCAACGCAGCCTTCATGAAAACCGAGTCCGGGATGGGTGCGCTGGTGCTCATGATTCCGAGTCGCGATCAGGGAAGCAACAGTCCCTCTCAGTCTTTGAACAGTGCGTCGGCAAACTGCGCACCGTCGAATGGCTGGAGATCGTCGGCGCGCTCGCCCAATCCAACGAATTTGATGGGAATGCCGAGTTCCTTTTGAATGGCGACGACCATGCCGCCTTTGCTGGTGCCATCCAACTTGGTAACCACCAGGCCGGTGAGCGGAACGGCTTTGTGAAATTCCCGTGCCTGGATGAGTGCATTCATTCCGGTGGTGGCATCCAGAACCAGCAGGACTTCGTGGGGAGCCCCGGGCAGTTGCTTCGCCATGACCCGGTGGACCTTCTGAAGTTCCTGCATCAAGTTAGTTTTGGTGTGCAACCGGCCCGCAGTGTCAATAAACAGATAGGCAGCCTGACGAGCCTGAGCGGCGGCGACAGCATCATGCGCCACAGCCGCGGCGTCGGCTCCATAGGCCCCTGCGATGACCTCCACCTTGAGGCGCTGCCCCCAGAGCTTGATTTGTTCAATAGCCGCCGCGCGGAACGTGTCGCAGGCAGCGAGGAGCGCGAGTTGCCCCCGAGACTGCACCAAGTAGGCGAGCTTGGCTGCCGTGGTCGTCTTGCCGGTGCCATTGACTCCGACAACAGAGACTACGGTTGGCCCGTGGGGAGCCTTTACCAAACCGGGGGTGGCGCTGGCGAAAGCCTCCCTCACTTGCCGGGCAGCTACTTCGAACACATCAAGTCCGGTCCGTCCCTGGGTCTCATAGGCTTTCTTCACGGCCTCTAGGATGGCTGAAGTCATCTCCATCCCCAGATCCGCTCCGAGCAACGCTACCTCGAGATCTTCAATGTCGCCGGCCTCGAGTTTAGGCGAGCGGGTGATGATCCGCTTGATTTCGTGAGTCAGCCGCGAGTGCGTCTTCTGCAGGCCGGCTTTGAACTTGTCAAATAGTCCCATGTACAAAAGTCCGTTGGTCAGAACAAAGGCAAAAACTCACGCTGGGGTTAACCCGATGGGCCGTCAATTCGTGAACTGTTCCGGGCGAGAACCGCCATCCGTTCGGCTGCACGGTGTTTGAGCATTTCGACGTGTGCGTATGGTAACTTGATTGTGCCAATTAACGGTTTGCCCTTATTCATGCCGTGACAATCGGATCCGCCTGTCACCAGGAGCCCAAACCGGTCGGCTATTTCGAGATAGTGCTCCGATGTCGTCGTGGAATGTTTGGTGTGGAAGCATTCAATACCATCCAGTCCGGCCGCCACCATGTCGGGAATTACCTCGTCCGAATGGTTCAGTCCTGGATGCGCCAACACCGCGACGCCGCCCGCTTGCTGGATCAGACTAATGGCATGTGCGGCAGTCATCTTGAACTTCGGCACCCAAGCCGGCCGGTTCTTCTTTAACCAGCGCTCAAAGGCCTCGTCCAGCGAGCTGCAATGACCAGCCGCTACGAGCGCCCGTGCCACATGCGGCCGACCTGGCGCGCGGCAATTGGCCAGGCGAAAAACCGCCTCCACGTCCAGCGGAACCTGCTTCTCGTTCAGGCGCGTCACAATCTCCCGGATCCGATTCTGCCGGACATGCTGAAACTTGCCGATTTCATCAGCCAGTGTTGGATTCTCGGCATCAAGACAATACCCGAGGATATGCAATTCGTTGCCATCCTGCTCGGCGGTGAGTTCTGCGCCGGGAATGAACTCGATGCCGGCACGGGCACAGGCTTTGGCAGCGCGCGAACAACCTTCGAAGGTGTCATGGTCGGTAACCGCGATGGCGGAGAAGCCGTGACGTTTGGCGTGGCCTACCAACTCCTCGGGAGAGTAAGTCCCATCGGAGAAGTTTGTGTGTAAGTGAAGATCAGCAAACATGAGGCATCAGTCGTGGAATGAAGTCGGGCGCGCAGGCGGAACGTTTATGTCTTTCATGGGGTTGCCGCACGCGCCGGGCGCATTAATTCCCCTTTGACTTTATCCAGGATGCCATTGACAAATTTGCCACTGTCCTGCGTCGAAAACTTCTTGGCGATGTCCACAGCCTCGTTGATGCTTACCACAGGGGGAATGTCCTCCCGGTGCAGCATCTCGTAAATTGCCAACCGCAGGATATTGCGATCCACAGCCGCGATTCGATGCAACTCCCAGTTCTTGGCATGTTTGCGGATGATCTCGTCGAGTTCCGTGTTGTGCTCCAACGTACCGCGAATGAGCGGATCGGCGAAGAGACGCACCGCCGCCTCGTCGGCGGTCGGCGGCGGCAATTCGAGTTCCTGCCCCCACGTGGCGCCGCCTTTATCCTCGGCGATAGCGGAGGCTCGCTGGGAATCCCAAAACTGATTGAGCGCCCGTTCGAGATTCTCGGACGGATTCATCTCTTGCTGAAACAAGAACTGGACGGCACGTTCCCGTGCCTCGCGACGTTTACCCATACCAACACAATGCCGCAGAAAGCCGGGGCACGAAATCAAAATCTTCGCGCGGATCTTAAGAGGCGTCCGGAAGCGAAGCTCGAGTGGGCTGTTTTGCTCAAACCTTGTCCAGCGACCAGCCGTTCTGATAAGTCTCACGGAGATACTTGTTTGCATCGTCCGTATTTGTAAACTTCATCTGCCGGGAGTCCCACTGGAGCGGTTTGCCTGCCCGGATGGCAGCGTTGCCCAAGAGCACTGCTTCCGTGAGGTGCTCAGCCCGGTTGAAATCGCATCCAGCCGGCTCGCCACCCTGGCAGGCGGAATGCCACTCGGACCAGGTGCCTCCACGACGCGGCAGGGTCTTAGGCACACTCTCGGCGGCCTGTTTGAGCGACTCCGGGGCAAGGCGCACACCGTCCCAGCCGCTGAGCAGGTACCCCCGCTCGCCCACATAAAGTGTGCCCTCTGCGGGCCAGGGCTGGCCGGAGAATTCGCGGGGCATGGGAGGTCGCAAGCCGCCGTCATACCATACCGCCCGCAATGGTGGCATTGGCCCGCGAGCGGGAAAATCCAAGGTAACCATCGAGGCGAGCGGGGCGGATTCCGCCAGGACCTTGCTGGCGCTGGCCTGAACCTGCACGACCGCTCCGAGCTTAAGCGCACGAAATGGCGTATTCAAATGATGACAACCCATGTCACCGAGCGCCCCGGTGCCAAAATCCCACCAACCTCGAAAATTGAACGGATGGTAGACTCCTCTGATGCCGGGGTCCCAATCTTTGAGGTTCATCTGCGTCAGCGCGTAGTGACCCTCGGGCCAATTGTGCTTGAATGGCCTTTGCGGCGCCGGGCCAAGCCACAGGTTCCAATCAAGGCTCTTGGGAATGGGATCTTCGCCCGCTGGACGCGTGACTCCCTGCGGCCAGACCGGCCGGTTGGACCACACATGCAGTTCGTTCACAGCGCCTAAAATCCCAGCCTCAATCCACTCGCACGTGCGACAAGCAGCCTCGCCGGTATTCGGCGCCGCGGTGACCTGGGTAGCCACGCCTGCTTTCCGTGCCTCCTCCACCAATACGTGCAATTCATGAATGGTCCGCGTGAGCGGCTTTACGCAACAAACGTGTTTCTTCCGCCGGAGTGCCGCCGCCACAACCAAGGCATGCGTGTGGTCCGGGGTGCCGCAGTAAACGGCATCCACCCGGTCACCCTCGGCGGATAGCAACTCTCGAAAATCGCGATAACGTCGTGCCTGCGGCCAGATATCGTAGGTTTTCTTCGCATAGGAATCGTCCACATCGCACAACGCCTCGATTTGAAAGCCCGCATCTGCAAGTTGCTTAAGCTGGCCATGGCCCACCCCGCCAATGCCGATCCCGGCCAAGGTTAGCCGGCTGCCCGGTCCGGGTTTTCCCGCCGCACCCAGGACGTGCGCCGGAAGAATACTGGCCGTGAGACAGGTGGCTGCAGCAGTCCTCAAGAACTTGCGGCGGGAACAAACTGTCGATAGGGCCGATTGAACTGAGGAGGGCCCTCGAAACGATGGCAGTTGGGAAAACGTTGCTGAATTTGAAACTCTCATATTGCTGGCGTCGAGCAGGCAAACTGGCCACACTCAACGACTTTGTTGGCTGCAAGCTACGGCCGCCATTTCCCAGCGGCAAGGAGTTTTCCAGGCATACTCTCAACACAATGTGACAGGGCCGGTGTAAGCAGTCTGCTCTCCCGATACCAATACGCAGTCATGGCCTCGCCGGCGTCACCACCCTGTAATAGCGGGCTTGGTCGGGTCCCAAGGCATCCACCACAGTCAACTCGGCCGAATTCACGAGGGCCGCCACGTTGGTCAGGCTCTGCCACATCCCCTCCGTCAAACTGGCACGCCATTGCACCGTGTACGTATTCCCAGCCAACCCGAAAAACTTGAGTGTGACTTCCTCCCCCGTTGGCTCGATGGCGCTGATCGTGAAGGAAGGATGGGTTTCCTGCACAAACCAAGTCTCCGTCCGGGTAATAGCGGCGGTTGCCCCATAATCTGGATGGTCCTGGTAGAAGCCAGCGTCGTTCTTCCCAACCGCTTCTACGTAATGAGCCCCCGGCACCAGATTCGTCAGGACAATTGGGTTCGTGATTATTGTTTCCCCGCTCCATTCATTTGTATCCAACCGCCACTTGTAATGGGTGTAACCTGCCCCATTGGGCCACTCAGACGCGGGTATCGTGCCACCTTGCCGATTGACTCCGATTATCAGCATGGCACTTGTTTCGGTAGTTGTGTCTTCGGGGGCGCCCGAGATTGTAACCCCATGCGGAATCACGCCCCCCTTATCAGCTCCATTTGGGCCTGTTCTCCACCCCGGGGATTCTGGCCGCAGTCGAAACCACTCCTTCATTACTTGGGCCTCGGCCCAGTTCGTGAAGTAAGTCTCCGCAAGCTGCGGCACGTAGGCCATCATCGGATCTGTTGTTGAGTTTCCCGTGCCCGGGCCCGACCAAAGCAGCGGCATCAGATTGTCCTGGAATGTCACGACGCCATTCGTCACAGCTCTCGTAAGCTTTTCGACATCGTAAATGACGTTACCCTCTAAATACATGCCCCTGCCTTCCGTCATGTTATTGTCCTGCAAGCACAGCACCGCACCTTCGGTATCCTTTCCCCCAGCATGCGTCTGGCGCACGATGGTGTTATTGATGAGCGTGTAGAAGTTACCCTGTTTGCACATAACCGCATGGTCGCAATCATAGAAAATATTCCCGATCATCGTCACATCCCCAGTGTTGCCGTCATCGTTGCCTCCGCTCACGGCACTAGCCGTATCAGGCGAACCGTTTTGGTGGATATGCAGGAAAATATTCCCCTCCACCCAGGCGTCCGCACTGTCCAGATCGAGATGGTCATCACCGGTTCCCATGAAAACGTTGTCGATGAATTGCACAATCGGGCCAGGTCGGTTGCCGCTCGTGAAATCGATGGTGTCGTTATACCCGGTTATCGGTCCAAAGTAACACTGGCGGATAATCCCACGCCCGCCCGCCTTGACCCCTAGCGTTCCATGAACTGGCTCAAATCCAGACGTGCTGCCCGGAAAATAGCAGTCTGTGATTAGGAATGAGGCTCCGTCCAGCGCCAGGTACTGCCGGTTGGTGGTGCCGAACAGTACATGATCCATGTAGACCGTCCCACCCGTCACGGTAATACACCGGTTCCCGTTCCCTTCGATAAACGCATGCACCAACCGGCTCTCCGGCGAGCCAACCGTGCCGTGAATCGAAATTCCTCCCCACACTGGTGCCGTTAATGTGGGTCTCACAAACCGCACCGGCGCTTCGCTTGTACCCTCCGCCAACAGACGACCGGTTGAGGCGACGGTCAGATTTGCCCCCGATGCAAACTGCAGTTCCACCCCCGCTTCAATAGTCAGTGTCACTCCGTTCCCGACCGTCAAGCTCCCCGGCGCCATATACGGGCTGTTGGAGGCGTACAATACTGTATCGACCGTGATCGTCCCGCTGATGCTGTTGCTCGGCGGTATTACCGGCGTTTCCAGAAACAGGTCTGCGATCTGAACAAAATCGCTGCTTTCGCTCGACACGTTCAGTCCCATGATCGCCAATGTGTGGGTTCCGGTTGCCAATCGCCCTCCTACTGGTCCGAGGTCAAAGGTCATGGCTGGTTGCGGGTTGTTCGCAGTGTTCCCGCGCGACGACTCATGATTCGCCGTCGCCACAGCTTGGTTTCCCGGCTCAGTTGGCGCCGTGAGCACCGACATGTTTGTCAGGTAGTTTCCGTCCAACCAAGCGATAAACCCGTCGTCCCAATCCATAGTCAGCATGAGGTGAAGATTGGTTTGCACAGGTATCGTCACCTCAAAACTCTTTCGCAGGTAAAGAGTTGTATAGTGATTTTGCATATCGCTCAGCAGCGTCTGGCAATCAGCCAATTCCCCGGCGTTGTCCGTCGAATACCCAAACCCGCCTCGTCCCAGAACCCAGTCCGTCGTGTCGAGGTTGCCTTCCACAACCGTCTTCCAGTTTCCCTGCGGCGCATTGGTTCCTTTATGCCAATGCCAAACGTCGCTTCCGCTGACGAGTGGCACTGGAGCGGCAAGGGAAACAACGGTGAAATGCTGCGCCAGAAGCGCAACCGCAAGCAGCCTGACCAGTCCGAGCATCTCTCATTCTGGGCAAGTTATGAGCCAAATACCACGCCAATTTTGGGAACACCGGTATTCTCAGGAAACGCCCCGAGGGCGGCGCAATGTCTGGATGCATCCAGAACGCTGCAGATCATGCCAAAGAGGTTGTTCAGTTATCGCGACTTGGAAAACACCACATGTATGTCTTTACAATCGGTCGGTCTAAAGGTGCAATACCCTCTCGGGAGTTACCGGCCTGTCGAGCAGATGCTTTTCCCTCATCTCGGAACCGCAACCCTCCCGCGTTAATTTGTGAAGAATCGCAGCTTAGCCCTGATCCTGGCGGCCCTGTCCACACTGGGACCGTTTTCTATTGATACCTACTTTGCTTCGTTTCCGGAACTGGGAAACCACTTCAGGGTCAGCGAAATCCAGGTCCAGCAGACTCTGAGCTTCTATCTCATCGCGCTGGCGGGGATGAATTTGTTCCACGGTGCGCTCTCGGATTCCTATGGGCGCCGCCGAGCGATTCTCGTTTCTTTGGGCGTCTACTCGGGCAGCGCCCTGGCCTGTGTCGCCGCGCCCAGTTTTTATTGGTTGTTATTCCTGCGGGTGATTCAAGGACTGGCGGCGGGAGCCGGGATGATTGTGAGCCGCGCGGTCATTCGGGATCGTTTCGCCGGGTCGGACGCACAGCGTATGATGGCGCAGGTCACCGTCGTCAGCGGCTTGGGCCCAGTTATTGCGCCGATTCTCGGGGGTTGGTTGCACGTGTGGTTTGGCTGGCGCGGACCGTTCGCATTTCTTGCGGCTTTCGGTGCCGTTCTATGGTGCACCTGCTGGTTGGGGCTCAAGGAGAGCCTTGCACCGAACGCCCACCAAACACTGCACCCGGGCCACCTGCTACGATCCTATGCAGAGGCGATCTGCCACCCGGCGTTTGTGCTGCTTTGTTTGGCGCTGGCATTTGGCGGCGGAGGGTTCTTGCTTTACGTCGCCACGGCCCCGGATGTGGTGCTGAACATCCTGGGCCTTTCCAAGACTCAGTTCGGCTGGCTTTTCCTACCCATCGTCTCCGGATTAATCCTGGGAGCTGCGGTGAGCGCGCGGGCTGCCGGCCGAGTTCATGCCACGCGACTGTTGAAGTACGGGTTCACACTCATGGCCATAGGAGCGAGTGCAAATCTCGCAGTAAATCTTTGCGGCATTGTCCGGGTGCCGTGGGCCGTGCTGCCCTTATCGCTTTACACGTTCGGCTTCTCACTGCTAGCACCGGTGGCGACGATTCAATGCTTGGACATCTTCCCCACTCGCAAAGGATTGGCCTCCTCAATCCAAGGCTTCTTTCAAACACTTATCTTTGCCCTGATCGCGGGAGTGGTTGCCCGCTTCGTTTACCGGTCCGGGGTGAAGCACGCCTATGGCCTGCTGATCATGATGTGCCTGAGTTGGCTGGCATACGGGGGTTATGCCGCGCTAACCTCACCAGCTAATGACACGGTGCTGGATAGCGAAATTGCCAGTGAAAAGCCCGACATTCCGGGCTCCGGCATCGATCAGGTTGGAAAGATTTGATTGGCAAGAAAGGACTCGAAGGCTCGAAGAGGCCGGGTCCACCACGTGCGCGCGAATAAATGTCACACGTCGGCGCGGAAAATGGGCTTTACATCACTGCGCTGCTGGCATGATAAAGTGTCGTATGAAAAGCCCGCTGCTGGTACTGGCTGTTTTCCTGTGTACGTGCTGCCTGCCACGCGCCACCCAAGCGGCTATCATTCCGTTGGTGAACCACAGCGATACCTGGCACTACCACAAAGGCACGAACCAACCACAGTCTGACTGGAAGACCGCAGCCGATGATGCCCTCAATCCTGCCGACTGGACCACCGGTCCGGGCGGCTTTGGATTTGGCACGAGCACGGCAGAGACCAACAACTGCCGAACCATCCTGTTCGACAGCGCAGGCACCAGTGAGACTAATTATACCACCGTTTACCTACGAAAGAGCTTTACCGTCACCGAAACCCCAACGGAGAATCAGCGGCTGTTTCTGCGGATGGATTTCGACGATGGCTATATCGCCTGGCTGGATGGCATATACTTGACCAACCGCAATGTGACGGGTGCCCCCGCCGAACCAGCCTTCACCGCCATCGCGTCTGCCAACCACGAATGTTCCACCGGTCAAAGCGGCAGCAGTCCGCAGCCACCTGAAACCAACGACCTGGGTCTTGCCATCAGCCGATTGCCGGCGGGCACGCACACACTGGCGATTATTGGCTTGAATGTTTCCAGGACCAGCACGGATTTCATCCAGGTAGCCGATCTCTTTCTCGAAACCGTCAGCCCGCCGCCAGGCATTACCAACGGCTTTGGTGGCGCCATCGCCGTGGATACTACCTGGTATGCGACCAATGCCTACTATACCGTGACCAATAGCGTTACAGTGCTCAGTAACGCAACCCTAACCGTCGAACCCGGCGTCACCGTGCGGTTCCGTCAAGGCTGCGGCATGACCATACAAGGCTGCCTGATTGCGGACGGTACCGCGAGCCAACCGATCAAGTTCACGCGTTATCCAGGCGACACCACCTGGGAGCGGCTGATGTTCGTCACGGCTGCCAACAGCAGGCTTGAACACTGCGTGATCGAATACTGCAACTGTGTGGGAGACCACAAAGATTATTATCCTGCCAGTTGTGGACCGCCGCCGGTGTTTGGACCGCGAAATTATCACGAGGCGGTTGTTGTCATCGCCAGCCACGTGGACTTCAACAGTTGTTCTTTTACCAACCTGCCCAATGCCGGGGCAACGGCGGAAGGGGATGCGCTCGCTGTTATCGCTGATGACCCAAACCATCCCGGGCTGGCTTCCGCCAATATCATCGGTTGCAGCTTCATTCGGATCGGCCAGGGTATTCACACACGGTTCGCCTCTGTCCTGGTAGAGGACTGCGAATTCAGGGACAAGCACGGAGACAATGATGATGTGGATCTTTACGGCGAAAGCGATCCCCCCTGCACCGTTCGCTACAACCGGTTTCTCTCTCCCTCTTACGACGACCGCATCAACCCCACCCGCTGTTCAGCACTTATCTACGGGAACACGATTTACGGCAGCACTGATCACGGCATCGTACTGCGCGATCTCTCGGCGCCTGTCGTGTTCAATAACGTACTCTACAACTGCAGCAACGGCGGCATCTCAGTGCAAAATGGTTGCGAAGCTCTGATCGTCAATAACACGCTCGTTAACTGCCCCAATGCCATCAAAATGTTCGATCACCTGGACCGGATCGCGGCGCCATACTGCCTGAGCCCCACGAGCGGCAAAGCGACCCTGGCCAACAATATCATTTGGAATTCAACTCCCGCCTTTAACCTCGCTGGTAATGCTTTTGGCACCCTCTACGCCCAAGTTTCCCACTCTGATATCCAGGGCGGAGTCAACAGCGTGAGTCTTGGCGCCAACGGGGTGCTCGATATCGGCCCGGGAAACTTTGATTTGGATCCCTTATTCGTTTCCGCTTCCTTGACTAACTTTCATCTCACCACTGGCTCCCCATGCATCGACACCGGCACGAACCTGAGTCACCTTGACTCCGACCTGCAGACCTTGGTCAGCTTTGATCTTGATGGAACTCCGCGCCCGCTAGACGGCAACGGGACCGGCGGCACGGAGTTTGATATCGGCGCTTACGAGTTCCTGTTTGCCAGTGCGGATTCCAACGGGGACGGCATTCCCGACGGCTGGTGTCAGCAATACGGTCTTGACCCTCTCGCACCCAACCTGGCGAGTGGAGACCCGGACCTCGATTTTCAAACCAATTGGCAGGAATACCTCGCCGGCACCGATCCTACAAATCCCTCCTCATATAAACCCTTTGCCGCACCGTTCGCGATAAACTCGCAGGCCCGGGATGGCACCATCGTGTGGTCCAACGCCTCCCCGGCAGGCGTGGTGAGTATTCTCACCGCCACCAATATCCTCGGCCCATGGCAACCTCACGAGAACTATTATACTACAAATTCGGTGGGGCAGGCCCAGGTGAGTCCAGCGGCCGACACATTGTTCTGCAGGTTGCTTGCGGTGGACCTCTCCACCAACACACCGGGGCATTACACCAACCTGCTGGAATCCTACGGTATCCTTGAAACAGTAGCGGGCCGCGGGCTCTCAAACGTTGATGTCAGCCAGTGGCAGCCAAGCTACGAGGGGGAATGGGCTACCAATGTCTGCCTTTCCAGGCCCCATATATCTTTCGGTGATTCCCGCGGCAACGTTCTTATTGTGGACCAACGAAGTTCCTCCGTGCTAAAAGTAACGCCTGAAGGCCGGCTCCACACCTACGCGGGCACGCACATCGCCGGGAACAACGGCGACGGCCCGGCTCTAGCCACCAGCCTGCATCTCAACAATCCCAACGGGGGCTGGCTCGGGACCAACGACGTGCTTTACGTGCTCGACACCGACAACGCCAAAGTCCGTCGAATCAACCCCGATGGAATCATGACCACGTTGGTAACCGCGCCCTTCCCCATGGGTGATGGGCGCGCCCTCTGGGTCAAGAGTGACGAATCGTTGCTCTATTTCGGCGCCGGCGATACAGCAACTCACCTGTACAAATGGACTCCTGCAGGAGGCGTCAACCTGGCCCGCAACGACTTTAAAGAGTTGGGCAACATCGTGGGTGACGAGCAAACTGGAGACCTCTATATCAGCGACCGCGGCGCCAACCGCATCTATCGCTTGAGCAATGATAACACGCTGACTCCGATCGCAGGAAACGGCACACAGTCAGGCGGCGGGGAGGGGTTCCCTGCCCTGCAGACAGGCTTGATTTATCCCCGTTCGGTGTGCTTCTTACCCAATGGCGGATTTTTTACCTCCGAGCACAGCCCTGGCAACCGCATTTGGTATATCGATCCGGCTGGCATCATTCACCGCTGGATGAATGGCAACGATGCCAACAACTGGCGGGTAGGCGACGGTCAGTGGTTCTATGCAACCCCTTCGGCTGCCAAGGTCTCTCGGGTTCGTGCGGTCAATACCGACCCCTTTGGCAACCTTATCATTACCGAAAGCAACTATGGCTACGTCCGCCGCATTAGGTTTCAACGCATGAATCCGTAAGGAACGAGACGAACCTGAACTCGCCGCAAACCGAGTTCGTCACGGAGCGGCAGTCGACGGGGATTGGGTTACCCGCCGCAGGGGCTGCAACCGCCAGTAAGTGAGACTGCGCCACACCCACTCCAGAGGTCCGAACAGAAATCGCTTGAGCCACCACGGACTGTAGGTCAGTTGAACCGCCCAGACCCCGAGCACAAAGAAATAAACCTGATAGTATTCTAACTCCGCAAAGTAGTTCAAACCGTAGCCGAAAAAGAACAGGGTGCAGATGATGGATTGCATGAGGTAGTTCGTGAACGCCATCTGACCCACGCAGGTAAAACGGTACAATAGTCCCTGGAACTTCTGGGATTTGTACACCAGCACCAAAACCGCGATGTGGGCCATTGACAATAGGATGCGCTGGAAGGGATAAATCAGATTCACCCAAGGCACGGGCACGGTCTCCAACTCGAGCAACTGGGCTTCCAAAGTTGGGAAATGAGTTGTGAGGTAATGAGTTGAGAAAATGACCAAGGGAAGACCAACTGCGTATCCAGCCAAGGCGACCTTCCAGTAGCTCTCCCGCCGCCAATCGCCGGTGAGAAAACCGAGCTTTAGCAGGGCGACACCAAACAACATCAACGCCAACGAATCGCTCATGTCCACCGGCAACAGCTTCGTTTGGAATTCAAAGGCAAGTCGACGCACATGACTGGCGACTTCCGGGTAGCCCGACTTCATTATTCGGGTATTCTCTTTTACGTCCTCACGGTTGGGAATCAGCGTCTTCTCTACGGCTCGCCACCTCGCCAGCGCATCGGTTTGGGCAGAGCTTAAAACTGCACCCCGGTCGAGAGCAACCGCCGCCTCGACGTATTCTAGCCTGGCGCGCCGCAGGTCTTGATGAAGCCAGACGCTCCCCGCAAAATCCAGTATTGCCACTAGCGGAACCGCTGTAATGAGCCAACCCGGCTTTGCGTTCCGAAACAGGTAAACCACCATCCCGCAAACCGCGTACAGGTATAGGATGTCACCCATCCAGAGAATAACGTGGGCGTCAAAAAGGCCAAATAACAGCAACCAGAACATGCGCCGGTAAAACAACCCGCGCACCGGTCGCCCCAAGGCTTCCTTGTTGCGAACGAACAACACCACCCCAGCCCCGAAAAGTATCCCAAACAAGGCCCGCATCTTGCCTCCGAACAAAACGGTTGTGAAATGCAGCAGCCAGAAGTTCCCATCGCCCGGGTCATTCTTGAACGACTCACTGAAATAATCGGGTAGGCCGAATAATTGAATGTTGATCAGCAGAATTCCCAGAACCGCGATTCCCCGCAGCATGTCAATCAAGCGCACGCGACCGGAGTCACTCACCGGGGCGGCTAAAGACAATCGCGGTGATGGTCGCGACCCCGGCATAACCGCAGCATCCGCCAAGTCAGTCGAAGCATCGCCGGGCGCAGAGGTGTTTAGGTTCGGACACATAATTGCCTTGCCATCACTCAGAGCGCTGCGCAACGGTCTTTCCCGACCTCAGCGCAAAAGTCCCGTTGGTGATCGCACCAACCATAACCAGACTAAAAACTTGGTCAACAGAATGATGAAAAGTCGAATCGCCACTTGGTTGATGAGGGAGGACGGCTGGGCCGCAAAGCATGAACCTAAAACCCGCAGTCGGAGTTTCGGGATTCGGAAACGACGACTACTTGGCCGGGAAAATCTGCATCCAATCATCCTTCATGCTGACAACGGTCCATCCACGTTTCGGAGCCTCATCCAGTGCACGGGCGAGTTTGCCGATGTGCGAGGTGCGGTCGTAAGCTACCTCGCGCACCGCGTCGGTGTGATGCACGAGCAGACCAAACCGCGGGCCTTTGCCGGCGGTCGTCCATTCGAGCATTTGGAAATCACCGTCGGAATTGCCGAAGGCCATAAGCGGACGCCGCCCGATGTGCGCTTGAATGCCGATCGGCTTGCCAGCTTTGTCATCAATGAAGTTCAACTCCGGCAGGCGGGCGAGCACCGGCTTGCCATCACGCACTTCATACTGCGTCTTGATGCTGCTGCCGATGACTTGCTCGGGCGGGATGCCATAGACGCTCTCCGTCCATGGGCGCATGAATTCGATGCCGCCGCCCGAAACGATATACGTCTTGAAATCATGGGCGCGCAGGTAGGCGAGCAGTTCGAGCATCGGCTGATAAACCATTTCGGTGAAACGCCTCCCCGTCACGGGATGTTTCGCAGTGGCGATCCAATCGGTCACAATCTTATCGAACTCCTCAGTAGTCACACCCGCGTGAGTCGCCATGGCCATCTCGAGAAGCGCGTGCTCACCACCTGCCAGCACAGCTTTTACATCACCTTTCAACACGGAGGCGAATGGATCCCTTGTCGTCCAGTCGGGATGTTGAGGCGCAAGGGCCTTGATGCGGTCGAAGATGAAGAACGCCTGGAAATACATCGGCTGCTCCGCCCACAGGCAGCCGTCGTTATCGAACACGGCGATGCGCTCGGTTGGTGGAACAAAGTCGGTGCTACCTTCCTGGGTAACCTTTTCGACAAAGGCCGTGATCGCCTTTCTTGGCGCAGTGTCGTTCCACGACGGCAACGGGTTGGCAGCGCGCACCGGAAGGATGCTTAAGGTCGCGGTGAGGGCGGCGAGGGCCGTTGCGTAAAGTGCGGATGCCTTCATCGTTCTGGTTGTTCGGCGGTGAACTCGCGGGCCGCCCGGTCGAGCGGCCCGCGTGGTTCACAGACGAATCAATGAGTCTACTGCCCTGCGGTGGTCATGGACCTGATCTGTTTCTCGAGCGTGTCGAGACTCCAATCACCCGGCACCTGGCTGGGAGGATACTCTTTCATGGTCAGTAGGAACTTGCTGGCCACCGCCTGCAACGGCACCAGTACGAACGCCCGGTCAATCATCCAATCGTGATAGGTATTCGAGTTCTCCTGGGCCTTCTCGAAGGGATCGCGGCGCAGGTTGAAGAGGAGCGGCAGGCGAAGGTGGACGAAGGGCTCGCGCCACACATCCAGTCGGTGAGCGCGGTTTTCCAAGTAGGCCGCCTTCCAGTCGCCCACCCGGATGGCGACTACTTCGCCGCCGTCGTTCACATAGATGAATTCGTTGCGCGGCGAGCCTTTCAGCTTACCACTGAGGTAGTCGAGCAGGTTGTAGCCATCAACGTGATTCTTGTAATTGCGACCGTTGAGTTCCACGCCTTTGAGCAGCTTCTCCTTGATGTCCGGTGCGCCAGCGGCGGCGGCGAACGTCGGCAGCCAATCCTCGTGCGAGACGATCCCATTGAGCGTCGTCCCAGCCGGGAAATGGCCAGGCCACTTGATGAAGCACGGCACACGGAAGGCGCCTTCCCAGTTCGAGTTCTTCTCGCCGCGGAAGGGTGTCGTGCCAGCGTCGGGCCAGGTGTTGTAGTGCGGGCCGTTATCGGTGGAATACTGTACGATGGTGTTGTCAGTGAGACCGAGTTCATCGATGAGTTTGAGCAGTTCGCCGACGTGCATGTCGTGCTCGACCATGCCGTCACCGTATTCGTCCTGGCCAGAAATGCCGATGTGCTCAGGCTTCACGTGGGTGCGGAAGTGCATCCGGGTGCCATTCCACCAGCAGAAGAAAGGCTGACCGGCCTTGGCCTGGCGAGTGATGAAGTCTTTCGCGGCGGCCACGGATTCGTCATCGATGGTCTCCATCCGCTTCTTCGTCAACGGTCCGAGGTTCTCGATAGTCTGGCCGCCCTTGCCGTCAGCCTTGCATTTGAGCACGCCGCGCGGGCCGAAGGTTTCCAGGAAAGTCTTCCCATTGGCCAGTTTCATGTCCCGCGGGTAGTCACGCTGCTCCGGTTCCTCCTCGGCGTTGAGGTGATAGAGGCTGCCGAGGAACTCATCGAACCCGTGCATGGTTGGCAGGTGCTCGTCGCGGTCGCCCTGGTGATTCTTGCCGAACTGGCCAGTCGCATAGCCCTGGCTTTTCAGCACGGTGGCCATGGTCACGTCCGTCTTCTGCCAACCTTCCTTCGCGCCGGGCATGCCGACTTTGGTCATGCCGGAACGGACGGGAACCGAGCCGCTAATGAACGCCGCACGACCTGCCGTGCAACTCTGCTGCGCGTAGTAGTCGGTGAAGGCGACACCTTCACGGGCAATGCGGTCGATGTTCGGCGTCTTATAGCCCATCATGCCACGGTTGTTGTGGCTGATGTTCCAGGTGCCGATGTCGTCACCCCAGATGACGAGTACGTTGGGTTTCCTGTCCGCCGCGTGGACGGACACCAGTGCAAAAACGCCGCACAAGGCGGCAAGGATGTTGGTCTTCTTTGTGTTCATTATGTTCAAAGTGTAAAGTTTGGTTTCACGCCAAGCGTTGGAACCTCGGTAAGTATGGAGCCCGGGAAGCGGAACGGTATTGAACTTTGGTTTAACACGGCCTTCCTTCCCCTTCGATTCTCTCCTGCAGGTTACGGGCGATGGCTTCCAGCAGCGGGTCCTCATCCACTGGCTTGGCGAGATAGGCCTGGGCGCCCAATTCCATGACTCGAGCTTCGTTGCCGGGGTGGTCGTGGGCGGTAATCACGATGACCCGAGACCGCCGCTGCCCGGTCTGCAACTTCTGCAGCACGGAAAAACCGTCCATACCGGGCATTTGTAGGTCCAGCAGAACGCAAGCAAAGGGTCGCCCCGCTTGGGCGGCGAGAAAGGATTCCCCGTCTTCGAAGAGCGCCACCCGGTATCCGTGCGTGCGCAGAAGTCGAGCCAGCGCCTTGCGCATCTGGGCCTCGTCATCGAGCACGGCAATTGTCGGCACATCATCCGTCACAGCAGCCAGTGTGACATGCGGCACGAGTACGGGGTATTGAACCTTGGTTCAATGCCCTGGCCAATGACCGTAATCGTAACCGCTACTCCACCGGCTTAATGCCCAAACGCTCCGCGGCACGCACCAACTCTGCCACTGAGGGCAGACCCATCTTTGCCGTGATACGCATCCGATGAACCTTGATGTTCTGCTCGCCTGTACCGAGGGCCGAGGCGATCTGTTTGTTGAGTTTGCCGGCAATAACGTGCCGCAGGACCTCAAGTTCGCGGGGCGTGAGGCTGTCCAACTGCTTGCGGAGCTCTGCCAGTTCGCGGTTTTCGTCTTGAAATCGCCGGGCCTCGGCCAATGCCGCGCGCAGTGCCGCGAGCAGATCAGCGTCGGTGACTGGTTTGGTGAGGAAATTCACCGCACCCGCCTTGATGGCGCGCACACTCATCGGGATATCGCCCTGACCAGTTAGAAAGACGATGGGCAACCGCGCGCCGGCACGATTGAGTTGTTCCTGCAATTCCAAACCCGTCAACCCCGGCATGGAAACATCCAGCACCAGACAGTCCACTGTCTCAGAAGCAAAGCGTTGAAGGAATTCGCTCGCCGAACCAAACGCGCGGACTCGAAAACCTTCTGCGTTGAGCAAGCGTTGCAGGGCTTTAAGCATGCCCGGCTCGTCATCCACCAGGCCGATTGTGGGCAATATGTTCATGCGTGTTCCTTAGTGCATGGCAGGACAACATGGAAGGTGGCGCCCCGATCCGAATTCGGTTCCGCCCAAATCTTTCCGCCGTGCGTGTTAATGATCGTCCGGCAAATGGCGAGCCCCATGCCCAATCCCTGGGGTTTCGTGGTGAAGAAAGACTCAAACATCCGCGCGGGCTCCGGAGGCAGGCCACACCCGGCGTCCCGAACGGACACCTTCACCCCCGCCTCGTCCTTTTGCGTGGAAATCGTCAACTGCCGCTCCGCCGCCGGATAGGCCCCCATCGCGTCGCAGCCGTTACTGACGAGATTCATCAGAACCTGCTCTAGCGGTATGCGGTCGCCGCAAATCAGCGGCAGGCCGGCTGCCAATTGCAGGTTTAGAGTAACGCCTCGCCCGATGAGATCGCTGCGCATCAAGGCCACGACCTCCTCGACAAGGTCGTTCAACGTCAATGGCTCGCGCTTCGGCTCGCCACCTTTGAGCAACGCGCGGAGGCGGTGAATGACTTCACCCGCCCGGCGGTCTTCGGAGACGATGTCCGCGAGGATGTCGCGCACCTCGGCGAGGTCAAGGGGTTCCCGGGAGAGTAACCGTTGGGCGGCCTGCGCATTGGTGAGAATGATGCCGAGCGGCTGGTTGAGTTCGTGCGCGAGCGAGCCGGACAACTCACTCAGCGACGCGACGCGCGACAAGTGCGCCAGTTCCGCCCGCTGGCGAGTTGCTTCGAGTTCCATCGCCTTGCGATGAGCGATGTCAATGCCGATGCCGACGAGGTGCGGTTGGTTGTCGATAAACACCCGCACGCCCGTCAGCAGGTAAGGCACCCGCGAGCCGTCCTTCATCCGGACCGGCAGCTCCATGGTGATGCTGCCGCCAGCAAGCACCTGGCTCCACCCTGCGCGCATGGTCTCCAGATCTTCAGGCTCAAACCAATCGGCCGCCGTCATTTTGGCCATCTCGGTTGTAGTGTAGCCGGTTCGGAATCCATACTGTTTGTTCCAGCGCACAAACTTCCCGTCAGCGGTGTAGAGGTAGAGCAAACCGGGGACACTGTCGAAGACTGCCTCAGTCAGCGCTCGCTCTCGGCTAAGCTCGGCTTCGCGTTGCCGCAATTCCCTCGCCATCTGTGCGGCACGCAGCACACGCGAACTCAGTTCATAGCCCATCACCATAACGAGGCCGGTGAAGAAGAGACTGGTGGTCACTGGAATTGGAATTACCCGCCAGAAAACCAGGATGGCCTGGGCAATGCCTACTGCAACGAAGATCGTCGTGCTCCCACCCACAAGGAGTGCGGGCCGCTTCTCACCGCGCCACCCGGCGGCCAGTGATGCGTCTACCACGTAGGCTAGCAGCAGCAGCAAACTCAATTGCCCCAACAGCATCCACGGGTTTGGCACGCCCAGTGGTACGGACACCGGTTCGCCGAGAAAGGGAATTCGCTGCAGCGAAGTGATCTCTCGGTAATTGATGTTCGCCGCAGATAGGAAGTTGATGCCGAGTGAAATGGTCCGCGCACCGATGGTCGCCCATGCCAACCATGCGCGGCCGGCTTGCTGGTGAAAGTGGATGAACCCCACCAGAGAAACCACTGCGACCCACACAGGCACATGGAACCAACGCAACAAGGTGGTGTATTCCTCCGGCGTCCTGGCGTGCATCATGGACAACTCGCAGGCCGCCATCCCCGCCGTCCCGGCCGCTAGCAGCGCGAACATGAGATTGGCCAACTCCTCCCGCTGACGCAGCCACACGAGCACATGCACCCCCGACAGCATAAGGCAGGCGGAGACGATCATCGCCCAAATCACAGTCACCCAACTCATCCGGCAGAAAACATAGAGATAACCGAGGCCCAACTCCAGCTGGATTGCGAACGCGTCGCTCGTCCACCAAGCCACGCCCGCTTCGGCCTCCGCCAGCGCGGCACTTTCGGTATAAGCGGGCAAGGGAGAGCCCCACTCTGGTCGATGAAACGAAATTCTTTGTTTTCTCTTCGCTCCTCACCGTCTAAAAGGAGACTGCCATGAAACGATTATCCGATTTCCCACGCGTGCCTTTGAGCATCCTGCCTACTCCACTCTATAGGCTTCCAAACGTGAGCCGCCTTTTGGGCAAAAACATCTGGGTTAAGCGGGATGACATGACCGGGGTGGCTTTGGGTGGCAACAAGGTCCGAAAGCTGGAGTTCCTCCTGGCCGACGCGATGGAGAAGGGCGCGGTGCTGGTAATGACCACCGGCGGCGGCCAGTCGAACCACGCCACACTCACCGCCGCTTGCGCTCTCCGCCTTGGCCTGGACCCGGTCTTGGTCTTGAAAAAACGGGGCGTCTGGCAGCGCCGAGGCAACCAGGTCCTGAACCACCTCATGGGCGTGGACGTGCGCTTCATGGACACCGACTCCTACGATGACATTTATGCCAGTATGGACCGCATCGGCACCGCGTCGGGAAAGCAATACTATAAGATCCCCTGTGGCGGTTCCGTGCCCCTGGGCTGCCTGGGCTACGTGGCCTGCATGGAGGAAGTCTCGGAGCAGGCTAAGGCCCTGGGCGTCCGCTTCGACTACATCGTCTGCGCCACCGGCTCGGGAGGCACCCACGCGGGCGCGGCTCTCGGCGCGCGGCTTTTCCTGCCCAGCGCTCGGGTCATGGGCGTAGCGGTGGATACCGACCCTTTTGAGACCATTGTTCCGAGGCTCATGCGGGACGCAGCCGAGTTGCTGGAACTGGACATGGAATTCAAAGACGAGGACGTGAAGCTGACGCCTATGTGGGGCGAGGGTTACGCCATCCCCTCGAAGGAGGGCAACGATGCAGTGAGGTTCATGGCGAGGAATGAAGGCATTATCCTTGACCCCGTCTACACTGGAAAGGCTTTCGCCGGGCTTCTCAAGCTGAACGCGGAGGGTGCTTTCGACAACGAAGAGAACATCCTCTTCATCCACACCGGCGGCTCGGGCGGCCTGTTCGCGCAAAACTGGGAGGCCGAGTAAAGTCAGCCAGGTGAAATGCAGCGACCACCGAAGGACACAGCCTTTCACGCTTTGGAAGACCGATGCAGCAGGGAATCCCACCCCCTTAATGCGCCGGAAACTCTCCACGCTCCACTCCGGAAACGGCGGGCTCAAGGAGTCGGCCAGCAGGATCTCAAGGTCGCTCTCCCCAACTTCACTATACACAGCGTCATAAATAAAT
>DIXK01000016.1 GCA_002428665.1 Verrucomicrobia subdivision 3 bacterium UBA6082
AACGAAGAAAATTGTCCCGCGCACTTCTGCCTCATTTCTGCTCCTATGCGTTCGACCTCCCGAAAGACCCAGAGAAGATTCAGGCCAGCGACTTTAGCTATATCGTGGCGTCTATAGCCGCGGTTCATCAATTCGGCCACGAGGCTCGGGCAGCACGAGACATCCCCCAACCCCTCGACCTGGCCAAAAAAGCCCTCGAAGTCCGAGCCGATGCCGACGTGGTCGATGCCGGCAATGTTGCGGACGTGGTCTATATGATCCGCGACTCCTTTCAACGTGGACACCGGTGCAGGATGAGAACTTCGCCAGACCCGCATCTCGCCATAGATCACCGGCACTTGACGCAAAATCGAGCGAACCTCAGCCAGATACGCGGCTTGGACCTGCGGCCCGGAATTAGTTGTTGCAGGGGTCGCGTTCATCGTCACTGCCAAGCACGCCAAAGCAAACAGGGTAGGAAAACCCCGTTTGTGAGGAGCGCTTTGCCGGGTCAGGATGAAACGCTGGAAACGGCACAGCCAGACGAACGCTGCCTTCGAGATGGGGCTCAGTCTTCCGGAGCGGTTAGCTTGGCGAGAACATTCAGGTCTTCGAGGGTGGTGGTGTCCCCTTTGATTTCCGTACCCGAGGCGATTTGCTTCAAGAGGCGCCGCATGATTTTCCCAGACCGGGTCTTTGGAAGGGCTTCCGCAAAACGAATGTCGTCCGGCTTGGCGACGGGACCGATTTCTTTGGCTACGTGCATGCGAAGTTCCTCCCGAAGGCTAGGAGCAGCGTAAACACCACTCTTAAGGGTGACAAAGGCAACCAGTGCCTGGCCTTTGAGGGCATCAGGCCGACCGACCACGGCAGCCTCGGCGACATGATGATGGCTCACGAGTGCGCTCTCCACTTCGGCGGTGCCGATCCGATGCCCAGCCACGTTGAGCACATCGTCGATCCTCCCGACAATCCAGAAGTAGCCGTCGCCATCCTGGCGGCAGCCGTCGCCGGTGAAGTAAGCATGCTCGACTTCGCTCCAATACACCGACCGGTAACGGTTGGCATCTCCCCAGAGGCCGCGCAGCATGGCTGGCCAGGGTTTCCGCACAATCAGTTTGCCGCCTGAATTGCGAGGAACCTCGCGTCCCGAATCGTCCACCACTTCCGGGACAATCCCAAAAAACGGCAACGTCGCCGACCCTGGCTTGGTGGGGATGGCTCCAGGAAGAGGCGTGATCATGATCCCGCCGGTTTCCGTCTGCCACCAAGTGTCGACAATGGGACAACGCTTGCCACCGATATGCTCGTGGTACCACATCCAGGCTTCAGGGTTTATCGGCTCGCCGACAGTCCCGAGCAGGCGCAAGGAACTAAGATCGTGCTTAGCCGGCCACTCCGGACCCCATTTCATAAAGGCGCGAATCGCGGTAGGCGCGGTGTAGAGAATGGTGATCCCATATTTGGCGATGATTTTCCAAAAGCGATCCGATTCCGGGAAATTGGGCGCGCCCTCATACATAAAACTGGTAGCGCCATTGGCCAGCGGACCATACACCACGTAGCTATGGCCAGTGACCCACCCCACATCTGCGGTGCACCAGTAGATGTCCTCTGCTTTGAGGTCGAACACGTATTTGCTGGTCATTTTCGTGTAGAGCAGATACCCACCGGTCGTATGCAGAATACCCTTGGGCTTGCCAGTTGATCCGCTGGTGTAGAGAATGAATAAGGGAGCCTCGCTTTCCATGGCCGCAGCCGGACAATGGCTGTCCACCTGTTGAACCTCCTCGTGCCACCAAACATCCCGCCCCTCGGTCATTGAGATCTCCGTACCGGTGCGTTTCAAGACGATCACCCTCTTGATCGATTTTGCGAGCCGATCTCCCTGCGGATTTGTCAGGGTCAGCGACTCATCAACACTCTGTTTCAGCGGCACCACCGCACCGCGCCGGAACCCGCCGTCGGCGGTCACGACCACGGTTGCCTGGGAGTCGTGGATGCGATCGGCCACCGAATGGGCACTGAACCCCCCGAAGACTACGGAATGAACAGCACCGATCCGCGCGCACGCCAGCATGGCGATGGCGGCTTCCGGAACCATAGGCATATAAAGAATTACCCGGTCTCCCGCCTTGGTTCCATTCCGACGGAGTACATTCGCGAATAGACTCACCTCGTGATGGAGTTGCTTATATGTGAGGGTTCGTTCCTCCCCGTGTTTGCCAGGCACTGCTGGTTCGCCTTCCCAAATCAAAGCCGCCTTGTTGGCTGTCGGGGTCCCCAGGTGACGATCGAGGCAGTTGTAAGCGACATTCAGGTGACCGCCGACAAACCATTTAGCGAAAGGCTCTTCCCACTCCAACACCTTGCTCCAAGGCTTGAACCAGACCAATTCCTGCTCAGCCTGTTCAGCCCAGAACGCCTCCGGGTCCTTGACGGACCGTTCGTAGAGTTTCCGGTAATCGGCCAGGGATTTCACGTGCGCGTTCTTACTGAATTCGGCATCGGGCTGGAAAATACGATTTTCATTCAATACCGACTCGATGCCAACGGAGGTCTTATTGTCAGACATATTAATTCTTTGCTTTAACAAAACCTTATAACGTCCGAGCGCCAATACGTCAAGACGCCGGCGCCATAATCGTAGATCTTCGTTCTCCAAACCCTTGCGGCTGTTTTTGAAGGCTTGCGCTTTTTGGACCGCTGTACACGATGGAGCGGTTGTCGGCTTATGAAATCATTGCGAACTACTTGGATCGTTTGCGTCAGTGGCTTGCTGTTGCTGGCGGGCTGCATGTGCCAGGCGACGGGGACTGAGTCGTCAGAGGCGAAGCGGATGTTTCGCAAACCGACGCGCGACTACAGCACCGGACCTTTGTGGGTCTGGAACGACATGCTGACCGAGCAACAGATCCAGGATACGCTGCGCGAGTTAGCCAGCCAGGAGGTGAAACAGGTCTGGGTGCATCCCCGCCCCGGTTTGATGACTCCCTACCTTGGCGAAGACTGGTTCCGGCTGTGGAAGGTGGCTCTCGAGGAAGCCGAACGCCTCGACATGAATGTTTGGATTTATGACGAGAACTCCTACCCTTCGGGATTTGCGGGCGGCCTGGTGCCGGAGGCGATGCCGGAGTCTCGCGGACGGGGACTGATCTTGAAGGAAGTCAGCACCACACCCAAATGGTCAGACGACCTAGTAGCCGTTTACCAGCGGACCGCCAACGGATTTGAGAATGTGACCGACAAGGTCAGGCACGGCCAGCACGCCGGAGCAGGCAAATTACTGGTAGCTTCGGAGGTTCGGGCTAGTAATTCGCCGTGGCACGGCAATCGGTCTTACGTGAATCTCCTTTCGCCGGGGGTGACTGAGAAATTCATCGAGGTGACACTCGAGCCTTATCGCGAGCGATTAGGATCAATGTTTGGCACAAGGATTCCCGGTGTGTTCACAGACGAACCAAACATTCGCCCGGTTGGAGGTTCTTGGCCGTGGAGCGAAACCTTGGTTGCTGATTTCCAGGCACGCTGGGGATATGATTTAAAATCGTTTCTGCCCGAACTGCGCGAAGCCACCGGCGACTGGCGCAAAACCCGCCACCACTATTTCCAACTGCTGCACGAGTTGTTTGTGGAGCGTTGGGCTCGCCCCCATTTTGAATACTGCCAGAGCAACCGACTGGAGTGGACGGGGCATTATTGGGATCACGAGTGGCCCGAGTGCGTTGGAGTGCCCGACAACATGGCGATGTATGCGTGGCATCAGCGTCCTGCGATTGACTGCCTCATGAACCAATATGCGGAGCACACGCACGCGCAGTTTGGCAACATCCGGATGGTAAAGGAACTTTCTAGCGTTGCAAATCAACTGGGAAGGCGCCGGACCCTTTGCGAAATCTACGGAGCGGGTGGATGGGACCTTAGATTCGAGGATATGAAGCGGATCGGGGATTGGCTGGAGGTGCTGGGCGTAAACACCCTTAATCAGCACTTAACCTTCACCACATTGCGCGGGGCCCGGAAGCGCGATCATCCGCAGTCGTTCTCCTATCACGACCCGTGGTGGGAAGCCTATCACGTGTCGGCAGGGTATTTCGCTCGGCTTTCGGCGGCTTTGTCCTCGGGAGAACAGGTTAACCGCGTGATGGTGTTGCAACCCACGACCACCGCCTGGATGTATCAGGGTGACCACGAGAAGCTCGGACGTCTCGGAAGCTCTTTTTTCACGTTGCTGGTGCAGCTCGAAGCCGCACAAATTGAATATGACCTCGCCAGCGAAGATATCATCCTGCGCCATGGCGCCCTTGTCCAGGATCGGCGGACAGGTGCTACCGCGCTGAAGATCGGAAATCGAGAGTATGACCGAGTCGTGCTGCCCCCATTCACCGAGAATCTGAATCGCAAAACCGCGGAGTTGCTACAAGGGGCCAAACCCTTGGTGTTTGTCCCAGGACCACGTCCATGCCGCATGGATGGCGAACTGCGCGATGATGTTCAGGACTTTTTTGCGCACCCAGCCTTTGCCGCAGACAGACTCGCTGTTTGGACTCGCGAAACCATTCAGGCCCTACGCGAAAAACAGCAGGCTGATGGCTTCGCCATCGACCGCACTCCGGGCGACAACGGCCTGCTTTTTCATCACCGCCGGGTGCTGAAGGACGGCGAACTGTTGTTAGTGGTCAACACCAGCATCGATCATCCTTCCCGTGGTGTGGTCCTCTCCGGGCTGAACGGCGCGGAGAATTGGGATGCCTACACAGGCAAGACTGCCCCCCTGCCCTTCACTCGCCTGATTCAGGGCATCTCAGTCTCTTTCGACCTACCTCCCTGCGGGAGCCAACTAATTTTCCTGAGCCGAAAGCCGACAAAGCCAGTTTTGCCCCCGACCCGACAAACCACCGTCATTACCGCGAGCGCTCCGCTGCAAACCCATCGTCTGGAACCGAACGTGCTAGTGCTCGACCACGTCGATGTGACTGCAGGGGAAGAGACCCGGGTGAACACCTATTTCTACCAGGCTAATCATTTCGTCTGGCAAAAGAATGGCATGGACCGTAACCCGTGGGACAGCGCGGTGCAGTTCAAGGATGAACTGATTTCGAAGACGTTCCCGCCAGGCAGCGGATTCGAAGCAACTTATAAATTTGTGATCGAGGAGCGCGTGCCAGAGGACCTAGATTTGGTGATCGAGAGGCCGGACCTGTATTCCATTCGATGCAACGGCTCTCCCGTAGCCTGGGACCGCAAATCCTGGTGGCTGGATCGTGCTTTCGGCCGCATGCGCATTGCTCACTTGGCTCGTGCCGGCGAAAACGAGATAACCCTCAAAGCCTCACCGTTCACCATGTATCATGAGCTTGAACCCGCTTACCTGCTAGGCAGTTTCTCGCTGGAAAGCGCTCCGAAAGGGTTTGTGATTGAGCCGGAGAAAGCTCTCGAACTCGGAGCTACTACGTCCGTACCGACACACTCGGGAACCCCGGAACGGACCATGTGGTTAAGTGCCGGTGTTGGCTTTGGGGGAGGGACGGACGATCGGGCTCCCTGGCTCGTTTTTGATCTTGGAGCGGAAGTCTCCGGGTTCGCGATGAACATCTGGAATTACAGCGAGACTTATGTTCGGGACCTTACCAGCCGCGGAGTCAGCCGAATGCGGCTCAAGGGAGCCACGGCACAGCAACCGGAAGAGTTCTCAGTCAATCTGGGCACATTTGATCTGGCTAAGGCCACGCCTGGCGATCCGGCGCCCGAATTGATTCGGGTGGAGGGACCCGCCGTTCGGTTTGTGCGCCTCGAGGTTCTGGCTAACCACGCCGGGGTTACCTACCCATGCACCAATGCGGAACAGGATAACGGCTTCGCCGGTCTCGCGGAGATCCAGTTCCTCAACTCCTCCTCGCAAAAGCTGGATTCTGTGTCAGTAGCGCGCATCTCCAGCGAATTCCGCGACCGGCGGGCGGTTTGCCTGCTGGACGGGAGCGGATTGATGCCCAAGCGCAACGGGTGGAGTGCTCAAGGTCATCCGTTTTACAGCGCCGGAGTGGTTTACCGCGGCAATTTCGACGTAAACAAAAAGCGGGGCATGGCCTATCGCGTGGCTCTGGGAGAATGGCTCGGGGCTGTCGCCAAGGTCACTGTGAATGGAAAGCTGGCTGGCTATATAGACGCAGCGCCGTGGGAGTGCGAGGTCGGTTCGTTCTTGAGGAACGGGAGCAATGAGATCGAGGTCACAGTATTCGGAACCTTGAAGAATCTCCTGGGGCCACATCACGGGAACCCGTCGCTCGGGGCCGCGTGGCCGAGTGCATTCCATAGAGCACCTGAAGGAGGATTACCACCGGGTAACAGGTACCATACGGTGGCCTACGGCATGTTCAGTCCTTTTGACCTGCGCGAAGCTGCTAGGTAGCTGGCTCAGCGGGCTCGGTTGGTGATCGTCATCTTGCCGATGTCCAAGAGCACATCCCATGCGGGACCTGGGAACTTGTGCATTTGGGCGACCACCTCCTCAAAGGCAGACAGGAACCACCGCACGTCAACCTCCTGGATCACCATAGGTGGCAGCAATTTCACCACATCGATGGCGTGTCCAGCCACCTGGGTGATGATGTGATGCTTGTCCATCAAGGGAATGATGGCCGCTTGCGGGAATAGGCTCTTGTCCATTTTATGCATCACGGCCCAGGCAGTTTTAAGGCCTAGCGACTTGGGCGGTCCAAACTCGATACCGACCATCAAACCACGCCAGCGCACCTCTTTGAGAAACTCGTAGCGTGGAATCAGGGCACGCAAGCCTTCGCCGATCATGTTACCCATGTTTTCCGCTTTTTGCACCAGTCCGTATCGGTCGATCACATCCAACGAAGCCAACCCCGCGACCATGGCGAAGCTGCCCTGTCCGAATGTGGAACTGTGAACTACAGACCGTTGCATGCTCGAAAACACCTTCTCGTGAATCCACTTCTTGCAGAGCACGGCCCCAACCGGCACGAATCCGCCCGACAAGGTCTTCGCCAGCACCACGATGTCCGGGTCCACATCTTGGTCATACTCAATCGCAAGAAAACGACCCGTCCGGCCCATGCCCGACTGCACCTCGTCGTCCACGAATAGAGCGCCGTGTTTGCGGCAAAGTTGTGCAGCCTCACGCAAGTAGCCCGGCGGGGGAATGTTCACACCTTTACCCTGAACCGGCTCAACGACGAATGCCGCGACGTCCCCCTTACGCAACTCCGCTTCGAGGGCGGCGAGGTCCGCATAAGGAATCATGCGGCACTCCGGCAAGAACGGTGCAAAGCCTTCCCGGAAACTCTCGTCACCATTCAAGGAGAGAGCCCCGCAACTCAGCCCGTGGAACGACTTTTTGCAGTGGATGATAGCCGGTTTACCGGTGGCACAACGAGCATACTTGATGGCCGTCTCGACTCCTTCGGCACCGGAGTTAGTGAAGAAAACCATGTCCAACTGGTTGGGCATGCGTTTCTTCAACTCGGCGGCGAGCACTCCCGATAGCAGGGGCGCCTCCATCTTCACCAGACTCGGGTATTCGAGCTTAAGAAAATCGGCCAGCACCCGCCGGATCTCGGGATGGTTGCGGCCCAGCCCGAAAACGCCATAGCCAGAGAGCAAATCCAAGTATTTCGTACCTTGCACATCCCAAAGGTAAGGCCCTTCAGCGCGAACGTAACAGCGGTCAAACCCGATGGTTTTCAGCGTCCGGACGTTTGCCGGATTGATATGCTGGGCATGGAGTTGGTAATTCTGCCCTTCGTACTTTCGCAGCAGTTCGCCGATGTCCAGTCCGGTCGTCACCGGGGTAGCTGGCGCACTTTCTGCCGTAGTTAGAGTGTCGTTCACAAGTGTATTATACAAGAACCCGGCTCCGAGGAAAGGCGATCATCGCGGGAGTTGGTAGTGCTCGAAAACCTCACCGAGCTCCTCCTGGATCCATTCCTTGGATAATCCGAATTCCTCAAGGGAATACTCGTGAGTGCTCTTGAATTCGCGTTGCCGTTGGGTGGCCGCCGTCAACCGCGCCCGGTACTCTTCCGTGATTTTCCAGCCAAAATGTTCGTAGACCTTCTCAATTTCGGTTTTCGGGTTTTTCACGAGGTCCCTGTAATCGATGCAGTGATACTGCCCTGCGGGCAGCCTGTTGCGAAAGGCATATAGGTGCTGGAACCACTTAACCGCCAACCGGGCGTAGGCTTTGGAGACGGGACCGTTCTTGGCCAACTCCGGCGAATGCGCCTGCCAGACCGGCCAGAAAACGCTGACATGCGAAGCGACGGACTTGTAGGGATGCCGGATAATGGTAATGAATTTGGCGTCGGGAAAGGCCTCGAGCAAAGACTCCACCGCACCAGACGACTGGGTGGCTTTCGTGAGAATCGTCTTCTCCGGCCCGCTAACGTAGAGCCGGCGCTGCAAGCAACTCCGGTAGAAGTCCATCACTTTCCGACGCTTCACCGGCGCGAGCGCATCTGGAAACCCAGCTTCCCAGAGCTCGTCCACGTGCAGAAACAGCAGATAAATGGCCTCGGTGACAAAAGTATAGACGAAAAATCCATCGTCCTCCTCGGGCTGGTTCAGTCGCATCTTGTGCATTTCATCCCACCCCCCGAACCATTTCTTTTCGGCCCATCCAAGCAAGCGCTCCAGGCATCGCCCCGTGTGCCGATCCAGCCAGACCACGGCATCGATCGTTCGCTGCCAGACCACCGCCGGAAAGACAGTCTGATACATCTTGTTGTGCACGAACCGCTCCTCGTCCAGACACAGGAGCTTCTGCGTGAGCGTCGTTCCGCTGCGCGGTGGTGCCACAATGAACACTGGAGACCGCATCGGCTGGCGTTTGAACCCGGGGAAGAAGATGTGATCCAAGGCACGACCGCAGGCGACCACGCACCACATCACCAGGTAAAGCGTCGTGAAGAAAACCAGGAATGCCCAACGCCGCGCGCTGAACGGGCTCTTGAAAAACGAAAGCCGTTCGGCTCTTAAAAAAAGATCGAGATTCAAATACATGCGGTGTCAGGTGCGCCGGAGTGCGGGCGAACCGAGGCGAACAAATATCCGGCTTAAGACAAAAAAGCAATGGTGCGTTGGTGAACGGCTGACTCATCTGGAATGGT
>DIXK01000023.1 GCA_002428665.1 Verrucomicrobia subdivision 3 bacterium UBA6082
CCGCGAATTTTCGCCGCGTAATACAGACCGAGGTGGGCCATGGCCTCGATGTCGCCGAGGGTGGCGGTGTATTCGCGGGTGGAGGCGGGACTGACGGTGGCGGTGCGGAGTCCGGGCAACGCCTGAAGAGCGCGGGTGGCGTTGGTCTCCAGGGTCGCGGCAATGTCCAGCGGGGTCACGCCGGCTGGCATTTTTTTCGCCAGCAGACCGTCGCGCCACTCGATGATATTGAGCACGCCGGCCCCGGGCATCGTGCCACCCTCGACGAAGTGGCGCACGGTGTAGAAGCCTTGTTTTCTCCGGCAGGCCTCGGGGAACCATTTCAGGTCGATGTCACCCCAAAAGAACCGAGTGATATAGGGAAACGTCTTCGAAGCATCGGCCCACGCAGCGGTGAGCTTGGGCACGTCAGCCCCGGGGAAGCGTGCGGCGGTTAGGCGGGTAAAGGCGGCGGCGGGCAGATCGGGCTCGTAGGCGAGGCGGCCCCAGAGCGCGAAGGAGAGCCATTGTTTTTG
This sequence comes from Verrucomicrobia subdivision 3 bacterium UBA6082, assembly GCA_002428665.1. Lineage (GTDB taxonomy): Bacteria > Verrucomicrobiota > Verrucomicrobiia > Limisphaerales > UBA8199 > UBA6082. The sequence goes on from DIXK01000023.1 coordinate 516, forward strand.
CATGACGGTCGGGCGCCGACCGGTGACGTCCTGGGTCAGAAAATCGCGGCCCCAGAGGTAGCCGTCGGGGCCCATGTAGAAGCCAGCGATCTTGTCCGCCGGCGGGACGGCTTTGATGAAGGCACGCGCATAGTCGTAGTCGGCCCAGCGGAAACTGTAGATGTCGTCATTGCGCACGGTGAGCCAACTGCGGAGTTGGGGCGAGAGCAGCGGCAGCACGGGTTTGATCATGCCGGGATCCGGCACGGAGTACATGTGCGCGATGGCGTATTTGAAACTGAGATCAAGCGGGCACGGCAGCTCAGCGAACTCCTTCCGAATCTCGCCCAAGGCCGTCATGTGGAAGCGATGAATGAGCCGGAACTTCCGCCCGGGCGTATCTTTCAGCCCATCGCGAATTCCCTCACCATAGGTTTGCCAGAGCCACTGCTCCTTGGTGATTTTCTTAAAATCAGCGAGCGGCATCCCTTCCCCGGCCGTGATGCCGAAGCCTGCAAGCAATGGGTACGTCTTGATCGTCTCGCGCACGCTGGCGCGGAAATACTCAATCGTGCGCGGCGCGGTCTTGTCACTGGTGATGCTATCCTTGCCCTCTGCGCCAAACAGGAAGACGTTCCAGGTGAACCAATACACATCCACGCCACGGTCCTTGGCTAGTTGCAGGACCTCACGCCAGAACTGTATCTTTTCATTTATGGTCATCTTCCTGATGATCTCATGATGCGCGAGCATCTCCGGCTTCACGAAGTTGTTGCCGTTGGCATCGAAATTCGCGTCCAGCTTCACCGTCGTGCGCCAGACATCGTCGAGGGCCACGTTGGGAAACTCCGGCACTTTCACAATGCTGGGGAAGGGATGAAGGCTCCAAAGCGAGAGCACATTGTAACGGTGGCGGGCCATGTCATCGAGGAACTCGCGCCAAAACTCCAGGCTCCAAACCTCAGTCATGTTGGCCTGCGCCGCGTCGGAGGGGTCGGTGTAGCTGGGCGTGCGCAGATCCAGCGGGATGTTAAACTTGAGTCCGCGCTGCTGGATGTGCGGCGCGTGGTCGGAGTCCTTCAATAAAGCCAGCGCCCCAGTGCGGATGGCCTCAGCCACGTCCAACCCGCCATACATCGCGCCGATCGCATCCCCACCAACGACGCGCACCGCCGCGCCGTCGCGCTCTATACGATACGCTTGCGGCACCCCTGGCTCGACCTGGAGGGTCAGGTTGGGTGCGGATGAGCCGCTCGCATTCGCGGCGCGCTGAACTTCGGCAGCGGCAAACATGAGCGGAGCCGAGTCGGCCGGTATGATGGTGATCGCCGCAGGTGCCGAGGCAACGAACAGCAGCGAGAAGAGAACCAGCAATGATCGAGGAGAGTTCATGAGCTGATCAGATTTCAAGATGGATGCCAGCCTTCAGCAAGGTCGTCGCAGCTATGACGCAGTCTGGTGAAGATCGCTTTCATTGCAGTGAATCAGGGAATTGCTCGAAACGGTTCGCCCACACTCTCATGAGCAGCGTCCACTTGTTTTGGTCGCCAGCCTGCAGGGCGGCGCAGTAGAGCTTCTCACCTTCCCCTCCGGCTGGATGCTCTCCGCCGGTAAATAAAAGTGGGAATCGGACTTTGTCCGTTATGGGCGGAAACTGAATTTGCGACATACCGGGTTACGAGTTCGGACGTCTGCCGATATTATTTTGGTTCGATGACGGTCAATCCCTTGATGGCCGCGAAATCCTTTTGGTTAAAACTGGCGACCTGACTACCGCGCTCTAATGCGGTTGCTGCGACAATGACATCATAATATCCCACCATTTTTCCGGCGGATTCCAGCTCGGCCTCCTCGCGGGAGAGCAGCATAGCCATACGGCTAAACGCTTGGGAGGAAGCGGACTTTAAGACTTCTGACCTTGTGCAACGGCTTACCCGGTTTCTCAGCAGTGATGAATTCATCGCATCCAAGCGCTTTGGCGGCGGCAACGTGGATGGCATCCAGAGCGGTCAAGGGAACCGATTGGGCCTCCGCCAACGCCGCGGTTACCAGAGCTTCATCGGCATTACGCCATTCCACGACCCGTTCGAAAAAAGCCTCCAGGAACTCCAACTCGGCCTTGCGCTTGTGGAACGTTGGCTGCGGCAGCAATTCCAGCTTTAGAAAAGTCGCTGCCACAAACTCGCGTTCGGGATCTTCCAGCAACCCGGCTGTCTTGTCGCCATCCACACCTTGAACGGCTTGAATGAGCACAGAACTGTCCAAATAGGTACGCGTCATCGCTCTCCTCTTCGGGCAGCCACTTCCTGGCACACTTCGTCCAGCGAGAGCAACCGACCGCCAGCCCTTTGATACTCCGCCCGAGCAGCCCATAGCTTCCGGCCCAGTGCCGTCTGTGGCTTAGCCGGGCGTGCCGCCGCCTCGCGCTGCAGTTTCTCGTTGATCGCATTCCTCACCCACGCGCTGCGGTTCTTTTTGGCGCACAGAGCCGAATGCTCCTCCGCCGGCAGGCGAATGGTCAGTGACATCAGCGCTGTCTTACTCATAATGTAAGACTAAGACCCTTGTCACGTTTGCGCAAGTCCAATGCTGCACGCTCCATCATTTCGACAAAACTCTTTCCCCAGCGACCCAGGATGGTGTCAGCCGGGCGAGGAGTCTCAAGCCTCTATACAGTTCCGGTTCTCATGGGGACTTTTCGAATCAACTACGAGCCGATAGTTGGAACTTCTGACTTTCCAAGTGTAAAAACAGTTACCAACGATTCCGACCCTGATCCGGCTCCTCAGGAACATACTTCCACTCAGTTGACATGCCGGTGCCATAATGGCACCATAATGCTATGGAACATGTATTGGACGAGCCTCGCAAACGGATCACCGCGCGGGTTTCGGAGAACGTCCGGGCAACGTTGGAACAGGCAGCTGAGTTGTTGGGTGCCACCGTGAACCAATTTGTGGTACAGACGGCTTATCAGGAAGCGCAACGAATTCTTGAACGTGAGTCCGTGATTCGGCTGTCTCAACGAGATGCCCGTAAGGTCCTTGGGCTGCTCGACTCACCTCCAAAGGCCAATAAGGCCCTAAAGGATGCCGTAAAAAGTTTCAAGGGCTCTGTGCGTGCATAGGATTGAGCCTCTGGCAAAGGTCCACGACCGGGACGGCTTCGACTGCGGGAGTGAGCCGCTGAATTTGTTCCTCAAGCAAACGGCACGGCAACACGCAAGCCGGGGAATCTCACGCACCTTCGTTCTTGTCGATGAATTAGCTACGGAGCCCAAACCTATTCTCGGCTTTTTTGCGCTAAATCTCTGCCAGATCCAATCGGATGTGCTTCCGCCGGTTGAGGCGGGAAAATTGCCGCGCAGCGTGGCAGGGGTCCGTCTGGGGCGTCTGGCGGTCTCCAAACACCACCATGGGCGCGGCCTCGGAAAAATCCTGCTGGTTGCGGCGATGAAGAAGTTTCTCGAGATCTTCAGCATGGCGGGCGGTATCGGTCTTTTCGTAGACGCGAAAGATCATCCGGCGAAAGCGTTTTACGAGCATTTTGGTTTTGTCCCGCTGCCTTCGAATGAACTGCAGCTCTTTCTGCCGGTGGCGACGATCCAGGCGGCTCTGGCTGAGGTGGGATGACCAACTTTGCCACAAACGCCTCCCCGGCGGAAACCAAGATCGCGCTGTTTCGGTCATTGTTTCAGGGAAGGGCGGATGTCTACCCGGCTCGGTTTGAAAGTCAAAAGACTGGTCGCAGCGGCTATTCGCCTGCCTGTGCCAACGAGTGGGTGCGCGGGCTCTGTGAAAAGCCGCGTATCAAGTGTGCGGCCTGTCCCCACCGCAAAATGCTGCCCGTCACGGATGAAGTCATCCGGTGCCATCTCTCCGGCATGGATGAACGAGGGCGCCCCTTCGTCATGGGTGTTTATCCAATGCGCCTGGACGAAACCTGCCGATTTCTGGCAATGGATTTCGATGGGGACGAGTGGCGCAGTGATGCTCAGGCAGTCCTGAGGATATGTAACAACCACTCGCTTACGGGTGCCTTGGAACGTTCCAGGTCTGGCAACGGTGGCCACATTTGGTTGTTCTTCGAAGAGGCGACTCCCGCCCGGCTTGCCCGAAACCTCGGTTCGTCCCTCCTGACTCAGGCAATGGAACTTCGCCCGGAGATCGGTCTGAAGTCCTATGATCGGCTGTTCCCAAATCAGGACACTTTGCCCAAAGGTGGCTTTGGGAATCTGATCGCCCTGCCACTGCAAAAGCAACCGAGGTTGAATGGCAATAGCCTGTTTGTGGACGAGGGGTTCAAGCCCTACCCCGACCAATGGGCTTTCCTTTCATCCATCAAGCGGGTGACTAAAGCTCAATGCGAGGCGCTCGTAAGAGAGGCTCAAAGCAAAGACCGGATCATCGGAGTCCGGTCAGTCTTGGCGCTTGAGTCAGAGGACGACGCTCCTTGGACCGCTCCTCCCTCACGAAAGGTAAGCGACCCACCCATAACCGAACCTCTGCCCTCGGAGTTGGACTTGGTGTTGGGAGACCAGGTTTACATCGCCAAGGAGCACTTGCCGGCGCAGTTGCGGAATAGACTGGTGCGATTGGCCGCCTTCCAAAATCCGGAGTTCTACCGCGCCCAATCCATGAGGCTGCCGGTCTATGACAAACCACGAATTATCCAATGCGCGGAAGACCACCCGAAACACATTGCTCTGCCACGTGGTTTGCTGGGGGATATCGAAGCATTGCTGCAGCGACTGAATGTTAAGCCGGTTCTGCACGATGAACGTTTCGGAGGTGCGTCACTGCAGCTTTCCTTCAGAGGTGAACTCCGGCCCGAACAACTGGCTGCCGCAAAGGCAATGCTGGCTCACGATACCGGTGTGCTAGCCGCTACCACTGCGTTTGGCAAGACCGTGCTGGCCGCCTGGCTAATCGCCCAACGCGGAGTGAGCACCCTTGTCCTGGTTCACCGCCAGCAGTTGCTGAATCAGTGGGTGGAACGATTGTCCCAGTTTCTGGGTGTTCCCCCCGGGGAAATCGGCCAGATAGGTGCCGGTCGAAAGCGGATCACAGGAAAGATCGATGTGGCCATCATCCAAAGCCTCGTTCGGAAGGGCGTCGTCAATGACCTGGTTGCGAACTATGGCCATCTCGTCGTGGACGAATGTCACCATCTTTCGGCCCATAGTTTCGAATTGGTTGCTCGCCGGGCCAAGGCCCGTTTTGTTACGGGTTTATCTGCGACCGTGACTCGCAAGGATGGACATCATCCGATCATTTTTATGCAATGTGGCCCGGTTCGATATCGGGTGAATGCGAAGGCGCAGGCGGCGGCGCGGCCATTTGCCCACTGTGTGATCGTGCGACCGACGAACTTCATGGCAGCTGAGCCGGCGGAAACTGACTCCCGGTTCCAATTCCATGCCCTCTACCAGTCTCTGATAGTCGATTCCGCCCGAAACCAGCTGATCTGTGGAGATGTGCTCGAGGCGGTTCGTTCGGGTCGTAAACCGCTCGTCCTGACTGAGCGCACCGAACATTTGGAGCAATTAGCGAGTTCGCTCAGCGCCCACATATCCCACGTAATCACCCTAAGGGGAGGTATGGGAAAAAAGGAACTGCGCAACGCCCTGGATCAGTTGAACACTATCCCGGAACAGGAGGCGTGCGTGCTGATTGCGACAGGCAAGTTCGTCGGGGAGGGATTTGACCACCCACGCCTAGATACACTATTTGTTACGCTGCCGATATCCTGGCGTGGCACAGTGGCTCAGTATGTGGGTCGCCTGCATCGGTTGCACGAGCACAAACGTGAGGTTCGGGTTTACGACTACGCTGACTTAAATGTGCCCATGCTGGCCCGGATGTTCGATCGCCGCTGCGAAGGATACAAGGCTGTGGGCTATGAAATCCAATTGCCTGGCAGCGCTGTTCCCGGTTGGCCGGCCGAAGTCCCCTTACCGATCGCGCCAGAATGGAAGCGGGATTATGCTGCCAGCGTCCGTCGGCTCATCACAGATGGAGTGGATGTTCCCTTGGCAGATCTCTTCCTGCATGCTGCGGCCAAGCTCGTCCCAACGCCTGAAGGCTGTGCACACGCCCGGAGTGCGACAGAAGCCTTTCTTTACCGCCGGCTCCAAACGTTGCCCGTTACCCGCGGTCGGTTCAAGTTGAACACCCGACTGCCAATTCAGTTCGATGATCGAGGAGAGATGGAGATTGATTTTCTCGATGCGGAGGCGCGCCTTGTGGTTGAGTTGGACGGTCCGCAGCATCTGGCTGATCCGGAGGCCTACCGCCGTGACCGGCGCAAGGACTTTCTCCTCCAGGAAAACGGTTATCTCGTCGTGCGTTTCTTGACCGAAGATGTGTCGAAACGTCTCAGCGACGTATTGGACGCATTAACCCACATCCTCGTGTCGCGTACCACAAGACAGTGATGCAAGTTTTGAGCGGTGGAAAGGAAGCCGGGGAAAGTAAGCGCTCTTGTAGAAGCCCGGGATCTGCAATCGCGATCCGGAGATCAGAGCTTCTGACTTTCCAAGTGTAAAATCAGGTACGGAGGAATTCTTTGGCCTTCGGACAAACTCGAAAAGCCTCAATTTTGCTCAAAAGTTGGCGCGTCCGGCAGGACTTGAACCTGCAACCTTCTGATCCGAAGGCAAAAAAGCGCTCGAAAACCTCAGGAAAAAAGCGGTTTTGCAGGGCTTTTCAAATGCACCGGCCTGTGTCGGCAGAAGTCGGCATAGAACTTCTAGTGTAAGAGCAGGTACCGGCTATTATCTTCAAAAACTTCATCTTCGACACCAGAATCTGCCTCGGCCAAGGTCGTCGCAGCGATGGCCTGCCGCATCAAGCAAGTTTCCACGGGCCACGGAGAGGACGGGCCAAGAGTTTGTTCGCTTCCATGTCGTCGAGGATAACCTCTCGTTCGGCGTCCCATTTTAGTTTTCGGCCGATGCGTTGGCCGTTTTCATCGTGGCCGGTGAGCAACGAGATGAGGCAAAGATGGCCCGGAATGGCGGAGTGGTGGCCGGTTTCAACCGGGGTGATGGTCGGTTTGCGGGACTTGACGCATGCGATGAAATTAGCCTGGTGGTTATCGGAAGCGTAGAGACGCACTTTGGCGTCGTCGGGGAGTTGAGCCCGCCAGTCAATGTTCGAGGCGTCGAACCTACCTCGGTCAACCGAGACAAAGCCATCGATGCCGATCCATTTGGTCCCGCTGCGGATATCGCCATGACCGCCAGCGATGATCATGGTGATGTCCTTCGGGTACTTCAGGTTGATGCGGTAACGGGTGCACGTGTTCCAGATGGCGTTGGCCGGCGGGAATTCGCCAACGCTGTTTTCGATTTCCAAGGGGCCGCCGGTCTGGTCCATATCCAGCCCCCAATGGGCAATGTCGCAATGATGCCCAATCCAGTCGAGCAACTGGCCGCCGCCTACGTTGTAATTCCAGCGCCAGTTCATGTGGACCCGAGCACCGATGTAAGGCTCCTGGCGGGAGGGGCCAAGCCACCTCTCGTAATCCAGATCAGCTGGAGGCTGGGTCACAGCCGCGTCCCACTCGGGGGTGCCGGGAACGACTTTGGCCAGGAAGTTTGAGCACGCGCCCTCCTTAAGTTTCGCGGCCAGCGGCCCGCCAGTGCGGGCAAAATCGGTATGGCCGGCGGGCAGCCCTACTTCGACACGGGTGACCTTGCCAATCAGGTTGTTGCGGACAATTTCGGCGGCGCGCCTGAATGTCCCCTGCGAGCGCTGCCATGAACCGGTTTGCCAGATACGGTCGTTTTGCTGCACAGCCTTGACGATGGCCTGCTGTTCGGCAATGGTCCGTGCGAGCGGCTTCTCCCCGTAGATGTCTTTCTTGTTTTTGGCGGCCTCGACTGCGATCAGGGCGTGCCAGGTGTCCGGCACGGCCAGCATGACGGCATCGATGTCCTTCCGGGCCATCAGCTCGCGGAAATCGTGATAGGCCCTGCAATCCTGGTTTTGGTAGTGCCCGTTGATAGTGCTGACGGCGGCTTGGAGATGGTTTTTGTCCAAGTCACAAGCAGCGACGACCTGGCAATCCTTAAGCCGGAGAAACTCCCCGGTGTTGGCCGGCCCCTGCATTCCCCAGCCGACTATGCCCATGGTGACGCGCTCGGAGGGAGCCGGTTTTTCCTCCCGCCCCAGTGCGCTGGCGGGAATAATGGTGGGCACGGCAAGAGTCAGCCCTGTCGCGGCAAGAAAACGGCGTCGGTTCATACCAGAACTGCAAGAGGATTGATTCATAGCTACCAGTACTTCCGCCAGGCTGCCACTTTTGGACAACTAAACGGATTCGATGTCCAAAAGTAGCAGTTTTTGGGAAGTATTGATAGAAATGAACGGATGACGACAGATTCAACGCGCCAGTTCGGTGATTCCAGCGCCGCGCAGCAGCGGTTCCTTTCGCTATTCCTGCGCAGCGAGCGGGAGGTTTTCCGCTATGTGGCCGCCCTGGTCCCGAATGTCACGGATGCCGAGGATATCGTTCAACAAACCGCCATGGCCCTTTGGGAAAAATTCGACAACTACGATCCTGCCCAGCCTTTCACTCCCTGGGCGTGCCGGTTCGCTTTGAACAAGGCGCGACAGTGGATCGAGAGACGCCAGCGCTGGCAGACCCTGCTGGAGCGTGGATTGGCGGAAGATCTGGCGCAACGGCGGCAGGAACTGCAGCCTGAGTTTGAGTTGCGGTTGAAGCACCTCGAGGGCTGCCTGCGAAAGCTGCCCGAGGGACAACGCTCGCTGGTGGAAGGGTATTACTACGAACGCGTTGGGATCGAAAGGCTGGCGGAGCGCTCAGGCCGCAGCGCTGCCGCCACCTACAAGATGCTGCAACGGATTCGACACTCCCTTCAGCTTTGCGTCGAGGGGCAGACACGACCGGAGATGGCATGACTTTGAGCTTTCCATCCCCCGAGTTTAGCGATGCAGTGGCTGCCGTATGCCACGGCTCGGCTACCGAGGCCGAGATGGGAGCCTTGAACGAGCTACTGCGGAGCGACCCGAGGGCGCGGGACGAGTATTTATTCCAAGTCGAGCTTCATAGCCGGTTAGCCTCCGATCCTGACCTTTTTTCCCAGGTTGGGGATGCGTCGGCTCCTCTCAGTTTGCCTGCGGTGAACGCTGGCGACCGAGGTAATCTCGTCCCTCTGAACCCCGTGAAGCTGCCGGTCAGGTGGAAGCTAGTACGGGTGTTGGCCCTGGCGGCCTGCCTGATGCTAATCGCCGGTGGCATTGGGACGGTCTGGTTGAGGTGGTCAGCGACCCGGAGCGGAGCGACCAGTTCTGCCGTGGCGATGTTGACACGCACTGTGGACGCGCGTTGGAGCCCGAAGACTCAATCGCCGCGGGTGGGCAGCGCCCTGGAACCGGGAAGTCTTCAACTGGAGTCCGGGCTGGCGCAGGTGGTCTTTTACAGCGGGGCGCGACTGGTAATTGAAGGTCCAGTGGAACTGCGGCTGGTTTCTCCGAACGAGGCCCTTTGTGTTTCCGGTCGGGTTTTAGCAGAGGTGCCGAAGCCTGCGCGCGGCTTTCGGCTGAAAACTGGTCAGCTCAGCGTGGTTGATTTGGGAACTGCTTTTGGCATCGACGCCAGCCGAAGTCGAACCGAAGTCCACGTTTTCAAAGGGAAGGTAGAGCTCCAGCCCGGAAGAGCCGGGGAGCAGTCGCTGGCCGAAGGCCAGGCAGCCCTGGTTCAGGGAAACGACCTGCCCCAGTTGATGGCAGCCAGCGCGGAGGGCTTCGCCCCCATGTTCGAATTCCAGGAGCGTTCACTTGCCTCGGAGGCCGTCCGTTACGACCAATGGCGGCTCTCAAGCGCGGAACTGAACCGGGACCCTTCCCTGGTGGTGCGGTTTGATTTCGAGAACCTCAGCGACCTGGACGGGACGTTGCCCAACGAGGCTGCCAAGAACGGCCTGCCGGAGGATGGCATCATTGTGGGCTGCCAGCCCGCACAAGGCCGGTGGCGGGAGAAAAAGGCCCTCGAATTCCGAAGCGTCAACGACCGCGTGCGCCTGGCCGTGCCCAACGAATTCCGAGCCATGACCCTTTCGGCATGGGTCTGCCTGAAGGGACTGGACCGGGACTTCAACTCGCTGTTCATGTCGGATGGATTCGATCCCGGAACGGTACACTGGCTGATTCGCGGAGATGGCGTTCTGGGCCTCACGGTGTTCGGTCCGCGGTTTGGGAAGTTCCAGATTCTGGCCAGCCCTCCTGTGTCGTCGCTCGCAAACCTCGGAATGTGGCAGCATTTGGCCGTGGTCATCGACGGAAAAGCCGGGAAGTTGGTCCATTACGTGAACGGCTCGCCGGTCTCTCGCCACGAGCTGAAGATCGGGCCGCCTTTCAGGGTCGGCTCAGCCGAGTTAGGCAACTGGAATGCGCGCCTTGGCCCGAACCCCGAGCCGTCGCTGATCCGCAATCTGAGCGGGTCGCTCGATGAATTCGAGTTGTTCAGCCGAGCCTTAAGCGATGCAGAGGTCCGCGAACTCTATCTAAAAGGCAAGCCAGATCTTTAGCCGGGACACCAGACTCAAAGCCTCGCATGAACAACTTCTCCATCCGCCTTTACTGTGTCATATCGACAATCATGGCCGCCTGGACGGCGCCCGGAATCGCCTCAGAATCCGCTGGCGGCGATCCCTTGGTCTTATGGTACGACAAGCCGGCGGCGAAATGGGTGGAGGCGCTGCCGGTGGGGAACGGACGCCTCGGGGCAATGGTTTTCGGTGGGGTAAACCAAGAGCGGCTCCAGCTCAACGAAGGCACGCTCTGGGCCGGCGGGCCTTATAACCCCGTCAATCCCCAGGCGAAGGACGCGCTGCCGCAAGTGCGGCAGTTGGTAAACGAAGGGAAATACCGGGAGGCTGCCTCGCTCCTCAGCGCAAAGGTCATGGCCAAGCCGCTCGGCCAAATGCCGTATCAGACGGTGGGTGATTTGCAATTGACGTTTTCCGAGTCGCCCTCATTCGCAAACTACCGGCGCGAGCTGAGCCTTGACACCGCCACATCCACGGTGAGCTATACCGCCGAGGGCGTGCATTACACCCGGGAAGTCTTCGCGAGCGCGCCGGATAAGGTGATTGTCCTGCGGCTCAAGGCCGACAAGCCGGGGAAAATTTCCTTCGTCGCGGGAATGAAGACACCGATGAAGGCCACGGTGGCGGTGGAGGGCAACGACACTCTGGTCATGCGCGGCAAGGGTGGGGACTCGGGCGGCATCAAGGGCCAGCTTACCTATGTGGCGAGGGTTCAGTTTATTGCCAAAGGGGGCAAGACGACTGCTCAAGCGGACAAGGTCTCCGTGGCGGACGCCAACGAGATTACGGTGCTCATCACCGCGGCTACAAGCTACAGAAAATTCGACGACGTTAGTGGCGATCCCGAGAGTGTCGCCCGGCAGCAACTGGCTGCGGCCGGCAAAAAGGCCTTCACCAAGCTGCACGCCGCCCATCTGGCAGATTACCAGGCATTGTTTCGCCGCGTGGCCATTGATCTCGGCCAAAGCGAAGCCGGCAAGCTGCCAACGAACTTGCGCATCCAGCGCTTCGCCGAAGGCAACGACCCGCAACTGGCAGCCCTCTATTACCAGTTTGGCCGGTATCTGTTGATCAGTTCCTCACGTCCGGGAGGACAGCCAGCCAACCTTCAGGGCATCTGGAACGAGAGCCTGAACCCGCCCTGGCAGAGCAAATACACCATCAACATCAACACCGAGATGAACTACTGGCCTGCCGAGTCCGGCAACCTTGCCGAATGTGTCGAGCCGTTGATTGCGATGGTCAACGACCTCACCGTGACGGGCGCTCGAGCTGCGCGGGAGATGTACGGCGCGCGCGGCTGGGTGGTCCATCACAACACTGACCTCTGGCGGGCGTCCGCGCCCATCGACGGGCCGAATTGGGGCATGTGGCCGTCAGGCGGCGCATGGTTGTGCCTGCATCTCTGGGACCATTACGAATTCAGCGGCGACAAGGCGGAACTGAAAGGGATTTATCCCGCAATAAAGGGTGCCGCCGAGTTCTTCCTGGATACTCTGCAGGAGGACCCGGAACACAAATGGCTCGTTACCAACCCTTCGATTTCGCCCGAGAACGGGCATCCGTTTGGCGCGGCCGTCTGTGCCGGGCCCACGATGGATATGCAGATTCTACGCGACCTCTTTGCCAATACGATCCGCGCTGCGGAAACGCTCGGTGTGGATGAGGATTTCCGTCAGCGGCTCGCCGCTGCCCGCGCCCGACTGGCGCCGAACCAGGTTGGCCAGGCGGGGCAATTGCAGGAATGGCTCGAGGACTGGGATATGAAGGCGCCGGAGATGAACCACCGCCACGTTTCGCATCTCTACGGCCTCTATCCGGGACGCGAGATCACGCTCCGTGGCACGCCCGAACTTGCGGCCGCGGTAAAGAAATCCTTGGAGATTCGCGGCGACAAAGCCACGGGTTGGGCCACCGCCTGGCGCATTTGCCTTTGGGCGCACCTGGGCGAAGGCGATCATGCGTTCGAGATCCTCAAATTCCTGCTCAGCCCCGAGCGAACTTACCCGAATATGTTCGATGCACATCCGCCGTTCCAGATCGATGGGAATTTTGGCGGAGCGGCGGGCATTGTGGACATGCTGGCGCAGAGTCGTTCGGAAGAAATCGAACTGCTTCCGGCCCTGCCCAAGGCATGGCCAAGCGGCAGCGTGAAAGGTCTGCGGGCGCGGGGCGGTTTCGAAGTCGATGTAGCCTGGAAACAAGGAAAGCTGGCGGAAGCGCGCGTCCGATCGCTGAATGGCGGCGTGACCCAGTTGCGTTATGGGCTGGTGACTCGCGAAGTGAAGCTTTCGAAGGGCAAAACCTATCGATGGGACGGAAGGTAAATCATCGGTTCAACTCACCCCAGACACCCCTATGAAAAAGACAGGCATGGTAATCCTCTTCGCCCTGGTCGGACTGCTGGCATCCGCCTCTCATGCTGATATCGCCGGCCAGTGGCGAGCGGAGTTCGACTCGCAGATCGGTGTGCAGAAGTATCTCTTCACTTTCCAAACCGATGGAAACAAGCTGACCGGCAAGGCCGCTTCGGAGGTCAACGGCCAAAAGCGGGAAGCCGAGCTGAAGCAAGGGACCATCAACGGCGACTCCGTAACCTTTGTGGAGATGTTCTCGTTCCAGGGAAACGAGATTCCCATTCGCTACATCGGCAAGATCAGCGGCAAGGAAATCGCGTTCACTCGCGAAGTTGGCGACTTTGTCAAGGAAGAGATCAAGGCGACCCGCTTGGACTCAACGTCCGCAAGCCCAGTAGAGGTGAAAGCTGCGGCGGCACCTGCCGGGGAGCGGCCGCGCCGCGGACCCGGCGGATTCGGTGGGCCAATTGTTCTGGGTCTTGACGACAAGCCGGCCTTTGATGACCCGCCGCCCAACATCGACAAGCCACGCGAGGATATTCCTCACGGAAAACTGGAGATGATTGAGTATGAGTCGAAGACCGTGGGAACGACGCGCAAGATGAACGTATATACTCCTCCCGGTTATTCGAAGGAGAAGAAATATCCTGTGCTTTACCTCCTGCACGGCATCGGCGGGGATGAAACGGAGTGGGAGCGGTTTGCGCATCCGGACACTCTCATGGATAACCTTCTGGCGGATGGAAAGGTCGTCCCGATGATTGTCGTTATGCCCAACGGCCGGGCACAAAAGGACGATCGGCCTGGTCCCAACGCGATGGCAGCGGCACCGGCCTTTGCGAAATTTGAGCGCGACCTGCTGGATGACGTGATCCCGGCAATCGAATCGCGGTATTCGGTTCAGGGCGGCCGGGAACATCGCGCACTCGGAGGGTTGTCGATGGGGGGAGGTCAATCCCTGAACTTCGGTTTAGGGCATCTCGACACTTTTGCGTGGGTGGCTGGTTTCTCATCCGCGCCCAACACGAAACCGCCTGAGCAGCTTGTGCCCGACCCCGCGGCGACCGCGCGGCAGTTGAAGCTGCTTTGGCTTTCCTGCGGCAACAAGGATGGTCTGATCCGCATCAGTCAGGGCGTGCATGCCTATCTCAAAGAAAAGCAGGTGCCCCACATCTGGCATGTGGACGGCAACGCCCACGACCCCACCCACTGGAAAAACAACCTGTGGCTGTTTGCGCAGCGCATTTTCAAATCCGCCGATACCGCTTCCCTCAAGGATGCCTTCAAAGGACGCTTCTACGTTGGCACCGCAATTAACCGCGCCATTCCGACTGGCGCTGGTGGATTCCGCCGAAGCCCGGAACAAGTCGCCAAAGACATTGCTCAGGTTAAGGAGCAGTTCAATCAACTCGTCGCGGAGAACGAGATGAAGTGGGAGCGCATTCACCCACGGGAGGGCGCGGACGGCTACGACTTCGCTGCCGCCGACGCGTTTGTGAACTTTGGATTGAGCAACAACATGTATTTGGCTGGGCACACTCTCGTCTGGCATGCCCAGACGCCGCACTGGGTTTTTGCTGGCACGAATCCTCCCCCGCCTGGAGTCGTGAACGCCGCAACCGTGCCACTCGCCGAGACCAATGCACCCGGGACAAACCGGTTTGGTCGTGGTCGATTTGGCTTCGGTCCATACACCGGACCGCGCGCCTCCCGTGAGGAGTTGCTCCAGCGGATGCGCGATCACATCCACACGGTGGTCGGGCGATATAAAGGCAAGATCAAGGTCTGGGACGTCGTAAACGAGGCCATTGCAGACGGCGGGACGAACATCCTGCGCAAGTCGCTTTGGCTGGAAATCATCGGTCCCGACTTCATCACCAAGGCTTTCCAATACGCTCACGAAGCGGACCCGGATGCGATTCTGCGTTACAACGACTACTCGCTCGAGAGTCCCGCGAAGCGCCGCAAACTCATTACTCTGATCAAATCACTGCAGGAGCAGGGTGTTCCGGTCATGGCGATTGGTTCACAAGCCCACCTCAACGTTTCGACCGGCTTTGAACAGATGGACCAGGCGCTGACGGAAATGGAGACGCTCGGCTTGCCCATCCACATTACCGAACTGGATGTGAACAGCGCGCAGGGCGGTCAGCGCACGACCGGGGCGGACATTGCCGGTAACGCAGCGACGACTCAGGGAGGTCTGGTGAGTGACGCTGATCGCAAACTAGCTGACGCGTACGCCGGGCTTTTCCGGGCCTTCATTAAACACGAGAAGTCCGTAAAGGTAGTCACATTCTGGGGGCCGAACGACGCGAACTCCTGGCGCGCCAACGGCAAACCGCTCCTATTCGACGGTAACAACCAGCCCAAGCCGGCCTTCGACGCCGTGATCGCCGAGGCGAAGAAGGCGAACGCGGATAAGTAAACCGATCGGGAGCATCACCATAACACGACCAACATCACGCCCGCCAGCGTGACGGACAATTCCGCCGGCACGACGTTCATGACGTATGACATTTCGTATCCCACGCCGATCGGGCCGCTCGCCGCGGGCACGACATACGACATTAATTTCTCGTCCTCCTCGGCCAACGGCTACTTCCTCCAGATGTCAAGCCGAGCCGACTCCCACACTGGCACCTTGGAGGATCTCTGCCTGCGCGGCGCTGCTTACACCAACAGCACGGACATGGGCAAGGACGTGCGCTTTGTGAGCAACCGATGGCAAGTGGCGCTGCCGACGTCCACCAACGCCGTGTCGTTCTTTTACCGTTTGATCCAATGACGCGGGGACCGATTGGCGAGAAGAAATCTGGCTTCGCAAGCAACAAAGCAGCAAAGTGAAACTGAACAAACTCATGGCAATGCGCTTCTTATCCTTCACATTTCACACCGCGACGCACATCGGGCTGGCCCTCCTCGCAGTGGCGGGCGTCGGCCCGATCACTGCCCACGCGGCGCCATGCAACATCAACCTGGGGGCAAACCAGCAGACCATGGACGGTTTCGGGTTTTCCAGCGCTTGGTGCGGCCAGTTATCGACCGCTAAAAACAACGCGCTTTACAACACCTTGGGTTTCTCGCTCCTGCGCATTCGCATTGACCCAAACCAACACTGGACCGACGAGACGGTCAACGCGGCTGCGGCGCACGCCCGCGGCGCCAAGGTGCTCGGCACGCCTTGGTCGCCACCCGCGTACATGAAGGACAACACCAATGTCGTTCACGGCTCGTTGTTGCCCAGCCAGTACGCCGCTTACGCAACCTACCTGAACCAGGCGGCCAACAGCATCGGACTGGATTACGTTTCTATTCAGAACGAGCTTGATTGGAATCCTGACTATGAAGGCTGCGTCTGGACCGGAGCCCAGATGCTCACCTTCTGCCGCGACAATGCGCAAATTATCAGCAAACCCGTGGTAATGCCTGAAGCGGTAAACTTTCAGGACCAGTATTCCGACCCGACGCTCAATGACGCCACCGCGGCCAGTCATGTGAGCATCATCGCCGGCCACTTCTACGGCGGCGGAAATTATGTGCATCAGAATGCGCTCAATAAGGGAAAGCACGTTTGGCAAACCGAACACTATTTGACCGGCGGCCAGTCCGACTTCAACGTCTGCATGCAGCTCGCCAAGGTAGTGAGCGACGCGATGAACAACCAATTCAGCGCCTATTTCTGGTGGTGGGTCAACGACTCGCAAACGGACGGCACCACTTTGGTCAATAGCAGCGGCGCGATTATCAAGCCCGGCTATATTCTCGGCCAGTTTGCGAAATGGATCCGGCCCGGCGCAAACCGGGTCACCGCTGACTACAATCCCGCATCGAATGTTTATGTCACGGCCTACGAAGTCACCGGTGGCACTAACCTGGTGATCGTTGCACTTAACGCTGGCAACAGTCAGGTGATCCAGCAGTTCAACATCGCGAACGGCTCCGTCGCCATGCTAGAAGGTTACCGCACTTCGAGCAGCGAGAGCATAGCCGACACGGGCGGTCACGGCGTCTCCGCCGGCAGCTTCACGGCGCCACTTCCCGCTCAGAGCGTGACCACCTTCGTTCAAACCGGTGGCGCCGGCACCCCTGCCGCGCCGAATAACCTCACCGCCACCGCCGTCTCGGGCAGTCAGATCAACCTCGCGTGGACTCAAAACGCCACGAATGCCACGGCTTATCTCGTCGAACGGTCCTCAGACAACGTCATTTTCAGCCAACTTGCCTCGCTCGGCGCGAGCGCCACCAACTATTCCAACACCGGTCTGCCCGGCTCAAGCACGTATTACTATCGCGTGCGGGCCAGTAACGGCGGCATTTTCTCCCTTTACTCGAACTCCGCCAACGCCACCACACCGCTCGGCGCGCCAGCCGCTCCCACCGGCTTGACCGGAGTCGCGGGCAACGAGCGTGCGACATTGACTTGGAACGCCCCCGGCGGCACTCCTGCCACCGGTTACAGCATCAAGCGCTCGAGCACTAGCGGCGGACCCTACACGACCATTGTTACTTCGACGGCGACCAACATCGTTGACATGCCTCTGAACAACTGGACGGCTTACTATTACGTGGTTTCCGGCACCAACGGCTACGGGACTAGTTCCAACTCAACTCAAGTCACGGTCACGCCCTTGCCCACGGCCCTTCCGACACCATGGCAGGACCTGGACATCGGGAGCGTGGGCCAGACCGGTCGCGCCAGTTTCAGCAACACAATCTTTACTGTCACCGGCTCCGGGGCCGACATCTGGGGCAATGCCGACGCCTTCCACTACGCATACTTTCTCGCGACCAATGATTGCACCATCATTGCTCGCGTCACTTCGGTGGAGAACACCGATCCCTGGGCCAAGGCGGGGGTGATGATCCGCCAGACCCTCACGGCCGGTTCGGCCCATGCGATGATGGTCATTACGCCAGGCAACGGCGCCAGCTTCCAATGGCGTCCGACAACCGGCGGAACGATGTCTCAAAGCCCGAGCGGCGGCGTGAGCGCCCCCTACTGGGTCAAGCTGGTGCGCACCGGTAGCAGCTTTCGCGGGTACGTGTCAGCTGACGGCGGCGCCTGGACCCAGGTGGGTTCGGCTCAAACCATCTCAATGTCCGGTGCCGTTTATGTGGGGCTGCCCGTAACCGCGCACGACAACGCCGACTTGTGCACGGCCACGTTCGACAACGTCTGGTCCACCGCGCCAGTGGGGCCCTGGCAACACCAGGACATTGGCAGCGTGGGTTTCGCCGGCAGCGCGAGCAACAGCACCAGCCTCTTCACCGTCACGGGAGCCGGTGGCGATATCTGGGGCAATGCCGACGCATTCAATTACGCCTTCTCACCGGTAACCAACAATTGCACGATTGTCGCCCGAGTTGCGGCCATGCAGGGCGTCAATGTGTGGTCAAAAGCCGGCGTGATGATCCGTGAGAGCTTGAACGCAAACTCCGCCAATGCCTTCATTGCCGTGACGCCGAGCAATGGCGTCACGTTCCAATATCGCTCCAGCACTGGCAGTAGCAGCTACAACAACTACACGACCGGGATCATCGCGCCTTACTGGGTTAGACTGGTGCGGAGCGGAAACATATTTACCGGATACCGTTCGCCAGACGGCGTGAACTGGACGCAACAAGGAGGCGCCACGACGATCAATATGGCGGCCACGGTGTATGTGGGACTGGCTGTAACAAGCCATAACGCTTCGACTGCGTGCACGGCAGCTTTTGACAAGGTGTCTGTGCCGGGCTGGCCGGTGGTGCTTCCGCCCGCGTCCGCGCCCGACGCGCTTATTGCCACGGCCGTTTCCAGCATCCAAATCAATCTCGCCTGGAACGCCTCCACCAACGCGACCGGTTACAAGGTCAAACGCTCCACGACCAACGGCGGTCCTTACACCGTCGTCGTGACCGGCGTTGCGACGACGAACTACAGCGACACCGGATTGAACAGCGGCGAGACGTATTATTACGTCGTCAGCGCGGTGAACTCCGGCGGCGAGAGCACCAACAGTGCCCAGGCTGGCGCCACAACACTGCCGATCAGCCTGGGTGCGCTGGTCCACCGCTACAGCTTCACCGAAACGAGCGGCTCGATCATCGCCGATTCGATTGGCGGCCCGGCGTGGAACGGCACGCTGCCCAACGGCGGTGCCTTTGCTGGCGGACAACTGACGCTGGCGTCTGGCTCGTCGCAATACGTGGCCCTGCCGCCGGGCATTGTCAGTGCTCTTAACGATTTCACAATTGCGGCGTGGGTGAGGCTCAATTCGACAACCAACTGGAACCGCATCTTTGACTTTGGCGGCGGAACGGCCACGAACATGTTCCTGACGCCCCAAAACGGTGCGAGCCGCCGGTTGCGTTTTGCGATCACGACAGGAGGCGGTGGTGCGGAGCAACAGATTGATGGCCCGTCGGCACTGGCGGCCGGAGCGTGGTGTCACGTCGCGGTGACGCTCAACGGGAATGCGGGCGTTCTGTATTTGAACGGTGCCCCGGTGGGCACGAACTACGCCATGACACTGCGCCCGTCGAACCTGGGAAACACCGGGAACAACTACCTTGGCAAGTCACAGTATGCCGACCCTTACCTGAATGGAGCCATTGATGAATTCCGCATCCACAACGTCGGGCTGTCAGCTCCGGAAATTGCCGCAACATACGCGCTGGGGCCGGGCCAACTGTTGAGCACCAACGTGCCGCAGATCACCTTGTCAGCAAGCACCGCAAGCCTGACGCTGTCGTGGCCTTTGGCCAACGCGGGTTTCCGGGTGCAGAGCTGTACGAATCTGTTTTTAGGCGAGTGGGTGGATGTTCCGTCGCCCCCGCCGCAAATTACCGGCAGCAACTGGCAGGTGACGTTTCCGGCAGCCGCAAACTTCCCTTCAACCTTCTTCCGGCTCATAAAATAATGGACGCTCCACTTGAATCCTGCTTTCATGAGCAACCTGCAAACTCAAGGCGCAGTGTGAAAAAGATACAACCGCACTGGCTCGTATTGGCGGTATTGCTGTTGTTCAATGCGAGCACTTATTCCCACGACACGAACTTTTGGGTCTTCCTGTGTTTCGGCCAGTCGAACATGGAGGGCTATCCGGGAATCGAACCCTCGGACAAGGAGGGGGTGGATACCCGGTTCCAGGTCCTCGCGGCGGTGGATTTCCCGAAACTGGATCGAAAAAAGGGGAACTGGTATTCGGCGGTACCTCCTTTGTGCCGCCCCTCGGCTGGGCTTGGCCCGGCGGATTACTTTGGCCGGACGCTGGTTTCGAATCTCCCGCCGCAAATCAAGATCGGCATCGTGAACGTCTCCGTCGGCGGCTGCAAGATTGAGCTGTTTGAAAAGGACACGTTTCAGGCTTATGCGGCCGAAGCTCCCGTGTGGATGACCAACACCATCGCCACCTACAGCGGCAACCCTTATCAGCACCTCGTCGAGATGGCGCGGCGGGCGCAGAAGGACGGGGTCATCAAAGGCATCCTGCTGCACCAGGGCGAATCCAACACGAACGACCGCGAATGGCCCAACAAGGTCAAGGGCATCTACCACAACCTGCTCGGCGACCTAAACCTGAAAGCCGAGGAAGCGCCCCTGGCTGCGGGTGAACTCGTAGGCGCGGATCAAAAGGGTGCCTGCGCAAGCATGAACAAGATCATCGGCGATCTGCCCAAAACCATCCCCACGGCCCACGTCATTTCCTCTGCGGGTTGCGCGGGCCGGCCTGACCGTCTGCATTTCACCCCGGCCGGCTATCGGGAGTTGGGAACGCGTTACGCGGAGAAGGTGCTTCACCTGCTCGGTTACAAGCTTGCCGAACGCGAATCAATTGCCGCCCCGGCGCTGGACGTGCTCCGCACCTCCGAGCCGAAGCCCTTCAGCGCCGATGTCACTCCAGCCGCCCCGATTCCATACGCCACGATGCACGTGATCGTTGAAGGCGATTCTCCCGCCGTCATCGCCGAAAAGGCGGCGAAGTTGTTGCCGCGTCCCAATCAAACGGCGTGGATGCGGCTGGAGCGGACGTTCTTCCTCCACTTCGGCGTTAACACGTTCAATGAAGTCGAGTGGGGCAGCGGGCGTGAGGAGCCTTCGCTGTTCAATCCTTCCGCGCTCGACGCGAACCAATGGCTCGGCGCCGCAAAGAATTTCGGCGGCAACATGTTCGTGCTTGTCGCCAAGCATCACGATGGATTCTGCATGTGGCCGACGCGTTACACCCCGCATAACACCCTTGCGAGTCCGTGGCGCGGAGGCAAGGGCGACCTGGTACGCGAAGTGGCCGAGGCCGCGAAGACGCATGGCGTCAAACTGGCCGTCTATCTTTCGCCAGCGGACCTCTATCAATTGAAGACGAATCCGAAACATCCGGCCGGCTATTACGGCAACGGCAGCAGCAATGTGCTTTCAGTCATTCCGACCGATCCCGCGAGTTTCCAGAGCAATCCCGCCAAGGGCCGTGCGCCCGCGCCGAGCTTCACGAATTACACCTATGTCGTGGACGACTACAATCGTTACTTTCTGAACCAGCTTTACGAGTTGCTGACGGAATACGGCCCGATCCACGAAGTCTGGTTTGACGGAGCGAATCCTGATCCGAGCGTCCGCCAGACTTACAACTACGAGGCGTGGTATCATTTGATCCGCAGCCTCCAGCCCGATGCCGTCATTATGGGCAAAGGCCCGGACGTGCGCTGGGTGGGCAACGAAAGCGGCGTGGGCCGCACCACGGAATGGAGCGTCATCCCGCTGCCGGCTGCACCCGACAAATTCAACTGGCCGGACATGACGGGCGGGGATCTCGGCAGCCGCGCCAAGCTCAGGCCCGGCTCGCACCTCTGGTGGTATCCGGCGGAAGTGAACACCACCATTCTCGGCGGCAACCAATGGTTCTGGGCGCGTAACAAACAACCGCGCACGGTCACGCAACTGGTGGACATCTTCTACACGTCCATCGGTCGCAACGGGAATCTCATCATGAACCTGTCGCCGGACAAACGCGGCCTCGTTCCTGACAACCAGCTCGACGCATTGAGCAAGGCGGCGCAGATCATCAACGAAACCTTTGCGACCGACCTTGGCAAGGCCGGCGAACTTGCCGCCGACCGCGCCAACCCCACGAACGGTGCGGCGCTTGCTCACGACGGCAATCTCGACACCTGGTGGGAAGCCGCGCAGGGCATGACCAACGCCACGGTGACGCTCACGCTTCCGAAGGCGGTCACCTTCGATGTCGTTTCGTTGCAGGAAGCGGTGGATCATCGCGGCCAGAGAATTGAATCTTTCGCCATTGAAACGTGGACCGGAGCGGCGTGGGTCGCCGCGGAGAAGGTCGCGTCTGATGAACTCACGACCGTCGGTCATCGCCGGCTCATCCGATTGAAAGCGCCCGTGACCACCGACCAGATGCGCATCCGCATCACCGGTTCGCGCCTGGAACCGACGCTTGCCGAAATGGGCCTGTTCAAGCAGTCCATCAAGACCTTGCCGCCGAGCATTTCCGACCCGGGCGCCCACGGCGCGGTGAGCTTGAGCAATCTCGCCGGCAATAAGATGGTCTATACCATTGACGGCAGCGCGCCGACGACGAGTTCGCCGGTTTACATCGCCCCCATCGCTCTGCCGCTGGACCGCAGTGTCACGGTACGTGCGGCGAATTTGCTGCCCGACGGCCGGCTCGGCATTGTGGGTTCGCGAGTTTTCGCCGGCCTCATGCCCATCGGCTGGAAAGTGGCCAGCGTGGACAGCGAGGAAACCGCTGGGGCCGACAATGCCGGCGCCCGCGCGATTGA
Organism: Verrucomicrobia subdivision 3 bacterium UBA6082; assembly: GCA_002428665.1. Lineage (GTDB taxonomy): Bacteria > Verrucomicrobiota > Verrucomicrobiia > Limisphaerales > UBA8199 > UBA6082. The sequence continues at coordinate 23,211 of DIXK01000023.1, forward strand.
CGGCGACTCATCCACCATCTGGCACACCCGCTGGAACGCAGATCAAAGGCTGCCGCACTCGATCACCGTGGACATGGGCGAGACGCATCGCATCGCCGGCTTCACCTATCTGCCGCGCCAGGATGGAATGCTGAATGGCGTGGTTGAGAGATTTCGTTTCGAAACGAGCGTGGACGCCAAGGATTGGACGACCAACATTGTTTCAGGAAGGTTCGACAACATTCAGAACAACCCGAGTCTACAGGAAGTGAGCTTCGCGCCGGTGCAGGCTCGCTATTTCCGCTTCACCGCCCTGCGATCCATCTGGAATAGCGGCTGGACCAGCGCGGCGGAGATTTCCGTCCTGCCAGCCGCCGGAAAAGCAAACTAGTTTGAGTAATATGACCATCCGCACTTGTCTTACCCTGGTATGCCTGCTGTCGCCCGTTCTCGCTCGGGCGCAGCAAGCCAACGTCAACCTGGATTTCAACCCGCAGAAAAACACCGAAAAACTCATTCCGTTCAGTGCGCCGCTGAATTCGCCGGAGGTGCACGATGATCGGACGGTTACGTTTCGCTTGAGGGCGCCGGCGGCCAAGGAGGTGAGGCTCGTCGGTGTTGCCATCCTCACCGCGCTGGGCAGAACCAACCAGCCTGCGGCGTTCACAAAGGGCGACGGTGGCATCTGGACATTGACGGTTGGCCCGCTCCGGCCGGACATGTATGCCTACCATTTGAATGTGGACGGCGTGCAGATGGCTGACCCCAATAATACTTGCGCGGCGTTCACTGCCATGCCGCCCTACAGCCAACTGGTGGTGCATGGCGACGGCCCGGCCTACTACGACGCCCGCAACGTCCCGCACGGCACGGTGACGCGCCACGTTTATCACTCCGAGGTGACCCGCGGCGAACGCGAGCTATACGTTTACACACCGCCGGGTTACGACCGCACGAAGACCTATCCGGTGCTGTATCTCGTCGGCGGCAGTGGCGAACTACCCTCCAACTGGGTCTATGACGGCCGCGTGAGTTTCATCATGGACAACCTCCTGGCGGAGAAGAAAGCCGTACCGATGGTGATTGCCATTCCGAACAACCAGGTCGTTCACCGCAACAACCCCAAGCACACCGAGTTGACCTTCAAGTTGTTCGAAGCGGAACTGCGGCAGCACGTCATTCCGTTGGTCGAGCGCGAATACAGCGTCCGGCGTGACCCGAAAAGCCGGGCACTCTCTGGCCTATCGATGGGGGGACGCCATACGATGTTTGTAGGGTTCAATTCGCTCGACCTCTTCGCTTCGTTTGGTGTGCTGAGCGCGGGCGATGTGGATGCCGAAAAGTCCGTCGCGAGATTTCTCAATGACCCGGATGCCAACAAGAAGATCGATTACCTGTTCCTGGGCCAAGGCACGGAGGAAGCGGCGGGCCGCATGGGCGAACGCTGCATCGCACTGCACAAGGCCCTCGAGGCCCACAACATCACGCACGAGTACTACGTCGGCGGCTACGGCGGACACGACTGGGCCACGTGGCGTCACCTGCTTTACAATCGTTTCCTGCCAAACCTGTGGCGCAAGGATTAACCCCGCTTAAGTCCTGTCCCGTAACGCCGGCGGCAAACGATGCGGGCGCACGTTATCGTAACATTGCAGCATCGTGAAGCGCCGCATGGCCGCCGGGAAGCCGACAGCGGTGAAGCCCGGATGCCCGGTCGCGGGGAACGGCCCGCCATGGTTCATTGCTGCCGTGACCGCCACGCCGGTCGGCATCTTGTCATTGAGCAGACGCCCAACGCGCTGGCGGAGCGATGGCGCAAGTTTTTCGTACAACACATCATCCGCGCCGGTGGAGTCGGAATAGATCGAGCCGGTCAAATTGCCTTCGAGGCGCGAGATCACTTGCTGAATTTCCCTTTCATCGCGCGCGGTGACGATGAGCGACGCATTCCCAAAAACTTCCGTCTGAAGCTGTTCAGAAGATGCCAAGAATCGCTCTCCGCTGACGCGCAGCAGTGTGTTGGCAAACCTGTTTCCCGCCAGCGGCATTCCGCCGGTGACGAGTTCCGCGCCCGCCGTTATCAGCGTCTGCACGCCGGTCGCGAGACTCCGGGCGACGCCGGATGAAAGCAACGTCGCGGCCGCGGTGCCCTCCAACTTTGCTTTCACACCCACGATGAACTTGTCCGCGTCCACACCCGCGAGCACAATCACCAAACCCGGACTCGTGCAGAATTGTCCACACGCCATCAGGCAGCTCGTGCCGAACTCGTCCGCAATCTTTTCACCGCGTTCCGCCAGCGCGCCCGGCAAAATCAAAACTGGATTGATGCTCGACATCTCCAGGTAAACCGGTTTGCCCACCGCGTCCGCTGCGGCCTTGAGCTTCATTCCCGCTTCGCGGCTGCCGGTAAAGCCCACCGCGCCAAGCCGTTTGTCCGCAACCACCCGCAAGCCGTCGTCCCGCGACGTCCGGTAAATCATCTGCACGGTGGCAGGCGGCAAGCCGGTTTCGGTGACGGCGGCCAGGGCCTCCTCCGCCATCAGTTGCGTCGTCCGCGGATGACACGGGTGCGCCTTGGCGATGACGGGATTGCCCGCGGCAATCGCCGCCGCAAAATCGCCGCCCGCCACGCCGTTGAAGGCGAAGGGGAAATTATTCGGCCCAATCGCCAGCACGGGTCCGATGGGCGCGAGCACGGAGCGAATGTTCAGCTTCGCATCAATCGTCGGCAACGCCCACGCGCCGTCGAGTACAGCGGCAGCAGCCTGGCGCAACTGATCGGTCGTGCGCGGCAGTTCCACGTCGGCGAGGCGAGGCGCTTTGGCGAGGGCTGTTTCCGCGTTGGCGATTTCAACAAGCTCCAGCTTGCGCGCTTCGATGCGCTCCGCGTAGCGCGTGAGGAATTTGGCAAGCTGCACCGGCGGCGCAGCGCGAAGAACAGCCGCCGCCTCCACTGCCGCGCTTAGCGCCGCGTCGCAGTCCGCCCAGGTGCTGACGGGATACTCTTCGGAAAACTTCTCGCCCGTCGCGGGATTTTGGGCGTGAAAAGTGGAGGCCGCGTTGGCTGGGAGCCACTGGCCCGCGATGAGAATGGGTTGAAGTGCCATGAATTGACACCACATTAAGCGAAGGACTGAAGTTCTTCAAGGGGAACGCAGACGGCATCCAGTTTCGCCTGGCGCCCGGGCCGGGCCACATCGTCAGTTCTCGCCCAATTCACGGCATCGAGTCATCAGGACGCGCGCGGTGTTTATTCAGGGCCGCCGCGCCCTGGCGAAGTAATTCCACAATTTTATCCGGATCGTAAACGCAGCCAGCCCACGTGCCGCCGCCGGCCATTTGCAGCGCGGCCCAAAGCCTAGTGTCATCCGGAAGCGCGGGATTGGGCGCCAAATCGTCCCGCGTTGGACGACGCGCCAGAATCTGTGCGCCCTCTTCAGGGCTGAAGCACCGCCCGCCCTCACCCACCAGATCTATGCTACCCCGGATTTCATTGCGGTCTATGACGATGCGCACGATGTCGTCCTCCAAGATCTTTCCGATCGGTCCGCCGGCCAAACCTTCCGGCCCGATATGGCCTATGCACGCACCGGTCGAAACTCCGGAAAACCGCGCATCCGTGAGGAGCGCGACCTGCTTGCCATGCGGCAGGTACTTCAACGCTCCAGTGACTTGATACGTTTCCTCCATGCCCGTGCCCATCGGTCCGACCCCGGCGAGTACCAGCACATCACCGGCCCGAATGAGGCCTTTCTTGATCGCGGCCATGGCATCTTTCTCGTTCACAAAAACGCGGGCGGGCCCCTCATGACGAAACACTCCGCTGGCATCAAACAAACCCGGATCAATCGCCGCGGCTTTCACGACGGAACCTTCCGGCGCAAGATTACCGCGGGGAAAAACCAAGGTGCCGGTCATGCCCCGTTTCCGGGCGGCTTCAGGCTGAAAAATCACCTCCCCCGCCTCAACTCCGTCCAGTTGGCGCAGCAACTCGCGAAAACGTGCGCGGCGGTCGGAATTTTCCCACCACTCAAGATTTTCTCCGAGGGTATGTCCGGTGACCGTAAGCACCTCGGTATTGAGCAAACCAAGCCGTCGCAAATGCAGCATTACCTCCGGCACGCCGCCGGCGAGAAACACCCGCACGGTCGGGTGATGAATCGGGCCGTTCGGCAGCACGCTGACCAACCGCGGCACCCGACGGTTCACAGAAATCCAATCATCGACAATTGGTCGCTCCAATCCGGCGGCGTGCGCAATGGCCGGAATGTGCAGCAGCAAATTCGTCGAGCCGCCGAAGGCGGCATGCACCACCATGGCGTTCTCAATGCTGGCGCGAGTCAGAATCTTCCGGGTAAACGTGTTGTGCTCATCGAGTTGGTGCAAGGCCTGGGCCGAGCGTTTGGCAATGTCCAGCCAAACCGGTTGACCTGACGGAGCCAGCGCCGAGTGCGGCAACGACAAGCCCAGTGCTTCACTGACCACTTGCGCGGTTGCGGCTGTGCCTAGAAATTGGCAGCCCCCGCCTGGCGAACCACATGCGCGGCAGCCCAAATCCGCCGCCTCCGACACCGTGATCATGCCGTGCGCGAAACGGGTGCCGAGTGTTTGCACTGCGCCTGCGTCTTCGCCGTTGTTCGGAGGCAAGGTCACGCCGCCAGGCACAATAACGCACGGCAGGTCAAGCAGACCGGCTACCGCCATCATCATGGCAGGGAGACCTTTGTCGCAGGTCGCGATTCCGAGAACTCCCGAGCGCCGCGGGAGCGAACGCGCAAGCCGCCGGAACAGGATCGCGGCGTCGTTACGATACGGCAGGCTGTCAAACATACCGGTGGTTCCTTGCGTCCGCCCGTCGCAAGGATCGGAACAGAAACCGGCAAATGGAATGGATTGCAGCCGGCGGAACTCCTCTGCCGCTGCCTGAACCAGCAGTCCGATCTCCCAGTGTCCCGTGTGATAGCCGAGAGCGATGGGTTGGCCGTCCGGCGCGCGCAATCCACCCTGGGTGCTCAAGATCAGAAACTGCTTCCGACCGAGTTCGGCGGGATTCCAGCCCATGCCGGCGTTTTGCGTCAGACCAAACAGATCGCCACTCGGGCTGGACAAAAGCATTTCCTCGGTGAGCGGCAATGCTCCCACCGGCCCTGCTCCGCGCGTTTGGAGGCGGTAGATCTCCGGCGATCCCGAATCGAATACATTGCGGCTCGAATTCATCTACCGGATTTAATCATGCCGAGCACGGATGGACACGGATATTTTCAGTGCCTCCAGCCTGGTCGAGAGGCAGATGTGGTGCGTAAAACGACGTGAACTTCAACCGCCCTTATTTCGCGACATTACCGCCGTCTTGCCCTCCTCCAGTGGTGTAACGGGGTCTATGAACAGCCAGCAGATGGCACCAAGGAGATACACGGCGGCGAAAATGAAGAAGGCCAGTTGCCAGTCCTGGGTGGTTGGATCGGTGGGACTCAAAATGTAGCCCACGACGACGGGACCAGCCATGCCGCCAAAGTTGCCTAGCATGTTCATGCTGCCGGAGACGGTGCCGGCGTATTTACCACCCATGTCCATGCACGCCGCCCAACTGCCCGGCAGGGTTGTGTCGTTGAAGAAACTCGCGAGCCCCATCACCAGCATGGCAATGAGCGGATCACGAATGTAGAACGAAATCAGTAGTAACAGCGCCGCGCCGGTGAGCCCCACAAACCCAAAAGCGCGTCGCACCCGCGCGACGCGGCCGGTCCGCGCGATCAGGCGGGTAGCAATAATGCCGGCAATCAACGAGCCGAAGCCGCCGAACAGGAGCGGAATTCCAGCAAGCGCCGCAGCCAGGATCCGCAGCACAGTTTCCGGATTGACCGAGCCTTCCAGCAGATTGGCGAGCCATTCCGTCACGGCGTTGGTCTTGATCTCCAGTCCTCGGGTATCTTTGAGATACGTCGGCAGCCAGGTGACGTAAAAATACCAGCCGTAACTTAGGCAAAAGTACTGCGCCCCGAGCAACCACACGGCCGGGCGGTTCGCCAATTTTCGCCATGGAATGTTGCCGTGGCCGGAGATATTGCTTTCGTTTTCTCGGAGCAAGGCGAGTTCAGCGGCGTTAACACCCGGGTGAGCGCGCGGGTTATCCCGGAACCAGAGTGAGAAAATAACGGCCCAGCCAAGGCCAAGCAGTGCAAAAATCGAAAATGCAACTCGCCAACTGGTGAAAGACATCACCGCGACCACCAGCAACGGCGCGGCCGCTCCGCCCCAACGCGCGCCCATCCACATTAATGCCTGCGCCCGGGTGCGGTCCCGCGTGGGCAACCAGGCACTAAGTGCCTTTGTAAGATTTGGAAAACATCCAGCTTCCCCCGCGCCAAATAGAAACCGCGTGACGACCATGGACAGGTGATTCCACATCCAGCCCGTCGCGGCCGTGAAGAAGGACCACCAGAGCACAACGCGAATCAGGACCTTGCGTGCACCGATCTTGTCGCCGAGCCAGCCCGTGGGGATTTCGAACAAAGCATAGGCCAAGGTGAATGCGGAAAAGATGTAGCCCATCTGTTTTGGCGTAAGGCCCAAATCTTCTGAAATCGCCGGCGCGGCCTGGGAAATACAAACCCGGTCAATGTATTGAATGACCGCCAAAATGATGGCAAAGACAATCACCCAATAACGCGCGCGCGTGGGGCGTAGCTCTGCGGGCTCGGGCATATTGGGAGTTTGCCCGGTGCCGCCGGCATAATCAATTTCGCGTTCGTTTGCGCTTGCTAGTTTGCGGCTACTGGAAGTTGTTTTGGTCCGGTCTTTCTGCCAGCATTCATCCAATGAAACTCTGCCGATTCAGCAAACCTGGCCAGGAAGCACGCATCGGCGTCGTGACCGAAGGTGCTTCGGTAATGGATTTGTCAGCCGTTGGCCTGACGAACTTGTCGTCATTGCTGGAGGCCGATGATGCAGTGGCCGAGCTGCACAAGTTTGTCCGCGCAGACCTTCCCCGCGTGATGCTTTCGGAAATCCAACTGCTCGCGCCTGTGGAGCGGCAAGAAGTATGGGCGGCGGGTGTGACATACTTGCGCAGCAAGGCGGCGCGCATGGAGGAATCAAGTTACAGCGCGAACGCCTACGACCGCGTTTATTCGGCTGAACGGCCGGAGATCTTTTTCAAAACTCTGCCCGAAAAAGTCGTCGCTCCCGGGGGACAGGTTGGCATGCGACGCGACGCTAAGTGGAGCGTGCCCGAACCTGAGCTGGCCCTGGTGCTGAACTCGCGCGGAACGATCGTGGGCCACACGATTGGCAACGACATGAGTTCGCGTGACATCGAAGGCGAGAATCTCCTGTATCTCCCTCAGGCGAAGACCTATCACCGCTCCTGTGCGCTCGGCCCCTGGATAGTCCTGGGAACCCCGGAGGCGAAGGCGCGCGAATGGCAGATCAAACTCGAGATCGAGCGGGACGGGAAGAGTATCTTTGCCGGTGAAACCTCGGTGGGGCAAATCAAAAGGAGGTTTGACGAACTGGCGGAATTTCTGTTTCGCAGCCAGGTCTTCCCGCATGGCGCGGTATTGTTGACCGGCACCGGGATCGTCCCGCCGGACCAGGTCACGCTGAACGAAGGAGACGTGGTTCGCATTGAGGTGACCGGCATCGGTTTGCTGCAAAACACAGTGGTCGTGGTCTGAACCTCAACCATCAACCCACGCAACCGTGAGCACACCGGAAACAGCGCCAGCCGCCGCCAAAACTGGACTCAAGACAACCGAATACTTTGGCTACGCGCTGGGCGATACGGCCTCGAACCTGTTCTTCCAGACCTTTGGTATTTTTCTCACCTACTTCTACACCGATGTTTGGGGGTTGGCGCCGGCGGCAATCGGCACCATGTTTCTCGTGGTTCGCTTTCTCGACGCGGCAGCGGATCCGCTGATCGGGCTGTTGGCGGATCGCACTCAGACGCGCTGGGGAAAATTCCGTCCCTACCTGCTCTGGTTCGCGATTCCTTATGGGTTGGGCGGCTATTTGCTGTTCGCGAGTCCTGATCTAGGCGCAGGGGGCAAGCTCATGTATGCCTACCTCACGTATGGATTCATGATGCTGACCTACTCCCTCATTAATGTGCCGTATTCGTCGATGCTCGGGGTCATCAGCCCATCGCCGCAAATCCGCACGCTCGCGTCGAGTTACCGATTCATGGGCGCGTTTGGCGGCGGACTGCTGGTGTCAGTTTTCGTCCGTCCAGTCGTGAAATGGCTGGGCGGTGGAGCCGACGAAGCCGGGAAAGTCATCAACGAGCTGAGGGGCTTTCAGCTCACGATGCTGATTTTTGCCGCGCTTTCCGCGGTGATGTTTCTGGTTTGTTTTGCCACGACCCGGGAGCGTGTAACGGTCCCGCCGGGGCAAAAGCACCACGCGTGGGGGGAAGTAAAGGAGCTGCTGCGCAATTACCCGTGGATCATGCTGCTGCTTTCCGCGATCTTTTCGCTCACTTTCATTGGCCTGCGCAACGGCAGCGCGATCTACTACTTCAAGTACGTTGCGGGCTACGACAACCAGCCGGTGCTGTTTGGCCAGTTTGACCGGTTCACCGTGTTTGTCTCGCTCGGCATGGCCTGTCAGATGCTCGGCTCCTACTGCCTGAGTTTCTTTGCGAGAGTCGCGGATAAACGAGTCCTCTCCTATTCGCTCACGATTTTCACCGCAGTGTGCTGGGCCACCTTCTACGTCATCCCCAGGGATAATTTCGCGCTGCAGCTGGCGGTGCAGGCACTCGGCTGCTTTTGCATGGGCCCGGCTTCCGCGCTGGTCTGGGCTATGTATGCCGACGTGGCCGATTACGGGGAGTGGAAATTCGGCCGGCGTTCCACGGGCCTCGTCTACTCGGCGTCGCTTTTCGCCATCAAGACCGGCACGGCGTTAGCGGGGCTGCTGTTGCCATGGGTGCTCGCGAAATACGGGTACCTCCCCAATGTCGCACAAACTGCCTCTTCCATCGTCGGCATCACACTCACATTCTCGCTTTTCCCGGCAGGATTTGCAGTCCTGAAAGCAATCGCCCTGTGGATTTACCCGCTGAGCCAGACCAGGGTGAATGAAATCGAAAAGGATCTGACCGCCCGCCGCGCAGCCGCGAGCTAACCCCATCCCCAATGACTATCCGCAACCCCATCCTCCCCGGCTTCAACCCTGACCCATCCATCGTACGGGTTAACGACGATTACTACATCGCCACTTCGACCTTCGAGTGGTTCCCGGGAGTGCAGATTCATCACTCACGCGATCTCGTCCATTGGCGGTTACTTACTCGCCCGCTCCGCTACGCCCATCAACTCAACATGCTCGGCAATCCCGATTCTTGCGGCGTTTGGGCGCCCTGCCTTACCTACGCTGATGGGTTGTTCTGGCTGATCTACACCGACGTGAAACGGTATGGGCGCACGACCGTCGGCGGGGCCAGCGGTGCCTCTTTGCGCGACTTCCACAACTACCTGGTTACCAGCCCGAGCATCGACGGAGAGTGGTCTGATCCGGTCCACCTGAACAGCAGTGGCTTTGATCCTTCGCTGTTTCACGATGATGACGGCCGCAAGTATTTGCTGAACATGCTTTGGGATCACCGCCCCGGCACATCCCGGTTCGCCGGCATCGTGCTCCAGGAATACTCGGTGAAAGAACGGCGGCTCGTGGGCGAACGAAAAGTCATCTTTACCGGCACGGCATTGGGATTGACGGAAGCCCCGCATCTCTACAAGCGCAATGATTGGTACTACCTACTGACGGCAGAGGGCGGCACTGGGTGGGGCCATGCGGTTACCATGGCACGATCCCGAAAGCTCACCGGACCCTACGAACTGCACCCTGACATTCATATCCTGAGCGCGCGGCACCGACCTGATGTGGAAATGCAGCGTGCCGGCCACGCGGACCTGGTCGAAACACAAGCTGGCGACACCTACATGGTGTACTTGTGCGGTCGACCACTGCGCAATCGCGGCCGCTGCACACTGGGAAGGGAAACGGCTATTCAAAAAATGGTATGGAGCAGCGATAACTGGTTGCGCACGCTCGACGGAAAGGGACTTCCAACGGTCGAAACGCCGGCGCCCGCTTTGCCAAGGGGCGGGGACAAGCAGTCCCCGCCCCTGGTTCAACGAGACGCGGGCAGTGCCAACCAGAGGCTCTGCCGATGTGATTTTGATGAGCCTCAGCTGCCCATTGATTTTCAATGGCTGCGCACGCCCTGGCCCGAGGAACTGTTCAACCTCACCGATCGTCCCGGTTTCCTGCGGCTCCACGGCCGGGAGACGATTGGCAGCCTCTTCCGGCAATCGCTCGTCGCCCGCCGCCAGCAGTCTCACTGTTTCAGCGCAGCGACTGTCGTTGAGTTCGAACCAGAGCATTTTCAGCAAATGGCCGGCCTGGTCTGTTATTACAACAGTACCAAGTTTCATTACCTCTGCATCTCGAACGAGGAAAACCTGGGCAAACATTTGCGCGTAATGTCCTGTGTGCCGGATTCCACCCAGGCCGATGCCTTCACGCCGCCCATCGCCATCGCCTCGGGTAAACCGGTCCACCTGCGTGTCGAGGTTGATTACGAGCGGCTTCATTTCGCTTATCGGGTAGAGGGCGTGGACGGAAAGTGGTGCTGGCTGCCTCAGCCATTCGACGCCAGCATTTTATCTGATGAGGCCACAGCTCCCGGTCTGCCCAATTTTACGGGGAGTTTCGTTGGCATAGCTTGCCAGGACCTAGCCGGCACCCTTAGGGCCGCCGACTTCGATTTCTTTGAATACACCGAGAGACCCTATCGCGCGACCCCCTGTTCAGGCTCGGCGGAGTGATGCCTCTCATGCGCCAGGCTCGCCGCCGAGTCGCCTGCGGCCAAAAAATCATCGAGAAATCGATGTCCAAAATTCCTGATTCCGCGGAAGTACTTTTAAACAACTAATGTTGGCAGATTCATCCCATCCCCCCGCTGCCCTTCCGCGAGCCGGTCGGCGATTTTCGTCATTTCTCCGGCGTGCAGAACCAGGCTCTCCATCTCTCATGCCACCCGCGATGAGAACGCCAGGGCTGATCTTTTGCTGGGTCCTTGCCAGCTTCTACGCAACCGCTGTAACCGCCCAGGCAGCAGGTGTTTTCGATATTCGAATCCCCTCTGAGTTCAACCGTATCGTTGACACGAACATCGCGGTTCTCACCACAAACGCGACCATCAACTATTGGCTCGAAGGCCCGGTATGGGTACCCGGCAATGGAGGATACCTCGTATTCAGCGCCATGGATGCGAACAACCGGATTAAGAAGCTGGTTCCGCCCGCCACTGTCACCGATTTCCTTGTGCCGCCGGCCAATACGCTGTTCAACGGCAACACGCTCGACTCTCAGGAACGCCTGCTCTCTTGCCAGGCTGGTGGCGCTGGTTTGCGGGTAGTGATGGTGACTACCGGTGTCGTCACACCGCTGGTTTCCACTTGTGCCGGCTCAAAATTCTATTCTCCAAACGACCTGGTAGTGAAATCCGATGGAACTGTTTGGTTCACCGACCCAGGGTACAACGGCGGAATCGGTCCACCGCCGCAGCCTGGGTTCCAGGGCGGGTACTACGTGTACCGCTTCGACCCCGCCAACGGCAACGCCACCTGCACGCCTGTAATTACCAATCTGGTTCGGCCGAACGGACTTTGCTTTTCTCCCGATGAAAGTCATCTTTATGTTGCGGATTCCGACAACTCTCGCCATCACATCCGACTTTATTCTGTCTCCTCCAGCAATACTCTTTCGGGCGGTTCGGTGTTCGCCACCATCGGCACCGGCATCCCGGACGGGATCCGGTGTGACACGGAGGGTCGCCTCTACTCCAGTTCTGCGAATGGCGTCTGGGTCTTTATGCCGGACGGCCGGTTAATTGGCCGTATTGTCACACCCAAGACTGTCGCGAACCTCTGCTTTGGTGGGGTGGACTGGCGCACGCTGTTCATAACAGCCCAGCCGTATGTTCTTTCAATCCGCCTGAAAGTTGCGGGTGCGGTCTCACTAAAGAAAATGCAAATTTCAGCTTCAACCGCCCCTTCCGTACGAGTCGCCTGGCCGTGGCCGTCAACAGGACTGCAACTTCAGGTCAGCCCCACTCTCAAACCTGGCGACTGGACCCAAGTCCAGGACGCTCCGTCAGTCTCAAATGGTTATAACATCATTGAAACCAACCTGACCAACTCGCCCGCCTTCTTCAGGTTGGGACAACAGCCCCCCTGACGCGTTAGACACTTCGCCCTTATCTCAGCCACAGCCTATGAACTCGAACCGAGCGACCCGTCGGATTTTCCTGAAGAAATCCCTGCACACCGGGGTTGGCCTTGTCGCCGGCTGGCAGATCGCGTCCCTGCCAGGGATCGCGCGGGCTGGTGACTTCACGGCCCGGGTCGCCTTAACTAAGGGTGACGACCGCGCCGACAACGTTTTCCGCGCGCTCCAGATGTTCAAAAAGGAGATCGCCGCGGCGATTGGCTCCAAACGCGTCGTCATTAAACCGAACTTCGTGTACTACTCGACGCTGCTCTCTTGCACGCACGTGGCTTGCGCCGAAGGTGTGCTGGAATTTCTGAAGTCCATCGGCAAACGGGACGTAGTCATGGCCGAATCTTCCGCCACCGGCAGCACCATGGCCGGCTACGACCTCAACAGCTATTGGAGCCTGGCCAGCAGATACCCCGTCAAGCTGATGGACCTGAACCAGGAAGGGTTTGCCAACGCCCGTATTTGGTCCACCGGGAGCCTCAGTGAAACGGTGCCGCCGCGCACGATTCGCATAAGCAAGATGTACCTGAACCCGAACAACTTTATCATCTCATGCGCCCCCCTAAAGACGCACAACACCGCAGTAGTCACGCTTTCGCTGAAAAATGTCGCAATGAGCGCGCCGATCATCGACGTCGGTTCGGCATGGTCGCAAACCGGAGTGCGCAAGGATAAAGCGTGGATGCATGGAGCCAGCGGGAGTGCCCCGGGAGATTACCAGGTCCTCAACGACAACGTGTACCGGATGGCCAAAGTTTATGATGTTCGTCCCGACCTTGCGGTGCTCGATGGGTATCAAGGCATGCAGGGAGACGGCCCCGTGAGTGGAACTGCTGTTCCCGCCCAAAAAGTGGCCCTCGCTTCTCTCGATTGGCTGGCGGCCGACCGCGTGGCCCTTGAGTTGATGGGACCGAACAATTACCGCATGCTAAACACTATGCCGTATCCCGCTTGTCTCAATTACTGCTGGCAGGCCGGCCTCGGCGAATGGGATCTCGCCAAAATCGAGGTGCTCGGCGAGCCGGTCGCTCCAAATATTTATAACTACACCACCCATCCAGCCCTCGCTTCCCAGTTGGGCTTGCGGCAAACCCCGAGGGAATGAACATGAACAACCAGCTTCCAGCCTCATCCATTCGGCTCAGCCAGGTGTCAATTGTGGCTTTCTGCCTTTGTTGTTTATGGCCCCGGCTGGCAGAGGCCCTCAACCCGCTTTGGTCCAAAGGCGGCCACGCCTCGCGGGTCTCCGCTGTAGCCTGCTCCCAGGACGGAACCGTTCTGGCGTCAGCAAGCGATGATTTCACGGTTAAACTGTGGTCCACGAACGGAACCCTCCTGCGCACCCTCAACACAGCCCCCGCTCCCGCCACTTCTCTGGCCTTGTCATCTGATGGAACGAAGCTCGCCATCGGGACTTATTTCGGGGGTGTAGCTTCCGGAAACATAGGGAGACTCGGGTATTCCTCCATTCCTGGCATCGGCCTGGTCTACTTGTGGGAGGCACCCGATGGCTGGGCCTCCAGCAACGTGGGCTTGGTCAGGGCGTACACAAACAAGTGCGGCAAAATTGCGGGTTTGGCGTTCTCCGCCGACAGTTCCCGTTTGGCCTGGGGCAACGCCGCAGGCTCAAACATTGTTTGCTCCGTAACGAGCGCGTCCGTCCTCGCGGCGCGACCGGGTTACAACACCTCGGTTGGGCCCGCTGCGGTGACTTCGGTGGCGTTCTCCGCGTCCGGATGGCTCCTCTCGGGTTGCGAAGACAAAACACTGCGCCTCTGGAACTCCGCCTGGGCCCAGGTGTGGGACTCGACCTCATCGCATTCCAGCAATGTGACTTCTGTAGCCTTTTCCTCGAACGGTGCTTCTTTTGTGTCGGCCAGCCTGGATGGTACGCTTCGACTCTGGTCGACGAACGGGACTCTCCTTGGAACTTTTTCCGGCCATGAGACCGACGTCACAGCCGTTGCCTTCGGTCCGGATGGCACTCAACTCGCGTCGGGCAGCGTCGACGGCAGGATCAAGCTGTGGGATCGCGCGGTCGGCACTTGCCAGTCTACAATTTCCGCCCACGGTGGCGCGGTCACTTCCCTCGCGTTCACCCCCGATTCAACTCGCGTGCTCTCCGGTGGCGAAGATGCCTGCGTGCGCCTCTGGTCGTCTAGAGACGGAGCGATCGTCCAAAACATCGGTTGGAAGCGAGGTCATATTGGTGTCGTCTCCTTCTCGCCGGATGGCACACTCTGTGCCAGCGCAGGCGGCGGGTCCGGCATCTCCGTGCATCGCTCAAGCGACGGTTCACCCGGCGTTACACTTCCCGGCCATACGGGGTTTGTAAGTGCTCTCGCTTTTGCGCCGGACAGTTCAATACTTGCTTCCGGCGGAGGCCCATTGGACCCCACCATCAAGCTCTGGCGACTCAGCGATGGCGCTTTGGTTCGCACTATTACCCCTGGAACCAATGGTGTTACCGCTCTGGCCTTTTCGCCTGACGGGAACTTCGTTGCTTCCGGCGCGGACTGTACCGAACAGACTATCACGCTGTGGGCTGTTGGCACGGGTGCTCTCGTGCGCTCTCTTGCCGGACATACCAATGGGGTAACCGCCCTGACTTTTTCGCCCGACGGTAGTCTCCTTGGCTCCGGCGGTCGGCGTTTCGACCAGGCCGTCAAAATCTGGGCTGTCCAAGACGGAGCGCTCCTGTTTTCCCTCATCGGCCACGCAAATAATGTCGAGGCTCTGGCATTCTCTCCGGACGGCAAATTGCTCGCTTCCGGCAGCAGTGGCGTGAACGCTCTCAGAGTGTGGCAGCTCTCGGACGGCTCATTTCGCAGCTTCGGGACCGGCACCAATCCCGTCCTGGCACTTGGCTTCTCGCCCGATGGGACCAACTTGGCCTCGGCCGAACGCGACACAGTCCGACTCTGGAGCGTTGAAACGGGTGAGTTGAGCGAGACCGCAACTCAGGAAACCTTCCGCGTATCCTGCCTCGCCTTTTCTCCCAACGGGAACCTGGTCGTGGTCGGCCGTGAGGATGCCACGGTGGTGCTATATGCGAATACCCGCGGCGCATTGGGTCAAGCGCCTCTCACATTCCTGGACTTCACGCCCCCGTCGGAAGGAGGCGCGGCATTCTTCGCCTCCGTGCGACCATGGACACGGTACGTAATCCAATCCTCCACAAACCTAGTCGACTGGGACTTTGTCGTTCACGCGTCCAGCGCCGGCAATTCACTGTCAGTTACGAACCTCACACTCACAGACCCTCAGAGTGGGTTTATTCGCGCGCTCACTCCGCCTTAGGAGGCGCTGGTTCAAAAGGATCCATTGCCCTCATCCTGAAGAAACGGCCTGACCAACGATCATCACTAAATAGCAGCACATCATGAAAACACTACTCTCACTACTCACGTTTGCTTCCGCGTTTCTGGGCCAGGTTTGCCTTGCCCAAACCAATGAACCAGCGGACGACTGGAAGCCCGCGACGTCAAATCAGGGGGGCAAACAATACCCCCAGGTAAACTCCGAACGTCGCGTTCGGGCCCGGATCGTCGCCCCGCAAGCCCAGAACGTCGTGCTCGAATTCCTGGGTGGCGCGAAGTACCCCCTGACTAAAGGTGACGATGGCGCCTGGGTGGGCATTACGCGGCCGCAGGACGAAGGTTTCCACTATTACCAGTTCATGATTGATGGCGCCGGGGTCCCGGACCCCTGCAGCATGTATTTCTATGGCGGGGGACGATGGGGCAGTGGCGTCGAAATTCCCGCAAAGGATCAGGAATTTTATGACCTGAAGAACGTTCCCCACGGCCAGTTGCGGGATGTTCTTTACTTCTCCAAAACGAGCGACTCAAACCGCCGTTGCTTTGTCTACACTCCGCCAGATTATGACAAAGACGCCAGCAGGCGCTTCCCCGTGCTCTACCTCCAACACGGCATGGGTGAGGACGAAACCGGCTGGGGCAATCAGGGCCATGCCAACCTGATCATGGATAACTTGCTCGCAGAAGCCAAAGTTAAGCCGTTTATTATCGTCATGGAGAACGGGGGTGGCATGGGTGGGCCGCGGCGGGGTGGGCCTTCGGCCGGCGCAGCTCCGGCCAGCGCTCCTGCTGGAACCACGAACACCACCCCGGCACCGGGAGGACGCGGGATGTTTAACTTCTCCGCATTTGAACGGGTCCTCATCGATGACCTAATCCCCTGGGTCGATAGCACCTATCGCACAATGGCCGATCAGCCGCATCGGGCGATGGCGGGGCTTTCAATGGGGGGCATGCAGACCCGAACGATTACCTTGGCCAACCTCGACAAGTTCTCCCACATCGGTGTCTTTAGCGGCGGCAGCATCGCCCTAACCAACATCACCGACATCGCGGCTTTCAAACAGAAGGTGAAACTCGTGTTCGTCAGCTACGGAAGCCGTGAAGTCGACCCTGCCAATGCCAGAAGCGGCGGCCGGGGACCATTCGGCGGTGACCCTCAAGCGAACACCGAAGCTCTGAAGCAAGCCGGTGTAAACAGTCATTACTATATCTCTCCGGAAACCGCTCACGAGTGGCAATCGTGGCGCCGCAGTCTGTATCAGTTCGCTCCGTTGCTGTTCCAGGATTAGGCAAACGATGTTGAATGATCTAGAAAGAATCTCATGAAAACTAGAATGTTAGCGCTCTCCCTCCTGGCCGCATTTTCGGCCATCGCACAGACACACCAGCCGGCGGTCGAGGATTTCAAGCCATCCTCACTCAACCAGCCCGGCAAACAGTACCCACAGGTCAATTCTGAAAGGCGAGTACGTGCCCGCGTCGTTGCGCCCCAAGCCCAAGGCGTCATGCTCGATATCGGCGCGGTGAAATATCCCCTGACCAAGGACGAGGACGGCGCCTGGGTCGGCGAGTCGAGGCCGCAGGACGAAGGCTTCCACTACTACCAGATCCTCGTCGATGGGGCCGCGGTGCCAGATCCCGGCAGCCTGTTTTTCTACGGCGCCAGCCGTTGGGGCAGTGGCGTCGAAGTCCCCGCCCACGACCAGGAGTTCTATGCACTCAAAAACGTGCCCCACGGCCAATTGTGCCAGACCCTGTACTTCTCCAAGAGCGCCAATGCCACGCTCCGCTGCTTTGTTTACACCCCCCCGGATTATGAAAAGGATCCCTCGACCCGTTTTCCGGTCTTGTACCTGCAACACGGTGGCGGGGAGGATGAAACCGGCTGGGGCAGCCAAGGACACGCCGGTCTAATCATGGACAACCTGATCGCCGCGGGAAAGACCAAGCCATTTATTATCGTGATGGCCAATAGCTATGTCCCTGGCAGCGCAGGCCCGGGTGGACCGGCGCCCCGTGGTGCTAGCGGTGGCGGCCCTGGTCGCGGAGGCTTCCGATTCAATTTCAGCGCTTTCGAGCGCGTTCTCATCGATGATTTGATTCCTTTCATTGACGCCAACTTCCGTACGCTCGCCAATCAGCCTAACCGTGCCATGGCCGGCCTCTCCATGGGTGGAATGCAGACCCGGCAGATTACCCTCGCCCATCTCGACAAGTTCTCCCACATCGGCATTTTCAGCGGGGGCAGCATCGCATCGACAAACATCACCGACATGGCCGCCTTCAAGGAGAAAGTGAAGGTGGTGTTCGTAAGCTACGGCAGTCGGGAATTGGGCGGCAATCGCGGAGGGTTCGGCGGCGATCCCAAGGCAAACACGGAAGCGCTCAAAGCAGCGGGCGTAAACACCTACTTCTATGTGTCGCCTGACACGGCTCACGAGTGGCAGTCCTGGCGCCGCAGCCTCTATCAGTTTGCCCCGTTACTGTTCCAGGACCATCCCGTGCAAATGGCGGCCTCCCTGGTCCCGGTTGCGACATCCGCGGTGGCGCCTGCTCTATCACCAGTTGGGCCTGCGGCGACGACGTTTGTCGGCGGCGTGATCCGGATCAAGGCCGGCAAATCCGAGCCGGTCAAAGATGCCGAAGGCAATGTCTGGCAAGCCGACCAGGGTTTCGAGGGCGGCCAAATCATTGAGCGTCCCGACATCCAGATCGCCAATACGAAGAGTCCCGACCTTTACAGAGCCGAGCACTACAGCATGGACTCTTTCTCATGGCCGGTGCCCAACGGGAAGTACGTGGTGAAGCTGCACTTCGCCGAAACCTTTGATGGGATCACCGGACCAGGTCAACGCGTATTTTCTTTCAACGTCCAGGGACGCGAGTTCAAAGACTTTGACGTTTGGGTCAAAGCCGGTGGGTTTTTGAAGGCTTACGTGGAAACGGTTCCGATCGAGGTGACCGACGGCAAGATCAAAGTGACTTTCACTCCCAAAGTCGAGAACCCTCAAATCTGCGCGATTGAAATCAACCCGGAAGGCGCTGCTGCTGCAACAGCGTCGCCCGGCGCGAAGGTGATCCGGATTAAAGCCGGCAAGTCGGAGCCGGTTAAGGATGCTGAAGGAAATGTCTGGCTGGCCGACCAGGGTTTCGAGGGCGGTCGAACCATCGAACGCCCCGACATCCAAATCGCCAACACCAAGAGTCCCGATCTTTACCGGGCCGAGCACTACAGCATGGATTCCTTCTCGTGGCCGGTGCCCAATGGCAATTACGTGGTGAAGCTGCACTTCGCGGAAACCTACGAGGGTATCACCGGCCCGGGTGAGCGCGTGTTTTTTTTCAACGTCCAGGGTAAAGAGTTCAAGGATTTTGATGTTTGGGTCAAGGCCGGCGGGCCTCTGAAAGCTTACGTGGAGACGTTGCCCATCGAGGTAACCGACGGCAAGATCAAGGTGACCTTCACGCCCAAGGTGGAGAACCCCCAGATTTGCGCGCTTGAGATCATCCCGCTATCGGGCGGCGAAACCAGCGCCGTGGTTCCTGCTCCTGCCCCAACCGCCCCTTCCGCTCCCGCCGACACTACGCCGGCTCCAACCCCACCGACAGGACCCACCGTTCTGAAAATTGACGCGGGCAAGGTCATCGGCAAGGTCAGTCCTATGTTGTACGGGCTGATGACGGAGGAAATCAACTTCGCCTACGAAGGCGGCCTTTACGGAGAACTCATCCGCAATCGCTCTTTCAAGGCGGATGCGGTGGTTCCGCGCGTCTCTCCCGACACTTACGACGCGGGTAAATACCTTCCGGTCACTTTCAGGCCCGACACCAAGCCCAGGTACTGGACCACCGTCGGTGGCGCCTCGATCGTTCTCGACACGAATGTCCCGCTCAACGAATTCTTGAACGTCAGCCTGAAGCTCGACGCTTCGTCAGCCAACGCCGCTTCGCCTGCTGGTGTTGCCAATGGCGGTTACTGGGGCATTCCCGTTAAGCCAAAGACGATGTACAGCCTGTCCTTCTTTGCGAAGGCGGACGTCGGCTTCACCGGACCCGTGACCGTCAGCATTGGAAGCGCCGATGGCCAGACTACTTTTGCCAGCGCCGAAGTCTCCGGGCTGACCACCGCGTGGAAGAAGTTCCAGGCGAAGCTAAAGACCAAGGACGTTCCCGCTTGCAAGGAAAATGTCTTTAAACTGACCACCCGGTCCCCGGGGACCCTCTGGCTTCAAAATGTCTCGCTCTTCCCGCCCACTTACAAGAATCGCGAGAACGGCAACCGCATCGATATCATGGAAATGCTGGCTTCTATGAAGCCCAAATTCCTCCGGTTTCCCGGCGGCAATTATCTTGAGGGCAATGGGTTCAATCAGCGTTTTAACTGGAAGGAAACCATTGGCCCTCTGGAACGGCGCCCCGGCCATCCCAGTCCTTGGGGTTACTGGTCCACCGATGGTTTCGGCCTCCTCGAATTCGCCGAGTGGTGCGAGGATCTGAACATGGAGCCTCTGCTCGGCGTCTTTGCCGGCTACTGTCTCGGCCAGGGGGGCGTCATCGCAGCGGGTCCGCAGCTGGATCCCTATGTCCAGGAAGCCCTCGAGGAGATCGAGTATCTCACAGGGGATACCAAAACCAAATGGGGCGCGCAGCGCGCCAAAGATGGGCATCCCAAGCCCTTCAAGATGTCCTATGTGGAGATCGGCAACGAAGATTGGTTTGATCGTAGCGGACCCGATCGCAACGGCACTTACGACGGACGGTTCGGCCAATTCTTTGACGCGATCAAGAAGAAATATCCTCAGTTGAAAGTCATTTCCTCCTGCGGTTACGAACAACCCCAATCGCTTTGGGTTAAATGCCGGACGCCGGACCTGGTGGACGAGCACTTCTATCGCAACATGGAAGAAATGTTGGCCCAGGCATTCAGGTATGACACCTACGGGCGCACCAACGGGCCGAACATCTTCTGCGGTGAATGGGCCACGCGCGTTGGTTCGCCCACGCCGAACCTGTCCGGAGCGCTCGGCGACAGCGCGTGGATGACCTGCATGGAGCGCAACTCGGACATCGTGATTTTGTCCTGCTACGCACCGCTTTTCGTGAATGTGAGCCAGCTCAATGGAAACGGCCGGTCGATGCAATGGAGCTCGGATCTCATCGGCTATGACGCGCTCAGGAGCTACGGCTCGCCCGCCTACTACGCTCAGAGGATGTTCAGCACCATGCACGGCGACGAGATCCTGGCGACGGACTCGCAAAACATCCCGACCCGCATGTGGCAGCGGCAGGCGCGCCGCGATGGCGCTGTTCCGCCCCCAACGCAACTGAAAGAGGTCTTCTTTGTGGCCACCCGCGAAGCCAAGAGTGGGGTGGTCTACTTGAAGGTGGTGAATGCATCGGGCTCCATGAAGCCGATCCAGATCCACCTCGACGGGGCGCCGAAGCTCAAAGCCAGGGGCGAAGCGGTGGTGTTGGCTGGAAAAGCGCTGGACGATACGAACTCCATGGACAAGCCGGAAAACGTCATCCCGCGCATGGAAACGGTGACCGGCATCGGTTCGAGTTTCTCTCGTGAGTTTCCGCCCTATTCCGTTACGGTCCTGAAGTTGAAAACTAAATAGAGCATTCAGCCGGCGAACCAACCTGCATACATAGGCGATTTCCGTCCGGTACCGCGCAAACGGTACGCGCTGCGGGCGTGGCTTTTGAGACTGTGAACAACTCGACCCGGTCCTGCTGTTGCGCATTCATGGTGCCGGCAGCCCATATCCGATTGAGGAATTCGCCCCGGATCTGAAGTCCTTCGACACCAATGCACCCAATTGCGACACATCATTGGCGGTGGCCACGATGAACACGGGTGCCTTCTTCTCCTGCATCCGACTGAAGAAGGAAGCAAATGCTGGCCTACGTTACGGGCTCTGTTGACGAGGAACTCTTGGCACGAAATGAATACCTGGTGACGGAGAACCGAATCCTGCGCGGTCAGCCACCAGACCGTAGCCAATGTCTTAAAACGACACGACATTGCACCCGCTCCAGAGCGCGGGCGTACGATGAGTTGGCGTGAATTCATCCGCTCGCACCTGGAGGTCCTGGCCGCAGTGGACTTTTTCACGGCGGAGGTGTGGACGGCGGGCGGATGGATGACGTACTACGTGCTGACGTTTATGCGCGTGGGATCCCGCCAAGTATGCCGCGCCGGAATCACGACTTCGCCCGACCAAGATAGGGCGCTGGTTCTGAGTATCAGGCAAGGCCATTGCCCGAACCGGTACTCCGCGGGGAGGCAGCTTGGTTGGTCCAGTCCACGCTCATTTCGTCACGGATAAACCTGGCGAACGGGACGATGTTCTGGTCGGACGAGGCGGCTTCCAGCGCATCCAGGTAATCTTTCCGCCGACTGGTTCGCACGATGGTCCACGGATACCCGCCCGAAGCCATCATCAGGTTCATAACGAACCGCGCCATCCGGCCGTTCCCGTCCATATAGGGATGGATGAACCCGAAAAGCCAGTGGCCCAGCACCGCCCGGACGATTGGTTGCGGCTCGTTTTCCAGCAAGTCCTGCAGCGCGGACATCGTGTCGGTAACGGCCTCCGCGGGCGGCGGCACATGGCGGGAACCACGGATGTAAACCGGTGCGTTGCGATGCCCGGCCAAGTGATACGGTTGCAACAAGCCGGCTCGAACCGACTCGCTGAACATCGCGCGATACCATCCTGGATAATCCTGTCGGAACACCTGTCCGGCTGCGTCGCCCTGGAGCACGCGCCGGACGCTCTGCTTGGTCAATCGGAACGCTTCTAAATACCCTTTGGCGGCCATGGCGGCCACCTGCTGACGGTCCTCTGTATTGCCATCGGGATTCCATGAGCCCGACCGAATCTTCTCGATTAGTTCCGGAGTAACCCGGTAGCCCTCTATAGCAAGCGAGTGGTCCTGGAGCAATTACCGGTCGTAAACACCGTTAAAGGAGTGCGCGCGGCGATCGAATCCAAGCCCATTGAACTCGAAACCGTTGAGCGTTATTTGGTGAGCAAATGTGGAGATGCATTGCCGGACGTGCGAAAGGCCATGATGAAACTGGCGAGTGCATTTGAGCCGGATAAATTGGCAGGGCGTGGATTCGGCCTTTACGAGCAATTCAGGCCGCAGATTCCAGAAGGTGTTGTTGGCTGGGGTGCCAAAGGAGAACTGGATTTGGAGCTTATTCGAAAGCTGCGGTGATGGAGGGCAACGGGAGACTCCTTTTCTACCCTTTGCGAGCTTGCCTTCCAAGTGCTGGTTGCCGACGATGCGTTTCCATGAACTCGATCTCACGCAGGACCTTTATTGGAACTACCGCAGGAGCCGTAAGCGCAGGTTCCATCGCCTCGCTCAGCATGCCCGGGCTGACCTCAACGTCCGCCGGGGCTGAGGCCTCGCCCAAACCGGAGAAGCCCAAGGACATTCGGGTCGGCTTGCTAACGGCACCGCTGCGCGACCTGCCGTTTGAGGAGGTCCTAAACATGGCCAGGCGCTGCAATATTGCCGCGCTGGAGGTTGTGACTGAGCCCGGGCACCCACACATCGATCCAACCACCCTGACTCCGGCGCAAGCGGAAGGCATCAAACAGAAGCTGGGCGAGCGCCGTCTTGAAATCAGCGCCCTGTCCAACTTCATGAACATCACCGCTCCGGAAAAAGCCGGAGAGGTGCAACAGGCCATCCTTAAGACAATTGACGCGGCTGCTTTGCTGGGCGTCCCGACGGTCTGCATGAACCTGGGGGCACCGGTTCAAGGGATGAGCAAGATCGACACGATCAAGAAGGTGATTCCCGGACTCTTTCGGCCCATTATCGACCATGCGAAGGAGAAAGGGATCAAGGTAGCCGTCGAGAATTGGTTTGAGACTTGCCTTCAGGGGTTAGACACGTTTGATTGCCTCATGGAGACAATCCCCGACGAGAATTTCGGCTTCAATTACGATCCCTCCCACTTGGTCTTCCAGCAGTGCGACTACACGGTGCCCGTCACCAGGTTTGGCAAAAGGATTTTCCACACTCACGCCAAGGACTGTCTGGTGGACGAGCAGCAGCGGGCATACCTTGGGGTGCTTGGGGGTAAATGGTATGCGGGGGCAGCGGGCGGCGGTTGGTGGCGGTATGTGATCCCGGGGTTTGGCGACATCAAGTGGGGTAGATACATCGGTCTACTGCGTGAGGTTGGCTACAAAGGGGTGCTCAGCATCGAGCACGAAGACAGTACCTTCGGCCCGGAAGAGGGCTTCCGGCATGGAGCGATTCTTCTGAATCCGTTCTGCAATGGGTAGATAATGGGAGTGGTGGCTCAGGTGGAATGCGCTTTGTCAGCAGTTTCCCCTGTCCCTCGACATTATTCCATAGTGGCTGATTCCGTGAGTCTTCGCTCTCATCGATCCAAGCTGTCGGGCTTGTCCATAGTCGGATCTGCGATAATGTTTTCGGAGTGATTCGACTCGTTCTGACACTGGCGCAAGGCCTATCCAGGATGCTCTTTCGATCCAGGCTGGAGTTAGTAATCGAGAACCTTGCCCTGAGACAGCAACTGGCCGTCTTTAAACAGAAGCGGTCACGGCCCAGAATGGGCCCTGGTGACCGTATGTTCTGGGTCTTCCTTCGCAGGGTTTGGCGCAACTGGGTCAATACTCTCATCGTTGTAGAGCCCAACACGGTTGTGCCGTGGCACCGCCAGGGATTCAAATGGTTCTGGCGTTGGATCTCGGCAGCCAAGAGAGTGGGCCGTCCCCGGATTCCGAGAGAGCTTCAAGAACTCATCGGACGGATGGCGCGGGACAATGGTTGGGGAGCACCACGCATTCACGGTGAGCTGATGAATTTGGGAATCCAAATCGACAAACGAACGGTTTCTCGCTATGTACCCAAGTGTCGCACTTCAACGGATAAGCCCCGGAACTGGTTAGCTTTCTTGCGCAACCATCAGGACGCCTTGGTTGGAATGGACTTCTTCACCGTCGCGACCGTGACCTGCGGTCTGTTGTGGGTGTTCGTAGGACTCGACCATGAACGGCGGCGCATGGTGCACTTTGCGGTAACCGAGCATCCAGAGGCGTCCTGAATCATTCAGTAACTACCGTGTGGTTTGGACGTAACGGGTGGCGCCCCCTGGTGGTGTAGTTTCTCCAGCCATGACAGGTCAACGTCCTCCCTCTCGAAGGAGATGGAAAGAGCCACCTGGCGAGGAATTCTCCGCCAGCAAATCTGCCGCCTCGTCTCCGGTTTGAGACGTTGCCAGTGCTGCATGGCATCGGTCCATTTCATACGATGCATTGTAATGGAGGTTGGCCTCGAAAGGAAGAGCAACCCAAGGTAGCTGCATCGTGTGCGATGCAATGGTCAGAGCTTTCCGACTTGTCATTACGCACAACTAATGCAGGATTCGGGAAAACAAAACCAAACTTCATGATCAAGGAAAAGATCCTTTGGGTTGTCAGCAGCGCTGCGGTCCTGTGGGCTATCGCGACTCCCGCCCAGGTCGAGGATCCACGGAATCTCGCCTTCTACGCCGCGTTGACAAATGAGTTCATTGTCAGCACCAACGGGAAGACCCAGCCTGCCGACCTAATTCAGATGGTGAATGATAAATGGATCGATTCGGCGGCCGGGAACCAGGCCACTCAACCTTACAAACGACTGCTGGTCCCGCCTTATCCCTGGCTGCCGAATGAGATCCATACGAACGCCCTCAATATGTTCCGGATGCGACCGGACGAGGCGGTGCTTTACCTCGGGCCGACACCGCCTGCCTGCGACTACTTCAGCTTCGCCCCCTTTTTGTTTGTTCGGCTGACGAACGCGGTCTCGTCAAAAGGTGACTGGGTATTCGCCTCCGTCCGGGATCCGCTGAACAACGCGCTGATCCAAACCGAAGCTGGACCGGGCCAGCCATTCGGCGTAAACACCATGGTCATCTTCACCGCCGACCGCACAACGTACCAGGCGATCACGAATGCCGCGCAACGGGCCGGCTATCCAGCCTCGATGCTTAACCTCTATACCATTCCGGCGAAAGAGCTTTACCTGGGTGTCGAGCCAGGCTCGTACTCCGACTGGCTGACCGTTGTTATGCGCACCGCGAACTTTATCGACGCAGCCGCAGGTCATTCTTATCTGACCAACGATTATTACAGCGCGGTTTACCGGGTAACGCCCAGGACGGCACGGGAGTTGAATGCCCTGGAACCGCCAGCGTGGAGAAACCTCGAATCCACCAACGAATGGGAGTTGATCGCGCAGCGGGCACCGGGGTGGAACGTGACGAACGCGTTGGAAAGACTAAAGCAGGCCATAGTGAACGCCGTGCCACACGTGGAGATGAAATCGTTCACCTCGGCGCGCTGGTTTGTCGATTCCCGTGACGTGTTGGCGGACGATCCCGCCTCGCCTGCGTATCGACGGTTCGCTGCCGGCGAATGTTCTGATACGACGTACTTGCGGAGTGCTACGGAGACCGGCGTGGGGACAAACTTCACATTCGGCCCCGAGGATGCGCTGGTTATTTACGGCGTTAATCACGCCGCTGCAGGCTTGGCAACCTACGCGAATTTTGCGATTTACGGAGATTGGGTGATGTCGCCCTGCACCTCCCGGTGGCCCGATCCAGAGTGGTGCCAGGTTGGGTGCGGCGACCCGATTTGGAATGGTGTCGCGGGCCTGAACAACCGCTCATATGCCGGCAGTGCCGCGCAGTATCTGCCTGACGACACCGTCGCAAGCAACTTGCTCTACGCAGTCGTAGTCCTGCGCCACAGTTCGATTCGCGCTCACCGGAACGAGGACAAGCTCACCCTGTCCTGGAGCTACGGCACACTCCAAGCCGCTGATGACCTCACCGGACCCTGGTCGGCAGTCCCAGATGCTGAAGCCCCGAGTCACACCGTGTCACCCAGCACTCTGCGGACATTTTATCGGGTCAAATATCCCGAATTCTGCGTTCCCTTGCCGAACCCTCCTGATCCGCTACCATCGCCTTACCTTTCGGCCGATTCTATACCCTTCGACTACCCGGCTTTTGTGGGATATCGCGCCTATCTAAACCCCGCCACGGGCTCGGGGCCTTCCTACAACAACATCATCCCGGACCGTGCTCTCTGGTTCAAACTTAGGTGAATTGAAGACGATCACCAGAATGGCGCGTCCGGCAGGACTTGAACCTGCAACCTTCTGATCCGAAGAATGTTTTGTGCCGATCCGCAGGAGACAAGATAACGACTCTCACGTGGTCTCGTGTTTGTAGTGTGAGACGATTACCGGAATTTTTCGCCGCTGGACAATCACACGAAGTAAATTTTTAAAGCAGAAGTCAGCATTGTTCCATCGCCGCGAAACCTGTCAGGTTTGGCAGGACCAAGATAACGTCGGGTTTTCTCCGCATCACGAGCGGTCTTGCTTCGCTCAGATGCGAAAGTGAAGACGCTCCAACTTTCCGACTACTGTTAACGACTGGGGAGGTTCCCTGATCCGGGACATAAACAAGTCCGAATTTTGGTCGCTTTTCTCCACTCCAACACCTTGGGCCAGTCGCCGCCCTTGCGAAAACCAGGTTATAGGTTTTGACCGTGGCATTCTGGCTTTTGCCGGCTCGCACTTCCTGCCGCTCGGGTCGCCGGAGAGATTGCCGCGCATCGAGGAGTACGTATTAATACGGATTCCCAACCGGGCTTTTTGTGCATAGAATTCCACGATGGCGCGGAACGCCGTGCCATGTCGAAGAGATGTCGGGGTATAACAGAGCAAATCCATGCTGTTCACCGGAGCGGTGCAGCAATGAAGTTGAAGGAACGAACCATATGAAACCGAAAACAAGATGCTTAACATGGAGTCTCGCGCTGGCATTGATTCTGCCGGTGGCCTCGGTGAGCACAGTCAGCGCGGGGTCGGCAGGGGATCGGGGCCACTCGCCGGTTTACCACCTGGACGTATCGTACCAGGGCAAGGTGGTTGGGAAGATAACGGTGAACACGGCGAACGAGGAGTTGCCAAACTACGTGCTGGTGGCGCACGGGCTTGCGCCGAACACGAAGTACACCTTCGGCTACACGGTGGCGGGGGAGATTTACGTGATAGGGTCGATCGTGTCGCCCAAGGCGGGCCCGCTCACGATAAACGGGAGGTTTCCCCTGAATGATGTGAAGGAATTGGAATCGGCACATTTTGGGATAATGGAGTCGCCTCTCACCAGTTCCGGGCGAGTGAATGATTTCGTGCTCCTCAATTATTATGGCTGGTTTATCACGAGAATGGCGTGTTATTACAGCGTGGACGGTGGCGTGACGTGGACAGAGACGGGGCATACGGGTGATATCACGCGTGCCGACCCCCCCAACTCCAAGCGCGTTGCTCTGAGTGACATGGGTGTGCCGGATGGAGCGTTGGTGAGGATGCATGCCATCGTGGTAGGAGGGAAAGACAGAACGGGAAGCGAGATCTATCTCTGCACCTACCTGCCGTGCGGTGTTAATTTTTCGTTCAGGACCGCGGTTTACTACATTACTGGGGTGACCTGGGATCCTGACCTTTATTTGAGAGGCGTCGTGGATATCGCATTACCCGCAGACGAATGACCGTCTGAATACCTACGATTTCGGAGCGCCAAGCGTGGGAAGACTGATCACCCGTTGCCATGGGCGGCGGTGTGGATCGAAGTGGAGACGTTCGAACCGTGCCGGTGGGGCAGGCGGGCCGGATGCTGGTGTATGGTCCGAGTGTGATGCAGGGGTAGCGTCTGAGTATTGCTTCAGTTCGACGCTCATGCCGCAACAATAATTGGAGGAGCGGAGAAATGCCTGAAGCGGGACGTTCGCGGACGTCAGGAACTGCAGGAGGGAGCGTAAAAATCAGCCCGTAAAGTATAGCATCATTCGGAAACCTCCGAGGAGCAATCTGAAGCGAGGAGAAACAGAGGGAAGCTAAGTAAGTAAAGTTCTTATACTATAGACTGAAGAGCGACATTTCGTCCTTTGCGCAAGTTGTTGCTGGAGTGGCGCGTCCGGCAGGACTTGAACCTGCAACCTTCTGATCCGAAGTAAAGCCTGAAGTGTTTCCATCGGTGTCTGAGCGTATCAATCTGGACACCTTGACCCCAGCAATCATGCGGGTACCTAACGAATCGCTGGGCGGAGAGAATCAACCAGGAACAAGCTTTAGCTCAAGCAGGATTCAGTGTTGTGGAATTGTTTTGGTTTTCGCAGATGCAAGCAGGCTTCTACGCGATCAAGTAGCCCAACCTTCCATCAAGCTATCCAGATATTTGAATTTAAGATATACGCCCCCCTAAAAGTATAAGTGGACAAGATTAGCACTTATGCTGTAGTCTGTGCGCACGTTCTATGAACACCTGTATGAACATTCAAGCAACGATAGGGCCGGCGAGGCCGCTCGGAAGAGCGACACGTCGTGATGCCCAGGTCGCCGGCTGGATGTTCAGCCGGAGTCTATCGGCGGGCCTGAAATTGCATAGGTCCGGGTATAGCAACCCCGATAGACTTTTGGTAGGCAGGTAATGCGATCATAGGATCCATAGGATTTTCCAACCCTGCTTACCGCGACGTAAGCAGGGTTTTTTATTGCCCATGCAAGACTGAAGTAAACCAAGACAACGAAAGGCAAAACTGTGACAGGACATAAAGACGGCATCTAAACGATGTCACCAGGCAGAAAACATAAAGCGGCGCGGGAGAGCCGAGGTTCTCCGCCGGCCCGGATGCGGGCAGGTCGCTACAGATGCGCGCCAGATGATTTAAGCCGGATTTTACAATCTAAGGGCTTCGTAGGAGGTGTGCCCCTAAACACCGAAAGAACCACCGTGAAACCGTGGGTTGGTATCTAACCAGATAGCAAGAGGTGTTTGTTCTTTGTTGAAATGGCAAAGCCCCGGAGCGCAATGACGCTTCGGGGCTTCTTAATTTCCCTTCCGCTCCAATTTACGGGTCAACTCCTGCGCGATGCGCGTCCACACTTTGTTGAAAAGCCACGCGAAAAGAACTCCGACCAACAGTCCAATTGTTACGCCTACTATCCAGCGAAATGGCGAATTCCAATTCGCTTTAGCGATCCAAGTGAATGCCGAAGTTGCGATTCCGCCGCCAGCCATTCCACCCACCGCGCCAAGCAGAATGAACAATGTGCGAACGCCGGCCGAAACGCTTCGGCGTAGCGCGCCAACAAGCAAGGCAGTGGAGACAATGCCGGCAGCGAGCAAGGCAGCAGCGATAGCAAGGCTGATCAACCCCAATATCAGAGCTAGAACGCATCCGGCGGCGAGTGCAGCGAGCATTAATACCACGAAAAGGAGCAGCGCGAAATCTGGCGCCCCGTCAATATATCCAGGCCATGGTTCGACTGGTGTGGCGCTCCACTTTTCCAGAATAGGGCGCACCTCAGCCAACGTGAACTCGCGTTCAGTCAAATTGGTGTCGCTGCCGGTGTATCGGATATAGAGTTGGTTTGTCGGAATGCCGTTGACTCGCTCCGTCTGGTATTCGATCACCATGAACTCCCGAAACGTACCGTCCACCGTCTGATACCATTTGGGGCCTTGGTAAACCTCCTGTTCACCAGTCCAACTGTAGCCGGCGTCTGTTTTGCGAAATGAAATCGTCCGCGAGGTCGCGCCATAAACGTGAAGCATCGCGTCATACGCCCGTCCGGAAGCGAGTTCGAGTTTGATTTCTGCATTGGTGGTTACCGGTGTGAATCCTAGCGAAGCGCGGTCAACTCGTTCCATGGCATCCAGAAACGGCTGAACCTTTGAGTCGGAAAGCGTAACTTTCTCCGGGAACAGACCATGATCACACCCTGCCGATACAATGATCAGCATGGCAATGGCTACCCGCTCAAAACACTTGATACAGATTTTCAATCCGCAGCGAAGAATGGCTTCAGCAAAGTTTAGTGACAATTGAAAGTTCGCGGTT
Source organism: Verrucomicrobia subdivision 3 bacterium UBA6082 (assembly GCA_002428665.1). Lineage (GTDB taxonomy): Bacteria > Verrucomicrobiota > Verrucomicrobiia > Limisphaerales > UBA8199 > UBA6082. The sequence goes on from DIXK01000023.1 coordinate 53,764, forward strand.
GTGATTTAACAGCAGAATGGTTCCTCGCCAGGGAGCATATCCGGGTGCGATTCCCAGCAACCGCACCAATCCTCCATAGGCCGCGCGCCAGCTCGCGCGACAGAGTCTCCAAAACTCAGTCCGCTCGGGGCAGCACCGAGGCGGCCTGCCATTTTCACGGGGTCGTGGCAGACAAGGAATGCACTTGCCCTGCAAGCAAGCTCATGCGGGAGCGTTACCCGCCGACTCCACCAACCTTCGCTCTGTCGAGCTTCGGCTCGGCAGGCCCTCTTATTGCGGGGAACTCGACTAAAGCACAGAGGACGGTCTCATAAACCGTTTTATACAAAGCGTCATAAGTAAT
>DIXK01000107.1 GCA_002428665.1 Verrucomicrobia subdivision 3 bacterium UBA6082
CCGCAGCGCAACTCACCCCACCTGCAACTTCCAACCTCGTCTCGTCCTTACACCGCCCCGCCGCCACACCGTCGCACCGTCCACCGTCGTGCCGTTCTTTCTGCTTTCAGCTTTTTACTTCGGCCTTTTGCCTTCAGCTTTACCCCGTTGGATGGTGCAGCCTATCCTAAAACCCAACTCTGCACTTGCCCCAGGTCCCATAGTCCTTCTTTGCTCTCAGCCGCCCGCCGCTGTAAAACACCCACCCCTTTAAACAATCCCCACCGTAAGTAAACCCATCGCCAAGAATTTTTAAAAAAAGATTTGCTAACGTCCCACGCCAGGGTGTAAAAGGCCAACATTGCAGTTCATGATTCGTGAAAGGGTCTGAAAGGGTCGGTCCTAGAACAATGACAGTTGTCGATCATTACTCCTTTTGCGAGCCTTCTGGCTGGCATATGGCAAGACCGCTGAGAGTGCAATATTGCGGGGCCGTCTATCACGTAATGGCCCGAGGCAACCATGGGCAACCGATATTCAAGGATGACAAAGACCGGGAAAGGTTCATGGAAACGTTGGCTGAGGCAGGCGAAAAGACGGGCTGGCGCATCTACGCTTACGTTCTCATGTCCAATCACTATCACCTGTTGCTGCGGACCCCCGAGCCCAATCTCGTAGATGGCATGAAATGGCTGCAAGGCACCTACACGCAACGTTACAATGGGCGGCACAAGGTGTTTGGGCCTCTGTTCCAGGGGCGTTACAAAGCCCTGATTATGGACCCGCAGGAGGCCCATTACGTCCAGTGTGTCAGCACCTACATTCATCTCAACCCGGTGCGGGCGGGCCTGGTGGCGCAAGGGCGCAACCAGTTGCGGCAATACCCGTGGAGCCGTTATCCGCGGTATCTGGCGGGGCGCTGCCCGGAGTGGTTAAGCCGGGCCGAAGTGCTGGGCAGCCTTGGGCTCGATGAGGACAAGCGGCGCGGCTACGAGGCTTACCTGGAAGGCCGGGTGCTGGAATGGAGGGACCCGGAGCGCCGCGAGGATCTGGAGGAACCATGGAAGGTGTTGCGGCGGGGATGGTACATGGGGGAGCAAAGCTTCCTGAACCGGTTGGAGCGCTGGCTGGACAAGCTTACGGCGGGCAGGCGGCGCGAATCGCACAGTGGCGGTGCGCGGGACACGCATGATGAGCGGGCGGCGGAGCGCCTCCTGGGCAAAGGCATGGAATGGCTCGGGTTGAAAGAAGCCGATTTAAAAGATCTGCCGCTGGGCTGTCCTGAGAAAGTCGCGCTGGCCTGGTGGTTGCGCAAGCACACGACCGTTTCCTTGCGCTGGGCAGCGGACCAGCTAAAGATGGGGCATTACACCAGAGTCAGCCAAGCAGTGTCGCGGGTGGGCCGAAAGCCGGGCAAACGCCTTGCGCAACTCTGCCGGCAATTGGAACGAGAGGTGGAAAATGGATGAAAGCGCAAAATGTCACAATTCTAGGACCGCCGCTTTCAGGACCGACCCTTTCACAAGCTGAATCGTACAAGACCTACATGGCCTCCCTCGCTCTGACGGCACCCGAAGACCTCGGCTTCCTGGCGGGTTCTACCCTCTACGGCGGCATTGTCAACGGCTTCAGCAACGGCCTCGATGAGACCGCCACCAGCTATTATGTCGGAGCCACCCTTGCGACCCCGGTTACCGGTCTGCGCATGGGCGCGTCCCTCGACGTCCTGGATGTCCATCATGAGGGTGGCGAAACTTGGTCCACCGCCGCTTATGCCTCCTTCCAGGCTACTGAAAAGCTGAGCCTCCATGCTCGTGGTGAGTACCTGAAGGATCGCGGCGCACAGAAAGTGCTGGGAATTGGCAGAGTAATCACTGAAGGGGAAGGTAGTAGGTTTGTTGGTACGGACGAAGTGCTCGCTGTTACCGCCACCGCCCAGTACGACCTCTGGGAAAACGTGATCAGCCGTCTCGAACTGCGCTGGGATCATGACCTGAACGGCAACGACGCCTTCAGCGACGAAGACGACAACGCCTGGTTGGTCGCGGCTAACTTCATCTATCGCTTCTAATAGGCGATTAGGACCGAATCTCAGGCCTCTCTCCCTGCGGGGGGAGAGGCTTCTTTATTGGTGGTCGCCGTGACGGCTAGCACTGGCGTTTTTCATTCAGCCCGGGCAGATAGAGGCAGAATAATCGAGGTCTATCAGGTTGTTTTTATTTTGTAAGTGCATGTGGAACAGATAGATAGGACTATTATTCCCCATTGGCATGGCGCTTGCCAATGTCTTCGCGGCTTTGCAGGTGCTGTCCCGGATGAACCGGCGCATCGCTTCAGTTGAACAATCAAGAACCGCAGAATAAACGGACATGAAAAAACACAATGCTTGGACAATGGCGCTGGTTGGGGCTGGTTTGGTCAGTCTTCCGTCGCTGGCCTTAGCCGAAGAAACCGCTCATCCGATAACCACCGTGCTTTCGTCAACGACCATCAGCGGCTACGTAGATACTACCGCCCAATGGAACCTGGGTACAGGCAACGAGTTGACGCCCACCTATGCTTTTAGTCAGGGCAAAGCTGACGGGTTCAACCTCAACGTGGTTAAGTTGGTGCTAGAAAAGCCCGTGGACGCCGCCGAAGCGTGGGGCGCGGGTTACAAGGTAGACCTTTGGGCAGGCCCGGACGCCAACCTGCTCGGGACCCAATCCGCTCTCAGCAGTGGTGGCACGAGTGATTTTGCCGTCAAGCAGGCCTATGTAGCTTTGCGCGCGCCTCTGGGCAATGGCCTGGATTTCAAGGTGGGCTCGTTCGACACCATCGTGGGTTACGAAGTGACTGACGGTCCCTACAATCCCAACTACACGCGGTCCTACGGCTACACCATCGAGCCCGTCGCCCACACTGGGGTTCTGGCAAGCTATCAATTCTGCGATGTCTTCGGTGCCAGTGTGGGCGTGGCCAATACCTTTGGACCCATGATTAATGAACGGGCATTCCCGGACAAGGCCGAGTCGTACAAGACCTACATGGCCTCAATGACCTTCACCGCACCCGAGGATTGGGGCTTCTTGGCAGGATCGACGCTTTCCGGGGGCGTGGTGAATGGCTTTAGCGGTGGCGATGGCGCGGTCAGAACGCATTGGTATGCCGGGGTAACATTGAACACACCGGTCACGGGGTTGAAGGTGGGCGCGGCCTATGACTACGCTGGCATCAGCGAACAGGAGCTTGGCGGCAGCAACATTGATTCTTCCTATGCCAACGCGACCGCCATCTACGCCTCCTATGCGCTGACAGAGAAGCTCACCCTGTTTGGCCGTGGTGAGTATGCTAGCAGCGGCACTTCGGTGTTTGGCGCAGGCGAAGTGTTCGCGACCACCGCCACCCTCCAATACGATCTCTGGGCGAACGTGCTTAGCCGGCTCGAGTTCCGCTGGGATCATTCCGCCGATGGTTCGGAGCCTTACGGAGAAACGGGTTCGACAGATAAGAACAACTACATCCTGCTGGCTAACATCGCCTACAAGTTCTAAACGGCTGACTCATTCGGTTAATTCCTCCAATGCCCCTTCGCCGTTGCGAAGGGGCATTTTCATATCTGTGGTCAGTGCCTTCTATCGCTTCTGGTTTGCTTTAACGAAGGATTCTCGCAGCGCCCGAGCCCGTTCGCCTCAAGGGTGCGCGGTTTGCCGTAGCCGGGCAGGGGATCGTCCCCCGGTGATTCCCCGGGTGTTTTTTCAGCTTTTGTCCCAATTGAATCCAACGCTCGCACAAGGCATCTTAAGACAGCAATGAATTGAAAGGGTCCTGTGATGAGAACCATGTTGTTAGCTCAACTGAATCCGGTAAAGACCATGAGGGAACTCATAGAGGATCGAGCGCTCTACCGCTGCCTGATCCTGGGAACTTTCCTCATCGCGGGATGCCTCTGACCCGGGCGCACAGCACCTTCAGTCCTCCGGGTGCGCCAGCTTCCTTGGCTCATCGCCGGTTTGACGTTTTTTCCCGCCTCCACCTGCTTTCCTGACCCCGTTTCCCCTTCTGTTGCTTGCCCGGCTGTTGGCCTGTATTCGAGGGGTCAGGTCATTGTTGTATCTTAAAAATACAAGTAGTTTACCCTTTGACCTGCTTCCGATAACTGGCGAAGTAATAGCATGAGTCCTTTTATCGACAGGTTCCGGTTCTTATCGTCGCCGACTTCCTCCGGCGGCATCCGGCGCCGGCTTGCCTTCACTTTGATCGAGTTGCTCGTCGTGATTGCCATCATCGCCATTCTCGCCGCTATGCTGCTTCCGGCTCTGACGCGAGCCAAGGAAAAGGCCAAGCAAACCGGCTGCCTGAACAACCTGAAGCAGAACGGCCTGGCTGTGGTTATGTATGCCAACGATTATCAGGACGAATGCCCGCCCAGATTGGCTAAGGGCAGCGATGGTGTCTATTACAGCAGTCAATACGCCTGGTCCGGCCGTGCCGGTAACACCAGTCCCTACAACGTGATGGATGCTCTCGGACGGCCAATCAATGCTTACCTGGGTAAATACACCGCCACCGGTGAAGTGGAGGTTGCCAAATGCCCGAGCGAAATGAAGGTCACCGGAAGTTACTACCGGTTTGGTAGTTCACTTCCCAACAACGTTCATGACAATGCCTCGTTCAACACGCTCGGCATCGGCAATGGCAAGAGCTGCAAGATGGTCCAGATACGGAGCCCAGCCCGCATGGTGGTCATAGGTGAAGCAGGCTGCTATTTCCCTCCCTGGAACGGTACCGCTGCCCCGCCGGAGGAGTATCGGCACAGCCGGGTGAATGATCACCGATGGAATATGGCCTTTGCCGACGGCCACGCCGAGTTTATGCGCATTCCGCTGACCAATGGAATTCGCAGCATGGTTGGCGTCAATTTCACATTCGACCGAACCAAGTAATAAACTTTACGCCCAACAATCGACCACGAAAAAGGAAATCTACCACATCCGATCATCATGAATGCGCGCAATGTAACCTCAAGCCTGGCGGTACTGACCGTAGCTCTCTCCTGTCTCTGCCTCTCGCAGGCACGGGCGGGGAGTATTTTCACGGACAACTTCGAAACGTATCCGGTTCAAAGCCCGGCTCCAAACCCGTTGACGAATGGTCCGGCGGGCGGTCAATGGTGGTTCGCGGATCCCACGCCACCGACTATCGGGGCGAATGAACATCGGATTTATATTTCCGGTACCGGCGGCTCCGCCCTCCAAAGCCGCTGCTGGATTAGCAACACCGACCAGGCGGGCATCACTAATGCCATCACCATTCCGGCGCTGCCCACAGGATCCAGCACTCACACCTTCACGCTCTCTTTTCTTGCGGCCACGGACACAACCGCGGTGGATCGGCCGGCGACGTTTCGCTACGACATCGCCAGTTCTGGCGGGGTCCTCACTTTTGTGTCGGGCAATAACCTGGATGTCAGCCAACAGTTCAACGCCTTGTCCGGTTACGGCATCGCGGCTACCGGTGCCAAAGGGAAGACGGATGATCGAAAATTCCAGGTGGTATTCACGGCCACCGGCATTACGACTGCCGACAAAATCTTTCTTAGTCTTACACGCATTACCAACAGTGGCGCGGCCGGCGCTTTCATCGCTCTGGATGATGTATCCCTGGAGCTGAACTTCGGAGCCCCCGTGGTGGTGACCCAGCCTGCTTCTGCCACGGTCGAGGCGGGATCCTCGCACACGTTCTCCGCTGTGGTGACGAACTTCCCCTCGGTCTACCAATGGTCCAAAGACGGCGGCGATATTCCCGGTGCCACGACCAGCAGTTACACGATTCCCTTTGTCACCAAAGCGGACGAAGGCTCCTATGTCCTCTGGGCCAGCAGCTCCGAAGGCGCGGTCTACACCACCCCAGCCGTCCTGACCGTGACGGATGCGGTGAAACCGGCGATCACCAGCGCCAGTGCCCTGCTCACGATGGAGCATATCCAAATCCGCTTTTCCGAACCGCTGCAGGCCGAGAGTGTAACCCCGGTCGGAAATTACACTCTCACCGGCGGCGCCACGGTAAACGAAGCGGTCTTGGCGGATGCCTCGACTGTGGAACTGCTGACCAGCGCGCTTACTCCCGGCACCAGCTATACCGTGACGGTCTCGGGCGTGCAGGATCTCGGGGGCAACGCGATCACCCCAGCCTCCACCATTGCGGTCACGGCTCCAGCCCTGGTCATCTCAGCCGTCCGCTACAATGCGGGCACTCCAAGCACGCATCCCCAGGGCGCGCCGGACCCTGCGTCGGCTGCGGGAGGTTATTGGAATCACACGGCAAACACCAACGTTGGCATGGCGGTCGGATCGGTGCTGGATGATATGGGCAGCGGTTTGAATGCCTGGATGGTGAGCGATCAAAACGTCTCTTCCACCGGGAGCATCATGGATTACCGCATGCCCATCGACAACCCATCGGATGCCTTGGCCCAGACCAATGGCTGGCGGTTCCTGGTTCACAGCCGGATGGTCACCGATTTCTTCGGTGGCAATGCTTCGCCGGTCATACTTTATGGCGACTCGAGCCGCGGTCGTCGCTATGGCCTGGTCCTCGACCTGGATGCCAATAACGAACTCACCGCCTCACTGCTTGGCGGCGCGACCTACGTGCTGACCAATGACTCCACCTCCTACCACACGCATGTGCTCATCTTTGATCCGGCCACCACCAACGCTTCCTATTACTTCGATGGCCGGGCCATCGTTCGGAACTATGCCGGGGAAGCCAACACGGCGTATAACGGCGTGGTGATGGGCACGGGTTCCAGTGGGGGCTCGGGTGAAATGAATTTCAACCGGGTGCAATTTGATGTGGTGGGCGGTACCGCGCCGGTGGTGGTAGCGCATCCCGAAAGCAGCGTCAACGGGGTCGGCCAGAAGGTGACTTTCACGGCCGAGTTCACCCCGTTCGTCGGCGCTTACCAATGGCTGTTGAATGGCGCCATCATCCCGGGCGCGGTCAATAATAGCTTTACCACTGATTTCGTCACCTTGGGAATGAACGGCGACCAATACGTTTGCCGCGCGCTGCACGCGCTGGGCAACGTGGAAACACAGCCCGCCACCCTCACCGTCACTTCTGACACCGAGCCGCCGGTCATCGTGAATGTCGAAGGCTCGCTCTTGTTGGATCGCGTGCGCATCGTTTTCTCGGAACCGGTGCTCCCGATCTATGCGACGAATATCGCGAACTATGCCTGGGTCAACCCGGGAATCGTCACCCTGTCGGCGCGCATGGCGGATCCGCTCACCGTGGAACTCCGCACGCCCCCGCAGTCGGCCAACAGCAACTACACCGTGCAGGTGAGCAACATTCGCGACACGTCAAACCTGCCCATCGCCAGCAGCACGCCGGCGTCGTTCACTACCGCCAAGCTCAACCTGGTGGCTCGCTATGACGCGGGCACCACAACTTCCCGGCCTGCCGGCCCGCCGAGTCCCGAGTCGCTCGAAGGGGGTAGCTGGGTGGTGAACAACGGCACCGATGCCGGCCTCATCACGAATGCCGTCATGGACGACCTCGGCAGCGGGTTCCACGCCTGGCAGGTCACGGATCAGACCACCGCGGCGAGCCAGTTCATTCAATACAACCTGCCCCTGACACCGGAGCAACAGGCCGTGATCACGAGCAACCCGTGGGTCATGACGATCCGCAGCCGTTTCAGCGAGGATTTCGCCAGTTCCTTCGCTGTCATGTCCCAGTTCGGCACCGCCGCGGGTAACCGCTTTCTGCTGTGGTTTGACGTGAATGAGACGCTGGATCTGACCCTGCGTCCGCAAGGCATCGCGGACCAGGTTCTCACCACCGGCAGCGTTGGCACGGTGGCTTACCACCTGCACCAGGTCGTTTACAATCCGGCCACCACGAACGCCGATTACTATTTTGATGGCGAGCGTATCGTGACGGGTTGGGCGGGCGATGTCTCGGTGTTTGCTTACCCGGGCATCCAATGGGGCACCGGCTCCAGCGCCAACCAGGGCAGCATGAACTTCAACCTAGTCGAATTCAAAGCCGTGGAACCTCCGGTCAATCCTGTGGTCTCCGTAAGTCTCAACGGTCCTAACGTCGAAATTAGTTACATTGGCGTTCTCGAAACCGCCGCCGCCATCTCCGGGCAGATCACGTGGACACCGGTGGCGACCAACGCGCAACCCGTTGCCGCCATCTATTCAGTTCCGGCGACCGCGGCCTCCCAGATCTTCTTCCGATCTCGCACCGCCCAATAACCTCACCCGATCCAGCAACAAACCGCCGACCTCAAAACCGGCGGTTTTGTTGTTGCCCGAGCGCCCGAAACGGTAATCCAGGAAACAAATCGTTCTCTGGAAGACGGATCCTCACCTCATCAATTCTTCGCATTTCTCCTGATCAGAAATCGGCTCTAACCGCCCACCGAGGTGCCTGGCCAGGAATGCCTCCTCGGCTGCAGCCTGTTTTAGATCGTTTTCAGGTCGGGCTGTGCCATGCCCCTCATCGGGAAACAGGAGATACTCCACAGGTTTTCCGTTCTTGCGGAGAGCCTGCACGATCTGATCGCTTTCGGCCTGTTTGACACGGGGATCATTCGCGCCCTGCACGATAAACAAGGGGACTTTGATTTGATCCGCTTTGAAGATCGGAGAACGCTCCTTCAAAGATTCTGGATCCTTCTCCCAGTCGCCGATGCGCCGCTTGAATTCGCCGAGCATCGGGGTCCAGTGCGGAGGAGTGGACCGCAGCAAGGTGATCAGGTTCGATGGTCCCATTTCATCCACGCCGCAGGCGAATTCATCCGGGGTGAAGGCGAGACCGGCGAGGACTGCATAGCCACCATAGCTATGCCCCATGATCGCCACGCGTGCCGGGTCCGCATAGCCCTGCGCCACCGCCCATCGTTTGGCGTCGATCAGGTCTTCTTGCATCTTGCCTCCCCATTCGCGATCTCCGGCGTTGTGGAAGGCCTTTCCGTAGCCAGTGGAGCCACGGAAGTTGACCTGGAGGACCGCGTAACCGCGGTTGGCAAGCCACTGCGCATAATAATGAAATCCCCAACCTGTCCGGGCCCACGGGCCGCCATGGACATGCAGAACCATGGGCAGGTTCTTCGGCTCCACTCCAGCGGGCAGGGTAAGGTATCCTTGTATGACCAACCCGTCACGCGCAGCATAGGAAATGGGCCGCATGGGAGAGAAGGTGTAACCTGGCAGTTCGGGAGAACCCTCGAAGAAAAGCAACTCGGTGGTGCGGGCCGCACGGTCGTAGAGGTAGTAACTTTCGGGAGCGGTGTCTGTGTCATAGCAAACGATCCACTTGGTATCAGCCAAATCACGGCTTTGGACCGTGAAGTCGCCATCCCGCGCCTCTCTCAGGGTTTCAAAGTCGGTCTTAAGGCGTTGGTCGATAACCGTCCATTCCGTGCGGGCGCGCTCTACGGCAACGGCCTCAAGCGCATGCCGTTTGGGGTGCACCTGCACCTCCCCCACATCATACTCTGGATCCTGGGCGACAACTTCGCCTTTGCCGGAGGCGATGTCGAACTCCATCAACCGCCTGGCATTGGCGCCTACGCTGGAGACGATCCAGAGGCGGCGGTTATTGTGGTTGAACCCCTGGATCCATCCCGGGCTCTCATCGGGTCCCCATCTCTGGAAAGTCCGCCATTTCGATATGGGTCGGGTGCGCACTCGGATTTCGGTGCCGCCATCGGGTGTGGTCACCTGTGCGGCGCGAACGCGCAGTTGATTGTCAGCTACCCACTCGGATACGTCACCAGGATTCTTGGTATCGAGCGCCAAAGTGCCGCTCTTGAAGTTGAGGCGATAAACATCATGACGGGTGGGGTCTTTCCGGTTTAAGGCCACCAACATCTCCCGTTCATTATTGGGGTCGAGGCTAACGATTTGAGCTTGGACATTAGGAAACGGTGTTAGATCCCGGCTGCTCCTGGTCCGCAGGTCTACCTGGTACAAGTGTACGTTTTCATCTCCGTTCTGATCCTGCAAATAGAGAATGTGCTCGCTGTCAGGTTGCCAGTAGTACCAAAACACGGGCCGGTTCGTCTCCTGGGTAATGACGCGATCGTCCACCTTGCCGATCGTCCTGATCCATACGTTGAAGGTCTGGTTGGCTGGGTCCAGAGCAGTGTAGCCTAGGTATTTGCCATTGGGAGAAAGGCTTGGAGAGCTTTTCGAGTTCGTGGGGCTGCCAAAGAGCAGCATGCGCGGGATCAGCGGCGGCAGTTCTGCCAGCGTGGCAGAGCCACTCAGAAAAGCCGTCAGTAGGAAACCAATTCTCTTCTTCATAGCGAATAGACAGACCGAGCCATCCGCCAAAAGGTCAAGCGCCGCCCGAAAACCTGCGAATTCGGACCTCAAATACCTAATCCAAAACCATCCCCGCACCCCATTTCCGTCTCAGGGTGTGGTGGAACACGGCAGGCTGATGATGAAGGTGGCGCCGTGACCCGGCGGGCTCTCTACCCGGATGCGACCCTGGTGCCGTTCAATCACGCGCCGGGTGATCGCCAGGCCTAGGCCGGTCCCTTCGGATTTCGTCGTGAAGAAAGGCTCAAAAATCCGGTCCAGGTTCTCTGCCGCAATCCCCGGTCCTGTATCCTCGATCATGATCTCGAGCTGGGGCGCCACAAATTCCTTCGCAACCACCGAGCGCGTGGCGACGGTCAGCACGCCGCCCGAACCCATGGCGTCCAGCGCGTTGAGCAACAGGTTCACAATGCCTTGCTGGAGTTCCTGTTCGTTGCCGTTTAGCCAGTCAGGGGTGGCGTCGAAACGCCGCGTCAGGGAGATCGAGCGGGAAGCAAGCTGGGGTTCGATCAATCTCAGGCAGTGATCCAGAAATCTCGTGGCTGAGAACCGAGTATGGGTTTCCCGCGCCGGCCCCGCCAAACGAAGCATCTGTGACGCCAGGTCGCTGGCACGTTGCAGTTCGCGGCGCACCAGGTTCCCCATCTCCGATTCGGGCTCCTTCTCGAGCAGCAAATCGACGAATGCCTTCCCCGCGACCAGGCTGTTCCGGATTTCATGCGCCATCGACGCGGCCATGATCCCGGCTCCCGCAAGTTGCTCCAGGTGGTGCAAATCCTGGTCCCACGCCCCGCCGTCGTTGTATTCCACGAACGTCGCGACGACCGTAGGCGAGGCTTCCGCGCCCGGCAACCGGGCGGCATAAACCCAGAAGGAGAGTTCCTGGCCTTCCTTGGTTTCGAGCTGAATGGAGAGCGGTGTCACCGGGTCGGAGACTTTTCGGAGAACCTCCAGAAACGATTTCACCCGGGGCGAAAGCTCGCTAAGTGACCGATTCAGAATCTGTTCCCGCAGATCATCAAGCGCTCTTCGCGAGCTCTCGTTCAGGGGGACGAGCAAATCCCGTTGAAGCAATAAAATAGCGTGCCGGGATAGTTCCCGTGGTTGCTCCGAAGTCTCACTGCTCTGGGAGTTGCCCGCCATACCGCACGTTCCCAGCCGGCACATGCTATGGGCTTCTCAACTGGCACCTTGCTAAAAATGCCCGCCGGGATGCCAGAATCCTAGTCCCACTCAGGGCACTTGGGCAAACGATTTAATTCGGCGCCTCGTTTCTCCGCGTCGATGTCTGCTAAAACCGAAAACTGTATGCCAGCGAAAACAGGTGCACCGTCATTTCGTAGTCTCCGTTCAGGGCCGGGTTTTGGTTGTCTGTGATTTCGCGCTCGTCGTAAAAGTCGGCGCCATACGCGATTTCAAACGCATGCCGCTTATACCGATACCCCAGGCCGACCGTGATCACATTCTGGTCCGCGTCCGGTATGGTGGGCGAGAATGTATCGTCCGGTACCGGGCTCTCGTAGAACTGGTATCCCGCGCGCAGCACCCAGTTGGGGGCGAAACGCCAGTCCCCGCCTATGCCTACCGTAATGGTATCATCCCAGTCCTGGCGTACGCTCCGGTTGGGTATCAGGACATTGTTGTGTCCAAAGTCCAGGTCGAGGCTTTCAAACCGCGAGAATTGCAGCCATTCCAGGTCGGCTCCCACCCGGATGTTTTTGGTCAACTCGATCCCGTAACCGATTGCGAATATATTCGGGAACTGAAGTTGAGAGGTGAAATCACTGCGGGAACCGAGCCCCATGTAACCGGCCATCGGCGGCACATTATCGATCGAGAAATCGCCGCGGTAATCGATGTCCATGGCGGACCGGAACGTGAAAGCGAGCCGTTGCCGTTCGGTGAATTGCCAGGTGATTCCGACGTTGCCGCCAATCCCCACACCATCGCCCTCGGCAATGGCGCGTCCGTCTCGTGCGCCCGGGAAGGTCATGCCCCACGGATAAAACTGCTTCATGCTCAGTTCCGACCACATCACATCCAGCCCGGCGCCGATCCGAAGACTCTCGGTCAGTTTCACCGCCAAGCCGGGATTGAAATTCACCGTTTGGAGGTCGGTAGAGTAGGGGGAGGTGTATCGCAGCACACTCATCGGTGAGTTGAAGGCGCTGGAGGTTTCGTCCCACGTGCTCCCGAGGCCGTAAGGCGTGGTGATACCCAACCCAACGGCTAGTTTCCCCTGTTCCAATGGTGCGGCCAGGAACATGTTCGGCAGCGCTTTCCAGGGATCCTTCGTCGTAGCAGTCTGTCCCGTCGGGGACTCGAAATCCGCCTCAATCCTTACCACGCTCGGGCTGAATTGGAATTCCGGGTCTGACAGATCCAGGAGATTGGCAGGGTTTTGATGAATCGCCGAGGCATCATCAATATGCGCAATTCTTCCTCCGGAGCGCCCGAGGTTGAAACTGCCCGGTGGCGGATTGCGGAAGCCCTCAGCATTAGTTGGGAGAGCGGCAGCTACGCACAAGCCCAGAATCCAAAGCCTGCTCCAAGCCAACCATTGCGAAGGCGATTCTGGACGGCATCGGTTGTCAGAGGCGACTTCCTCGGTGACAGCCGAATTCAATTCATATGCGTTTGCGGTCATAATATTCATGCGCGGTCGATTGTTTTTGGGACAACAACGCTCAAGAAACGAGACACAGCTGGTATGCCGTTGCCTATACGACTCCGAATTGTGGCAGACTTTCGTCCCGAGCTTACACTTTCTAAAGCACCATTGATGCCAAAAAATAACAGATAAGCCGGGAGTTTTAGACAGAATTGGTCTTGACCCGATTTGCCTGTTCGTTGAGCGGATTTGGCTGTTTTCGGCGTGCAAAATGCTTTCTTGCTGTTTGGTTTGGACTGGTTAACAGTCCCAAAGAATGCAGCGCCCGAGATCGTTGCCCGGGTGTTCTTAAATCTCTGTCATGACCGGCATTTGCGACCAAGTAAAAGATATCCAGGTGAATTTTCGGACACACCAGGGGGTGGAGGCTCGTGCCAACCTGCTTAAATTGACCCGCCATTCGGCCGTGATCGAGATTCTGGATTTGGAGTTGGATCTGAGGACCTCCGAAGCGTTGGACGGCGTGAAGATGTGTTCGGGGCAACAGTTGGTCTATTCTGGACGCGCAGTAGTGCACGAGGTGGTCATCACGGGTACGGCGATGGTGGGCAACCTCGCTTTGGAGGAGAAAGGCTTTGATCAGGCCTTTTTCTCCGGTCGGCTGGATCTTTCGCTCGTCGAGGCTCAGTTCCGGTCTTTTCTGGATGAGTGGCAAAAGAACTGTGAGGTCAGGGCTGAGTTCAAGGTTTCGGTGGCGAATATTGAGACCTTTCTGGTCGACCTCCGGCACTGGTTGGAGCAGGTCGAGGTAGGATTGAACGCGCTGCCTGTCGTCGAGAGAGAGAGCCTGCAGCGGAGTATCATTGACTCGGTGAGCCCCTCAGCTGTCAAGGCCCTCGACGCCTTGTTCGAAACCTTCGAGTCGTTGTATTTGCAGATGACACCGGAGGAACAGCCGACGCACAGGGCTTACGTGCAACGTCGGTTGCTACCGATTGTTTTGGTCGCACCATTCGCCGGTCGCAGCTACCGGAAGCCGCTCGGCTACGCCGGTGATTATGAGATGGTCAACATGATCTTCCGGGACCCGCAAGAGGGAAGCTCGGTTTTTGCCCGACTCTTTAATGTTTGGTTGCTGCACCAGGGCTCAGCCAAGGCCCACCGCAGTCGCGTCCAGATTCTCCAGGAAAAACTGGTCACCGAGACCGCTCGGGTCGTGCGCAGTGGTCGTCGGGCTCGAATTCTGAACCTCGGCTGTGGCCCGGCACGAGAAATTCAGGGGTTTCTTGAACAAAGCCAGCTCAGCGACCATGCCGAGTTCGTCTTGATGGATTTCGACGAGGAAACGCTTCGACACGCTCGGGAAGCCCTGGAAAGCCGCCGAGGCGATTTTGGACGGCGGACGAAGATCGACTTTGTGAGAGAGTCGGTGCAGCAGTTGCTCAAGAAGGCTTTGAGGGCCAAGGAAAAGGCTGCAGGCTCGTCCTTCGACTACATCTATTGCGCCGGTTTGTTTGACTACCTGCCGGATTGGACCTGCGCCCAATTAGTGAATCTGTTCTACCAATCCCTGAATTCGGGCGGGTCTTTGTTGGTCACTAATGTCACCCCTCACAGCCCAAACCGCGGCAGCCTGGAACTCATTCTGGACTGGAACCTGATTTACCGTAGTGCCAGTCAAATTGCCCGTTTCCGCCCCTCAACCGCTCCTGCTGACGCGGGGCGCATTTACAATGATGAAACCGGGTTCAACGTCTTTTTGGAAGTGAATAGACCTGATGAGCGCTGAGCGTGCCATCATCCAGGAAGATTTCCGTCGCGCTTACTTGGACGAGGAAAGCGAGGTTCGGGTCAGAACTGGTCGCCTGGCCTGCGCCCTGGTGTTCTTCCTGATGCCTCTCGGCGCAATCATCGATTATCTGTATTATGGAGAAGGACATTTCACACCCCTCGTAAAGCAATTACTGCTATTGCGCCTGGTCTGTTCGCTGCTGATCATAGGGGTGTGGAAGTTGCACCACAGCCGTGTGGCGCGGACATTCTACCCACTCGTGGGCATGCCGATTGTCATTTTACCGGCTGCGTTCATGTGCCTGATCATGCTGAAGAGCGGGGATGGGGCCTTCTCGTCCTATTACGCGGCACTCAACCTCATTCTACTCGCGGTAAGCACCGTGGGACGATGGAGTGTTGGCGAGACGTTGTGCGCTGTGGGGTCCGTAATGGGCCTTTATTTTCTCACCTACCTGGCCACGGAAACAGAGGCCGCCAAGGGGCTTCCGCAAAGTATCGAACCCAGGGCACTTTATACGACGCATTTGTACTTCATCCTGCTTACGGGATTGATCGCTATTTGCGGCAACTATGTTTTCAACAAAGTCAGGTTTAGTGAATTCAAAGCGCGCTGGGCTTTAAAGGCCAAGCAAACCGAGTTGGAATCGGCGAATCTTGAGCTGGAATCGGTCAACGAACAACTCAAACAAAAACAGGCCCAACTGGTGCAGCAGGAGAAGATGGCGTCACTCGGTAAGATGAGCGCCGGGATTGCCCACGAAATCAACAACCCGTTGAACTTCGTGAAAATGAACCTGTTCACGCTGCGCAAGAAGAACACCTTCCTCCCTCCGGATCACCAAGCCAAATACCTGCAGTTGGTCGATTCCGTCGAAGACGGGGTCAACCGCGTCAAAACCATCGTCTCCGACCTCCGTACCTTCAGCCACCCCGACGAAATCAGCCGCGACGACGTGTCCGTGGCTGAGGTGGTGGCCTCGGTACTCCGTTTTCTAAGCACTGACCTGAAGGATTCCGTCGAGGTTATCCAGGATCTCGAGCCGGAGTTGACGCTCTGGGCCAACCAGAACAAGATGATCCAGGTCTTGTTGAATCTTGTGCAGAACTCGGTCGATGCCCTCAAAGCCAAGTCTTTCCCCAATGGCGAAAGACCCACCATTTGCATTTCCAGCCGTCGCGACGGCGATCGTACCATCATTACGGTGCGCGACAACGGCCCCGGCATCCCTCTCGAGCACCGCGCCAAAATCTACGATCCCTTCTTCACCACCAAAGATATCGGCCAGGGCATGGGCCTCGGCCTGAGCATTTGCTACGGCATTGTGCAGGAGTTTCAAGGCACCATCTCCGTCAAGACCGAGACCGGCCAGTATTGCGAATTCAGCCTCAGCTTCCCCGCTCACGCGGAACCCACCGCCCGCACCTGACTTTCATGGACACCATTAACGATTACCAGCGCTTTGCGATTCTCTACGTGGATGATGAGCAGGATTCGCTACGCGCGTTCACCCACGCCTTCGAGGATCAGTTCCGGATCTACACCGCCACTAGCGCCCGCGAGGGGTTAAAGCTCGTCGAGGAGCACCGGGATGAAATTGGCGTGCTCATGACCGACCAGCAGATGCCTGGCGAACGAGGTGTCTGGCTCCTGGAGCAGGTCCGCCAACTCCAACCCCGCATTGTCCGCATCCTCGCCACCGGTTATACCGATATCACCGCCGCCATCGCGGCCGTCAACACCGGCGCCATCTACAAGTATATCAACAAACCCTTCGATATGCCCCAGCTTGAGGTCACCCTCAAGCGCGCCCTGGAATTCTTCATCATCCAACAGGAGCGCGACCAGTTGCTCCATGAAAAACTGTCCGTGCTGCGCAACATGATGATCACCGACCGCATCGTCAGCCTCGGGCTGCTCGCGGCCGGCTTGAGCCATCACATCCGCAATTCCCTCGTCGCCGTCCAAACCTTCCTCGACCTCGCTCCCGCCAAGATGGAACAGGAAAAAGCCGACGCCCAGGGCTTGCGCGATCCGGAGTTCTGGAGCCACTACTACCAAAACGTCCAGAGCCAGATTGGTAAGATCGACAAACTCCTGCGCGACCTCTGGACCGCCTCCGAAAACCCTGCGTTCCAGTTCGCTGACCAGGTTCGGGTCCACCAGGTGGTGGCGGAGGTCATCGGCCAGCTCCAGCCCGCGTTCGCCCAGAAGAAAATCACCCTGGAAAACCAGGTGCCCGATGACCTGCCGGAGCTCAGCGTCGACAAGCCCAAGTTCTACCGCCTGTTCGAGCTGCTGCTCAAAGATGAACTGGCCTCCCTGCCCGAGGGCAGTCACATCCGGTTTTCCGCCCGGCCCCACGGTGTGGAAACCGGCCGCAAACAGCAGGTTGAAATCTTCATGACCGACAACGGCCCCGGCCTGCCAAAGGAAGCCCTCCGCCTCGTGTTCGACCCCTTTGTCGTGCGTGCCGATGTGCCCGCCGAATACGGCATCAACCTGATGGCCTGCTTCTTCATCGTGCACCATCACGGCGGCCAGATCGAAGCCCGGAGCGAGCCCGGTCCTGGCACCACCTTCACCCTCCGCATGCCCACCCAGCCCGGCCAGGTCCCCGCCGCCAGCGCCGACGACACCAACTTCTTCCGCAAACTTCTCCTCAACGACTCCCTCTGGAAAGACCTAATCTCGTCCCAGTAACGGCTCCGACCAAACCGTCTATCGCGAGCGCGAGAAATACACCGCACTGCCGGGTTGGGGGCGGGTCCTTTCGCGGCGCACGGTGGACCCGGACACCGCGGCGCTCAGCACCCAATGGTTTTATTATGGGGACCAGCAGGCCGACGGCACGAATTACGGAAGATTGAAAATGGTGATCGAGCCGACGGGTTTTTGGCAGCGCTACGAATACGATGCCCAGGGCCGCATCTCGAAAGAGGTGGCCCAGTTTCTGAATGCCGCAACCAATGCGGCTGAGAGCGTGTGCCGTGTGGTGGAATACGATTACGGCCCGATGGCAACAAACGGCTCGTCCGAGCGCCGCATTGAAAAGCTGCTGGGCCTCGAGATCGGCCGGCAATACACCCTCAACTACGGGATGGAAACCCAGGTCATCCAATGCCAGACCCGCGGCACCACCAACCTGGGCGCCGCCGACAATCTGGTCACTGTCACCCGCTATCACACCAGCCCGGAATCCGCCGGCAACATCTTGACGACCCTCCGCCTCGGCGGCGCGCAAGCTGGGTCAGGTGGGCTTGCCTCCGTGCCGGGCCACGGCCTCGACGCGGTTGCGGACGTGCATCTTCTCGCAGATGTTCTTGACGTAGGTCCGCACGGTTTCCAAGCCGATGCCCAACTGGTCGCTGATCTCTTTGTAGATGTAGCCGGCAGATAGCAGATTGAGTACTTCCTGTTCCCGAGGCGAAAGGTTCTCGGATTGCTTCGCTGATGGACCGACGAGCTGAAAATGACGCACGACCTTCCGGGCAATATGACTGGAAATCGGCGAACCGCCGCGTCGCACATCGTCAATGGCTGCGAGCAACACCTCGGGCGGACTCGACTTCACCAGGTAACCATCCGCGCCGGTCTTGAGCGCGCTGAAGATACGCTCGCTGTCTTCATAGACCGTGAGCATGATGATCTGGAGGGAAGGCAGGGCACGCTTGAGATGCGCCACGCATTCAATGCCCGACATGCCAGGCAGTTTGATGTCCATGAGCACGACGTCGGGCTGTAAGACGTGGATCCGATCGAGGGCTTCTTCGCCTGACGCGCACGCACCGACAAAGCGCACCTCCGGCGCCGCCCCGAGGATTTGAGCGAGTTGCTCGCGCAAACCCTGGTCGTCTTCAACGATGGCCACTTTCTTGAACATAGCGTTTCGATCCCCGTTCCATGATGGGCCGCCGCCGCGCCCGCCGCCATCCCCGAAACCGGGGAGTTCAGCCCAGTCCAGCCTCCGAAGCAATACCACACGATGCAAATGGCGCGCGGCCTTCAGGCCGCTTCAGTGTCCGCCTCGCCACCTGTTCACGAGCGCAGCAAACGCGCGGATTGTAAAGAGGCTAAACGCCCCGCTCCCACGCTCCCATTTCGATGGCGCGTTTTTAACATTTTAGAATTCACGTTCAAGCCGAACCGGCTGCAGCGGTGGCAACCGGCAGTCGCAGAGAAACGGTGGTTCCCACGCCCCACCGGCTTTCGATGGCAAAACTTCCGCCGATGGCTTGGAGACGGCGCGACAGGTTGCCAAAACCGTGTCCGGGCGGGCGGGTCGCAGTGTCGAAGCCACAGCCGTCATCGTGAATAGAAATGCTCAAGGCGGACATCTCGAACGCGATGCGGAGGCGAACCTCGGTGGCGCGGGCGTGCTTGATGACGTTGTGGAGGGCCTCCTTCACGGCCATGATGAGATTGTGCCGCACTTGGCTGCTCAACGGAATGCCTGGCGGCGTTTCGGGGATTTCCAGGCGGCAGCGCAACCGGGCCTGCGCGCAATACTGGTTGCTCATCTGACAGAGGTAAGTCACGAGCGCATCGAGGTTGTCGTTTTCCGGGTTAACCGCCCAGACCGTTTCGTAGAGCGCGGAAACCATGTCGCGGGTCATTTGCGACACCTTGCCGAATTCCGCTCGGGCTTCTTCCGGCAAGGAAGTTTTTCCCTCGGCCATGGCGCTCAACAGTGAAATCTGCGTAACGCGGGCCCCGAGATCGTCGTGGATGTCCTGGGCGATCCGCAACCGCTCGCGGTCCAAAGCGAGATGCTGTTCCAGGCGCTGCATTTGCAGTCGCCTCCGGCGCCAACTGACGTACCGCCAGCCGCCAGCTCCCGCCGCGAGGAGCAGGGTCACGACCGAAACCCAGAACCAAGGGGTGCGCCAGAACGCGAGCGGCACCTCAATGGCCAGGGAGGTTTCCGCTTCGCCCGGAATTCCCGTCACCGACACTTCATTGAGGCGAAACCGGTAAAATCCCGCTGGCAGATTGGCATACGGAATCTCAACCGGCCCGGCTAGGCCGAAGCTGTAAGCCTCGTCCCACTCCAGGACCAGGGAGTCGCCAGGGGTTACCGGCATCGCTCTTTCCTTGATCGTGTGCCAGTCCGCGTGGCCGCGAAGGTCGTCGTCCACGATCGCCAATCCCTTAATCCAAGGTGTTGAGTCACTTCCGAAAACCCTGGCCATACTGGGCCGCAAACCATCTCGCATCCAACCCGCGGGTGCGCCACCGGCAGCCATGCCGGGGCCGGCGGCCTCAAACGCCCAAGGCAAGGAGATCGTGGGCGGAGCGTTGTTCGCCGATTGGGTTTTGATTACCAGGTTGGTAATCGCGTAAACTCCCACGGTGGCGGGCGGTCCAGCCGAAGACATGACCACCCAGAAGCTCGTGGCGTGGGGTGGCACTACGATGGTTTCTCGGCGAGGCGTGAACAATGCGGTTTCCGGGTTGCCGGTCCAGCCGGCGCTCTGACCGACGACCCGGAATATCGTTTCGTTGACTTGATCCCCTGTCCCGTCGAGAAAGCGGACGCACATGCGCATTTCCCCAGCTTGCTCACGCCAGCCCTCATCGTAACCATCGAGCTTGAAGCGAATGCGTATCGGCTGCAGGAGGGCGTTCGTGGTTGGGCCAAATACAAATCTGACAGCCCGGGTGTGAGGTGAAAGTCGCAGTTTCTCGGCGGGACGCTGTGAAACCGGCGCGCCATCCACAATCACTGAGCGGATTCCCAACAACGCGTCCGTTTCGCGGTCGCGCACGACGTCCGCGCCGACCGCCGGAAGCCGTACAAGCGATAGCACAACGACGATTATCAGCCACAGAAGACTGAAGCCTCGGTACCGGCAGGCGTTAATTAGATCAATCCTGAACTGCATGGACCACGCCGGACGAGTCTCAACGATCCGATTGTAAGCCGCGAGCTAATTCAATGGGCGCCCATGGCGGCGGCACCTCCCCGCTTTCGGGGATACGCAGCTTGCGAGGTATACGCTAAGGTCGCCGCACTAAACTTGAGTCAATTCATGATTGCGCGTGTCCAGCCGCCCCGACGCAGGACTGAGGCAGCGGAAAGCGCGTGGTGGAAACCGCCTGATGGACCCAGGGTTCGACGCGCGAGCTCTGAGCCAGGGGCAAAACAACAGAAAATGAAATGAACAGAACAACCCAAAGAAACTCGATCCTATTGTGCGCCCTGCTGGGCGTCATGATTGCTAGTCCGGCCCTAGGTGCCACCATTCGTTACCGACAGAGTGGTGACTGGACTCAAACTGCCCCGCTCAATGATCAGCCGGGTTGGCAAAATGTCTCATCCGTGCCCACGACGGCCGATTTGGGTCGTATCAACTGGGGCAATAATACCGTCACAGTGACCACCACCGAAACGATCGGCCGGTTGCAGGTTGGGGTGGATGAGCGTGGCAATCTGGTCATTGCCTTTGGCGGAACCCTGACTACGGTTGCTGGTTCCGGCCAGAATGGTGATGTGACCATCGGACAAGGAAACAACCCGGCTGGCACGGGAACCATGACCGTGGAAAGCGGTGGCACGTTGAACGTCGCAAACATCCTTTACCACGGGAACATTGCCAATGGGACCTCGGACATCTTCGGCACGGTTAATGTCGGATCCCATCTCTGGACCGGTTGGACGGTAGGAGCTATCGGAACAATTAACATCAACAGCGGTGGGGTTCTCAACCTATCGGGCCAGCTAGGGTTGAACTGGCAGAACAATGGCGCGGTGGGATACGTGAACGTCAAGGATGGCGGAGTTCTGAATCTCTCCCAGATTCATCCTACCGACTCAATTCGGGGCAGCTCGGTGTTGGATATTTCTGGAAGCGGTGTGGTCACGATCCCCGGCGACCTCACCGCCGTGATGAGTGCTTACACCAATGCCGCGAAAATCACCGCCTATGCGGGATTGGGGACGGTGGGAATTGACTATGACATCTTGAACGCGGGTAAGACGACACTCTTCGCGATCGAACCTGCCGAGCCTCCGCCAGCCGAAACCGTGTGGAATCCCGCAGCCAATCCGTCTGGCACGGGTAAGTGGAACGAGAAGTCCAACTGGACCGGCTTTGTGGCTCCGGCCAACGTGACCAAGGTGATCTTCAATGTCGTCGGCGCGATTCCTTGCACGGTGACCAATGCGGCGCAGGCTGATTATGTGGTCATGGGCGACAACGGTCCTGGCGGCGCCCTGATCATCACCAACGGCGGCAGCCTGACTTGCGGGAACATCAATGCGACTCTCATCGGTTACAACAGCAATGCCCTCATGGTGGTTGAAAACGGTGGGTCTGCCAGTTTTGGATATCAATTGTGGATTGGTTTGGATCCGGGCGCCGACGGCAAGCTGATCATGAATGGCGGAACGGTATCGGTCGCCGGCATGTTCGGCTTGGGCTGGCAGGGCGGAAAAGGAACCGCGCAGATCTATGGCGGCACCTTGAATCTTTCCCAGTGGGATTATTTCAGTTCCATTCAAGGCGAATCGGTTTTGGATGTGTCCGGAACGGGGAAGGTCGTCATCAACGGTAATCAGGTGGATTCGGTGAACAATTTTATCAGCACCGGTCAGATCACAAATCATGCCGGGCCGGGCATGCTGGTGGTGGATTACAACAACATCGTCGTGGGCAAGACCACGATCTACCCGCTGGGTGTTTATCTTCCGCCGGAGCGGGTCACTTGGGATCCGGCGGCCAATCCATCCGGCAACGGATTGTGGAGCGAGAGCGCCAATTGGACCGGCGGCGTGGGTCCGAGCAATGTGACCGAAGTGCGATTCAATGTCCCTGACGCGATTCCTTGCACGGTGACCAATGCGGCGTTCGCCAAAGTCATGCGCATCGGTCTCGGCGGTCCCGGAGGCACCCTGATCATTACCAACGGCGGCAGTCTGGCTTGCAGCAGTCCCGATGAGTGGAACTCCATCGGCATGAACAACACCGGACTGCTGGTGGTGGAAAACAGCGGGTCGGCCAGTTTTGGAAATCATCTATGGATCGGTTACGATCCAACTGCCGACGGCACGCTGATCATGAATGGCGGAACGGTGTCGGTTGGACAAATGTTCGGCTTGGGTTGGAACGGCGGAAAAGGCACCGCACAAATCAACGGGGGCACTCTGAATCTTAGCCAGTTGCATCCCACGGATTCCATCAAGGGTGATTCGGTGCTGAATATTACCGGGGTGGGCAAGGTGGTGATCAACGGTGATCAACAGGCATCGGTGATAAACTATGTCGCCGCGGGAAAGATCACGGCCAATGGTGGGCCCAACGTGTTTTATAGCTATGACCTGGGGGCGAACAAAACCACCATCAGCGCTGTATTGCTACCCCCAGCACCACAGTTGATCACGGAGGTTTCGGTCAGCGGTGGCATTGTTTCCATCACCTACCAGACCACGGCGCTGCACCAGTATCACCTTGAGAGCACTCCCGGTTTGTCGCCCCCCTCGTGGACGCCCGTGGCCGGCAGCACGAACACGGCGACAGGAGATTCCGTGACATTCACCTTCCCGGCAGGGCCCGGTTCGATGTTCTTTCGGACGGTTTCACCCTGACCTTTGCAGAAGAGCGACGTAATTGCTTAACTAGAAACTTCACCGGGCTTGCCTTTCGTTCTTTGAGAGGCAAGCCCGTTATGTATAAAGAATGGGAGCACCGTTTCCTGGAGCTTTAAGAGTAGTCCTGAAGATCGGCAACATGATGACGTTACGAATAGAGTCTCTGCCTCTGGCTGCCGCCTTGTTCCTCTGCGCCGCCATGGTCGCCGAGGCGCAACTCACCACGACCGTCTGGAATCCGGCCGCCAATCCGTCCGGCAATGGATTGTGGAGCGAGAGCGCCAACTGGACGGGTGGTCAGGTTGCCAACAGCACGAACAAGGTGGTGTTCAATGTTTCCAGCGCACGGGCTTGTGTGGTAAACAGCGCGGTCACTGCTGGCCAGGTGGCTGCCGGTGACAACGGTCCCGGAGGCTTGCTCATCGTCACCAACGGTGGCAGTCTGGCGGCCAGCACCACGGATTGGTCCGCCATCGGCTACAACAACACGGTTCAGATGATCGTCGAGAGCGGCGGGTCGGCCAGTTTTGGAAATCATTTATGGATTGGCTTCGATCCGGGCTCCGACGGCACGTTGATCCTGAATGGGGGAACGGTAACGGTGGCGGGGATGTTTGGATTGGGTTGGAATGGCGGAAAAGGGACCGTCCAGGTCAGGGGCGGCACTCTGAGTCTTTCTCAGTGGAGTGCCAACAATCCCGGCTCGATCGTGGGCGCTTCCGTGTTGGATATAGGCGCGGGCACGGTGGTGATTTCCGGTAATCGCGTTTCCTCCGTCAGCAATTATATCAGCAGCGGTAAGATCACCGGCTACGGCGGAACGGGAATCGTCAGTAACTTTTACAACGGCGCTTCCACCATTCTCTCTGCTACCCTGGGCGAACCACCGGTCACCAATGTGGTCGGCCTTCTTTCGATCAATCTGGTGAACACCAATCTGGTGGCCTCGTGGCCAACTTCGGCCGTTTACTACGTCTTGAAGTCCGCCACAAACCTCGCCGACCCCATCGTTTGGCGGACAGTGACCAACAGCGTCGCCACCAGCAATGGCACTAATCGGGTGCTCCTGAACATGTCTGACCTGCGGTTGTTCTTCCAGTTGGCTTCAGGGGTTGACGCCTCCACAATGAACCGCAAGCTGCTGATGGGCTATCAAGGCTGGCATTCGGCGCCAGGCGATGGCTCCGCGCAGAACAGTTGGGTGCATTGGTTTCGCTACAACACTCCGATTGCTGCCAATGCCACCTACGACTTCTGGCCCGACACTTCCGAACTGGACACAGACGAACTGTTCAGCACGAGCATGACCTATGCAAACGGCTCCCCGGCGAAGCTCTATTCCGCCTACAAACAAAAGACCGTGGTGCGCCATTTCCAATGGATGCAGGAGAATAATCTCGACGGCGTCTTCTTTCAGCGGTTTCTCAGCGACCTGAACGGCGCCAACATATCCGCCCTCCGCAATCAGGTGGCAACCAATGTGCGCGTGGGGGCCGAAACCTACGGCCGGGTGTTCGCCATCATGTATGACATCTCCGGTTATTCCACGAACACGCTCGTGAGCAAGCTCACGAACGACTGGCTCTACCTCGTCAACACGCAGCGGGTCACCAACAGTCCCGCCTACCTCCACCACAACGGCAAACCGGTCGTTGCCATCTGGGGGTTTGGTTTCAACGGTCGTCATGACACGCCGCAGCACGCGCAGCAGGCCATTGACTGGTTCAAGGCCGCCGGCTGCACGGTCATGGGCGGGTTGCCGACCCATTGGCGGACCCTGACCGGCGATGCGCAAACCAATCCCGCCTGGAGCAACGTCTTCCGTTACTTCGACGTCATCAGCCCGTGGTCCGTCGGGCGTTACGGCAACATCCCCGAAGTGGATAATTTCCGCGTGAACCAGATCGTGCCCGACCTGGCCGACTGCTCGAGTCACGGCATTGACTATTTGCCCGTGATTTTTCCCGGATTCTCGTGGGCCAACCTGCAGAACAACGGGCAGTACAATCAGATCCCGAGAAGCGGCGGCACGTTTTATTGGCGGCAGGCCTACAATGCCATCCGATCCGGTTGCACGATGGTTTATGGCGCGATGTTTGATGAAGTGGATGAAGGCACGGCCATGTATAAACTCGCCCCGACCGCCGCGCAGTTGCCGGTGCAAGGCACGTTCGTGCCGCTCAACGTGGACGGTTACAACCTGGGCAGCGACTGGTATCTGCGCCTGGCCGATCAGGCCGGCAAAATGTTACGCGGCGAAATCCCCGTCACGAGCACCATTCCCATCACGCCGCCTTGATCCATTTTCCGCACATGCCGAAGTGTCACCCATAGTTTGGCTTCTGCTGAAGAACCCCGACATTCTGGACGCGATCCATACTCGCCGGAAAAGTGTCTAAAATCCTTACGCGCTAGAATTCGATACGGCGCGTTTTTCCAAGGTACCCGCTGTGTTTTGGTGGTGTTTTTGGATATCGAGTTTTGACCAAATACCCTTCTTCAGCAGAATCAGAAACCTCCTCAATTCGCGTTTGGTAACAGTCTCGCGTCTGTGATTAGTGTCAATTAGTGAAGATTAGTGGTTAAACCCCCCCAGAAAGCGCTGCCAAAGAACTCCCCGGGGACAAAGTCTGTCCGGAATCCCGCCCCATAAAATCCGGCTATACCAGGTAAAAGACCGACAACCATGCACCCCAAAACCACCACCGCAGCGCAACTCTCCCCACCCGCGACTTCCAGCCCCGCCCCGCCGCCCCACCGTCGCACCGTACACCGACCCTTTCGGCTTCCGGATATGCGTTTGACGCCGCGTCCCGGCTTTCAAAAGTGACTTCGGGCGTGAACAGCGCCAGTTACAGTTACCTTGCCAACGCGCCGTTGGTGAGCCAGATTGCCTTTACCAACAACGGTGCGTGGCGCATGACAACGAGCAAACAGTTTGATCAGTTGAATCGCCTTCAGTCGATGGCTTCAGTTGCGCCGACCTTCACTGCCGCCAGTTTTGAGTATACCTACAACAACGCCAACCAACGCACCGAACGGCGTGAAGCCGACGGCGTCTATTGGCGGTACGAATACGACCCACTCGGGCAGGTGACCTCGGGCAAGAAATATTGGGCCGACGGCATACCTGTTGCCGGACAACAGTTCGAATACGCCTTTGACGACATCGGGAATCGAACGTCGACCAAGGCCGGGGGTGATCAGGACGGAGCCAACCTGCGCAGTGCGAGCTACTCGCCGAACCTATTGAACCAGTACACCTCCCGTACCGTGCCGGGCGCGGTCGATGCTATGGGCGTGGCCCTGGCGACCAACACGGTGACGGTGGACGGGTTCTCCGCCTATCGGAAGGGAGAGTATTTCCGGAAGGAATTGAGCGTGGTCAATACCTCGGTGCCCGTTTGGAAGAGCCTCACGGTGAGCGCTCCGGGGGAAACACCGGTCACCCGTAGCGAGTTCGTGCCCAAGACGCCGGAGCTCTTCACCCACGATCTGGATGGAAATCTAGTCGCTGATGGGCGGTGGAACTACACGTGGGACGGGGAGAATCGGTTGGTCGCGATGGCGGCGCGAA
>DIXK01000055.1 GCA_002428665.1 Verrucomicrobia subdivision 3 bacterium UBA6082
CTGCAAACGAATTTGCCCTACACCCGCCTCTCTTCGTAAAGTGTAAAGCACCTTGACTACCGTTGTCAGTTGACCAATTATTGGCCTGTGCAGGCGCTTGCCTGCCGCCAACCCATGAGTGTTCGCCCTGAACCTCTGCATGAAAGGGTCTCCCATGACTAACAATCCTACTATGTCCTCATCCCGTTCGTGTACCTGTCACGCTGGCATTGCATTCGGGCTCGTAATCCTGGCGTTAAGCGTATCCCGAATCCAAATCGCAGCTCAATCCTTCGATTTCAACGGAGGCAGTGACGCGGGCTGGACTCATTACTCCCTGCTAGACCTGCCGGGCTTCTCGGGGGCGGCTTCATACACTTTTCCAGCGGACGATAGTGGCGGAAAAGCCTACCGAATTACGGCCCCACCCACGAAAGATGATCCTTACGGCCTAGGAAATGCTCGGGCAGGGAGTTTCCGGGCGGATGCGGTGTATTCCGGGCGGTTCACGCTTGGGACAGATCTGTTGGCCTGGAACGACTCTTGGCGACAGGAGGCCGGGTTGATCTTTTTCTTTCAAGACGTCGGCCTGGGAACTTCAGATGGTTACACGGCCACTTACTCATCTGACTACAAAAACCTTTACATAAGTCTCATCAATAATGAGATCCCAACGACTGTGGCCGAGTTGGGTAGAAATTCAGTCCTTCTCGATGCGACCCACCGTTATCGGTTGGTAGTAAGCAGTCACGATGGGGCTACCCTCCTGTTTCAGTTGTTCGACAAGGGTGATCTAAATAACTCTTTCAAATCGGCCATTGGCTACGATTTAACCTATAATGCCGGCGTCAGCGGCTTGTTTGTCTTTCAGCAGGAATATCCGTCAATGACTCAGGGTGCGGAGGCTACATTTGACAATTATGTCGCGGCCGTGCCTGCCGCCGGAGCTTTGCCCCTGACGGTAACAGATCTCTACCCGCCGCCATCAGGCCGGACTACCGAGTTATATCCCGCGGTTACGGTTGGGTTGTTGGACCGAGACACCATGGTGGATACCAGCAAGATCCTGCTCTACTTCGACGGACAGTGGATTCCCACAGCATCATTGAATATCGACCCGCAGGTTCATCGCCCGGCCAACCCTGGCGCTTATGCACGGGATTTCTACGGCGCCACAGTAACCTACCCGATAACCACCTTGTTGCCTTGGGGTAGCAAGCACACGAACAGTATCGCGTTTGCGGATACTACCGGAATCTGGCGGACCAACACCTGGAGTTGGACGGCCGCCTATCCTTACCTTCATGGCTCCAATAGTCTGCCGGTAGGCAGTCTAACCGTCCGGGGATTTGATGCGCGCATGGTTCAGAGCGAAAACGGCGGTGTGACCCTTGAGAACTCCCTGGCGCGGGCACGGCAACAACTAGCGATTCCTCCGCAGATTTTGGTTACCCGCACCGCGACCAACATCGTGCAGATGCTCAGTTGGAACCTGTCCGGTTCTCCGGCCAGCGTACCGGGGTTGTGCACTGGAGCCTATATCAACATTGCGGTCGAATCCTCCGCCTACCTCGAGTTGTCCGCTGGGTTGCATCGTTTTCGGATCCATAGTGATGACCGGACTGGGATTTATTCGGGTGCCAACGTGGCCGATCCCACGGCCCCAGCGTTGTGGGAAAACCCTAACAACACCGCCGACACCACCTTTGAATTCCTAGTGGAAGCTGACGGGCTGTATCCAGTTCGCGTCTTGTGGGAGGAGACCGGCGGCGGGGCACTTCTGAATCTGTATTCAGTGAGTCTGAGCGACTTCTCCGAGGTGTTGATCAATGATCCGTCCAATCCAACGCAAGCCGTGAAGGCGTGGTATCCCATCGTCTGCAAAGCCTCCCCCTCTATTGCCGGACCATTCACACCGGCGGCGGGGGCTGTTAATGCGGTCAACACTGCCGACGTGGTTGGCACCGATTGCGCCCCGACAGTTGTGGGGCAAATGGTAACTGGCGGCACCTTTACCATCCCAGCCGCAGCTTCATCCCAGTTCTATTACCTTGAGGGACCCAGGCCTGTTCGGATTAAGAGTTTCACCAAAGTGGCTTCGAATGTGGTAATCAACTACGAACTGGAATAGCACGCTCTTCGGTGGACATCACGGCGAGCCCGTGCGACCCGTCGTGATGGTTTGCCGTCTGCTTTCCTCAGGTCCGCCGGGCTTGGTAAAGCACCACCGATAGTGCGATGCTGGCTTGGGCAATAAAATAGGTTCCCAGAACCAGCACATGCCCGAATTCCAAGGGGTGGCGGAAACGTTGAAAGGCCAGCAGTGAGTCGGAGACGACAAAGAAGCCGGCTCCCACCGCTGCTAGCAGGGTAGCCCGGTCCGGTTTCAAAGCAGCCCGGCTGGCGGCTTGGGCGGCCATGATGACTAGCGCCAGTGCGTAGACTGCCACCGGAACCCGCAACGGGTTTTCCACCCCGGGCCACAACCACCACACCAGGGTCAATCCCAATAGGCCCCAAACGACGAAAGGCGCTCTCCTTCCGGCCAGGCGGCAGTCTCGAGTCAGTGCCCACAAGTAGCAGACGTGGGCCGCAAGAAAACTCGCCAGACCCGCTAGAAAATGATCCCGCGATTGCATCAGGAAGGCATCTCCGGTGGCGGAGCAGCCGAGTCCAGCAACGATGCTCCACTGGTAATTCCGCGGAACGCCTCGGCGCTGCGCGGCAGCCCCGGCGAGAAACAACAGCGTGGTGAATGCGGTGTTAGGGAACCTGTGCAAGGTAGAAAACCAGGAGGGGGATCCCGCAACCCAAATGCCGCTCACCGCTCCGGCCAGGATGAAGAGGAGGGAGATCCACCCGGTTTTGGCTGCAATGACCTGGTCGCGATCGTCCTGCATTACGGTGCGAAGGTTGACCCGCAAGGTGCTTGGGTGCGATTGTGAAAGTTGCGGAGCGGCATTCCGTTTCCCTTGTCCGCGAAAGCCAGGTTCGGGTCAATCCTAAACCGACAATCCCTGGACTCCTAAACTAGGCAGGCCTGCTACCTCAGAAAGCGCCGCTCCAAACCGGTCCGACGAGACGCTCCTACCCTTAGCCGAGACCTTGTCAACCTTTCAACGTTTCGCCGTTTTGAATGGGCGGGTTGGCATTGCATCAAAGGCCGTAGTGCGTTTGACTGTCCCTATGGATTCATTCGGTCGTTGTTTGGCTGCTGTGGTAGGTGGTAGTGCTTTTTTAGGCTTCAGCCTGGCCTGTTTGCCGGCCCAAACCTCCATAGAAGGAACGGTAGTGCACCAAAGGGCTTTGCCGGAACTTGCTGTCCGGTTTAGCGATCCGCCCGCTGAGTCGCGCATCATCAAAATCATCCACACTTGGCCGGACCGAGCCGAATCGCAGGATGGTTTGATTCAGCGTCTGCAAAAGCAGGGTTTTGGTGGCGTAGTGTGCAATGTGTCGTTTGATCAGTATTTGCAGAGCGACACGAAGTGGGAGGTCTTTGAGCGCGCGGTCAAAACCGCCAAACACGCCGGCATGGCTTTGTGGCTATACGACGAGCGTGGGTATCCTTCTGGTAACGCGGGCGGGCTAGTTCTGCGCGAGCATCCGGAGTGGGAGGCCCGCGGCTTGCTGGTAGCGGATTCCGAATGCGGTCCGGGCCCGGTTGAGCTGCTCGTTCCCCCCGGGCAGATCTACTTGGCGACGGCGTTTCCGGTCCGCGACGGCGAAATCGATCTGGAAAAGAAGGTCGCGCTCAAAGATCGGGTTCGCGAGGGACGACTCCGCTGGTCCGCTCCGGCGGGGCGGTGGCATGTGATGGTTGTCACGGAACACCTCTTATATGAAGGGACACACGCCGATGGCAACCTGTTCGAGAAAATGCCATACGTCAACCTGCTGCTGCCTGAGCCAACCGATCGTTTTATTGACCTTACTCACCAACGGTATGCCGAACGGCTCGGCCAGGATTTGGGGCAGTGTTTCGTTGCCACGTTCACCGACGAGCCTTCGCTGATGAGCTGCTACCTGAAACCGATGCCCTGGCGGCCATTGCCTTGGGCTACCAATTTACCAGTCGAGTTTGAAAGGCGCCGCGGCTACGCCCTCGATGAATCGGTCTTGCCGGCACTGGTCGGAAACACCGGTTCCCGGGGCGCCCGGATCCGTTACGATTTCTGGCTCACGGTTGGTGAGTTGGTCTCCGCCAACTACTTTAGGCAAATCCAGGAACGATGCCGGGAGTGGAGAATTCCCTCAGGCGGCCATTTGCTCGCCGAGGAGAACATCGTGTCGCACGTGCCATTATATGGTGATTTCTTCCGCTGCGCGCGCCGTCTCGATGCACCAAGCATGGATTGCCTGACGAGCCTGCCGGCTGAAGTGCCGTGGTATGCTGCCCGCCTTCTCGCGAGCGCGGCAGAGTTGGAAAGCCGGCGGATCGTCATGAGTGAAACCTCAGACCATTCACAGGT
The DNA here is from genome assembly GCA_002428665.1 of Verrucomicrobia subdivision 3 bacterium UBA6082. GTDB lineage: Bacteria > Verrucomicrobiota > Verrucomicrobiia > Limisphaerales > UBA8199 > UBA6082. Next base: position 4,452 of record DIXK01000055.1, read on the forward strand.
CTGGCGCGCGGCAGGGGACCAGCGGCCAAAGCGCCTGGTGACCGAGGGGGAGATCCGCGGCACATGCAACCGATTGATCGTTTCCGGTGTGAACGCCATCACCAGCTACTACAGCTTCGCAAACCTACCAGACGACGCCTTGCGTCGTTTGAACGAATGGGTTGGTCGTTGTTGCACTGCCGTTGTCGGCGGCAGCCAGGTTGCCGATGTCGCCTTGCTTTACCCGGTCGAGACACTGTGGCCGCGGTTTCGGCCCGCCCGGCATTGGGCGAGCGATTCGCCAAGCGCGACAGCCGTTGAGAATTCCTGGCGCTCCGCTGCCGATAGCCTTTTTGCGAGCCAACGCGATTTTACAGTGGTGGATAGCCGCGCTCTCGCCGAAGCACGAGTGGAGGCCGGGGCCCTCATCCACGGCCAGCTTCAGTGGCGTGTGTTGCTCTTGCCTGAAACCGACACACTGCCTGAAGCCACCTGGGATAACCTGGTGCGATTCGTCCATAGCGGAGGTGTGGTTGTGGCACTGGGGGCGCTACCGGCAAACAATGAGAGCGAATTCCCCTCAGCGAAAGTTCAGGCGCTTGCCAGGGAGCTTTTCTCATCGGAGCGATCTGTTCCGTCGCTGAAAGCTCAGGAAAACGGAGGCGCTGGGGTCTTTCTGCCCTCGGGATCCGAGGGCATGCTCCCGCGTGTCCTGGATGGTCTGCTGGACCGCGACGTGACCGTGCACGGTTCGCGGTCCCCAGTCCGTGCCACCCACCGGCGCATCGACGGGCGGGAAATATATTTCCTCGTCAATGACAGTCCGAAATGGTGGGCGGGTGAAGTAACCCTGAGCGCTGATGGATCAGGCGAGTTGTGGGAACCAGCTACTGCCGCGGCGACCCAAACGAACTTAGGACGGCGTGTGGCCCTGAACCTGGAGCCCTATGGGGCCGCCATCCTCCGCTACCCGAAAGCTCAGGTCCCCGCTCGACGCCCGGCTCAAACGACAGCACTGCCAAATCTAAAAGCTCACCGGCTGCCCTGTAGAGAACCTGCCATGAGCGCTGGAGAATTCGTACTGGGTGACGTGACCTCCGACGTGGGCCATTCTCAACCCGGCCTGCCGGCCTGGCGCGCTTCGGCGAAACTGATCAAGAGCCAGGTGGATACCTTCCTGTTCGTCAGGTTTCCATTTCCCGAACCGCTCAATCTGGAAGCCGTTGATTGCTTGGTGCTCGATGTGTGGGTGCCTGATGGACAGCGAACGGGAACGCAACTCCTGGCTGTCTTGCAGGAGAAGGGCGGCGGTGATTTTCTCGCCACCACAGGCGGCCTGTTGGGGGCTCCTGGCCACCACCGCCTGTATGTCCCCATCCAACGCTTCCAACTGGCCGGGTGGTCGCAAGACCCCGATGGAGACCTTGACCTGACCCGGGTTTCCGAGGTCCGCCTTGGTTGGGGTGGTTATTTGGGAACCGAAGGCGAGCAGGTGCAGTTCACGTTGGCGTTGCCTGAAATCGGTTCCATCACTCGTCCAGAATCCACTCCCGCCGGCAATCGGAGCCATTAGGTCGTGGTGTGCCTGATCGATCAGAACCTGCGATCCTAAAGTGCTGCTGTCTCCTCCTCCCGAGCTTTACACCGCCGCCGATGAAGTGGATCTTTGCCTGTGCCTTATGAATAAAGTTTTAACTCGTAACCTTGGTCGAATTGTCTTTGCCGCAGCTATGATGCTGGTGGCCGGTTTTCTCGGTGGCTGCGCCCATCTCACTCAAAAGGAGTTCACCTTCGTACAGATGTGCGATCCGCAACTGGGGTTTGGCGACTACGAGGCTGACTTAAACCGTTTCGAGCAGGCGGTCGAGCAGATTAACGCGTTGCGCCCCGATTTCGCGGTCATTTGCGGTGATCTCGTCCATGACCCCGCTAAGAAATCATTTGGCGATTTTGCCACGGCGCGCGCAAAGCTGGCTATGACTTCCCACTGCGCTGCGGGAAATCACGACATCGGCAATGCCCCGACAGGCCAGACGCTCCAGGTTTTTCGCGAGTCTGTAGGGAAGGATTACTATTCGTTCGAGCATAGGGGATTCCTGTTTTTGGTCTTGAATACACAACTATGGAAATCACCTCTGGCAGGGGAAACCGAGCGTCAGGAAGCTTGGCTCCATCAAACACTGACGGCTGCCGCCAGGAAAGGACGCCCGGTGTTCGTCGTTGGTCACTATCCCCCGTTCGTCAAGACACCTGAGGAACCGGACGCCTACTTCAACCTGCCTTTGGAGAAGCGCATGGAATTGTTAGCCGCCTTCGAGCGCTCTGGCGTGGTCGCGGTGCTGGCCGGCCATACCCACACAACGGCCCTAAACCACTACCACCAAATTCAGGTGGTGAACTCCGAAACGACCAGCAAAAACTTTGACCAGCGGCCTTTCGGTTTCCGGCTCTGGCGCGTTACGCCAAGCGGACACTTCCAGCACGAATTCGTGCCGTTGACCAGGCAGAATTAAACAGCCCGCGCGCTACAGCGAATACTGCGGAATCTTAAGATTCTCCCCGTCCTTCTTCGCGGACAGATGCGCGTAGTAGCCCGGAACGGTCATGTTCAACGCGTCAATGACATCCACTGCCGGTTTCCGGTTGCGCAGAATGGCGTCTATAAAATCGTCCATGAGATAGCCGTGGGACCCGCCATGCCCACCAGCATCCACCCCCGGCGGCAGGGCGTATTTTTTGATCTGAAGTCCCTTCGCAAGCGCTTTCTTCAGCCGTGCCGTTCCGGTGGAATCGCCCACAAACCCGTCCGTCCGTCCGTTATGCCAATCGTAGCCCGCGTACTCCCCACGAATTCGTCCGGCCTCTAAATATTCTCCCTGTGAGCCGCAAATAATCATCCTGGAGAGCCCCCCTTCTTGGGTGCGGAAGAGTCCCACCTCCGAGTTGAAAATATTCCTGATGCCGTTGGGCTGTCGTTTGCTCTTGTCAAACAGCGGCGTTCCCTGGCAACTCACCTCGACAAAACTGCCGTGGGTGACACCCACATAGTATGCCGTCGCGTGGGTCGGATACCACATGGGACAGCCGTGTTTTCGCCAGTCCTTGTATGAGGCAAGTGAAGGTGTGCCCAGGGAATGCGGGTGACAGTATTCCCCTTCCGAATAGACGATCCGGCCAAACACATCCCACGCATAGAGTTTCTCCATGGCGTACAAGTCGTCGTGAAAAACGGACGTTTCGAACATGGCATAGGTCAACCCGCGATTCTTCTTGAAGCAGGCCAGCAGTTTTTCCGCGTCCTCGATGTCGCCACGGAAGGCTGGCACGGCCGTGCACACGTGTTTTCCGTGATTCAGCACCTCGATGCAATGCCGGGCGTGCGACGGTGCATCGGTGGCCACAAAAACGGCGTCGATCTTGTCATCCTTGACCAACGTCTCGAGAGAAGGATAGGTCTTGTCGCACTTCACGTGCTGGGCCAGTGCCGCGCAACGGTCGGGAATCAGATCGCTGACCGCAACCACCTCGACGTTAGGATGATGCTGGAATTCAAATGCCGCGGAAAACTTGCACAGTCCGTACCCCACGAGACCAACACGGATTCGGCGGTCGCTGAACGGTTTCCACTCCTTCGTTCGATCGTAATCGGTCTTCGTTTGATCGAATCCAGGAATGGTCTCCTGGCTGTGCGCCCGGTTGAGCAGGGCCGGGGCGGCTATCATCGCAGTGGCCGTACTGCCGAGAAAAGTCCGGCGGTTTAGCTTGGTGGCCATGAATCCAATAAGGCAGCGACCGGCAGCGCTGACTTGGTGCGAAAAATCAACAGCTGCCGGTCACATCGAAATGAGGTTAAACCATTTTCTTCAGTGCGACGAACGACACGGCGCTAGCCTTCATGGGGGAGAGCCCATCCGGATACGCTTCCTGTTCGAGCGTGACCCATTCGGTTCCACCGTAGGTGCGGCAGGCGGCGATGACTGCCGGCCAGTCGACGGAATCCTGACCGATGAACGCCTTCTTGCCTTTGTCTTTGTCCGCCTCGATCACGGTCGGCTTGAAATGCGTGGATCTCATCCGGCCGGGATACTTCTTCATCAGCGCTACCGGGTCGTAACCGGCTGCCACGGTCCAACCACAGTCCTGCTGCAAAATGACGTCCTTTGTCGTGCGTTCGGCAAACAGGTCGATGAACGTCTTCTCCCCGTCCTTCTTGAATTCCTGCGTGTGGTTGTGGTATCCGCAGGCCATGCCAAGGGGTTTGAGGACCTCGGCCGTTTTGTTGAAAGTCTCCGCCAGGGTTTTGCTTTTCTCTGGATCCGTAAAATCCCGGTCGCCGGGCACGATGAGAAACTTGCAGCCGATGACCTGGTGAAAATCAATGGTTGATTTCAGGGCATCCCCCCGCAGGGTGCCGGTGCCGATGTGGGTTGCCGCCACCTTCAAATTCAGGTCGTCCAGTCGCTTCCGGAGTTCTGTGGGCTTGCCTGTGTAAGTGTGATACCCGGCGAACTCGACCCCGTCGAGCCCCATCTTCGCCACTTCTGCCAAAGCGGCGTCAAAGTCCTTTGCGCAATCCCCGCGGATCGAATAAAGCTGGAGCGCAATCGGAAGCTTCCTGCCGCTCCCCTGAGCCCAAGCACAGGAGGACAATCCCAGGGCGGAAGCCGCCAGGATGGAGCTTTGGAGGAACTGTCGACGTGAAAAACAAGTGTGTTGCATATCCGCTTGATACCACTCCTGGCCCGGCGTTGTCCAGCACTGGGTCATTACTTTGCATTTTGCATTCTTCATTCAAATGGCATCGCCCCTGTGCAATCTCGAATCTGCAATTCCAAATGGCCTCAGAGCCACTTTTACACAGTTCCTCCTCAGACTTCGGCCGTCGCATCCCGTGGCCCATTCGTTGTCATTTCTTGTAGGTATTTGCCGATGTTTTTCGATATCACGCTAGTACGCGGTGGAGATTTGGTCAGCTAACAAAACATTACCCGGACCAATACGATCAAACGTGCTCTAACTGACTGGGGCGTTACTCCAGATTGGGAGCCGTTCCATCAAATTTGTCGATGTCGTAGCAAATCCTTTCGATTAACACTGGAGCCGATGGAAGGGGTAAAGTAGGGCCATGAAGACAAACCGAGCGGCTCGACGTATCGTGAGAATGCGGATGATCGCGGTATTGCTGGCTTTCGTCACCATCACCGGAGTGGGTCTGGTGTTAGGCGGCGCCCTCGGGGCGCGGTCCGTGCCAGCGGCCACTTCTCATTCCGACACCTCGCCGCCGCACAAGATGGATCTGGGATCGCTGATCGCGACAAATCCCTGAGTCGTGCTCAGGTCGAAAGGCCCGAAGGGTCTCCTCAGGCCGATCCCACGTCAGTAATCACCGTATGCCGTGACTTCGCTCACTTAAGGTTTACGCGAACCCGCGCTTGATGAGGCTTGAATTGGCACAGTAGTGCAACGGTCGCGCATGGCAAGTCGTGCAACTGGTCGCTTCCTGCGATCTGGCAAACAAGGAACGGGCAAAGAAACTTTGGTTCGACTACCGAGGTTCATTGACACAGGGCGACTCTTTTTGGCAGCCTCGGCCAGGTCCACGGATTAGTTATGTGTTTTGCCATGCAGAATGTCCGTCCACACTTGTTATGAAACCCAACGCCATCTCCTTGCTTTTCTCCTTGCTTGGTTCCAGCTTGCTCATGGTCGTGCCTAGTGCGACTGCTGCTAACTCCGGCCCAATCAAGATTGGGGCGCTGTTTTCCATCACGGGTCCGGCTTCATTCCTGGGCGCTCCCGAAGACAAAACGGCGCGAATGTTCATCGAAAAACTCAATGCGTCGGGGGGCATCAACGGTCGCAAAGTGCAATTGGTGGTCAAAGACACTGGGGGTAGCCCGGAGAAAGCAGTTAGCTTTGCGCGTCAATTGATTGAGGAAGAGCGCGTGTGCGCGATTATCGGCCCCTCCACCAGCGGTGAGACCATGCAGATCAAGGGGCTATGCGAGGAAAACAAGACTGTGCTTGTGTCGTGCGCTGCGGCGGAGGTGATCGTGAACCCGGTGGCCAAGTATGTCTTTAAGTCTCCGCAAAAAGACAGCCAGGCAGTCCTGTGGATCTTCAAGACGGCAAAGGCGAAAGGCATCACCCGGTTGGCTTTGCTGAGCAGCAATGATGGGTTCGGCGCCGCTGGAAAGAAGCAACTTGAAGATCTGGCGAAGGAAGAAGGCATGGAAGTGGTCGTCAGCGAGGTCTACGACAAACAGGCAACCGACCTGACTGACATCCTTACCAAGGTCAAAAGCAGACCCGGGGTGCAAGGGGTCGTGAACTGGTCGATCGTGCCCGCGCAGTCGATTCTGGCCAAGAACATGCGCCAAATCGGATTAAATGTCCCCCTCTTCCAAAGTCATGGGTTTGGCAACCTGCGATACGTGCAACAAGCGGGCGCGGCTGCGGAAGGAATCATCTTCCCGGCCGGCCGATTGCTGGTCGTCGATGAATTGCCGGAAAACCATCCCCAAAAGGCCTTGCTGGCCGCCTACAAGAAAGAATACGAGAGCCGCTATAAGGAAGACGCTAGCACTTTTGGTGGACATGCCTACGATGCGATCCTGATTATTACCGAGGCTCTGAAAAAAGCGGCCTCTACTGAGCCCGAAAAAGTGCGTGAAGCTCTCGAGAATCTGAAGGGTGTCGTGGGCACCGCAGGCGTGTTCAGTTTCTCGCCCACCGACCACACCGGTCTGGACATGGACGCCTTTGAGATGCTGACAGTGAAGGATGGCAAGTTCACCATATACAAACCCTGAGCCGGCTTCCCTGACACCAGGACCAGCAACCTGATGGGAACAGGAGATTTAGCCCTGCAGTACCTGCTCTCTGGCATCACCAAGGGCAGCATATACGCGGTCGTGGCGATCGGTTTCAATCTGATCTACAGTGCGACCGGCGTGTTGAATCTTGCCCAGGGTGAATTCATCATGCTCGGGGGCATGGTGGCGGTGACTCTGGCTCACTATGTTCCACTGCCGGTGGCTGTGGCAGGCGCGGTACTGGTGGTGACGCTGGTTGGCTGTCTGCTAGAATGGTCTCTGTTTCGGCGGTTGCCAAACCACTCGGTGTTGCACCTTATTATTGTGACCATCGGGGTCTCAATCGTAATTCAGGAAGCTTCGCTGCACATCTGGGATGAGAAGGTGCGTTCACTCCCTTATTTCACAGGAAATGAAGTTTCCTCGATCCATTTGCTTGGGGCGGCTATCTCCCCGCAGGTGCTTTGGGTGTTGGGCACGATCACCGTCGCCGTGGTGGCTCTGCATGGATTCCTGAAGTACACCCTGACTGGTCGAGCCATGAGGGCCTGTTCCGCGAACCCCGAAGCAGCAATGCTCGCCGGCATCAACATCCGCAACATGCGCACGTTGTCGTTCGGGCTGAGCGCCGGGCTTGGCGCTCTGGCAGGCTGCGTGATCTCGCCGATTACCATGACGCATTACGAGATGGGGGCCCCGCTGGCGATCAAGGGCTTCGCTGCAGCTATTCTCGGCGGGTTGGGCAATCCAATGGGGGCTGTGGCTGGAGGGTTGCTTGTGGGAGTGCTGGAGGCGGTGAGTGTCAGCCGTATGCCGGCGGCCTACAACGATGTGGCGGCTTTCGTGGTGCTGCTGCTTGTGTTGTTCGTGAGGCCTCACGGGATTTTCGGTTTGCCCAGTGGGCAGGCCGTGCGCGAGCATTAGGACAACCCATGAAGCGCCTCTCAACAGGAATATGGGCAGACAAGGGCGGCATCCGCAGTTCGGTGGAGGATGAAGGCGGGACGATTGCAGGCCGTTTGCGGGGCTTGGTTCCAGTCATCGGTTTTGCGATGGCCGTTCCACTGTTGCACTTGGTGTTGCGCGTGGCGGGAACCGAGTACTGCCTGACACAGCTCACCATGGCGGCCTATTACGCGATCGTTGTTACAGGACTGGGATTGCTCATGGGGTATGCCGGGCAAGTGTCTCTCGGGCACGGCGCATTCTTTGCTTTAGGCGGCTACACGACCGCGGTGCTGACAACCCATGACTTCAGTAAATGGAAGGCGGCGACGGGATGGCTTCAGGAGGCCCACATCATGGTCGCACGGCAGGATTTGTACGGTAACCAACTAGTGACGGTCACCCCATGGGCGGCATTCTTTGCGGCAATGGCAGTAGCTATGATCGCGGGTTGCCTGATTGGCTACCCGGCCTTGCGACTGCGAGGCCATTACCTGGCTATGGCGACGCTTGGATTCGGACTCATCGTCGCAAAACTTCTGGTGGGCAGCAATCTGACCGGGGCCGCTGACGGATTAAACGGCGTGCCCGAGTGGATATTGATGCCGGGTCTGGTGGTTTCGGGCAAGGTCCCCGTGCGTGTACAAAACTATTACTTGGCGTGCGGGCTCTTGCTGGTGGTATTGGTGTTGCTGCGCAACACCGTCCAATCGCGGGTTGGCCGCGCGCTGAAGTCGATTCATGACGGCGAGAAAGCTGCTAACTCCATGGGAATCAATACCGCAGCCTACAAATTGAAGGTCTTTTTGCTCAGCGCCGCGCTTGCCGCCGCTGCTGGGGTCTTTTTCACCCATTATACCGCTGGAATAGGACCTTCCGAAGCCGGCGCGCTGAAATCCCTGCGCTACGTGGCCCTTGCAGCGGCTGGCGGAATGTCGAATCTTTGGGGGGTGGCCATCGTCAGCCTGGCGTTGAACTACTTCTCCCTCCGTGGCTGGTTTGGAACCTACGATAACGCCGTCTTCGGCGCACTACTCATCCTGATCATTTCGTTGGCACCGGCCGGTCCGTTGCAGCCAGCCGCCGCCTGGCTGCGTCGGCGAGGGTGGTGGCGTAACGCACAGTCTTCACACCATGGCACTCCTTGAAACCGAAACGTTGCGGAAGAGTTTCGGCGGACTCCTTGCGGTCGACGGGGTCTCTTTCAAGGTTGAAGTGGGTCAGATCACATCTTTGATCGGCCCCAATGGTGCGGGAAAGACTACACTCTTCAACCTGGTAACGGGTCTGCTGCCACCGGACCGCGGCACGGTGCGCTTCAAAGACCAGTCTGTCACAGGGTGGAAACCTCACCAAATCGCGCGAGCCGGGATGTCACGGACCTTTCAGAATCCAAGCCTATTCGGAAGGATGAACGTGCTGGAGAATGTCATGGTGGGCCGCCATTGCTGCAGTGACAGCGGTTTCTGGGGCTGCGCGCTGCGTTTGCCCTCCCAGAAGCGGGAAGAACAGCGTATTCGGGCTGCGTCGTTGGAGGAATTGGATTTCGTGGGCCTGGCGTATTTGGCCTCTTTCCCAGCGTCCGCACTCACCTTTGGCCAGCGACGAATGGTCGAATTGGCGCGTGCGTTGGCTACCGAACCTGAGATGCTTTTGTTGGACGAACCGGCGAGCGGGCTTAACACCAGCGAGAAGCGGGAATTGGGTGACTTAATCATCAGAGTCCGGAAACGGGGAGTGACGATTCTGCTCGTCGAACACGATATGTCCATGGTTATGGGTCTCTCGGACAGCGTGGTCGTCCTGCATAATGGCGCGAAGATCGCCGAGGGAACGCCGGTTGAGATCCAGAACGATGAAAAGGTAGTGCGGGTGTACCTCGGTGGAGAGGTGGAAAATGTTGCTGCAGGTTAAGAATTTGAGATGCGGTTACGGAAGCCTGGAAGCCGTGCGGGGCGCCAGCTTGCACGTCTGCACCGGAGAAATCGTAGGTCTCTTGGGCGCCAACGGTGCCGGAAAAACATCGCTACTTAAAGCATTGGTCGGGCTCTTGCTGCCTTGGAGTGGCGAGGTGCGTATCGCGGGGCGGGAAACATCCGGACAGCCTGCGTGGCGCTGCGTGAGCAATTCCACCGTGCTGGTGCCGGAGGGTAAAATGATCTTTGCGGAGATGAGCGTTCGCGAAAACTTGCTGGTAGGTGGGTATCACAATCCTGACCGGCGCATGCAGATGGAGTTAGTTTTTGAGCGCTTCCCCCGCTTGCGTGAGCGCCAGGGCCAGGTGGCGGGCACATTGTCTGGCGGAGAACAACAAATGCTAGCCATCGGAAGAGCACTTATGGCCAGGCCAATGCTGTTGTTGCTGGACGAGCCGTCCATGGGGCTGGCGCCTCTGATGGTGAAGGAGGTGTTTGCCGAAATATTCCGAATGAAGGATGCTGGGGTCACGGTTCTGCTCGTGGAGCAGAACGCCACGGCAACTCTCAAAGTGGCTGACCGTGCTTACGTCATGGAGACTGGCGAAATCGTGTTGGAGGGAGATGCCGGCGACCTCGCTCACCATCCCTTGGTTAAGCGCGCCTACCTTGGTCAGCGGGATGAGGATGATTCGGGACAGCCACGTCAGAAGTGACGCAGATTCTTATGAGTGTATTCGACCGCCGAAACGAGACAATGTCCGCTCCCGTGCTGGAGCAGGTCCAGCTCGAGCGATTGCAGGCCCTGGTGGCACGCTTGCGGCGTAATGTCCGCCGCTACCGGGAAAGACTTGCCGAGGTCAGGGTTGAATCCCTGGCCGATCTCCAGCGCTTGCCACTCACCACCCCTGAAGATATGGTAGAGAGTTTTCCGTACGGCATGTTCGCATTTCCGTTGCGAGAAATCATTCGGCTTTATTCGACACTCGGCCCGAACGGCAAACCGCTGATTATCGGACATACGCGTAACGATCTCGCACAATGGGGCCGTCTGGTGGCCCGGCAGTTGGTCGCCGCCGGGGTAACGGCTAACGATGTGATCCAGGTTTCGCTCGGTCGGGCCTCAGATGCGTGTGCCGCTGGCTACGTTCTCGGCGCGGAACTCCTGGAGGCATCGGTAATCGCCGAAGACCCGATCCACATGGACTACCAGTTCGAGGTGCTGAAAAACTACAGACCCACATTCCTCATTACGACGCCGGCCCATGCGCTCGAACTGGCTCGAACCATGCAAAAGCGGCAAATGGACCCGCAAACGCTGCAACTCAGGGCGGTGATTTTGTCACGGTCCGTCTCAGCGGAGCTGCGCGAACAACTCTCCATCGGTCTGTTTGCCGCGATACACTGCAATTTTGGCGTGCCTGAACTGCTCGATCCCGGTTTGACCCTGGAATGCGAAGCCGGCCATATGCACATCCAGGAAGATCAGTTCCTGCCAGAGATTTGTGACGGCGAACTAGTTCTGACCGCCCTTGGGCGGGAAGCATTACCCTTGCTTCGCTACCGCACAAGAGTCTCGGCAAAGCTCACCCGAGAGAAATGTCCCTGTGGCCGCACCGGTGCCATTCTTGAGCCCGGATCCAGGTTGGACCGGCGGTATCAGGTCAACGAAACAGAGTTCTACGAATGCCAGGTCGCCGAGGTGCTGCAGCAAACCAGAGCTGCAGGGTGCTTTTTCCGTCTCGAAGCCACCGAACGGCGGTTGATCGTGATGATCTCCATGTCTGAGGAGCTATTTGCCGCGACGCTTTCCTCGCCCGCGGAAACCGAGCGCAAGATCGAATCCGAAATCCTCGCCCGGCTAGGTGTCGAATCCGAAGTGCAGTTTATGCAGCCTCAAGGAAGCCGCCTATGATCACAACCCAGGTACGCAGCAGGATGTTCCGGCGATTATCCGACCCCAAAAGAGTTCAAGCGTAAGCCGTCCACGCTTAACCGAATGGCTGGGCCCTCTTGCAGCGGCAAAAATACTCCCCATTGGTCACTCTCAGTTGGGAGCACAGAAAGATTCTAAAAAAATGGTCGGAGCGACAGGATTTGAACCTGCGACGTCTTGGTCCCAAACCAAGTGCTCTAGCCAGGCTGAGCTACGCTCCGACAGTTAGGAGAAGCGCAGTATCTCACACTAGAATGCTATCGCAATCACATTTTCAGGTCATTTCCGAACCGGTGCGCCGGACAGATTTCTTCAGGT
>DIXK01000097.1 GCA_002428665.1 Verrucomicrobia subdivision 3 bacterium UBA6082
GCTAAACAAAATCATCCTGAATTTGCCTTGAATTCCCCAGCAAACCGTCTGTGTTAGAGGTGTTTCCCATGGAAAAGTCACAACGTGTCCACGGAATTCTATGTTATCCGGCAGTGTGATTGAGGAAGTGCAATCGCCCATGCAGTTCAACCAGGGGTGACCTGGTCGGCTTGTTTCCTTTTGCTTTTCTTTCTGGCTCTGGCCTCTTCCCAGTGAGACGAAAGGGCATCTCTCGATTTGTCCAGCCATTCCCGATCGTCGGCCAGTTCGAGGATGGACGCTGTAACGAACAGCCACCCTTTGCGACGGCGACGTTTGCCTGCAGGTTTGATTAGGCCCCGGGCAACAAGAATTTTGCCTTGGTGTAGTTTCAGACCCAGCAACCAGCAGACCTCCAGAAGGCAGATGTAGGCGGGGTAGCGAGGCAGGTGTAAAAAAGCTCTTTCTTCGTTGCTCATTAGATCTCGATGCTTTCGGCCTCCCAACGCGGAGATGCATTGCTTTCAACCTTCTTTTAACAGGCACGTTGTTCATTGTTCTAAACGCCATGATTTTCACGGCGAACTCGCGTCCCTTCAACTACGAGTAAAGGAACGGCTGAGGGTTAAGGACCGGCATCGGTGCTTTTCTCTTCTAGCAATGTTTTGCTGGCCAAACGATGCCGTGTTACTCTCTGTAAGCAGATGTGGCTCGATGAGAAGAAAACCGTGCAGGACTGACGGCGGCGCTACAGTGGCTGGTTCGACTTCTAATGATCCGGCCACATTCCCTTTTGGCCAACGCCGGTATTTCCATCCGGGCGTCACAGTCGCGGATGTTCTGCTGTGCGAAGCCGACCGTTTCATTCGATCTTCGGGAACCCCCCTGCCTGATCCTGTCCTTTCCGGAATATTTGAGCTTGTCAGGTTCGCCAAAGGCCCCGCGGACTTTTTGGTTTCACCCGCGCTGGCCAAGTTCTTTGGTCACCATCCGGAGGCTTGTCTTAAATTTCTCAGTCGACTTCTTTTGGACAGTGAGTCCGCGTTGAATGAGCTCTGCAATAGTACTATCCCAAGTCAGGAGTTTGAGTGCTTTGTTAAATCATTCAGAGAAAACCCTAAGTTCCTAGATTATTCATCGAATGAATCACAAGGTGCCCGTGCCATTTATGATGAATTGCGGCGGTTATTGGAGAACCCTCGTGAATGGCTTGCTTTACCCAAGTTAGCCGAAGCCTTTGAAACTGATCGGCAGTTTTGCCTGAGTCTATCGCTCCACCTCGTCCGTTTTATTCAATCCTTACCTGTACCTAAAAAGCTCTTGCTCGAAGAAAGCCAAATAAAACTGCCGAGCGGCCGAACCCAGCCGATCGTTTCCTCGACTGCTGATGAGATATCCGGTCACATGTTAAAGCAGCACGGTGTCACTGTTTCTTCGAGCCTTGCAAATAAATATATTCGGCGGCTGCATCATTCAGGACCGGCCATTTATGATGTCTATTACCGATATCGAATTCTTTCCTCCTTTGTCTCAGGGAAAGGGGCAGAATCACATCAAAGCCGTTCCATTCTCCTATTTGACCCGCATCAGGTAACTCAAGCCTTGGAGTACTTGGCCGGGAGCACGTCAGAAATCACCATCCGCCTCGCGCAAAAGAGCCTCAAGCCCTTCAGGCACCCGTCCGATTTGCGTGAAGAGCGGGATGGTCCAACAACGATAAAGATATCTGCGTCGGGGTGAGTGTCGACTTCTTGTAATAATTGCTGAGGGTTGTACCGTCAAATAACTAATGGTCCAATCCCGAGATCTTGAGAAAGTTACTTCGATTCGCTTGGAAATTGGAGGTTAGTTGCTGCATTTAATAAGCAGTTCGACAATTCATTTTGTGCATTCTGGGTACCCGATACAATTCCATGTTGTGTAGGTGATTCTGGCAATTATCTGATCGGCAGCTGTTGAAAGGAGCTAAGTCTTAATTGTTAGGGTGGTGCTGCGCTTGAATCCTTGAGAATCTAAATCGCCCGCAGGAATCATAAACCCGTTGTGCCGAGGGCAGCACCGGGGGCTACGGCTTTTTTGCGGGTGCCACGAACCCTCTACAAGGCGTAGGACGCCCGCACGCACTGAAACATCATAAACCTAATTTCTGTCGCAGCACTTGCTCGGCGGACACGCGCTTTGCGGGATCCATTCTTCGCAGGTTGTACAGTTTCCACTGTAGCCCAGGTAACCGCTCGATTCCAGGCACACCAAGCAGCTCCCATTTCGGCTCGAGCCGTTTCAGAGACAACAGAAATTCCCGCTCCGGGGTTGTCAGGTCGGCGTTGATGCGCTTGATCAGTTGTTCGCGTGCGTCTTCGAGGACTGCGAGTGGCACTGGTTCCAACGTCATTCCGTCGAATTGGTCGGCGAAAACCTGTTTCAAGTCCTTCCGGTTGGGGGTGAGCAGTTCACTCATTGGACGGTCGTGGCTCGCCAGGAAAATGACAAAAGCGCGCCGGATGTCATCGGAAATCCCCTCGTTCTGAAGAAGACCATGAACATCGAAGAAATCACGCGGGTGCTGCCGGTCGAGGGCTGCGCAGAGTTTGCCTCCGTACAGTTCCGCCAAGGACACAACCCGCATAGTGGCTGACCGGCCGAAGACCTCGACGGCCCTCGGCGTCAGCTGGCGTTCGGTCGTCGGATGCAATGTTCCCCGGAGAATGAGGTTGGGCTCGATTTTCACTTCGGCGCCGCTTGGCGCACGCACGGTCAACTTGACGAGGAGATCCTCAGTAGCGAGCTTCCGTTCCCTTACCTGAGCGGTCGGCATCGCCCGGCGGATTTTAGCCGCGATTCGCCCCAGCGCTGCGTGGATTCCACGCAATGTTGTTGGCCGATCTTCAACCGGCAGGTAAACCAAGTCGATATCCACAGACAGGCGTGGGAAGTTCCGGACAAAGAAGTTGATCCCGGTGCCACCCTTGAGCGCAAAGCACGCTTCTGCATCTACGAACGGAATAACCTGAACAAGCAGGTCGGCCTGCTTGAAGAATGGGCTGTTTTTCATGGCGCATCGGAGGGGAGCTCGGCTGCTGCGGGAACCGTGATGAGATACTTGGGATCGAACCTCCCGCCGGGAACGAGCACGCGTTTGCCACTGCCGAGCGACACCTTTTCCAGCACCAACTGTTTGAACCAAGAGTGCGCATGTTTTTCCGTCAGATGCAGGAAGAGCCGCTTCACCTTCACTGAGGTGCATGCCTCAAGCAGCGATTGCACCAGTTCCGGGCGTAACGTTCCGAGTCCCTCGAAAAGAAGGTCGGCGTGTTCATATTCGGAACTGGTAGGCGTGAGGTGCTGGAGAAACTCAAGCGCCGCACGCTCCGGAGCCGACACGCTGACGACAAGCTCGCCTTCGCGGTGTTCGCGTAAACCGAGCTCGGGCGGGAGGAAGTTCGTGCTGATGTGGCGGACGCGCTCTGACCAGGGTTGCTGTTTGAACCAGACGGGCAATCTCTCCCCGGTGCGGCTAAAGATGTAAAGAGGATACGTCTCGCCCAAAGGGACGAAATGCGCCAAGCCCGCAAGTTCCAGGGCTGTGCGACCACCTGGATGGAATGACTTGGACTTCTGTTGAAGGCCAAAGACCGCCCCCAGCCAGGTGGGGGCTTCGGATTGGACGGTGAAGGCTCCATCACCGACTCGGTGTAGCCAACCGGACTTCGCGTAATAGTCGGCCAGCCTGCTGGATATGCCTTGCTGCCTCAGCCATGCCGATGAAAGCACTGCGCCGCTGGGTACAGAGATCAGGCGTTGGTTTATCCTCCTGCGATCTGAACTAGTATTGTTGGTCATATCTGCTAATAAATAAACCACGGAGTTTGATTTATTGCAAATAAAACAAATTAGGTTGTGCTGAATTGCAGATATTTAAACCTGCACCCGGTGATCCAGATTTGGTGAAGACGCTCAGGCGGCGTTCTGCATAATAGCCTCCAAAGTGGCGACTTGCCACGAAATCGAGGGCGGACGACCCGATGCGCAGTGGTTCTGGAATGGTCAAAGCTTCCGTCCTTGATAATAAACTTCCCACGATTCGAGGTGTGCCAGTCCATTCTTTGCGCAAAGGCGCTTCCACACCTGCCATATCCTCCAGACCCGCTCGTCGGAGAAGTCCTGATGGAACCGGATATCCACCCTCCCAGGCCGGAAGGTCCCGGCCAGAGCGTTCCCCTTGTAGTCATCTTCGTACGATAAACCCAGGAGCTTGACAGATGAATGCTGTTGACCAGATCCGAAGAAAGCGATCCTCGCTTCGTTCAAAAGCACCTTTCCTGACTTGCCCTCCAAGATGAGGTGCGATCCTGGCGGGAGCATGCTCGCTTTCCAGGCATGGTAATCATGCTCGTAATAGGCATCCTGCTGCTCCTCCGGAAGAACAATGCCGTCCTTGTCGGACACCGCAGGTGCCGCTCGTCCGGTCAGCCAGGCTGTAAACTCATTTCGTTCACCTTCGGGCAAATCGCGCAACCGTCGTAGTTTGTGTCCACTTTCCATGTGCTTCTTAATCGAGGTCAGCCCGCGATGTTTCGCAGCTTTTCCGCCCCAGCCCTTAGCAAACGATACATTCGTCTGTCGTGGCCATAGAGCGATCGCCAACCACGATCGTGAATGTACTCTTTCAAGGCCTCCAGCTCCGCTGGTGAAGCCGAAGCGATTCGTTCAGGGTTTAACAACAAATGCCGGGCGGTCAGTTCACGTTCACGAGCCCCGCGGATATGACGCCGGAACTGCTCGGGGTCTCGTAAGGCTAACGCCCGCAATTGGTGCTTATTCATTTCGCGATTGTTGACCTGATTCCATGCGGAACGAACCGTTCTCCACCAGGTTGGAATTTCTGCAATACACGCAATAAAAATAGCAAGTTGAAGGTTCGCCGCCGAGCCTTTAGCGCGAGATCGTGAACGCTGCCTCGGAGTTCTTCAAGTTAGCCTTACTGCAACTTGGAAACGCTTTCTGATGTCCAACGGGGTAAAAAGCGGGGCTGCATGAACGGCGGAAAGCGGCGCCGGCGCTCCTGCAGTTCGAAAGCCAGCCAAACACGCAATCATGAAGAAACGAAAAAGCGATCTCGCAGGCGCGAGCGTAATTGTCAGCCCGCCCGCATTTCCAACGCCTGGCAACCGGATATTCGGCCGAATTGGCACCGCCCTGAGTGCGTCACGCGGATATCCGCTTCGGAACCTTGATTTCGCCAGGCTCATGGGACAATCAGAGAGCACTACAAGCCATTGGTTCGGGGTCGGCCCTCAGCCGCACGTCGTTTCCTGCTTTTGCCTTCTGGAGCAACTCTTACCCGCGGAACGTCACCGCCTTATCGATGCTCTTTGCCGCGAACTACCATTGATCGACCATCCTCGGTTGCGTCATAACCCGGCAGTTGTCACCGCAATGAGACACCTGCTGACACAATCCACCGGTCTCACCCTCATCGTTGGTGGCACTGATGAACAGCGCACCTTTTTGACCGCGGCACTCGGTCAAAGTTTCTGTCGTAACGACCGGCTGCATCGAACCGCAGCAGGCATGGATCTACATGAGCCCGATTGGTTCGCTCCCATTGAAACCATGCTGTATTTCAAGGGTCCTGCCGAGCCGACGAAGGTCCGTGAAGCCGTTCGATGCAATTGGGCGCAAATAATGAACTCCAAGCAGCCGCTCATCCTGTTGAATGGAATTTGGTCGGCTCTGCCGGAACTCCGTAACGATGTTTTGTGCCTGGCAACTCAAAGGCATGTAATCGTCGCGGATCAGCAAATTGCCGTTCCAAGAACGGCCCTGGATACCAGGCACCCGCGGCACACCCTGTCGGTTTCGACCAGCCGCGAAAACAGCAACTGGATCGTTATTCAAACGCAGGTCTAAAGAAACCCGCGAGCAACCGCGGTCCCATCACACCTCTAAGCACCTTCGCACATAGGTCCTGGGGCCCAGATGCCCATGTTCGCAAGAAATCTTCCACCCCCCGAATCTGCTCCCTGATCCGTTCATATCGTCGTCACTTAAATCAAGTGGGTTCGTTGCCAATGTCGATCCCGAAGGCCTTCAGGAATTTGGCCTTGAACGCTGCTCGAAGGGGATCATAGCGGGGTTTCGGGTTATTGAGGTGTCGAATGTATTTTTCGAAGACGGCGAGAGTGTCGGCGAACAATCTGTGAGGATCTACCGCAACGGTTAAACATTTTCCACCGTTGCCGTATTTGGTGCATTTGGCTTTGTAGTATTTGTAGCGTTTGCCGCTAAGCCCGTAGATACCAGCGTATAGTGTGATGTGTGCCTCGTGGAGGATACCGCAGCGAAGAGCGTGGTAGATTACGTCTTCCAGGGTAGTCAGATTGCGAACCGCCCCGGTGTCATGCCTGTAATGTCGGATTGTAACAGGCAAGGGACCTGAGTAGTCCGGGAGGTGTTGGCGAATGAACTCTTTGAAATCCCAACCTGGGATCCCGGGGCCGGGCGGATGCGGGGTCTGGGGAAAATATTGACTAAGCATGTCAATGAGCAAGCAGGTAAGGCCCGCTACTGGAAAAGAGTAGTCGCCGGATGTTTGCTGGAGCTTTTTAACGGGTTTTATGTACCAGACTCTGATCCGCTTACGAAACTCTTTGATTACGGTATTTGAATTGTTCCAGTCAATTTCGCTGTAGCGGGTGTGCCGTGCAAAAAAGCGGTTCTTTTTAACCGGTCTGTAATATGGTGGTGGCATAGTTTAAGCAGTTTGCACCTAGGGGGGGCCGATGGCATGACGCGCCGTTTGCATCAATCCAGCACGAAGAAGTAATGATGCTCCGGAGCCATAGATGAACGGCTGTTCGAGTTATGAACGACGAGAGCTGAGCCCATGCGGAAACGTTAGGCCCTAGGTCAGTGAAAGCAATTCAGTTTTTCAACCGGCGTTAGGTCTTTGTTCCGGGTTTAGCAACGTCCTTTTTAAGCGAGGGCGCGTCATCATTGAGGGTCGGGAATTCTGTATCCTCAGCACCGTCGGTCCAATTCGTTGGAGAAAAACCTAGCAGATTGGAGATAATACAACTGGAGGGAGTTTCGTTTCGGACAGTCTCCATTTATTGCAGCATCCGTTCTCGATGATGAGAACGGAAGAGATTATTGACCACATCGGTGAGGCGGGATCCTGGTTGCCGCTCCTGGCCGTCCGAAGCGCTTTCACGAACCGGGAATCGCTCTCTCCAATCCTGCTTCAAGCCGTCGAGCAACGAGCAGCCGCCAAGGACGGACGCGACATTCGCAATCATCGCCTTGCAACGTTCGGCGTTTTTTTCCTGGCCCAAATTCGTGACCGACAACTGTTCGCCCCCTTGATCCAGTTATTTGAGAGCACCAATCCCGAGGACGAGGACGAGTGGCTATTTTCCGCGAGACTCTTTTTCTTTGGGCATCGGCTATTGGCTGGATGCTGCCCGCATGACGCACAGTGGCCACTCGAAATGGCCCTGAACCCTGAGCTAAAGCCGCTGACACGTGCGCTGGCTCTGTGCGCCATCGGGCTCCTCGGCGCCTATGGCGACATTGCTCGGGCGGAGTCCGTCCGACTCCTTCGCGAGACTTTCAAACCAATTAGGGCTCTAAAGGAAGAGTGGACGGCGGATAACTGGGCCAGGACGGCGGCAAAACTACATTGCCGCCAGTTTGAACGGGAACTGCAATGGTTCCTGGCGTCGGGTTTGCTCAACTTTGAATGCCGGCAGGATATTGCCCGCGCTTTGCGTGGGGACCCCGATGCACACCTTATTTCAGTCGTCGCACTGGAGCCAATGGTCGATCTATTCAGCAACGTTTTCCCGCAGGACATTCGCAACGGCGAAATGGGATTGCTCCCCAATGGCCAGATTCCCGGGCTCGAACTTTTCCGCGGAGACGAACCTCGGCCAAGACATAATTAAATACGAGCACGAAGACATGAACAGGAGACAGAGTCTGGGGCTCCGGGGGGCATGTGATTACCAACTTGTTGGTGTGCCGGATGTGCAGCGCTTCGGCGTCGGGGCCCTGGAGATGGACCAATGAGAGTGCGAAGTAAAACGTACTTTTTGTTGAAGCAGCCGAATGAACATCCACCGTCCGCCAGCCGACGTTTGTGCGAGGCACGCCAGCTTGGAGTGGCGCGGCAAACCGTTCAAACGAAGGTGCAGCGACGGCAAAATCCGCACCTTCCATCGCGCGTTTCATCGCTCGATGTATTGGACCTTGTATTATTGCTACGAGGACGATTTTGCCTGGTTTCCAAACGCGAACCCTCACTGGTGATGAGGCGAACCACTATTAGACCCTTTCCGACAGCAGATGAGGGAACCGTTAAGACCGAGCTGCATTGGCGGAAACACAACTAACCGTGCGTGCATGCCACACAGTAAAACCGCAGTGTCCACCGGAGTTTTCGCGGCGCTGCGAAGGCGCCGAATTTGATTCCACTCGCAGAGCCTTGATTAACCGGCATCTTGAGGCTGAACGAACACCCGCGAACATCCGCCCGAGTCATTATCCGCCCGCATTCAATGACGTCGGCGTATGGCTCAAAATTGGGCGGAAAAAGTGCCAGCAAAAGTGCCAGCAAACTAGCACGAAGGTAGCACGAGGGCAGATTTTGACGATTCCACCCGCGTCATTGGTAAACACGTCAATTAGCGTACCAAACGGTCGAGGCGAGGGTCGCCGATTCCGACCCTCGCCTCCATC
>DIXK01000072.1 GCA_002428665.1 Verrucomicrobia subdivision 3 bacterium UBA6082
CAAAAACCAGATGAATCACCCGTTGTGCGGACAGTTCCGGCGGGCGGTTCCGGCTTGCACGGGGCAGTACCCTTGGTTAGCTTGGAAGTATTAGGGTTCTGTAGCTTGCTGGGCGGTGACTCAGGCGTTGAAAGACTTTAGTCTCCTAGTGCGCGCAAGCTCTTTCGGGCCAGTTTAGCTCAGTGGTAGAGCAACGGTTTTGTAAACCGTCTTTCCGACACTCCCCAAAATATCTCTAAACCCTTGTGGTTGCAGGCTTAAAACGGTCTGCTTTCGGGTCATGACTTAACTTCAAGCTTGATATTCCGACACTATTCCGGCATATTGGCGGCATGAGACCACAGAAAAGCGGCGCAACAGAGAAGCCCGACTGGCCCAAAATCGCGAAAGACGGAAACGCGGTTGTTAAGGTTTACCGTCGCCGGCGCTGCGATGGCAAACACTCGTTCGAGGTTGCGGATTACAGCACCGGAGCGCGCCGA
Source organism: Verrucomicrobia subdivision 3 bacterium UBA6082 (assembly GCA_002428665.1). Classification (GTDB taxonomy): domain Bacteria; phylum Verrucomicrobiota; class Verrucomicrobiia; order Limisphaerales; family UBA8199; genus UBA6082. The sequence continues at coordinate 483 of DIXK01000072.1, forward strand.
CTCCTATCCTTTGCCGACGAAGTGAAAGCCATGGCTAAGGCGAAGAAGATTGCGGAACTGCTTGCAGCGGGGGAGACCGCCGTCGCGCAAATGCGGACCAGCGATGTTCAAATGCATGCCCGGGTAGTCGAGGTCCTGCGCCCTTACAACATCGGCTTAGAGACCTGCGTGGCGCACTTTGTTGAGGCTGTGAAGATACTGGGCGGCAACAAGGTTGTTGCGGCAGCAACTTATTACCGCCAGCACAACGCCGATAAGTTGCAGCAGCGCACGGTTGCCCAAGTCGTGGACGAACTACTGGCGAACAAGGAGAAAAGGCAGGGTAATACGGTTGACGATCTGCGCGCACGGTGCCGCAAGTTCGCAACCGATTTCAAGCTGCCCATCGGTAGCGTCACGACGTCCGACGTCCAACGATGGCTGGACAGGTTGCAGGTTTCCGAACGGACGCGGTTCAACTACCGCACCAAGATAGGCCAGCTATTCAGGTTTGCGGAACGCCGTGGATACATCCCAAAAAATTGTAATCCGGTAGACGGCACCGAGCGCCCGGACGTGGGGAACGGTGGGCCGATCACGATCTACACACCGAGCGAGCTTCACCGCCTGCTCTACGCTGCCAATCCAGAATTCGCGGCGTGCATTGCCCTGGGCGCGTTTGCCGGCTTACGATCCTCCGAAATTCAATGCCTGGACTGGAGCAAGGTTGACTTTGCCCGCGGTCACATCGAGGTGACAGGGAAGAAACGCGGCACCCCTGCGCGTCGCATTGTCCCGGTGACAGATAACCTGCGCCGATGGTTGGCACCAGTCGCGCAACGGGCTGGGCTTGTGTGGGAACCTGCCACCATGAACCGCCAGACCGCGGAGGACCATTTCAGCGACGCGCAAGCGGCCACCAGCGCAGCGACCGCCGACACTGACAAGAATCTGCCGGCGGTGGTGTGGCGGCATAACGCTTTACGTCATTCGTTCATATCCTACCGGCTGGCTGAGCTTCAGAACGTCAATCAAGCTGCGCTGGAAGCGGGAAACTCAGCAGGAACAATTTTCAAGCATTACCGCGAGCTGGTTTCAAAATCAGATGCCGTGAAGTGGTTTGGCATAGTCCCGGAGCAGCAGGCCGCCGCAAACATTATCAAACTTTAATATGAAGCACCCTATTGTCTACATCGGAAAAAACACTGCCGGCGTGGGCCGTGTGATTGACGTGCACCAAGAGCAATTCGCGCTCCGACTGGCGCAACTGAAGCAAGCGGTTTCGCACGCGGGCAAGGAATACGGTTGGGAGGTGCGACTTGAATTGCACTCATTGACTGACGGGAAACAAAAGGTCAAAACCTTGCAGCGCCATTACTGCAGCGACAAGGCCGAAGCCAAACAAGTATTCGCGCATTACGATACGCTTCTTAAATCCGATCAGGCTAAGAGTGCCAAGCACCATGCCGAACTGAAACGCGCCGCGGGAAAAATGGATTGCGCCACACCGATTCGTTTTGAACCGGTGAGCACTGACGATCTGCAGAAACGGCATGCGGCCATACTGCGCGCTTTATCTCGCCAGTATCCCCGGACGATTCGAGTAATCCGACAGCAGTCGAGGTGTGGAATGTCCAACACGCAAAGCGCGCAAGCGCTGGCAACCGCGTATCTGGCCGACGTGGCCGCACTCATAGGCGAAGTGATAGAGCCCACCACACCCCAAGCTGCACGGGCCATTGGTGAAGCGCTGCTGGCGTTCGCTGATGAGCCGGCCCAAGCCGATGGTGTGGACTTGCACTTGGCTTTCAATTTCTACACGAACCATTGCTATTGCTACAAAAAGCCAGGGGAGGTTGCGGCAGCAGTCAACGCGCAATGCGGAACGCACCTTACCGCCGGCGCTGTTCGGAAGCGTTGGGAACGACTTGGATTAAACACCAAGCGCTTGCCAGGACCTGATGGCAACTTCGCCTGAAAGGGCGATTGTGGACAGGGTGTTGCAAGGTCTGTCCACATCCAACGACGGGACGGGATGGCCGCGCTAACTTGCGGCCATGATAGAAACAAATAGCGACTCAATCCTCAACGAAACCGAAGCGGCCACCCTTCTCGGAGTAGGTCCGCGCACCATCAGACTTTGGCGAAGGAGCCGGGGTCTGCCTCATTACAAGCTCACAGCAAAAATCGTCCGATTCAAACGCTCGGATTTAATCGAGTGGATGGAATCGCGCCGGCGCATCACTGGCCTGAACTAACACCCTGCCGGATTGACACCGCAAACAGGGTATGAGTAGCACCGCCGATCAAAACCGGGAGCGCGCAGAGGCAGAGGAGCGATACGAGCATTTGCCCGTTGGGTGCCACGGGGCAACCGGGTTCGATGAAAGTGGGTTTTTAACACCAAGCATCGTGCCTGACATTTGCGCCACCGTGGACTTACTCAACGACTGGCGGGAACCGTCGGAACGATCGGCGCACGCTAGCGACCCGTGGCGTGCGTATGCCGAACTACTCGGAACCATGCTTCGATACTTGGCGGAAAGCCGCACGCTCGAGCAGGCCGCATTACGGTGTTTTACCGCGATTAAGTTACTCAAGCCGGAACTACTGCCACACGTGAAGTCAACCAAGCTGGCCGACATCCGCCTTGGGTTCGAAAAGCCATTGAAACGCCGAAGAAAGATTTCGCACCTATGAAACCGATTCAAAAAGAACCCCCGGCTTGCGCCAGGGGGATGAAGAACGATGAACCTAACCGCTGTAAAACGTCAACGCTCAGCGTCTTTGAAAGGGCGCAAAAATACGTTGCCGCCATGCCGCCTGCGGTTAGTGGGCAACGTGGGCATGACGCCACATTCGCGGTTGCTTGCGCGCTGGTAAATGGATTCGCGCTGAGCGAAGGCGACGCACTCGCGATCATGCGGGAATACTCCGCGAGGTGTTTGCCCCCGTGGAAAGAATCGGAGTTGATTCACAAGATGCGGTCGGCATCGACCGCATCGCATGCTAAACCCCGGGGGAATCTCATCGGGGAGAATCCGCCTGCGCCCGTGGCAACCTCCCGCCGGCGGACTATGGCCGAACTCGAGCAGGAGGAAATCGAACGCAAAAAGATTCGACTCGAAGCGAAGGCCAGATTTGCATTGGGCGCGCTGCTCGCTCTTTATCGCGGGGGATTCGCCCACTACGGAAACCGATCGCCTTACAACCTGCTGGCCTGCGACCCGCGGGACGATTGGCGGTTGCTGCTCCGACTGTTCGACCCGCAAGACACTGTATGGATCGGGAAATCACCGAGCGATTCTGCGGGCGCTGAGGCTTCACCCGACTGGCAGGATTACTGCCGCACTCGGTTTCGCACCGTGGCAGAATGGCTGAAGGAGCCGGAATGCCCGGGAATGTTCACGTGCCCAAGTTTATTCAAACCGGGCAGCACGTCGCGATGCAATGCCAGCTTGGTCAACCGTCGGTTTCTGGTTGTCGAATCAGACCTGCTCGACCGCAACAAAATTTGCTCTGTGTTCCAGTGGCTCGAGCAATTTTCAAAGTTGCGGGCCATTGTCGATACCGCTGGCAAATCCCTTCACGCTTGGTTTGAGACGCCCGACAAGGAAACTCTGAGCGAGCTTAAAATTACCCTGCCGCAATTGGGCTGTGACCCGGCATTATTCAAAGACGCGCAACCCTGCCGCCTGCCCGGGGCACGAAGGCCGGATAAAGAAAACCGCGTTCAATCATTGCTCTACCTGGATTTGGGAGGTGTGGCATGACCAAAGTTCAAGAAGCATTGCCGAGACCGACGGCATACTACGATTCCGGCACGAAGTCATACTGGCTGGCGGATTGGCGCGGGGAATGGATTCAATTGGCCGAGTCCTCATTGCGGCGTCACCTCCGGGAAAACGGGGTCAACCCCGTTTGCGGAAAACATGAGAACGTGAGCGAGCTTGAGAAATGCTTGAACGATATTCAGATGGGGAGTTCAGTTTCCTACGCTGGCCCATTGGCTGGTTATCCGAAGGGTGTTTTAGAGACCTGCGGCACCAGGGTGTTAGTTACCGCATCAGCAAAGCCCATTGAACCGGAAGCCGGTGAATTCCCGCTGATTGCTCAACTCGCTGAGAACCTGTTCTGTGACGAGCTGTGCGACCAAAGGCCATACGTCTATGGCTGGCTGAAAGTGGCTCTGGAATCCTTGCAAACCGGGCACTTTCGACCGGGGCAAGTTCTCGCCTTAGCCGGTCCTCGCGAGTGCGGTAAATCACTCTGGCAAAACCTCATCACTGAAATTCTTGGCGGGCGAGCGGCTAAGCCGTTTCGTTACATGTCTGGGGAAAGCCCTTTCAACTCGGACCTGTTCGGGGCTGAGCATTTAATGGTTGAGGACGAAGCCGGGTCAACTGATCTGCGTGTGCGGCGCGAGTTCGGGGCGCGAATTAAGGATTTTACGGTGAACCAAGTTCAGAGTTGCCACGCCAAAGGGCGGCCAGCTTTGAGCCTGCGTCCATTCTGGCGTGTGACCATCAGTTTGAATGACGAACCGGAAAATCTGAGCGTGCTTCCACCGTTGGACGAGTCCTTAATCGACAAGGTTTCATTATTGCGGGCGAGTAAAAAGCCTATGCCGTATGACACCCAAAGCTCCGAAGGCCATGCCGCCTTCTGGCAAGGTTTACTGGCTGAGCTTCCGGCGTTCGTGGCGTTCCTGGGCCGCTGGGAGATACCAGAGCCTTTGAAGTCTCAACGATTCGGAGTAATTCACTACCACCATCCAACCTTGCTAGAGGAAATTACCAGACTGGCACCCGAAACCAGACTGCTGTCATTAATCGACTCGGTTCTATTCGCTGATGTGAACGAATTCAACGGCGCACTGGTTATGACCTCCGACGAAGTCGAGCGCCGCCTGCTGGCATCCAACTTCGCCTACGAAGCCCGGCGCCTGCTATCCTTCAATAATGCCATTGGCACGTATTTGGGACGGTTGGCCAAGAAGAAACCGGAGAGGGTAGAACCAGAGCGAACAAGCGAAAAACGGCAATGGGTAATATCAAAACCTCAATTGGCGGGGACTTTATGACACCATGACACCATATTTCCTATATCACCAAAAAAAGCTAACAGTATATAGAACATACAAAAATGGTGTCATGGCGTCATTTTCAGGTGTGCATCACCCGGGAGGGCCTGCCCATGAATGATGTAATCTTGCGCCTACGCGATACCCCCGGCAACCACCAGAACCGAGCCGAACGGCGCTTGGCTCGACTGCTCAAAGCCTGCCTTCGCGGTTATGGCTGGCGCTGTGTCTCTGCAGTCGAAGTGCAACCAGAACCAGAGAGGAAGGATCGCCATGCCAAAGAAAGCAAATAGGCCCCAAGAGACAACCGAGCACTGCTGTTGGAGCGTCAACATTGCGGGATTGCTCGAGGTGTTGAACTGGGAAGGCATAAAGCATGTGGTGGTCAGCCTGGACGACCGGGAGCCGTCAGCGGACTACAGCGGACCAAGACGGTTGCGCGTGTGGAGCTACACCTACAGCACCACCACCACCAAGCCCGATGGTATCCCCATACCTCGCGCACCTAAAATGGCTTCAGGAGGGCAGACATAGCATGGCGCACCCATCAGACATGCCGTGGCTTAGGACCTCGCACAAGGCAAGCCAGGAGCAGCAAGGGGGAGCGTGGCCGATGCCACCGGGTCCTCCGCACCAAAAGGAAGGAACGGGTTACGCGGCGATGCCTTCGCCATGCTATTATCATTTTTGAGAATATCCCTTTATGAAAAAGACAAGACCGGTCCGCTGGAACCGTAATTCAGCAAGCACAGAGTTCAACATCTCGCCAAAGACGTTATCGAAGCGCCTTCGATGGAACGGCATCTTGCCCGGGCCGGACGGGTGTTTTTCCACTGCCGAAATCTGCCGGGCCGTCTATGGCGACCTGGACGGGGAGAAACTTCGCTTGGTCCGTGAGCAGGCCAACGAGCGCGAGTTGAAGAATGAGCAGACCCGGGGGCGACTGGTAGACGCGGACGACTTCCGGCAGCTTTTAACCAGGGGATTTTCTTCCATGTTGTCGGTAATCAATTCCGCGAACCTGGAACGTGAAGACAAAGACAAGCTGATAAACGCTCTCAGGGACGCGGGCGAAAGCGTAGCCAGGGCCGGTCAGCCTGTGGCCGATGATAGCGACCAAGAGCCAGGTGAGTGACACCCCCCGGCGCCGGGGTCTCGTTGACTCTGCAGCTGATTATGAAGGCACGAGCGCCAATGGCCTTGGCTGGCCGGTGCTCACCTTCCGCAAGCTGGGCGAGCAGGGATGCGAACCGCAGCTTGAGAAACCGCCCAAGCCGGAAGCTTGGACCTTCTCGCACCCGTGGGACCGGGAATCTCACGCGGGCACCTTTAACACCCCAAAATTAGCAATTCGTTTTTTTATGGAAACATTGCATCGAGAGGTAAACGTTGAGTTAGGCCGTTCCGCGCAGGCGGATGAGCTTGAACTTTCGTTTTCCTCAAGTGTTCCAATTGAGCGCGACGGGTATCATGAGATTCTTTCTCACGATTCCCGCGACGTGGACTTGTCCAGGTTAAACTCCGGAACCAGTCCTTTGTTACTCGACCACGATTCACGGCGATTCATCGGTAAAGTTGTTCGCGCATGGATCGAGGGCGGCAAAGGGAGGGCGGTTGTTCGATTTAGTAAGTCGGCAATCGCGCAGGAAGTTTACCAGGACGTCGTCGCCGGCGTTCGGACTGCGATTAGTGTCGGCTATCAAATAGCGTCGGCAGTCGCAACCGAGGTTCGGGACGGTGCCAAGTTCATAACGTTCAAATGGAGCCCTCTGGAAATCAGCTTCGTGGGCGTGCCGGCGGATGTCGGCGTAGGCGTCGGCAGAGCTGCAACAATCAAAAATCACAGAACAGATATTATGGAAATTGAACAAACGTCAGACTCGGTCGAAATCAGTGCAGTTTCAAAACTGCTTGTTGGCAAGGTGCCGAACATTGAGGAGCTGGCCAATCAGGCCGTTCTCCGCGGTTGGTCTCTCAAACAGTTTCGCGAGGAAGCCTTGAAGCGACTTCCCAGCGTCGTGCCAATGTCCAGGCCGGAGCCTCTGGACATCAGCCCGCAGGACATCCGGCGCTACTCGCTTGGGCGAGCCGTGGCGACGTTCGCGGAGCGTGGCAAGTTGGATGGTTTCGAAGCCGAAATGGATCAGGAATGCAGTCGCACTTCCGGACAGCGGGCGAAGGGCTTCTGGGTGCCTCGAGAAGCGCTGGCCGAAAACTTCGGCCGGTCACTCGTTGCGGGCACCGCCAGCATCGGCGGAAATCTCGTGGCCACCCAACACATGGGCGACCAGTTTATTGACGCACTGCGAAGCCGGAGCGCGGTTATGCAGATGGGCGCGCAGATCCTGCCAGGGCTCAATGGCAACGTTGAAATTCCCCGGCTTGTGGGGAAAAGCACAATCGGTTGGAAAACCGAAATTGCCGCATCCGTCCAGAGCAATTTAGAGCTGGACAAAGTGACACTTACGCCGAAGGCCGCAACCGGCTTTGTGGTCTACTCTCGCCAACTACTGATCCAGGGCATTCCGTCTGTGGACCAGTTGGTGCGCGGGGATCTAACTGCGCAAATTGCAGAGGCGGTTGATTCCGCTTGCTTGCGTGGCATCGGTGGCGCTGAGCCCGCGGGCATTATCAGCGTGGCCGCCGCCGGTAGCGCTGCAACGTTGGCCACCGGGGTCAATCAAGTGGTGCTTGGGGACAATGGCGGGGCTCTCAGTTACGCCGCGCTTGTATCACTCGAGGCACTGATTGCAACGGACAACGCCGACGCCGCAGGAATGAAATTCCTGACGAGTCCGGCCGTTCGCGGATACCTCCGGGCCGCGGAGGAATCGACTGTATCGGGGCAGTTCGTCTGGACCATTCCGAGCGTGTCCTCTAATCCGCTCGAGGGCCGCGTGCTGGGTTACCCAGCATTCGTGAGCAGCAATGCTCCTGGCAACGTCACGAAGGGCACCGTAACGGCTGGTTGCTCAGTGTGTTATCTCGGGGATTGGTCTCAGATCATGATTGGCCAATGGGGGCCGGGGCTGGACATCTTGACAGACGTTTACACCGCAGCCGGAATGAGGCAGATTAAAATCTATGCGACCCTGTATACCGATATCGGCCTCCGTCACGGGGAAAGCTTCGGTGTGGTTTCCGATATCACAGGTTAACGGCGTGAGTAGGTAGGATTCGCTCACCATTGTGTGGGCGTCATGGCCCGCCGGGGTCTCTCATTCTTCCCTCGGCGGGCTTTTCGCGCCTTGGTGTTGACAGTAGCAGGTCTTTAGCTAGGGGAGCGCGGCAGTGTAAGGCCTGCCGAGCCTAGCGAAACAGCCGGTTATTCTTCCCGGCTGCGCTTCACGGCTAAAGCTCATTTCCGAGCCGTAGCAGAGACGAGCGCATTTTAGGCCTGGCAGCCGCTGCGCTCGTTTCGTTTTAACGAGCCGCATTTTCCCCCCATCCAATCTATCGGGCACATCACCGCAAAGAGCGCCTAGTGGCATTCCTGCGCGAAGTTTTCAGCGCAAAGGAGTTTTCGGGGATGGGCACCGGAGGACCCATTGCCCGGGGCGTCAATCCTCTTGATTTCCCCTGTGCTTTTTCTACCGTGACGACGTGCGAATGATCGGAAACAGACACGACGGCAGCAACGGGTATCAAACCGGGGCCAAAACCGTCGCCTGGAATTCCGACAATTCCGACACGAAACAAGCCGGAATGGTGCTTCAATATTCCACGTGCGGTGTTTTACAGACACGCATTTCGAGCCCTATTCATGCGGGTTTCCTAAGCTTTTAGCCAGTTTAGCTCAGTGGTAGAGCAACGGTTTTGTAAACCGTCGGTCGTCGGTTCAAATCCGACAACTGGCTCCATCCTCTATTTCCCTTGCAACCAAGTGCTTATGTGGGTTTCTAAATCTATTGAGGCACAAAGACTGGGACAGACATGCGGCATGGGCTCGGGAAAGAAGAGCACCGTACCGGTTTCTGGCAGGATCACGACCGCACGAGCCGGTGTGCCAGTGCCCCACAAAACTCGTCGCTGCTTCGCTCGGATCGCCGCATCCTCCTCTTTGCCTTCGCTGGCCCGATTTACGATGTTTAGATGTTTGCCGCCGACGTAATTTACCCATACGGGAACAAACACGTCCGAGCACTCATTGATTCCCAAGGGGCCTTCGAGCAGAGAGGGCAGGCGGATTTCAATGTACTCCTCGCCGTGCGGATTGGTATAGGTGTCCGTTTCTGGCACTCCAAGCCAGGCGACGGTAACAACTGAAGCAATCGCAGCTGCTTCTGGAAAAAACCAGGTCCGCCCGCTGCTCCAGTGACCTTCCCTTACCCGGGCGCCAACAATTCTCAAAACAGATGTCGCGACGGAGATGCCTGCAGCTATGATGGCCCAGAGACAGATCCCAATCAGCAGTTGTACTGCTAAAAAGACATTGTCGAGCTGTGACCAACTAAACTGAGGTAAGGTGACTTCTGGCCAAACCACCAACAGAAAGAACATGGCTGAAAGGCCGACCACCGGGCGGATCCACAATGCTCGGAACCACCTCCTGAAATCGCCGTTTATGAAGAATCGCTGCACGGTTACTCTGCCAAAGGCGATTAGACCTTGGAGCCTCCCACGTGGTCCTGGCATTGCCTGAAAACGTTCAACAGCACGCCGACCGCAGCCAGTGTCATAACGAGGTTTGAACCGCCGTAGCTGATGAAGGGAAGAGACATACCTTTGTTCGGTACTGAGTTCGTCGACACAGCAATATTGATCATTGCCTGGAATCCGATCAAGACTACGATACCCGATCCGAGGAGGGTTCCGAAAAGATCCGGTGAGTGCGCGCAGATCTTAAGACCGCAAAGCACCAGCACCATAAAGGCCGCCACGACCGCAAGCGTAGCAACCAGGCCGAGTTCCTCGCCAGCAATCGGAAAGATAAAATCGGTGTGCGCCTCCGGCAGAAACCCGAGCTTCATGCGACTGTTGCCCAGACCTAAACCATCGGGTCCGCCCGATCCCAGCGCCAGCATGGCAATGTATTGTTGATAGTTGCTCCCATCGAGATCGTCCTCTCTCCACCAGTGAAGGATCCTCTGGACCTGGTACGAATCCTGGAATAGGTCAAACTGAAAAATGGCTACCAGAAAAGCAACCGCGATACCTCCGCAAACTACCAGGATGCCGGTTAGCCAACCACCTGGCGATCCCGCCATCCACATGAGGGACAGCGTCACCGAGCCGAGCAGAAGCGTGGTTCCCAAATCCGGTTCAACCACAATAAGAGCAGCCGGGATACTGGCCAGCGAAAGCGGAGCAAACACGCCGAACCACCAGTGTTTTACTTTCGCCTTTAACTTGCCTTTAGCACCGCGCTGCATTCTTTCCAGCCAAAAAGCCAGGATGATAATCAGAGCGTACTTGGCAAACTCCGAGGGTTGGAACCGGATGGGACCAAAGGCGAACCAGCGTGTTGCTCCGTTGATCCGCTTGCCAAAGATGAGCACGGCAGCTAGCAGGATCACCGCCGCAAAAAACAACGGCCAGGCGTATTTTCGGTAATGCCGGTAATCCACGCGTGCGGTCAGCCCGCACACCACTAAACCGAATCCCAGCCACAGCGACTGGCGTTGCGCATAATAGAAACTGTCCTCACCTGCGGCGTAGGCTGGGCAGGTGCTCATGAGAACAACGAAACCGAAGGTCAGCAGCGCCAGAACGCAAACACAGAAAACACCAATTACCCAACCGAGGGAATCGGGCGAGGAATCGACCGGCAGTGTGCTACGAGTCCTGTACCGTGGCATAATACGAGCTACAATCGCGGAGAACCGGGTTGCGCCCCGGGTATGGGCCAGATTTGGGGGTCGCCCACGAGTTCAGCTTCGGCGATTTCGCGCAGGTCGCCGCTGGTGATGTTGCTTGGCTGGCCGGTCTTTATCGTTGCCTTGACGGGGATCCACAACACGGGGCTGTGTTGGTGTTCGCTGAACGGCAGCTCGGCGTTGACATGTTTGACCAATCGAGCGGCAGCCAGTGTAGCCGGTCCGGCTAGACCTGAAACTACGAGCCATACGCTGCCACAGGTCCGGCGCTGCGCCGCAATGATGCCGTACATCGTCCAGGACTTGCCCGCAGCGGAAGCCGCATGAGGCTCGCCATCCAAAATAAAGGCAGACGAGCGGTTTTCCTTCACCTCCTGGGCCAGTGTCTTGAACTCCGGCATCAAGTGTTGCCACGTCAGGCCAAACGCACTGCGAAAACGATGCATGACGCGTGGCAGCCACACGAAGTAGAACGGCAAGGGGAGCCGGGTGCTGAACCGGGGAACTTCAAACGGTTCAACTCCGAACATGCGCGCCAGTAGAACCTCGCTGCTCAAAGCAGCCATCGGCGAGCCAATGGAAATGATTGAAGTTCGCTCGGTTTCCAACAATGAATACCACTTCTCGGCCTTGATGCCCGAGGCGTCCACCGGGCTGCGCCACAATACATCCTCGATGTCGAATTCCTGACGGCGGCCAAAACGCGAGGCTTCTTTAACGAGTTCCGCCAGGGCCAGTGCATCCCAGCGGCTCAGGTCCACTCGGCGTTCGGCCGGTCGCGGCTTTGAGCCCAACATAAACACCAGTTGGTGTGCATCGGCGAGCGGTTCAATCAATCCACGCGTGCTCAGGATGGGCCACTTGTGCAGACCTTCGCCCAGGTGTTTGAAATACTCGTTGAGGGCGGTTAGCAAATTCAAGGTTAGGCCCACATTCTCGGGGTTGTCACGAATCCGTAAGAGCGTCCTGCGGTCTACCGTTAACTTCGATCCAACTCTGGCATTCGCATCGTTGATCAGTTGTGCCAGCCGATTCACCGTGCCAACCCGCTTGGCTTCCCGCGCGATGAGGTGCTGAAGCCGGAGTGTGGGTTTTTCATGCATGCGTTTATTGCGTCACAAGCCGAAGGCGGTGGCAAGGGTTTTCCTGGGCAAGTGACCGCTGTTATTGTCGGCAGCCACGGTCACTTTTTGGCCATGGACGTCGGCTGCCGGCCGCATCTTCTGTGACGAGGTCAGCGGCGCGATAAGGCACTGATTTTGCACAATTGGCCCTATTGTGGCCCCGGAGATTTTGCGAGGTTGAATCCTGAAGAAAACAACTAGTATGAAACCCGAGTCGCCGGCTCATTACACGCTCAAGCAAGCACTCGCCTTGAACCTCACCAGAAGGCGCGGGGGGCGGGCTTTGCTCCATTTCGCAACGCTGCTTCGTTCCCGCAAGAATCTCCAGTGGCATTGGCGCGGTGTCCTGCGGGACTTGTTCAATAGCGGTCCTGGTTCAGTTGTTGGGAACCGGTCTCACCGTCGCCCGGCTGCTGGTGATGCAGACGGCAGCGCGAGGCGCAACCCGGATCCCAACCACGGGTAATTGCATAAAGACAATCACGCTGAACCACAGCAAAAAGGTCCTGGCGAGTGAACCCTATCGACCGTGGGACCGGTCCCGGCCCCCGTTCGTAGGGCGTTTGCAGGAAATGGAAATGGCCACGGCTGCCTGGATCGGCGGCTACTTGCCTCCTATGTCTCCGTTGCTGGTGGGGGAGCCGGGAATCAGAAAAAACCGGCTGGTGTACGAGCTTTGTCGGTGCAGTGGTGTCGAACTCTACATTCTGCAGGGGCATGAGGATGTCGCCGCCGAGGACATGGCCTGCACCGTGCGGTTCAGCGACGAACCAGGCAAGACCACGAGCTAACTGCACTCGACGCCGCAAGGTTGCCTTTTTCTTTCTCGATCAGGGCTTGATTTTTTCGCTTCTCAATCGGGCAGTGGATAGAGCAGGCTCTGGCGGACCCGAAGTCACACTCTATGCGTATTTTAATCACTACGGTCACCGCGGGAGGTGGGCACATGGCAGCAGCCTCGGCTTTGCAGGAGACCTGGCAGGAACTCCGACCCGACGACGTGGTTGAAAAGGTTGATATCCTCAAGTTCTGCTCTCCGCTGGAGCGCAAAATGCACTCGAAGGGTTACCTCGCTCTGGCGGGGCATGCACCCGAGCTCTGGGGTATGGTATTTCGGGCGACGGATGACCCTGCGGTAGCCCGGCGGTTGAGCCGATTGAAACGGGCACTCCCTAGCATCTCGCGCGTGCGGTTTTCCCGCTACTTATCCAGTTTTGCTCCCGATGCTGTGTTGTGCACCCACTACCTGCCGCTGGAGACGCTCGGGATCATGCGGACAGCGAAGCCAGAGGGAGGAGCAGGGGGCAGGGAATCCGGCGTGCCGTTTCGGTCAGGCAAACCTCTGGTTGCCAGCATTGTCACCGATTTTGAAGCACACGTCCTTTGGATGGACCCATGCGTGGATTTGTATTGTGTAGCTGCCGACCAAACGAGAACGCGTCTGGTAGCGCGGGGTGCAAGGGCTCAGGACGTGATTGCTACGGGGATTCCGGTGTCCCGCAAATTCGGGGTGAAGGTCAACGCAGCAGCGGTGCGAAAACGTTTGGGGCTCCGCGATGACCTGCCGGTTCTGTTAGCCCTCAGCGGCGGCTTTGGCATGGGGCCAGTCGCTGAGATAGTCGCGCACTTGGATAAGGCGGAAGAGTCTTTCCAGATTGTAGTGGTGACGGGCCGAAACGACACCTTGCGCCGAAAACTCGCGGCTCAGACCCGGATTCATCCTACAGATGTTCTCGGTTTTGCGCCCAACATGCACGAACTGATGGCGGTTTCGAACCTGATACTGTCCAAGCCAGGAGGGTTGACCACCTCTGAGGCGTTGGCCCTGGGTAAACCGATGCTCATCATCGATCCTATCCCCGGTCAGGAAGCCGCGAATAGTGATTTCTTGCTGGAGCACGGGGCTGGCGCCAAGGTCAACCGGCCCGAAGACCTGCCATTTCGCGTCGGCGAACTTCTTGGTTCAAAAAAACTTGAAGGGATGGCCAGGGCAGCCGGGGAACTGGGTCAACCGGACGCTGCGGAACGAATCTGCAAAGAGATTGCTAGGCGCTCAAATGAACAGTGAGTGAGGCTGCATCTCTGTGGTTGAAACCGATGTGCATTGCACAAAGAAGGGTTTAATAGTGCAAAATTTGCACTTTTTGGGATAATTGTCGGCAGCATGCGTGCAACTGTATTATATGTAAGTAGTTTACTAAGAGCACTATATGACTTTTGTTGTGCCTCTTGGCACAAGTTAAGCATGCACCTTAAGGCATGAATGAACTGCTGCAGAATCTGTTGAAACTTCAAGCCCTGGATTTTGGTACGGCCAGCAAGGCGGCTGAGGCAGAGAAGGCCGTTCTGCGCGAGAGGATCCCGCCTCAAATCCTGGGTCATTATGATCGGTTGGTGACCAGGGGCAAAAAGGGTGTGGCGTTGGTGCGTAATCAAGTCTGTTCCGGATGCTACATGCGTTTGCCTATCGGTACGATCAACACCTTGATGCAGGGCGCGGACATTCAGCTCTGTGACACCTGCGGACGTTACCTCTGCTTGGCACCAGCGGAACCGGAGCCGGCTCCGGCAGCGCCAGCAAAGCCAGCACCGAAGACCCGTAAACGGAAGGCGAGTACACATGCCGTTGCTTGAGGAAAGGGTTAGCGTTACGGCGCCCTTTTCTCTCGCGGATTACACCAGCAGAGAACTGATCCTGCCCCGGTTGGAGGAGCGGGATGCGCCGGGCATCATTGGCGAGCTTAGCCAGGTCTTGCAGCGGCATGGCTGCCTCCCGGATGTGCTGCCGTTTTATCAGTCGGCACTCAACCAGGAGTTGGACTCAAGTTCGGCGCTGGAGTGTGGGATTGCTATCCCCCATGCTCGAATTAAGGGGATCACTAGGCTCCGCTTCGCTTTTGGCAGGGTGGAACAGCCAGTGATCTGGGGGGTGAAAGGCTCACTGTCCGTGCAATTGGTTTTTCTGGTGGCGGTGCCCGCGAGCGATGGCACGGCGTATTTGCAGTTGCTCGCCTGCCTGGCACGGCTGGGTCGGCGGCCGGACTTAATAGCAGGTCTGCGTGAGGCGCACTCCCCCGAACAAATCTACACGCTGCTTCGTCGCCTAAACGAAACTCAGTCTCGCGAGTGAGCCGGTCGTCCTGGGGGCGCGTCGAGGAGACTGGCAATGGCGTGGGCGGCACGGAGGCTGGCCCCGGGCGTGCCAAGGTGACTCCGGATTTCCTCCAGGCGCGAGATGACGTGCTGCCGTCGGGCCAGATCTGTGAGGAGTGAAAGTGCGGCGGTAGAGACGTTTTCCGGGGTGGCAGCGTGCTGGATAAACTCCGGAAAGAGCACCTCACCGGCAAGAATGTTCGGCATCGCCAAGTGGTTTACTTTAACGATCCGCTTGCCGATTTCATAGGTGCTCCATGAGGTCTTATAGAGAGCTACGGTGGGCAGCCCGAACCAGGCACACTCCAGGGTCACGGTTCCCGTGGAGGCCAGCGCCACATCGGCCTCGCGCAGGGAATCCACCAGTCCCCCAGTTCGGACTTCGAGGTTGGATGGCAACCGCTCAGTCCGGGCTTGCTGAGCTAGACTTTCCCGTGGCAGCACCATTCGCGCGCGCACTTCCGGCATTGCGGCGCGGATTAGGCCGAGCGCGCCAATCATGACAGGGAGATGCCGTCGAAGTTCATCGGTGCGGCTCCCTGGCAGCAAGAGTACCAACGGGGGATGGCCCGGAATGCGATGATCACGTCGGGGAGTATCCTTATACCACTCGACCATAGGGTGGCCAATGAACTCGACCCTGAATCCCGGAACACGTTCGGCATACCATGGCTGTTCAAAGGGGAAGATACTCAGCAGCAGATCGTAGTCCCGCGCCATTTGATTGGCCCTTCCCGCACGGGAGGCCCAGACTTGGGGGGAAATGTACTGCACGATGCGGGGTTGCCAGTTAGTGAAGGAGGTTGAGCCCGAGCGTGTGTGCTGGCGAATGGCCCTCACGAATCGGCGGTTAAACCCAGAGAAATCAATGCAGACAACCAGCTCAGGTTGACGGTCTACGGCCAGTTTGAAGAGTTGGTGAAAGAACCTGCGAAACTTGAAATACTGACGGAAAACATCCGAGACGCCGATTACGGAGTGCGCCGTCAGATCCAATTCAAGCTCAATACCGGCAGCTTTCATTCGGGGGCCGCCGGCTCCGAAAAACCTGGGTCGCAGACTGGCCCCAAGGGGCTGTTGGTCCGGGGAACCACCCGGAGCAAGGTCCAGTTCACGATGCAGCAATGGCGCTAGCGCCGCACCGTGTGCGTCGCCGCTCGCCTCGCCGGCGATGAACATGACCTGTCTCAACTTCATGACTCAGGCGTGCTGCGCTTGTTCGGCAATCCGCCGAGTGATCTCCAGGGCGAGGTCCAGGGCCAGTTTGGCTGACTCGCCGCTGACCACGGGCTTGCGTCTCGCCTGGACGCAGTCAATGAAATGCTGTAGTTCGAGTTTGAGCGGTTCTTCTTTAGCGATGGGGACCGGTTCGCGGACGATCCGTTTTCCACCGAATTCACTGACGATGGCGGAATCTTTGGCCTTAAGCAGTTTCTTGAACAAGGAACTTTCCTGTTCTCCTTCCCGGGCGATTCGGTAGATGAACCCTTCCTGGGCGCGGTAGTCCAGCGAGATGTAACTGGTTTGCGGCCCTCCGCTGAACACCCGGATCTTGCGCATCCGTTCCGGGCTGATACGGCTGGCAGTCAAATTCGCCACACAGCCGTTGGCAAAACGGAGGCGCACATTAGCGATGTCTTCCGATTCGCTCAGGACGGGGATGCCCACCGCGTCGAGGCTGGCGACCGTGGACTTTACGAATGCGAGCACGACATCCAGATCATGAATCATCAGATCCAATACGACGCCCACATCCGTGCTGCGTGCGGGGTAGGGGGAGAGTCGGTGCGTCTCAATAAAACGGGGCATGGAAGCAACGCTCTCGAGATAACGAATGACGGGGTTGAAGCGCTCGACGTGGCCTACCTGCAGGACGCACTCTCCTTGCCGGGCGCGCTCGACGAGTTCAGCCGCCTGAGCCGCGTTGTCGGTCATCGGCTTTTCCAGCAGCACATGTCTGCCTTGGCTGAGCAACAGGCGGGCCAGTTCGAAGTGGGTGGTTGTTGGGGTGACCACACTGAGCGCGTCCGCTGCAGCCGCAGTTTCCTCCACTGAAGCGAAGCGCCGCACCTTATACTTCTCCGCTATTCGTTGGGCGGTCTCGGGCAGCACATCATAGACGCCGGTGAAGTCAATCAGGCCGGCGGCAGCCAACTCGGCGTAGATACGGGCATGCTCTTTGCCCAGGGAACCGACACCGAGCACTGCCACCCGCACTTTTCCTGGCGGAACGGCTGAATTGTCAGTTGTCATCCAGGGGCATCTTGCATCGAACCCGTCGTCATGACAACAGCCATCGCATCAGGGCCTGCGCCTGCGAACCACCGCCAGCTTGACTTGGTGCTGTAATGAGCTTAGCAACATGGCAAACATACAATCCGGAACGGCCATAATCGAGCAGTGCCTATGTCATTTATTCTAGCATTGGATCAAGGCACCACCAGTTCGCGGGCTATTGTCTTTGATCACGCAGGTGCAATTCGGGGCGCATCTCAACAGGAGTTTGCCCAGCAGTTTCCACGCGCTGGTTGGGTCGAGCACGATCCGCGTGAGATTTGGTTGACCCAGTTGGCGGTGGCCCGTGACGCCCTTGCACAGGTTGGGCTCGCAGCGGCAGACCTTGCGGGAATTGGTATTACCAATCAGCGGGAGACTGTGGTGCTGTGGGATCGGTCGACTGGGGAGCCAGTTTATAACGCGATAGTCTGGCAGGATCGCCGCACGGCTGCTTTTTGTGACGAACTCAAGCGGGCCGGCCACGAAGACTTGATTCGACAGAAGGCGGGCCTGGTCATCGACGCTTACTTTTCTGCGAGCAAGCTGCGGTGGATATTGGACCACGTGCCTGGTGTGCGAGAACGGGCCTCGAGGGGGAAACTTGCATTCGGAACCATAGACTCCTGGCTGCTCTGGAACCTGACTGGCGGAAGCCTCCATGCGACCGACCCCAGCAATGCATCACGGACAATGCTCTTCAACCTGGAAACAGGATCCTGGGACGACGACTTGCTGCGGTTGTTGGACGTGCCGCGCGAAGTGCTGCCGGAAGTCAGGTCCTCGAGTGAAGTCTATGGTGCTACGCACCGGGATTTGTTCGGTAAAGAGGTGCCCATCGCGGGCATTGCCGGGGACCAGCAATCTGCGCTGTTTGGGCAGAACTGTTTCAGCCGGGGCCTGGCAAAGAACACCTATGGCACGGGTTGTTTCCTGCTTATGAACATAGGCGAGCGGCCTATGGCATCGCGGCATCGGTTGCTGACCACGGTGGCCTGGAGGCGGCAGGGCCGGACGGATTACGCGTTGGAGGGCAGCGTGTTTATCGGCGGGGCGGTGGTGCAATGGCTGCGGGACGGACTGGGCATCATCAAAAACTCAACCGAGATAGAGGCTTTGGCGGAGAGCGTTCCGGATTCCGGGGGGGTTTATCTCGTGCCTGCTTTTGCGGGCCTGGGTGCACCCCATTGGGACCAATACGCTCGGGGGACGATCACTGGCCTTACCCGTGGTACGACGGCTGGCCATATTGCCCGTGCCGCTTTGGAGGGGATTGCCTTTCAGGTGGCCGATGTGCTCGAGGTTATGAAACAGGATTCCGGTATAGAGCTTAATGAGTTGCGGGTGGATGGCGGGGCAAGTGCCAACAACTTGCTCATGCAATTCCAGGCCGATCTCCTGGGTGTTCCAGTCGTTCGACCCAAGGTGGTGGAGACAACCGCACTGGGAGCAGCCTATCTTGCGGGTTTGGCGGTGGGATTCTGGAAAGATCTGGCTGAGGTTCATGCGGCGTGGCAGGCAGACCGCACCTTCGCACCTCAGCGAAGTGCCGATGAAGTGGCCTACCGTCGCGGTCGTTGGAGGGAGGCGTTGAAACGCGCGGGCGACTGGGAAGAACGGGTCGGGGACGAAGCGGGGCAGAGCCTACACTGAAATTATGGTTATGGACTCTATCCATCCACTGGTGGCCGAATATATTGGAACGGCCCTGCTGGTAATCTTTGGCAACGGTGTAGTTGCCAACGTGGTGCTGGCGAAAACCAAGGGTAATAGCTCTGGTTGGATTGTTATTACCGCGGGCTGGGCTTTAGGGGTGTTTATCGGGGTGTTTGCGGCTCAGGCTTACAGTGGGGCGCACCTGAACCCGGCCGTGACTTTGGCGATGGCGCAAGCTGGAAAGTTTGCCTGGTCGCAGGTAGCGGGTTATATGCTGGCACAGATGTTCGGAGGTGTCACAGGTGGCGCCTTGGTATTTGCATTCTACCACCAGCATTTTCGGGCAACCGCGGACCAAAACGCGAAGCTCGCGTGCTTTTGTACGGCGCCCAATATTCGAAACATTCCACAGGCCTTTTTTTGCGAGGTCATAGGCACATTCCTGCTTGTGCTACCGGTTTTCCTAATGACGGATGCGAAGATCACGCTCCCGTCCGCTTCCGGGCCGGGCCACGAAGTGTTGATTGGGTTGGGGACCTTGGGGGCACTGCCGGTAGCTCTGCTGGTGTTCGCGATTGGATTGTCTCTTGGCGGTACCACGGGGTATGCCATTAATCCCGCGCGCGATCTGGGGCCCCGGCTTGCGCATGCCTTGTTGCCAGTCCCGGGAAAGCGCGATAGCGATTGGGCCTACGCCTGGGTGCCCGTCGTGGCGCCGCTTGTTGGCGGGGCTCTGGCCGCGTGGGTTCACTCCTTGCTGTTAGGGATTTCTGGAACTTAAGCAGTCAGCCACCTGGTGCCAGGTGGCTCCGGAGGGAGTCGTTTCCCGGATTTTCCGGGTGCCGGTTCTTGAGTTTCAGCCCAAAAAACCCACTCTATAGGGAACGTGAAGTATCTTTGGTCTATTGCGCCATTTCAACGGGAAGTGGCAAAAGATTGGGCGCAGCGCCTGAATATTCCGCCGCTGCTGGCTCAATGCCTTTTGAACCGCGGGGTGCAGCAGCCCGGGGTGGCTCATGATTTTCTCCAGCCACGCCTTAAGCACTTGGCGGACCCGTTCCTGATCCCGAATATGAGCGCTGCCGTTGACCGGCTCTTTCAGGCGCGCGAAAAGCGAGAACCCCTGGTTATCTTTGGTGATTACGATGTGGATGGGGTTACTTCGACGGCGTTGTTGCTCGAGGTCTTCAAGTGCTTGGGATGGACGGCGACGAGTTACCTGCCGCACCGGCTGGAAGAAGGGTATGGGCTAAGCCGGGACGGCGTGGAGAATTGCCTCCGAAAGCACCCGGTCACGCTTTTGCTTGCGGTGGACTGCGGGTCCACTGCGTTGGATACCATTACTTGGCTCAAGGAGCGCGGTGTGGATGTGGTGGTGCTGGACCACCATCAGGTCTCGCACCCGCTGCCCCCGGCAGTCGCGGTGGTAAACCCGCAAATCCGGAAACATTCGCAGTTGCCGGAGAGCACGCAGGCGCGGAACGACATGTCCCCAGCAGCGCAGTTTTCCGAACTCTGTTCAGTGGGATTGGCATTCAAGCTGGCTCATGCTTTGGTGAAGCGCGCCCGCGAAAGCCACCTTGCCGGCGCGGAAGATTTTGATCTGCGCCCTTTGCTGGACCTGGTCGCTCTGGGGACGATTGCCGACATCGTTCCGTTGACCGGAGAGAATCGTATCCTGGTGTCCGCCGGTTTGACGTGGCTCGGGACAACCCGTCGGCTGGGGCTGACGGCGTTGAAACAGTTGGCACAATGCCCGGCGGTTATGGGGGTTCGTGACGTGGCTTACCAACTGGCGCCTCGGCTCAACGCGTCCGGACGGCTCGAGACAGCAGAGGATTCGCTCCGGCTGATTCTGGCAACCGCACTGCCGGAAGCCTTGGGGTTGGCTGAGAGCCTGGATCGTCACAACCGCGATCGCCAGGACATCGAGCGCCGCATCCTTGAGGAAGCGTTGGTCAGCATCCTGGCGCGCTTCGACCCGGCGAAGGATTTTGTGATCGTCGTTGGCCAGGAATCCTGGCACCTCGGTGTGGTGGGGGTGGTGGCCGCCCGGGTCCTGCAACGTTTCTACCGGCCGACGATTGTGGTGGGCGGAGATGGACAATACTGGAGGGGTTCGGGGCGCAGTATCCCCGGTTTCGACTTGGCCGCAGCGTTGCGGCAGTGCTCAGACTTGCTGGTAAGGCACGGGGGGCACGCTATGGCCGCCGGGGTGACTCTCTATCCTGAGAAGTTGGACGCTTTTCGTGAGCGCTTGAATCAATTGGCGCGGGAGGCTCTTGAGGGGGACCAACTGCGACCCCCTTTGCGATTGGATGCGGAAGTCGCGCTTGCGGAATTGTCTTTGGAATGCATTTCGGCCCTGGATCAACTAGAACCGGTGGGACAGGCGAATCCTCCAGTGCAACTGTGCGCGCGCGGAGTCATCCAGCAGAGGCCTGCCCGTCGCCTGGGCGGCGGCCAACAGCACGTGAAAATGTGGGTCGGTAATCACAATGAGGGTATCGAGACTTTGTGGTGGGGGGCGGGAGACAGTCCGCTGCCGTCGGGCCCATTCGACTTGGCCTTTACTCCTCAAATCAACGAATACAACGGGCGACGGTCGGTGCAGTTGAAGCTGATTGACTGGCAGGATACGGCCCCCGGTAGTTGATATTCCGCGGGTTGGGCTGCTCGAACCACGAATGCAGGACTGAAACACCGCACTGAAAATTATCTGCACTAAACCTGTAGGTATGCTACACTGTTGCTCTATTTTGACCTATTGCGCGGAAGAATGCTCGCAACCCCTGAAATAGTTACCGACGCCGTGCTCCCCATCAGGGTGGCGGATCGTGTGTCCCGGTGGCTACGTGATGTGCCTCTTTACCGGGGGCGGTCCGTAGCGGCCCAGCCCCTTGCGTTGATTTCCCCGGGAGAATTTGCGCACCTCTCCTTCATCACCAAACAGGATATCCGTCGCGGTTTCCCTGGCAACTTCCTGCACGACAAGGGTTCGCTGGAGAATTTGATCGAGCGTGGCCTCGTTGAACTCGAGCACACTTCCGGCACGTCTGAAGAACGAACCCCGCTGCTCATGGGTCGGGGTTGGTGGGCTGAGCAGGAGCGGCGTGCCCTCAAGCTGAATGTGACCGCCGCTAAAGTGCTGGCCAAGAACGCGGAGGCGCGACGGGTCACGATTAGTTCACCAGTATGCAGCGGGGATATCTGTTATACCGGTGTGCCATCTCGTGAGGAGCGGACACTGGGCAGCGCCCTGTTCTTGAGTTTAACGCGCCTCCCGTTTTTGTGGAGTGAGCACGACCTGGCGCGAATGGCAGCTGAGGCGGTGGACTGGCAGCCGGAATTCCTCGATGTTGATCCCGTTTACGGCGTGCTCTTCGCGTTGTATTGCGAGCGGGAGGGTATCCAACTGCCTTCCTTGCGCTTCATCATTTGCACTTATGAGTTCGTGAGTGTGGTGCATCGGCGGATACTCCAGCGAGTTTTTGGGGTGCCTGTGCTGGATCTCTATGGTTCCACGGAAACCGGTCACTTGCTGATGGAGGATGAGAAGGGCTGGATGCGACCCAGCCTCGAAACTGCCTACCTGGAAGTGATAAACCCTGACCAGAACGGGGTGGGCGAACTGGTAGTGACCACGCTTACGAATGAATACATGCCGTTGATTGGGTACCGGATCGGGGACCTCGTACAGAAACAGGTTCATGGAACAGACATTTCCTATACGGTCCATGGCCGCTTCATCGACGCCGTGAATACTGCGGGTGAGTGCCGGGTCACCACCTTGCAAATCGACAACTACTTCGAGAAGCTCAACGGTTTGATCCATTATCAACTGGCCCGACACGGCGCCTCGAAGTGGGTGCTGCGCTTGGTGCCGGACCGCACGCCGCCAATGCCGGCAGAAGTGGACACCTTGCGCGGAGAAATCCAAGACCTGCTCGAAACAGAGGACTTGACCATACAGATGGTCAAGCTGGTGATGCCCGAGAAATCCGGCAAGTTTCGGCTCGTTTACCCGGGCCAGTAGTCCTCACTTCCATGCGGGCGAGCACTCAGCGGAGCCCAATAAACCGGGGCTTGCGGTTGCCTCAACGAGGACCCTTTTGGGCCCTCAATAATTGTACGCGGGTCTGCCCGTGCTGACCTGAACATAACCGGTGCGTTCGAGGTACCAGGCGAAATCTTGTCGACCCAGGGCATCAAAGGCCTTTGTGGCAGGGTACACATACCCCACCCCATAGCGCGAACTGCCGCTTCGCCATTTCTTGATCTCCGAGTGGCCGTCGGCGAAGGAGAAGCCGCAAGCGCCGTTGTGGTATGAGGCGGGCAGATCCTGCCAATAGTTCAGGTCTGGGTTGTTGATGAAATAGCCGTCGTTGATGGAGTCCGGGTGTTCGTCAATAACAAGCCAGGTTTTGGCCGGACGAAGGACAGTGGTCAGTTTCAAGTACTGAACGTAATTCTGAAAACCCCAATTGACCCCACGCACCGTCGGATCACCATCCGGGATGCTGCGGAAGCGGCCGAAGATGGAGTTCATGGCCAGGCTGCGATTGCGGTTCTTGAATCCTGCGGTTCGCTGCTGCGGGCTCAGGAAGACATCGGCCGGACAACGATATGCACCGACCGCACCGGCAGTGTATTTGCCCAACACGCCGTTCAAGACCCAGGTGGTGTTAGTGTTGCTTCGGTCCGCTACGCTGGCGCTGGCGCCCCAGGTCATGACATTGTTGACCCAATTATCGAGCCTACCATTATTGATTGCTTCGATCGTTTCTGTCACGCCATAATTGTTCGGCACCCGGTCTTGGTTGTCGCCTACGTACATCTGCCAAGCCAAGGCGATTTGCTTCCCGTTGTTCAGACAGCCGATGCCCTGGGCCTTTTGCTTGGCTTTGCCTAAAGCAGGCAGCAGCATTGCCGCCAAGATTGCGATGATGGCGATGACCACCAACAATTCGATCAAGGTAAATCCCAGAGTTCTGGGCTTAGAATCGCTCAACTTCTTTAGGGCTCTCATACAAGTTGCTATTGATAAAACGTACCACGGTTGTCTGTGCCTGGCTACTGTTTTTGACGACATTTCGGCAAGCAGTTTTGGTATGTATGAACGGTAATGTCCACCAAGTAAGCGCTCATCGGTGTGGCGGTGCTCCAAGTCCCGGCAGGGTCAAAGCCCAGGTAGCAGACGTTCCAGGCGTTCCCGAAGATGGCTTCGGGCGCGGTAAATCCGGGTTTCGACCGCTTTTGGAGTGCAGCGTAGAATTTTGCCGATCTCGACCTGGGAAAGCCCCTGGTAGACCGCCAGGATGAGCGGTTCGCGGAGTTCCTGGGGCAGATTAGTGATGGCTTGTCTTACGGCTTCGGCACGTTCGTTGGTGCGCAGGGCTTCATCCGGAGCTGCTCCTGAATCAACTAGCTTATCTTTCAGGGATGGTTCCATGTCTGGCGGCGGCGCGTCCATCGAGACCTGGGGATGGCGTGAACGCCAACGAAACCGGTCACGAACGAGGTTACCCGCGATGGCGTAAACCCAGGAGGTGAATTTCTCCGCCGGATCGAATTGGGCCCGGTTTTGGTAAACCCGGACAAATGTCTCCTGGACCAGGTCTGCGGCATCCTCCTGGTTTTGCAACGAGCGCAGGAGGTAGTGAAATACTTTCTGAGCGTGGCGCTCCATCAAGGCGTTCAGGGCAATGTCCTGGCCGGCGGCAAGCCGCTCCATGTCATGCGAATCTTGCGCGTCGCTGGAGAGGGGGGTCATGCGCGGTGTCAGTGATCGTGGCCTTGGTGACTGTGGTGTCGCTGTTCCATGGCCTCGCCGCTCAGGACAGTCTGTTTCTTAACCCATTCCAGGTAACGCTGACCCTGTTCCGCCGGCATCGTGCGGCTGACTTCAAGAAAGTGCTTGAGCATCTCGGCTTCGCATTGGGCCCTCATTTTGGCACGCAGCGCCATCACAGCCTCGACTTCGGGGGTGACCTCAGGAATGGTGGCTAGCAACTGATTCAGTCTCGAGGTTTGTTCCTCAATACGCCGGCATCGCTCCGCACACCCGGGCATGTAGGCCTCGTGCAGTTCTACGATGCGAGTGAATTCCGGCTCGCTGAGGTTGAACTCGTGCTTGAGCCAGGCCAACTCGGGTTGAGGTTGCCGCAGCAGTTCTCTCGATGTCGCCGTGCCGGCGAGATAAAAGCCGGCAAAGGCGGCAATGCCAGCCGCCAAGCCGATAATTAGGACGAGTCCCGCTCTTTTCATCGGTGCGACATAGCTACCTGATACGGATCCACGGAGTGCACATATCGTTCCCCGAGGGCGGTTTCGAGGTGGCTCCGCTGGACCTGAGCGGTCCACGTTCCCGCAATCACGCCGAACGCCAGCAGCACGGCGGCAAAAGCCCATGCCACCTTTGGACGACCTAGGGAGTTCGCGACTAGATCGAGGAGGGTGGCCCAAGGCGAGGCGGTCGCCTGGTCTTCAACGCGAGCAATGCGACGCCAGACCTCTTCCTCAAACCGGGGAGGGAGCTGGGCGTCCACAACCCAATCCTGAAGGACCTGTGTCAGCCGTTCATCGCTCTCAGCTGTTGGCTCTGTGTTCATTCGCAACTTCAATCATGATACCATTCACTATAAAACACTACGCCGGATTCGGACAAATCCCTCGCGAAAACATACCGAAACCACGAAGTCCTGCACCAGTTCTGCGCAGCTGCGACCAGGTCCCAATCGACTTGCGAAGTCTGAACTATTTCTTCTTTTTCCCGCCACCTTGTTTGCTCTGCCTCTGGGCATTCTTGATGTAGCTCTCGAATTCCCAGCGTGCCTTCCATTGTGCCAGGAATGGTTGATAGCCAGGCGCGTCAAACCAGAATATCGATTCGGGATCAGGGCTCGACAATTGGCCTTCCGGGTAATCCTTTCCGGCAAAGCTGGCGTCCACGGAGTTGTTCCAAGCTAACAAACGCTGGCGCAGTTGCGCTGCAAGTTCCGGTCGCTCCGCACTCAGTTCACGCGTCTCATTCGGATCCGCCACAAGGTCGTAGAGTTGGAACCTGCCGCTGGCCAGGTTCTCGGTAAGCAGCTTGTAACGATCGTCAACCAGCGCACGTTTCGTCAAGAAGCGGAACCCGATGGGGTGACGACG
The DNA here is from genome assembly GCA_002428665.1 of Verrucomicrobia subdivision 3 bacterium UBA6082. Classification (GTDB taxonomy): domain Bacteria; phylum Verrucomicrobiota; class Verrucomicrobiia; order Limisphaerales; family UBA8199; genus UBA6082. The sequence continues at coordinate 26,723 of DIXK01000072.1, forward strand.
TTCGTCTAGTTCGCGCGTAAAGAGTGGTTTGAGGCTAATGCCGTCCACCGGTTTCAGCATTACGCCTTCAGGCAGGCCCGCGATGTCCGCCACGGTGGGAAAGAGATCCATCACGCACGCCGGATAGCTGGTGACGCGAGGCTGAATGACGCCGGGCCACTCGATGATGCCGGGGACACGGATCCCGCCCTCGAAGACGCTGGCTTTGTGGCCGCGCAAGTCGCCAACGGCGCCCGGAGTGATCCCAGGCAAACCTCCGTTGTCGCTCACGAACACGAGGAGTGTGTTTGGCATGATGTCCAGTCGACGCAGAGCCTGGCGCAACGTTCCAATGCTGCGATCCATAGCCACAAGCTCACCGTAGTGATTGGCGGAAGCTTCGTCGAGTTGGTTGAAACCTGCCTTGTCCTTCGGCACCGCTTTGAACGGGTTGTGCGGTGTGCCGTACCAAATGACGGCAAACATCGGTTTGCCGCTGGGGCGATGCTTTTCCAAAAACTTCACCGCCTCGTCAACCGTGATCTCAGACGAGTCGCCTTCAAACTGCTCGATCTTCCCCGCGCGGCTCATCAACGGGTCGACGTCATAAAAATTCGAGACCGAAACCCATTCATCAAAACCAAAGTTACCCGGGTGCCGTGGGTCGGTCGCCAGTATTGGAGCGCCTGGTCCTTTGTGGCCGTTCAGGTGCCACTTGCCAAAGTGGCCGGTGACGTAGCCCGCGGATTTCAGCGCTTGAGCGATGGTTTTCTCCTGCAGGCGCAGCGCATAGCCGTGATTCAACACGCCGGCACGGTCGTGGGAGCGGCCAGTGAGCACCGCGGCGCGGGTGGGTGAGCATACTGGGCCACCGGCATAGAACCGTTCGAAACGCAATCCGGCCGCAGCCATAGCATCAAGGTTGGGAGTCTTGAGCACTGGATGGTTGCGGTAGCCGGTTTGGCCCCAGCCCATGTCATCGGCCATCACAAAGATGATGTGGGGTTTCGGATCGGCCGCTGGGCCGAGATTCGTGAGGGCCATGACGAAGGCGATTGTGGCAACAGTTAGGGAACTTTTCATAGTATCTGCGTCTCCGGCATACGGGACTCTGCAAGGCTGTCGCATTGCTTGAGCATCGAGAAATCGACCAAGAGTTGGGCAGGCAAAACCAAATGTCCAATGCGAAAAAACCGTGCTAAGGTGAATNNAATGGTAACTGGCAGCCGAGGATAAGATGGTGGGCCCAGAGGGATTTGAACCCCCGACCAAGCGATTATGAGTCGCCTGCTCTAACCCCTGAGCTATGGGCCCGGTCACCGCGCCGGGTAGGTGCACGGCACGGGATACAGGTTCCATGAACCGGCACCGCCTCGCAATAGATATTTGCGTGGCGGGCAGATTCGGGATCTGGTGATGTTCGCCTAGTGTAGCTATGAAGGTGGCCGGTTTAGATTTGTGCCGGTGTTGCTTGACGTCGATTGGGATTGGGGCGAGGTTAGGAATTGAAACCGTGAAAGAACGAGCCATATACATAACGGAGTCGGACATGAAGCGCTTGCGTCCCTTGGTGGACGGAAAGGGGAATGGGCGTGATGATCTGACGGTTTTACAGGCGGAGTTGGACCGTGCATATGTGGTGGCGCCAACAGCGGTGCCCCCGGACGTGATTACGATGAATTCACAGGCGAAACTGCGCGATCTGGATACCGGGGAGGAGATGGTTTACAGGCTGGTGTTTCCAGAGCAGGCGGATGTGGAACAGGGCAAGGTATCGGTGATGGCACCGATTGGTACCGCCATGTTGGGTTACCGCGTTGGGGATGAGTTTCAATGGGAAGTGCCCGCGGGCAAGGTGCGGCTAAAGGTGGAAGAGGTCCTTTACCAGCCGGAAGCGGCAGGGGATTTTCATTTGTAAGCGCAAACGAGGATTGACAGGGGTTTGAGGCGAACGCGAGGATGGGGGCATGAATCGCAACTCACAGCTTTTACCCAATCGTCGAGAATTTTTAAAAACCTCAGGTCGTCTGGCCGCTGCCTCCGCTCTTGCCGGCTTAGCTCTCCCTCACGTCCACGCCGCCGAGGACAATACTATACGACTTGCGTTAATCGGTTGCGGTGGTCGTGGAAGTGGAGCGGTGGCAAACGCAATGTCTGCGGGAGGATTGGTGTTGGGGGATGATGGTGGGACAAAACGTGCCGCCGGCACTGGGGCCGGCGGGCCCATCAAACTGGTCGCCATGGCCGATCTGCGTCCGGAGCGTATCGACCAATCCTACACGGCCTTGCATGACATGCTGGGCGAGTGGATTGATGTTCCAAAAGAACGCCGTTTCCTGGGTTTTGACGCCTACAAACACGCGATCGACTGTCTCAAGCCGGGTGACGTGGCGCTTTTAACGACACATTGCGGGTTTCGCGCTCCGCACCTGGAGTATGCGGTGGAGAAGGGAGTGCATGTGTTCATGGAGAAGGATTTTGCGGCTGATCCGGGTGGAGTGAAGCGGATCATCAAGGCCGGAGAAGCGGCGGAGAAGAAAAACCTGAAGATTGGCGCTGGACTAATGTGTCGCCATTCCTCGGCACGCCAGGCGCTGATCGAGAAGATTCGCGACGGGGCGATGGGGGAGGTTCAATTGATTCGGGCGTATCGGATGGATCCGGGCTATACGATGGGTCCATTTCCTCGCGGCGAGAACGAGTTGCTATGGCAATTGGCTCCGGGGCGACCGTTCCAGTTTATGTGGTCGTCGGGCGGGATTTTTATCGAGCTCATGATTCACCAAATTGACGAGTGTTTCTGGATCAAGGATTCCTGGCCGGTGGCTGCGCACGGTGTAGGTGGGCGGATTGCGGGGAGCACGGATTGCAGCCAAAACTTGGATAGCTACTCCATTGAATACACTTTCGCCGATGGGGCCAAGGCGCTGGTGACGGGGCGTTATATTCCGAATTGCTACAACGATTTTGGGACTTACATTCACGGGACGAAGTGTGCGGCCAAATTTTCGGGCAACATTCATGCGCCAAATTCATGGCTTTACAAGGACCAGAATATTACCCAGTCAAATCTCGCGTGGCGCGCTCCGAGGGAAACGGTGAATCCATGGCAAGCCGAGTGGGACGTGTTGCTGGGCGCCATCCGGCAAGATCGGCCGCACAATGAGGCTCGGCGCGCAGCGCTGTCAAACCTGGGGGCGATCATGGGGCGTGCCGCAGTGCATACGGGAAAGACAATCACCTGGGACGAAGCGATGGCGTCCAACTTTCAGTTTTGCCCGAACGCAGGTGAATTGACAGCGAGCAGTCCGGCACCAGTGCAAGCGGATGCACAGGGGAGGTACCCGGCGCCGATTCCGGGGCAGACGGTGGAGGTCTAGCCCATCAATCCTGTTGAGAGGGGCTCTCCGCAGCGGGCTTGCTTGAGCTGGGTCAGCCCCGATGCCGGAGGGCGTGGCCGGCCTTGGCTCGAGTGTGCTCTCCGTCGCGAATCACTGGAATACCGTTGACCAAAACGTGGGGAATGCCTTTCGGGTAGTGATGCGGATCATTGAATTGGGCCATGTCCTCAATGGTTTGTGGATCAAACACCACCACATCCGCCCAATGGCCCACGCGGAGCAGTCCGCGCCCTTCAAATCGATAGGTGTTCGCTGGCAGGCTCGTCATTTTGCGGATGGCATCTTCCAGACGCAGCACTCTTTGCTCGCGCACATACCTGGCGAGCACACGGGCGTTGTTGCCGTATCCGCGCGGGTGAGGGACGCCAACGCCAAAGGAACGCAGGCCGCTGTCGCAGGCCACCATGGTGTTCGGATGCCGCATGAATGTCTTGAGGTCACCTTCGCTCATGCCATGGAAGACGCCCGAGGCGCCGCCATTTTTCTGGATCTCCAGTATCATTTCCATCTGGCTGTCGAGATCATCGGATCCGCGGATCTTTTTGGCGGCCTCGACGATGTTCAGTCCGTTGAGTGAAGGGTCATGCCGATAGGAGGCAATCACGGCATAGCTGTAGTCCTCACGGCCTTTGCGCTTCAGGTTGCTTTGCATGGTCTCTTTGATGGCCGCTTTCTCTTTCGGGTCTTCCAGGCGTGCAATGAATTTGGTCTGCCCGCCGTCGCGGGCACTTTCGGGAACCAGTTGGCTGATGCCGGTGCTTGACGCGGTGTAGGCGTATTGATCCTGGGTCACGTCGAGCCCCCCGGCTCGCGCTTTTTCGAGCTTTTCGAGGACTAGGTCGGCCTGGCCCCAGGCGGTGGGGCCGCCAAGCTTGATGTGAGAGACTTCCGCGCGAACCTTTGCCTCCCTCGCAACCCGAAACACCTCGTCGAGCGCTGCGTAGATAGAGCTGTCTTCGTGCCGCATGTGGGTGGCGTAGATGCCGTCATAAGCGGTGATGGATTTGGTCAGTTCCACGATCTCGTCGGTGGTGGAGAACACGCCCGGCAGGTAGATCAAACCTGTGGAGAGCCCGACCGCACCGGCTTTCATCGCGCGGTCCACGAGAGTCTTCATGCGCTCCATTTCCTCCAGGCTGGGCGGTCGATCAAACGCCCCACCCATGGCTTTGGAGCGAACGCTGTTGTGCCCCACCAACGTGGCCACATTCACCGCCACATTGGTTTGCTCGATTTCGTGGAAGAAACGCTCGATGTCCAGCGACGAGGAGCCGCAGTTCCCCGCGACTACCGTAGTGACGCCCATGCGTACGAAATTCTCCGCGAGCGGCATTTCGGCGACCTCATCCGCGTGGGTGTGCACATCGATGAAGCCGGGGGCGACCACCATTCCGGTGGCATCGATGACCGTGGTGGCCTCGGCGGAGATCCTGCCGATACGGGCGATTTTGCCGTCCGTGATCCCAACGTCAGCGAAAAACGCCGGGTTCCCAGTGCCATCCACGACTCGCCCATTGCGGATCAAAACGTCGAACGATTCACTGGCAGCACTCGCGGAGAAAACCGCAAGGCAACATCCGGCAGCCAAAAGCAGTCCAGGCAACATGAAACAACTTATACACCTGTGCCGCGAAGATTGCCAATCGGGGATTTGTTTAGTCGTGCGGAAATCGGTGGGTTTTTCTGGACCATGCGGCGCTGATACCGCACCTTGCCCAAGTTCCTGGTTGTCTGAAGCTCGAGTACCCGGTATGTAACCGGCCGCATGTGGTCTCAAGAGCCTAGGTGCATTCTGAGGCAGTCCAGTCCATCCCGGCCACCTGGACTGATGTGAAATCCATGAATCCTAACCCTGAATCGTCGTCTGGCCGGAAACCACGCCTGGTGTTCGTGGCCAACTCGATGTATAGCCGAACGGTCTCAGGCGGTGAGGTCCATAATTTCAACCTCGTTGCCGGGGCGTTAGCAGCGGGATACAAGGTTCATTTTGTATGTGGTCACGCGCTGAAAGTCGAGTTGGACCGCCGCCAGATTCCGGCGACCATTACATTAACAGATGGGGGGCTTTTACCGACTTTCGATTACAGTTCTCTCAGTGAGCAGTTCCGCCTGCTGGGACTTTACTTTCGGCGACTTCGCGCAAGCTTGAAAACGTTGCAGGAGATCAGGCCTGAGGATGTGGTTTACTCCACAACCGAGTTTTGGTGGGATTATGTGCCCGCGGTTCGATGCTCTGCCAAACGCAAGATCCTCTATCTGGGAATGGACGCTCCCTCCCTGGAGGAAATCATACTTAAATCGCGGCCCGATGTGAAGGCGGTGCGTCTGCCCTCCCTGCACTACTGGATGGCCCAGCAGTTCAGCTTGCGCGGTTTTCGCAAACTTCCCAATAAGCGGCTGATTTTCGCCCATGAAAACCAGTCGCCACGATTGTTGCGGATGGGATATCGCCCGCAGGACCTGGTCTTTGTAGGCAACGGAGTCGATCTGCATCAACCGCGAGCGGTTTCCGAGCAGGAGAAAATCTATGACGTGGTTTGGGTGGGTCGCGTCCACAAGCAAAAAGGCATCGAGGATCTGATGACGACGCTGGTGCACCTGGCGAAACGCATACCGGGGTTTCGAGCGGCGATGGTCGGGGACCTGCGGCAGACTCTAGGACCTCAAGTTGAGGCCGCCGGGTTGGGGAAGGTGGTTGAGTTTTCTGGCTATGTCTCGGAAGCCGAGAAATACCGGTATCTGAAATCCAGTCGTGTGTTTCTGATGCCCAGCCGCTACGAGAGTTGGGGGATTGTCGTTGGTGAGGCGCTAGCCAGTAATCTGCCAGTCGTCGCCTACGACCTCGAATGTTACCGCCCGGTTTTCGGCGACCTCGTACGCTACGTCGATTGCTTCGACTCCGAGGCCTACAAACGAGCAGCGGAGGACACGGTGCTGAAGGCTCGTGCCGGCCAGAATGTCCTCGACCAGCACAAATTGGAGCGCTTCATCCAGGACAATTCCTGGCAGAAAGTGGGGGAAAGGTTCTTGGAGGCGGTGCGAAGTCTTGAACCATCGTGGGATTGACTATGCACTCTAGCAACGGGGAATCGACGGACACCCGGTTGCCTACTTTCGCTGAAAAAGGTAGTCGCTGGCACCGAGACGCCGAGAACGCCAAGACGGGCCAAGTTGTTGCTCAATCTCGTTGAGCGCTTTCTTGGTGTGGGCTTCGACGATGAGAAATCGGGTGCGCTGAAGGGTTTTCTCGGCCCCCTTCAAGACGTCGCATTCGCAGCCTTCCACATCGATTTTGATCATGAGGACGGGATGTTCCAGTACAACGGAGTCCAGTGTAACCGTCGGTACGGTTAACCGGATGCTCTTCTCTCCTTCCGGTCTCAGCGAAGCGGTCGGGTCATTCTCCTCCGACGCGAAGAATTCGGCTGTCCCGCAATGGTTCGAGACTGCCACCTGATGAAGCACCAAGTTGGCCTGCTTGTGCTCTTTCCAGGCAGTGATTTTTCTGGCCATGCGAGGAAGGGGTTCGAACACGAGGAACTGTGCCTCGGGTCGCCGATGCCACACCAGATGAGTGAATAAACCGGCATTGGCCCCGACATCAAGCACCAAGGGCTTTGGCTCTTTGTCGAGAACTCTAATCCATTCTTCGTCCCAGCACTCGCGCTCGACGTATTGGCTCCAATAGGTGACCAGTTCGTAACCGGATTCAATCACGAACCCGTCGGGAGTGGGGATTGGCATGACTAGCTGCCGGGAAAAAAAGTAGCGAATTCGATGGCCCAGCAGACTCAGAGCCCAACTTGGCTGACTGAACAAAAGCCGAACGAGCCCGGCGAGGCTGGGCCAAAAATGTTCCAGCAGAAACGCCCACTTGCTTTCATGTCGTGCCATAGAAACGAGTTGATTACAATGCGAATTGCCCCAGACAGCACAAGAAGCAATACCCAAATCGACATTCTGGTCTGTTCATACGTGCTGTCCAAAGAAACGGAGTGGAAAATCTCTGCTTCAGACGACGTAACCGGCCGCCTGGGCGTCCTGGGCGAACATTTTTACGGTATCGAGCGAGAGCGCGGCGAGATCCATGGCGACGAGCTTCAAAGCTTTTCCAAGGATGTCGTGTGGAACCGTCACGATATGGCACCCGCATTGGTCCGCCTGAAAGATATTGAGCACCTCACGAACGCTGGCCCAAAGCAGTTCCGCCTGAGGTTGGTTTTTCAGGAAATCCAAAGCCTTACGCAACAACGGCATTGGATCGACTCCGGTATCGGCGATGCGCCCTGCGAAAACGGAAACAATGGACGGCACTTCTGGATTAAGGACTTCCGCACAACCACGCACCTGTTCCAGCGTCAGGATCGCGGTCAAATTCAGCCGCACCCCGTCGCGGGCCAGGTCTTTAATGAGCGGCAGGGACGATTCCGCGCGCGTGTTGGTGATGGGGATTTTGACGTAAACGTTGGTTTGCCAGGCGGCAATCTTCAGAGCCTGCCGCCGCATCTCGGAGAAATCGTCGGAAAACACCTCGAAGCTGATAGGTTTATCGGTAACGATCTGGAGTATGTCTTTGGCAAAACCCTCGTAGTCACGAATGCCCGCCTTGCGCATCAGGGTCGGATTCGTCGTCAAACCGCGAATAAGCGGGTTGGCGTTCAGGCTTAGAATGCCTGTCTTGTCCGCCCCGTCGGCAAAGATCTTCACTTTCAACGCTTCGAGCGTGGTTACCATCGAGCCAGTCTAGGGAGAATCAGGACGCAAGTTCAATCTTGTTTTGGCCGACATCCTGCAAAATCAGGTTGGCGGCTTCAAGCAGCGACCCCACCCGGAAGTCCGGCGGAGTCTGCAATTTCTCAGCGTAGTTGTAATCTATCAGGATGGTTTGGCAACCCGCCGCGTGACCACAGTCCACGTCGCGCCATCGATCGCCTATCATCCAACTCCGCTGCAAATCGATGTCCAGATCCCGGGCGGATCTCAAAAGCATTCCCGGCTTCGGTTTGCGACAGTCGCATGCCGAGAGGCCTTTGCCTGGGTGGTAGCATACCTCAACGCGGTCAATGGGCAGCCTTTCGCACATGAGTTGGTGGATGGTTTCAACTACTTCACGAGGCAGGGTGCCCCTGCCGACGTCTGGTTGATTGGTGGCCACAATAAGCAGAAAACCGGCGCGCTTCAGCGCTGCGCAGGCCTCTATGACACCCGGCAGAATCTCAAATGCTTCCAGCGACCTTGGCGGAAAGGGCTTTCCCTGGCGCTGCAAAGCCCGGTTGATGACCCCGTCCCTATCCATAAAAACCGCGCGATTCACAGGATGCAGGACGAATCAACGGGTGCTTTCCCATTTGGTCTGTCCCACCTTCAGTTTCGGGTGGGAGACCAACAAATGCCAAATGACTGCTTGGAACGCTTCAGAGTGAGGTGTGACATGGACCGGGTTGACGGTTGGCACGATGACGCAGGCCTTGGCTGCCCTAGCCGTGAATCCGCCATCCCGACCAACGATGCCCATGACCGAAGCGCCCACCTGTTGGGCGAGTTGTATCGCGGTCACGAGGTTAGGACTAACGTTCTTCTCCACATTGCCACCGCCAACCGAGAAAATCAGAAGCCCATCCCGTGCCTGCAGCCGGCTGCCTTTCAGCCATTCAACAAAAACTGAGGACCAACCATCATCGTTGGTTCGCGCGGTTAGCTCCGAGACGTTATCGGTGGGCGCGTAGCACTCGAAACCGCAGATTTTGCGGAAGTCGTTGACGGCATGCGAGGCATTCGCTGCGCTGCCTCCCACACCGAGAATAAACAGCCGGCCACCCCGATCCCGCACCAAGGCCAACTCGTCGACCAGTGCGTCGATGGCTGCGGCATCGAATTGACTCGCCACTTGCTGCGCTTCCGAAAGGAACTGACTCGTAAAGTTCATAAACCTTCACATACAGTGGCAGGCAACTATGGGGAAGTAAAGCGGGCTGCCAAGCCCGCGGCCGTCATGGAGGTCGCGGATTTCTTTAGCCTTTCCCGAACGGTCAGTTTCAGGTTTGCTAACGCCTATGATAATTGCGCGGTCACCTTTGCGGATTAGCCTCGGTGGAGGCGGGACGGACCTCCCTTCGTACTATGAACACCACACAGGTTTTTTGATTGCAGCGGCGATTGACAAATATGTTTATATCACACTTCACGAAACATTCGTGCCGGAGTTGATCGTGAAGTACTCCAAGTTGGAACGGGTTGCCAATGCTGGTGAACTGGAGCATCCGATAATCCGCGAGGCGTTTCGCTCCCTCGAAATGATGGGGGAATCCCTGGAACTCACCTCCATGGCCGACATTCCCGCGGGGACGGGCTTGGGGTCTTCTGGAAGTTTCACAACGGCGTTGCTCAAGGCATTGCACGCCCATAAAAAGAGCCTGGTGCATCCGTCCGACCTGGCGGAGCAGGCGTGTGATATTGAGATAAACCGCCTGAATGAACCCATCGGCAAACAGGACCAGTATATTGCCGCTTACGGCGGCATCACCTGTTTTCGGTTTCACCCGGGAGGCAGAGTGGAGGCGTGGCCATTAAAGATCTCGGAGGAGACCCGCTATAACCTGGAGGATAACCTGCTGCTCTTCTTCACCGGCTACTCGCGTTCCGCCTCGGCTATCCTGAAAGAGCAGGATCAAAAGAGCCGAAGCGCCGATGCGGCGATGATCGAGAATCTGCATTTCGTAAAGCAGCTCGGGCTGGAAAGCCAGCGGGCGCTGGAAACCGGAGACCTTGGTGAGTTCGCCCGCTTGATGGATGTTCACTGGCAGCGCAAGAAGCAGCGCTCCGGTAACATGAGCAACCCCCAAATCAACCAGTGGTATGATATTGCGATGGCCAATGGAGCGGATGGCGGAAAATTGATTGGAGCGGGTGGTGGCGGTTTCCTGATGTTTTACGCCACCGACAAAACCCGCTTGCGCCATGCCATGCGCCAGGTGGGATTGAAAGAGGTGCGGTTCCGGTTCGATTTTGAGGGAACAAAACTCCTGATCAGTTGAGCACTATCATCAAGATGGACATGCCGGTGGCTATTCTGGCGGGAGGATTGGCAACCCGCCTGCGTCCTTTGACCGAAAAGGTGCCTAAGATATTACTAACCATTGCGGGCCGACCTTTTCTGGCGCATCAGTTGGAACTGTTGCGTGCCCAGGGTATCACGCGGGTCGTGCTCTGTCTGGGCCACCTGGGCGAGATGGTCGTTCGCGATTTCGCCCAGGGGCAGGCATACGGTGTCAGGCTGGACTATTCCTTCGATGGTCCCAAACTGCTGGGCACGGGTGGGGCGCTGCGACAAGCCTTGCCACTGCTGGGAGACCGGTTCTTCGTCATGTACGGAGACTCCTACCTTGCAACACCGTTTACCCCGATTGCGGACAGTTTCCTGGAGTCTGGCAAATCCGGTCTCATGACGGTTTACCGTAACGAAGGTCGATACGACACAAGCAATGTGGTTTTCCGCGAGAGGCAGATAGTTTGTTACGACAAGAAGGTGCGGTCCCCCCAAATGCAGCACATTGATTATGGTTTGAGCCTTTTCGAGGCGTCAGTCTTCGCCCAGTGGCCGGCGGGGACGGCGTTTGATCTGGCTGATGTCCTGCACCGATTGGTGGCAACGGGTGACCTGGCAGGTTTCGAAGTTCCGGAAAGGTTTTATGAGATCGGATCACCATCCGGCCTGGCTGAATTGGAGGAGAAGCTAAGACGCGGCTAGCTGACAGCTCACCCTGGGTTGCCGGGCGCGTTAAGTCCAGGCTAGTGCCTGGGCGGCGCTTTCTCTCCCTGGAAAGCCTGATTCCCAAGGACACTCAAATGACTTGCCTTGCGATTGAATAGCTGCATTCTGAGATGACCGCACACAAAAGCGATATAGTAGAGTTTAAGCGACTCCACAATCATGATGGCAGGGACGTTATGAAACTTCTCCCGCGACGCGCGATTTCTTCGGCATGCCTCTCAATTCTGAGTTTCTTAGCGTGGACCTTGGTGCAGCCCGGGTTGCGCGAGGTCCAGGCCGCCGTCCTACCTCCTGACGGCATATTGGGTTGGTGGCCGGCTGATGGCGATCCGGTTGCCCTCGTCGGAGCGCCGGCAACCTTGGGCGGCGGTGCGGACTTCACCGCCGGCAAGGTTGGTCAGGCTTTCCAGTTCAGCGCCTCAGGACAATACGCGGCAACCATGCTTGACGTGCAGCCTGCGACAGTGCCCACCACGACCTGGGAGGCATGGGTGAATCCGTCAAGGATCAATGTTTCGGGCCGGCAGCAAATACTCAGCATCGATACCGGCAGTTACGGGCGATCGGTGCTGATTGAGACTGGCACCGATAGTTTTGGAGTGTTTACCGGCAATGGTGTCTGGAAACCCACGGCAGTGAGTGTCAACGAATGGCAACATATTGCGGTGGTCTTCGGACAGACAAATATCTGGTTCTATAAGAACGGGGTGCCCTTTTCCTACGGGCAGCCTCCGGTGGCGAGAGGTTCTTCCGCAACCCTAAACATCGGGCGTAGCCCGGCCTATGGTGAGTATTTCACCGGGGCCATCGACGAGGTTACCATTTATAACCGGGCGCTTTCGGCGGAGGAGATTCAGGCCATATTCGCGGCGGGCAGTGCTGGCAAATCACACGCAACTTCGGCGGTAGCCGACCTGGCGGTCATGCAGACGGTCGTTCCCGAGCCTGTCTCCATGGGGTTAGGGCAACGCTTCACCAATACTGTCGTCGTAACCAACTTGGGCCCGGAAGCCGCCCCGGCCGTGACCTTAGAGGTCAGCGTGCCGACCAACACGACATTTGTTTCCGCCACCATCACTACCGGCTCTTGTTATCACTTTGGTGGCAAGGTCTATGGCCTGCCCGGCAATCTTCCCGGCAGTAGTTCATTCACAGTAACGGTAATTCTTACTCCGACACAAATCGGCACGGGGACTCATCGCGCCACGGTATCGAGTCTGGGAGTAGATCCTGATTTGACGAATAACGATTCAGCCTTTGTGAGCCAGGTTTATGGGTTTTTCACCGCAACTGATGGCGACTGGACAGCCACCGGGGCCCTGCTCGAAGATACGCCAGAAGCCGCGCTGATGGTGCGTGTGGGAGACATCGACAACCTGGGTTTTGGCTGGCCGAGCGGTTTCGATCCCTTCTCCGGCAACTCGACCCCGGGACATTCCTATCCCTGGACGGCTAAAACCAATGATCCTCCCGGCACGGACCGCATCATGGTCGTAACGAGTTACATTGGTTCGCCGCCGCGAGGTCGGGATGGGTACACCAGTTCCACCAGCCGACCCGCGAACGAGGTTCAATCGATTCCGCTCAATTACGATCTCGGGTCGAAGACGGTTACTTCTGCCGCTCTACAAATATTTCTCGATGATTTCCAGGCTTCGGTCTGGGGAGCTGACTACCAGGTGACACTTAATGCCCAACGGGCTCCTTTCCTCGAGTCGGTGATTAACGCTCTCGTGCAGACGGGGCCGGTGGGTAAGATGATTACGGTCGCCCTGCCTCCGGAGTTTCTGCCTCTGGTGCAGAGCGGCGAGCTAGTGCTGCGTTTTGATGATCTCACGACCGGGGCAGGGGATGGTTACGCCATCGATTTCGTGAAATTGTTGGTCAATGTGAAGGAATTTAATCAAAGCGGCACCATCGAGGGACTTGTTGTGGATGAGAAATCGCAGTTACCGCTTTCCGGTGTGTGGATTTCAACTCAGGGTATGTCTTCCGCGACCACCGGTGCGGATGGAAGATACACGCTCACGAATGTGGTGGCCGGGTTGGTCTCCGTCACCGCGGCACTTCCCGATTATGCCACGCAGGTAAAGCTTACAGATTTGATAGCCGGACAAACAAACCGGGTCGACTTCACCTTGGTGGTGCAACCGATACTGCGAATCGAATCTCTGCCGTCGGCCAAGGTTCTCATTTCCTGGCCCGGAGCGCTCACCGGATTTTCTCTTCAGGACTCGTTGGACCTTGTAATGCCCGGGTGGAAGCTGGAAGGCTCCACACCCTCACTGGTGAACGGCCGTCACGTGGTGACGAATAGTGTTGAACCTTCTCCACGGTTTTATCGGTTGGTCAAATAGAGAGCGGTCATCTGGAAAAGCTTCTAGGCTTGGAGCGTAACGGTTAATTGTCCGTACCACTGAGCCAGTTCCAGCCACAACAGCCAGCCGAATACACGCCCGGCTCCAGAGCCGCTATGGCCGCTCCGCGCCCGTGGCCCAGAATTTCCCGGCATAAAGCGTTTCCACCACCTGCAAGGCAGATCGAGCCTCCTTGAGACCAGGCACGGGGGTTCGCATTAGTCGGATGTCCTCAAAAAACTCGACCATCTCGAGTTTCCACGAATCATCGCCACGCGGGTATTCGTAGATTGTGGTGTCCGGTGGTCCCATCTGCGGGCGCATCTGGTAGTGGTATAACCGCTCGACACCGTAACTGCCACCCAGCCCCTCCCAATGAAGCTTGGCGTTGCGCCCATAGATTTCCAGGCTAAAAAGATTTTTCCATTCGGTGCAACTCACATGCAGCCAGGCAGTATTACCGTGTGCGTTACGGAGACTGATAAACGCATTGTCCTCGACCGGCATATCCCAGAACAGAGTCGAAGTGTGGCCTTCAATCTGGTCAAACTCTCCCAGAAAAAGACGAGCTAAATCGATAAGATGCACCCCCTGATCAATCAACTCGCCGCCTCCGGAAAGCTTGGGATCCGCGCGCCACTCTTTTTCATAGCCGAGTCGCCCACCTTGTCCGTACCGACCACGCACAAACATCATCGGTCCCAGAGCCCCGCTGCGGAGGATCTCCAGGGCCTTCAGGCATGCCGGATGGTAGCGATGGTTGTAACCTACCCGAACCAAGACCTCATTCTCCTGCGCCGCCGTCTCGAGTGCCGTTAACTCGGACAGCCGGACGGCGGCCGGTTTTTCTAACAGGACATGTTTTCCCGCCTTGGCCGCTTTGATGGCCAGCGGCGCCAACGAAGTGTTCAGGGTTGCAATGATAACGGCTCCCACCTCCGGAGCATTAAAAGCTTCGTCGGCTGAGGCAGTTGCCTTGCAGCCCGGGGCTTGAACGGCGAGTCGTTGCGCCTTCTCCAAATTCAGGTCGCAGGTAATTTTGATACTTCCCGGCGGTAGATTCGCCAAGCGTTTCTGACCAATCAGACCGCATCCAATCAAAGCGAGTCCGGGAGTTGTACTCATAGTTTATTCAAATTTCTTGCCGCGATCTTCGGGAACAATGCGCCGCAAACAATAGATGTCCGATTTGGCGAGTTCTTCGCGGTAGCGATGCAGGTTGGTCCAGGGATCCCACTGGGCACTGATGAGTTTGCCGGTTATTCCGTCACTTTCTGAGCTGGCTAAGTACACCGCGAGCCGTGCGCCCAAATCGAGCGGCGTTGCACCTTCCGCCTTCCACTTCCGGTTTTTCTCGTAAAACGCCGCTCCCACTTTTTCCGGCCCTGCCGCTAGGACTTCGTCCACCAGCCTGGTGACCAGCGCGCCCGGTGCAATCGCATTAACATCCACACCAAACGGCTTCAGTTCCTCAGCCAGGGTTTCCATCAAACGCACCACTGCGGCCTTGGACGCGGCGTAGGAACTGATATTAGGCAGTGGGTTCGTGGCCCCTCCGCCGGACAGGATGATGATCTTCCCGCGCCTGGCTTTCTTAAAGTGCGATATTACTGCCCTGCACGGCAGCAGCACGCCGTACAGATTAATCTCAATGGCTCGCTGCCATTCGGCAAATGACACCGTTTCTGTCGGACCCATCGGACCATATACACCGGCGTTATTCACCAGAACATCAATCGAGCCAAGCTCCGAGTAGGCCATGGTTACTAAGGCGTTTACCTCGGCTTCATTGGAGACATCGCAAGTGTCAGCCAGTATTCGCTGCCCGGTCGAGGCACCAGCCTTGAGACGTTGCCGGGTGGTCTCCAGTCGCGTCGCGTCACGGGCGCAAATGAGGACGTTGGCTCCGGCGCGAAGAAAACGCTCAGCGATGACTTCGCCCAAACCCTGGCTTCCCCCGGTAATGATGGCGTTCTTATCTTTCAGGTTCATGCGGGTCGTCCTACGGAAACATGTTCGACCATCGGCAGATCTTCCAGAGTTTTCGCCAGAAAACGGTTGGGATCCAGGATCAAGGGGCGGCGCATGCTGAGTACCGCCCGTTGGTCCACCACCTCCCGGAAAACGGGCCACTCCGTGCAGATCACGGCCGCATCGGCTCCAGCCAGGGCGGATTTAGCGTCCGTGGCTACCGTCACGGTCCGCAGGTCTTCAGGCAACTGGGATATTGCCGGATCGAAGGCCCGCACGGAGGCGCCTGACTTGAGCAGGGACCTGCAGAGTTCCAGGGCCGCACTCCGTCGCAGGGTATCCGTGCCTGGCTTATACGTGAGTCCGAGCACGGCAATGGCCTTGTTGTTCAAATCCTTCAGGCACGCGTGAAGCCGGCGAGCAGCCCAACCTCGGTGTTGGTCGTTGCTTTCTTTAATGGCGGGAATCAGGGCCAAATTCTCCTGAAACTCCCGGCCCAGACGAGTCAATGTGACGACGTCGCGAGCGAGGGTGCCCCCGGCAAATGGCCCCCCCGGGCCGAGGTAGGCGCGCTGCCCAATCCGGGGGTCACTCTTCAAACCGGCAGCAACTTCCTGGGCATCGGCTCCGGTGCGCTCGCAAATACGCGCAACTTCGTTGATGAAGGTGACCGAGACGGCAAGGAACGCATTCAGGGCATGTTTGACCATCTCCGCGGATTCTACCCGCATGAAGATCACTTGGGATGTGAGGGGCGCAAATACGGCTCGCAGGAGGTCCTTTTGCGAATCATCAGGCACTCCGACGATGATGCGGTCGGGCTTCTCGAAGGCTTCGATAGCCTTGCCCAGCCGCAGGTTCTCCGGTGAGGAGGCAAAGTGCAGACCGGGAAACTCCTTGGCCAAGCGACCACAACTGCCTACCGGCAGCTGCGAAGAAATAAGCACCAAAGTTCCCGGTCGTAGGTGCCCGACCGTCTGGCGGGTTTTGGCAAATACGAACTCAACGTCCGATTGGTCGTCTTCATCGACCGGCGTGTCGTAACAGACCCACAGCAGGTCCGCGGTAGAGGCGGCTTCCACGGCGTCAGTGGTGAACATAAGTTGGCCGGCAGCCAGACCGGAGCGGATCAAATCGTCCAATCCCGGCTCAAACAGCGGGGCTTTCCCGGAGCGGAGTCGGGCGATCAGCGCATCATCGAAATCCAGGGCCGTCACTGAGAAATGCCGCGCACAGCAGGCTGCGGTGACGCACCCGAGATGCCAAAGTCCGAGGACAGCGATCTTCATCGGCGCTCCAGGACCCATTGGTTTTTCTGCAGCCACTCCAGGGTGCGGATAATGGCCGGCTCTATGCTAAGTTTCGTCTCCCAGCCGGTAGCCCGGATTTTTGCTGTGTCGAGGAAAATGAAAGGATTGTCTCCAACCCAGCCGCGATTGCCGCCGGAGTATACCATGCGTGGCTGAAGGCCGAGGTGCTGGCAAATGATCCGGATGGAATCGTTGACCTGGACATATTCCTGGGTGCCAAGATTATAGATCTGGACCCGGTGCCTGACCGTGCGTGCGGTTCCCAGGTTCAGGACGTGCAACATGGCCGACAGGCAGTCCTGGATATACAAATAGGACTTCCGCTGGGTCCCATCGCCCAGGACTTTTAACTCTCTGGGGTTGGCCAGAAGTTGCTTATAGAAGTCGAATACATGTCCATGAGTGTAGCGCTCACCCAGGATCGAAACGAATCGGAAAATGTAGCCTTCCAGGCCAAAGCCCTCGCAATAGGCCTGAATCAGATTTTCGCCAGCAACTTTGGAGGCGGCGTACAAAGAGGTTTGGATGGGAAAGGGAGCGGCTTCGGGCGTAGGAATAATCTCCGCCTCGCCGTAAACCGAGCCGGTCGACGAAAACGCAATGCGCGTGATGTTATTAGCGCGCATGGCTTCCAACACATTGAAGGTGGCGATAGTGTTCTGTTCCAGGTCCCGCCGCGGATGATTCAAGCCGAATCGCACATCCGCATTAGCCGCGAGATGGAACACCGTGTCGCATCCGGCCATGGCACGGGTGAGCGCCGGCAGATCCAGGTTGTCGCCTTCTACCAGTTGAAACCTCGGATGATGATTCAGTTCATTGAGAAACTCGCGCTGCCCTGTTGAGAAGTTGTCCCAGCCCACAACCTGAACCCCTGCCGCAACCAGGCGATCCGCCAGGCTGCTGCCGATGAATCCCGCCACCCCGGTAACGAAAACTCTGGTCATTGTCCGCCCAAAATCAGCAAATTTGGGGAGTCTAAGCAAGTATGAACGCTCAGACGCCGCGCCGGTCGTGTTGTCGGGCAAGACCAAAGACTCAAGAATACATGCTTCACAAAATGCAGCCCCCCAGTCTGACTTTTCAGCCTCGGGTCCGGAGTTGGTGACAGGACTTCCTGAAAGTATGGTGATGACCCGCGTGTCGCGTGTCGCATCGCGTTGACATCGCGGAACTCGTTACGCATCCTCGCTAGACGGCCCCATCATCATGCAAAGTCGATCGCCACATGAACAAGCATTCACACTGATTGAACTTCTGGTCGTGATCGCGATCATAGGCATCTTGGCAGCGCTCTTGTTGCCTGCGCTGGGTCGTGCCAAGGCACAAGCTGCACGAACCCAGTGCCTGAACAACCAAAAACAGATCGGCTACGGGTTTCAGATGTACACGGCCGATAACAATGATACCTACATGGTGCAGTTGGATTGGCCGGCTGCCGGCGGGCAGGACGGAACTTATGCCATCTTTATCGCTGCGAGCAATCGCCCGTTGAACCTTTACGTTCCTGTACGCAAATCCTTCAGGTGTCCTAGCGACAAAGGCGATCAATTGACTGGCGCTACAAATTGTTTCGAACAGTATGGGAATAGTTACCTGCCCCAATTCCAGCACGACTCATTTCGCACTCGCCACACTCTCGGCGATGCCAATTATCCTCCAGGCAGCTCCGGTGCCACTCCGATGAAAGTGGGTGAAGTGGCCGTCGCTGCCAGCAAGAAGATCCTCCAGGGGGATTGGCTTTGGCATCCCAATCGCGGGACTGTCTCCTCTCGAAGCATTTGGCACAACTACAAGGGGAGCAGCCGGATGAATATGCTCTTCGCAGATGGCCACATCGAGTTCTATCGCTTTCCGACTGATCTGCTGAAATGGGCGCTAAGCCCGGCTCCGGACCCGGCGTTTCTCTGGTGGTAGGAGGGACTAAGAAAGGTGTGCCCTGCCTGGCGTGCTGGCTTCGACGATGCCGACGGCAGGCCGTCGGCATCGTCGATTTGAGACACGTTTACTCGGTTCGCTCGCTATGAACCCTGCCTGGAACAGTTCAATCAGGGAATTAACTCGATCCGGTAAAACGAATTGGCTGGCGCTTCCTAATCGACGTAGTGCATTACCTGGCCCGTGGCGCTCACAGAATTCACAATTGTCTGCCAGTCCGGCGGATTAAGTTTGGTTGTTTATGTGGGGTTTTCACATAATCGGTTAGTTAGGGGAGCGTTTGCGTGGAGCAGGGGGTTACTCAAATCCGCGGCAGACATTTAAGGGCAAGGCAGGGACAGGATAATCAGAAGTCGACCACATCGATCGAAAAGACTCTGTCTCTGTAGTTCTCGGGACTTTTTGACTATTCCAAAAAACATTTCTTTTGATCCCTATCCATTACACAATGGGCTCGGCGAGAGTTGCAGAACGCCTGCGGATGAGAAATCTCCGAATTCAGTTTTCCGGTTGAGAAACTAATGAGATTATGACGGCAACACAAGTTATACAGAGGATAACAAGCAAGTTTTTCAAGAGATTTTATAATGAAGACGCGTTGATTACATCCCATACGCATGACTTTATCTACGACCCGGATTTCAAACTGGCGTACGAACGAGGCTTGAAGGCTTCTGGTGGAATGGATCTGCACAACCGGTGGAGGATCCATGTGGCACTTTGGGCAGCAAAGCAATGCCTTCGTCTTGATGGTGACTTTTTAGAATGCGGTGTCAATTACGGGATGACCTCTTCGGCGATAATGACATACCTCGATTGGAAAACTATTGACAAAGAATTCTTTCTTTGTGATTCTTTCAGTGGAACCAAGACGGGCAGTAAAGCTCAACTCGATAGTGGTTTTTTCAATTGTTCCTACGAGAGGGCACGAGATAATTTCGCGGAATGGGAGAATGCCCATGTTATCAAGGGTTGGCTACCAGAGAGCCTCCCACCTGAGCGGCATTTCGCGTTTGTTCATATTGATCTGAACGACGCCAAATCAGAAGTGGAGACCTTTAAACGTCTGTTACCAAGCCTGCAAAGAGGAGCTGTAGTGCTCCTGGACGACTATGCATACACCGGATTCGAGTCTAGCTACGAGGAGTGGAATAGACATGGACTTAACATCCTCGCGATTCCAACCGGACAGGGGATGATTATGGTGTGAGAAGCTGAGTTGGCACCTGCATAGGATGCCAAAGTCTTTTCCAGAACACAGAAAACTCAGGGTAGCTGCGTACTCAAATGGTGTTTAATTCCTACTATACTGGTAGATCAACCTGACAGGAAACTGTTAAAGGACCTGGGGCATAGCGCCCTCATGAGAAAAAAACAATTTTTAACACAAATTCGTGATCGTTCGTATGGAGTGTAGAGTAGACACATTTTGACCTTCATCCTTTCAATTAGGGAGTTTCACAAGATGGTCCATAATGAAACTCTTCCCTGCTGCTTGAAGGCAGATTAATTGGAGAAGCTTTAAAATGTCTGCAGAACCCACAAGTTGGAATTACGGTTGAACGAGCCGATAAAACGCAGGAGAGGTGTCGGCGGGCAAGGCTACACTGAACTGGTGACCCGTTAGGATTGGAGTTGTTGGAATGATGGTCCAATTTCCAGTTTCCAATCTAGGTGATG
Source organism: Verrucomicrobia subdivision 3 bacterium UBA6082 (assembly GCA_002428665.1). Lineage (GTDB taxonomy): Bacteria > Verrucomicrobiota > Verrucomicrobiia > Limisphaerales > UBA8199 > UBA6082. The sequence continues at coordinate 47,130 of DIXK01000072.1, forward strand.
CTTGCAGGATAAAGCCGTTGGCCCATTCCGGCCAAGTCAGTATTACATTGTTCCCATCAATGGCGATTTGCAACGCTGGGAATGGGTTAATTGAGATCAATCCGCTTTCATAACCAGAGAGTAGAGGCAACGCAGTCGCACTGGAGACTTCTCGAGGTACGGGAGCATCCGTGAAGGCCACCACCGTTGAGTTGGGTGTTGTGTTTGGGATAGCGCGCAAGAAGAGTCTAACTAACTCGTGGTCGCCAGCACTAAAGGTGCCAGAAATCAACGCCAGAGCTACGCCAAGCCTTCCCTCCCCAATCTGCGCCGTGTTGAGGTTTAGCGTGGTGCTACTTCCAGAGCTGCCTTTGGACGCCTGCATAAAGGCAAACCGTGCTGGATCGAAAGTGACGCTGAACCCTAACGCACTCTCATCACCCTGTGCGCGTAAAACTACAGAGACTACTCCAGTTTGGCCACTGAACCAATTGCCGCCCATGAGCCGCAAGGAGCGCTCCGAATCGTCCAGTATTATGGATGGGCCCATTCCTAGCTCTGGTTGCTCTGTTGTTGGCCCGCCAATTATCGTTAGAGGGTCAGCTTCGCTCGCATATCGCCCTACCTGGATCCAATCGGTAACTCGTATCTGACCGTCGCCGGACGTGATTCGAGGAGCGCAATCGGCACGCTGAAACTCGGTTGCGTTAGTGGGGTAATCAAGCCGCGCCGCATAGCGTCCCAGGAGCACCCAGTCGGAGACAGTGACGAAGCGGTCACCGTTCGGTCGCGGGTTAACGTCCGCTTCGAGTGAAGAGGCTGACAGTGTAACAGCCCCGTTACTATACTTGGCGCTTAGCGTTTGGGCGTGCGCATCTACCAACTGACGGGTGGTGGGGGTATCACCAAAAGTTACCAACGCGTTGACCGAGCTCCAGCGAACAGGTGTGCTAAAAGTGACTAGAATTATCTGCTGCGTGCCAGCTTTGAGGGTGGCTTCGGTTGGAAGAGCAACGATGCATCCTAGTTGTCCTGCTGCACTTTGATTCGTGTTGACCACCAGAGTGGCGTCCAGAAGGTCTGGTCCGAGTCGCACACCAGAGTACGCAAGTAGTGAAGGGTTGTAGGAAAGGCTGAACTGCAATCCGTTTTCATCCCCATTGGCTACGATTTCAACGGGCACAGTGACCTGTTCGCCCCCCATGGCACTCACTGACACGACTCGCAGTGCAGCGGGTGGGAGCACGACCGTTAGAACCGCATTTGAACTTTCAACAAAGCCCAGAGAGTTTGTTATGGTTACAGCGTAGGCTCCAGCTTGACCGAACTGAACGTTAGTGAGTGTCAAAGAAGACGTGGTCGCCCCCGCAAGTCTCATTCCGTTCCACGTCCATTGGTAGTCAAATGGTGGCGTCCCGCCCGGCACAACTGTAAATGAGACATCCGATCCGGATGTAACAGTCTGGTCGGACGGTTGCGTAACCACAAATGCTGGGTAGTCAGCCACGCACTTTCCTCCATTTCCGACCGTATAAACTGCCTGAATTTCATTGGCTGTCAGTGCACGATTATAAACACTTACTTCATCAATTGTACCGAGGAAGCTGTTGTCTTTATTGTCCGGTCGGAAGCCGATTCCTACTCCACTGGTAAACGAAAATGTACCAGAGTAAGCAGGGGCTGTATAAGCAATCCCATCAAGGTAGAAAGTTACTGTTGTCCCCGATTTCGTTACTGCCACGTGGTGGAACTCCGTGTCTGCGATCGAGGGGCCGCTTAGGCTTGAGTAATCCCCCAGGCGATTAAACTGGAGGTATCCAGATCCATGCAGCCAGAAAAAGTACCCGCCCCAACCACATGATACAATTGCACCATGTCCGCCCGTTGCGTAGGAAGCTCGCTCTGTGCTGCTGCGCCGAATCCAAGCCTCGATTGTCAAATCCTGCAAGTGCAAGCAGGCAGGATTTCCGAGTGAAATTCCGTCTCCGTTACCATCCATGGTAAACGCCTGCCCAACCCTGCCAATGCCAAAGGCTGTTTCGCCCATTAGGCTTCCTTCCTTTCCACTAACCTGATCAGCCGCATCTCCATCCCCCCGCCACCAGCCCACCAAGCCGGTCGCCGCAGGCGAACAAGGTGGCGATGAGAGTACGGTCAGCAGCGCGTTTGAGCTCGTCGCACTGCCCATAGTATTGGAAACGACTACTGAGTAGTTGCCCGCATTCGTTTCCTGCACAGCTCGCAAAATCAAAGTGTCACCCATTTCACCGCTAATGTCAGCGCCATTAAGCCGCCATTGATAACTTAGGGGTGACGTTCCGCTGGCAACAACTCGAAACCTGACATCAGTTCCTTTGAAAACGCTTTGGTTGACAGGCTGAACCAATAAAACTGGGGCTGTTAACGAGGAACATTTGCCCCAACTCCCTGCCGTGTGGATTGACTCAATTTCCTCATCTGACAGCGCTCTCTTATAAATACTCAATTCATCTAGTGACCCAGCATGACAACGCCCAGCCCACAAGTCTGCACTTCCTGCTGGTCGAGAACCGAGGTTTACGCTGACTAGACTTTTCACCCGGATGGGAGCAGACGATGTTTTGACTCCCACCAATACTCCATTGTGGTAGAGCTTACCAACTCCCGTACTGGAATCGAAGCTTACTGCTACATGATTCCATTGGTCCACCTGCAAGAGCCCACCAGGGGAAGCAAAGTCGAGCCATACCGTTCCTCCCGCATCCCGGAAGAGGGCCGTTAGTGCCCCGGGTGAGCCGATCGCATTCCCTGTCGTGTTGTACCAAAAGTTCATGCTGCAGGGCCCCGTGGCGTTAGCATATTCCACAATTGGGCGCGGAGTAATCCCATCAACTGGTTTGATCCAGCCCTCTATCGTTACACTTTCAAAAGCCAGATCGGTCGCAGCAGGAATGACCACGGCTCCAGCGACACCACCGAAATGAAATGATTCTCCCACCTTGCCTGGCGCAAATGTCACGTCTCCGCTAATCAGTCCGGAGTTCCCAGCCACAAAATCATCTCCGTTCATTTCACCCGCCCACCAGCCGGCGAGTTGGTTTGGAGGAGACGTACAATCATCCTCCGCTGTGACGCGTGTAACCAACATGAATGCGAGAGATAAAACGGTTACAATTCGAATAAGCCCAGTAGTATTGAAGTGAGGTGAGGTGAAGATCGTCATATGTGTGTTCCTTCCCATTCATTAGATCGACCAAATACAAACAACCCAATTATGAAACTTATATTAACATGCCAATGGCAGAGCGCAAAGAGAAATTTTTGGAAGCGCCCTACCTAAAACCCTGGCCTTTGAAGGCTTTACATGCGCTTTGACACGTTAACCAAAGGCACTACGATTTTAGAACCCCTCCAAAATTCTCAAACTTCTGACCAAGAACAATAGCACCTACGTAAGAAATTGGTCAGAATGATGACTTAATGTTCTGGAGATGAAGATGAGTCCGCTGACATAAGGTAAAGGTTCCGGACCTGCGAAGCGGCGCCTGCTGCGAAAGGACTTCGCCGTGATGCCGAGGGCACATCCTCGGCATCAGCGGTTTAAGACGTGGTTTCTCGATTCACTCGCTGCGAACTCGCTCGAGAGTCGAGAGATCAGGGAATTAACTCGATCCGGTAAAACGAATTGGCTGGCGCTTCCTCATCAACGTAGTGCATTACCTGGCCTGTGGCGCTCACAGAATTCACAATTGTCTGCCAGTCCGGCGGATTCAGCTTGGTCGCGCGGTCGATCCGATAGTTTCGGCCTTGCACAGTGCTGAAGGTCAGTCGGGGCACCGCCTTGACGGCGAGTTCGATTTCAGGAACAGAGTCATTGTCCACCGGCACCGTCCCAGACAGATACTCCTCGACGTTTGTGTAACCGTCATTGTCCGGATCTGCATGCGCGGCTGATCGCGGATCCGTGAGAAATCCCGCGCCAAAGTGGGTCTCACGCCAGGCAAAGGGAATCCCGTCATCTGGAAAGGCATAAACGCGGGCGTAAGTCTGTTGAAACACCTCGGAAACAGGAAACGTGTTGAGGAATACCTGAGCTCGGATGGTTACTCCTGTGGTGATATTAATTGGTCCGGTGTAGGCTGTGGAGGCAGTCTGTGGAGCAGAGCCGTCCATGGTGTAACGCAGAGTACCTACACCGACATTGTTTACCAGGGTCACCGTGAGTTGGTTAGTAAAAAGCTGACCGACCGGCATAAATTCGATGTCAGGACGGACATACGACGTATAAGTCTGAGAGAAAACGTCAGAGGCAGGGAAGCTATTCACGTACAGTTGGGCCTTTACTGTTGTTGTCGCGTTCAGAATGATCGGCGCGGTGTAGGCGGTCGAAGTCTCTGTTGGATCGCTTCCATTGGTCGTGTAGCGAATTACGCTGTTGGGCACCCCGGAAAGGAGGGTAACATTCAGGGAATTTGTAAAGGTCGAGCTGGTTGGTATAAACACGATGTCCTGAAGCGGAGTGTACTCGAACTGAATAATGTCGCCTCCGGTGTCGACCATTGACGCAGTCGTGGCATTGGGATTAAGGCTTGTGTTGTAAGCCCGCGCTAACCCATCACCCACACCACCGGCGGCATCGCAATAAGGAACCGTTGTACTGAAACATTGATGTTCTACAAGGAGGTTGCCTTTCGTCGGATCATACACGAACGGTGTGGTTAGATTCAGCACCATCTCAAATGGGTAAGGAGGATTTGTCTGGGTGGTCATGCTGGACACAGTCCATGTGCCGTCAAAAACAATCGTCTCGTCAGGGCCGATGTTCTGGTCAAAGACGCTTCCGAGTGTGCTTTCGGTCTTGCTCGTCGTTGACAGCTTGAACCGGTATTGCCCGGATGCATTTTGAAAAGTCTCCGTATTGAACCTTCGCCAGGAAAGCGAAGTGATCCGGATCGGGACCGGGGGGAACTCATGTGCCGGGTAGAGTTGCTGAAAGCGAAACACCTGACTAAGAGACGCAGAATAGCCTCCGCCGGGGGTTGTAGTGTTGACTTGAGGCACCACATCCAGAACCGCAGCGCTGCGGCCTTCCAGTGCTGCCAGGCCAACCACCCCCAGGACGAGGAGTCGTTTCAGCAAGGCCACTTGCAAGAGAATTCTTTTGCAGGACTGTTCCAACTGCAGGTTGGTGGGGTGGTTGAGATGATCTGTATTCATAACACTCTTTCTAGTATTTTCCCGAATCCTTAGTCAATGTGAGAACTTAACATAAAATCCTTAGCTCCATCTCTTTGGATTTGTCAAGCTTTTCAGATATGTTTTTTATTATGCTTTAGTGGCACTAAAGGACCGCTGCCGCGTGCGAATCGCGGTCACTACTTAAATGTGTCAAAACTTAAATGTTGACGGGTTCGACACCACCACCGAATCTGCACAACGATTTCCTGACAGGAAATGAGACCGGTGGAAAATAGTCGACAAAACATGAACTGGCTTGAAATCTCAGCCCATTCTTTCGCTTGGTACCTCTTCGGAATTACCCCATTTGCTTGGGGCGCTGGCAGCTCAGAGTTTGATCTTTCATCGTGCCCGGTGACAACGGTATGAAGGGCACGCCAGAAAGTCGATTGGTGGCAGACGAGGTTTGGGTCAGTGTCATATTGCTGAACTATAATGGCTCAGCTTGGATGAAGCGGTGCCTGGAGACCCTTCAAGGACAGAGCATCTTTAATCGGATGCAGATCATCATCGCGGATAACCAGTCCAATGACGGATCAGACCATCAAGCACAGGACTTTACCGCAAGCTGGACCAACACTCTCTTTATACAGAATGGGTGCAACTTAGGTTTCGGTGGCGGGGTCAACCTGGTGACCAAGCACGCGACAGGTCGTTATCTGTTCTTGCTCAACCCGGATGTTTGGCTTGAACCCAGGTGCATAGAGGAATTGTACCTGGCAGCTGAAAAAGCGAATGTTGGCTGCGCTGGTGTGCTGGTATTGGATTACGACAACGACGAAATACAATCGCGTGGCGGCATAGGTTTCGACCTTAGCGGGCACGGTGTCGAACCGCCCAGGGGTTATGTGCCCACCACCCTATTCATGGGGCATGGTTTCGCCTTTCTGCGTAAAGACTTGTTTGAGCGGATCGGCGGTTACGATGACCTTTATTTCCTCTATGGAGAAGAGCTCGATCTGTGTTGGAGGATTTGGGCTTCGGGTGACAAAATCGTGCATGCACCGATGGCGAGAATTCATCACCGCGGTGCCGTTTCCGTGAACCCGAAAGGGGGGAGCAAGGTCGTGGAGATTCGAACAAATGATTCCAAAAGGTTCTATTCCAATCGGAATCACTTGCTGAGTCTGTTAAAAAACTCACAGCACCTGCTTTTGCTGCTCATCGTCCCGTCCTTGTTACTTTATTTTGTGGAGTCTGTGGCAGGAACAATCCTGGTGGGGCGATGGTCGTTTTTTGAGCGCACTTTTTGGCAACCTGTCAGGGAGTGTTGGCGACTTCGAACTCATATTCAGGCAAATCGGAAGAGCCTTCGCGGGTTTCGAAAGCGCGGCGACTTATGGATGCTCAGATTCTTAACGTGGCGTTTCGCCCGCTGGGAAGATTATCGGAGGTTTTTTCGATTGGGTTTGCCGCGGATCGATGCGAGATAGATCCATGAAAATCCTTGTCACTGGCGGAAAAGGTTTGCTGGCCCATGCCATTCGGGAGTTGGCCCCAACCGGAATGGAACTGATCTGCTGGGACGTCGAGGAGTTCGACCTGTCTCGGCCGGAAATCATGTGGCAACAGTTGCGTGCACTGCGCCCTGATTGGGTCATTAACACTGCGGCTTACAATCTAGTGGACCGATGTGAAGTGGAACGAGAGCTGTCCTGGACCGTAAACGCCCGTGGTCCGGAATTGCTGGCCGGGTTTTGCCTGGATCTCCGAATCCCGATGGTCCATTTCAGCTCTGACTATGTTTTTGACGGAGGCAAGACACTCCCTTATGAGGAATCCGACTTGCCCAATCCGCTAAATCATTATGGAGCGGGCAAACTGCACGGAGAGCAAGCGGTGCTGAGCGCCTCAGATAAGAACCTCGTTTTGCGCACAAGTTGGTTATTTGGTCTGCATCCGTTCCAAGCCAAGTCCTATGTCCATGCGGTTGTGCGCCAGGCCATGGCCGGAAAGCCTCTTAAGGCCACGACCGACCAAGTGGCCGCACCCACCTATGCTCCCGACCTTGCATTCTCCACAGTTTCATTGATTCGAGAGGGCGCGGTTGGCCTTTTCCATGCCGTGAATGACGAAGGGTTGAGCCGCTATGATTGGACTCTCGGCATCCTGGCAGAGGCCAGACGCAGCGGGGTGCTGAAAGACTCCGTTGTAGTTGGACCGGTGCTGACGGCTTTTTTTGGTTCAACCATGCGCCGACCCTCCTATTCCGTGCTCTCGAACCGCAAGCTTGCCTCCCGATTATCCCGACCGCCAGGGTCCTGGCGTCGAGGTGTTCGAGAGATGCTGGTTCGATTCTCAGAGGATCCCAAGACCTGGGGTCCCGGATTGGTGGCCTGACCGTGCAGGGGGCTGACTCGCTGCCGTGTCCGCGCTCAATCCCGAGCCTTGCCCTTGTGCTCTCTAGCTGGCAGCATGCACAGAACCGTTCTAAACCGGCTGACGCCACAGGCCACCAGTCGGCGGGCAGACGATTGATGCATAAACAGATATGATTCACGAACGTAACTGCTGCCGCGCCTGCGGCTCAAAAGACTTGGCGCTGGTCCTGGACCTGGGCAAAACGCCCCTCGCTAACGATTTTATCCCCGCCGAGGTTGTATCCGGTTACACAACCTTCCTGCCGCTGCGCCTCGTTGTCTGCACGAAATGCTCGCTGGCGCAACTTGCCGATACGGTTGATCCGCGAGTGCTCTACTCACGGTATGCCTATGTCACGTCGACCTCCCGGACCATGGATTCGCATCTGTCCGAGCAGGAACAGCATCTAACTCAAGTCGGGGGCTTCACTCGCCCGCCAAGGGTGCTGGAGATCGCAAGTAACACCGGAATCTACCTGAAGAAGTTCCAGCAGGCAGGGTGTGAGGTCTTGGGCGTTGAGCCTGCGGAGAACATTGCCAGACTCGCGATTGAGGATGGCATACCAACCCGGATCGAGTTTTTCAATGCCACCACGGCGCGCAGCATTCGCGACGAATGGGGGGCGGCGGACCTGGTCGTTGGGCGGCACGTCTTCGCACACATCGAGGACCTCCAGGACTTGCTCGCTGGCCTGGAGATTATTTCGAACCCAGGTAGCCTGGTGACATTCGAAGTGCCTTACCTCGTGGACCTGTTCCGGAGGGTGGAGTTTGACACCATTTACCACGAACATCTGTCGTATGTTTCCGTGCGCTCCATTCAGGCGCTGACGGAGCCTTCGCCTTTCTTTCTGCAACGGATCGACCATTACCCGATCCACGGTGGTTGCATCCTTTTTCACCTGCGGCGGCGTACCGGGAACGATCAGGTTCACGAGAGCGTTTTCCAGGCTTTGCAGTTGGAAAGCCAGTTGAACTTGAGCGATCCGGCGGCGTGGAAGCCCTTCGTGAACCAGGTGCACCATATTCGGACGGAATTGCCTGCGCTGGTTCGGAAACTGAAAGGGCGGATAATCGGCTATGGGGCGTCAGCCAAAGGCAACACTTTGTTGAATTCCTGCGGACTTACCTGTCAGGATCTCGATTACATTATCGACAATACCCCCTTCAAACAAAACAAAGTGGCGCCGGGTTCCTGGATCCCGATTCGCCCGCCCGAGCTGTTGTTGAATGACCAACCGGACTTCGCATTGGTCCTCGCCTGGAATTTTGCTGCGGAGATCATCCAGCGGGAGACTGCCTATCAGCGAGCTGGCGGTCGTTTTATTCTGCCCCTGCCAGAGCCTAAGGTGGTCGAGTTTCAGGGATGAGCCGATCGTGGACCCGGGCGTGTGTCCATGCGATTCGCCCTGGACAGTGACTCCGTCACATGAATTCCTGCAAAATCTGCAAAAACTCTTCCGGTAACACGGTGCATATCGCCCGGGAGATGATGTTCGGTTTTCGGGATCAGTTTGAGTATTTGGAATGCGCCCAATGCGGATGCGTTCAACTGTTGAACGTGCCGCAGAACATGGCCCGGTACTACCCGGAAAGCTACTATTCCTTTGAAAAGCATGGCTGGGCCAAAACGCTGCTTCGCCACCGCTGGTCCGCTTACGCTTACGGCCGGTTTTCCTTCCCGGGCGCGATTGTGTCACGTGTCTTCTTCCCCAATCGGGCAATGATGTCAGTAAAGCGTCTCGGCCCGGCGCTCGAAGCCAGGATCCTGGATGTGGGTTGCGGGTCGGGTCGGTTGCTCCTCGACTTGCAATACCTTGGCTTCAAACATCTGACGGGCGTCGATCCTTTCCTGGAGCGGGAACTAACCTATCCCGGTGGGCTTACGATTCACAAGAAACAGTTGGATCGGTTGACTGGTCATTATGATCTCATCATGCTGCATCACAGTTACGAGCACATGGATAATCCCGCCAGTGTTATGAGGACTCTTGGGGGTCTACTGAGCCCCAATGGAACTGTGATCGTGCGGATTCCCGTTGCCTCCTCATACGGCTGGGAGCATTTTGGGATCAATTGGGTCAATCTGGACGCTCCTCGCCACCTCTTTCTGCATACTCAGCAAAGTATTGAACTCTTGGCAAAGGAGGCAGGCTTGGCGCTGAATCAGGTAGTTCACGAGGGAGATGATGGTGTCTTTTGGGCGAGCGAGGCTTATGCCAGCGACATTCCCCTGAGCGATCCCCGCTTTCCCTATAACTCTTTGCGCAAACGTTTGTTCGGCTGGAGGGGGCTCTGCGATTACCGCAAGCGCGCAGAAGAGTTGAACCGTGAAGCTCAGGCTGATCTGGTTTGCATTTATCTTGGCCAGGCTAACCAGGCCAAGATACGACCTTAGAGCCATTATTTCGTTTCGCCTTACAAAGCATGAACGCAACCTCTTCTACTCAATCCGGGTCCTCAGTGAAATACATGGCGGCCCTTTGGACGTGCCTAGTCATGGGATTGGTTTTATTGGGGATCTTTCGGGCTAACTTGACTCCCGAGAACATACTCTTTTCAAATGACAGTCCACTTGGGGCATTTTCAGCAGCCCCTTTTGAATTGCCAGGTTACCTTGCTGGAGCTTGGTACGATTTGAACACACTGGGCTACCAGGTCGGGGGCTCGCCGACGATCACCCAGGGTCTACGCTGGGTCCTCGGCCCGGTGATGTATGCCAAGTGGTATGCCCCGATTGCCATCTTCATCCTGGGGTTCGGCGTCTGGTGTTTTCTGAGACAACTGCGGTTGAACCCGATCGCTTGTTTACTGGGTGGTTTGGCCGCCGCCCTCAACTCGGCTTTCTTTTCAGCAGCTACCTGGGGTATGGCTCCTCACACGTTGACAATTGCGATGAGTTTCTTCGCACTTGCGGCTGTGGCCAGCCCGAACGCTCGGGGATCGTGGTTACGCTTGGTCCTGGCAGGTTTTGCGGTGGGTCTGGGGATTATGGAAGGCGCGGACCTTGGGGCGATTTTCAGTCTCCTTGTCGCTGCCTTCGTGGTGTATCAGTCTTTCGCCGTCGACGGGTCGACCTCGCGTAAGTTGAAACAGGCTGTGGTTCGTGTGGGTCTCGTGGCTGTTTGTGCCGCCCTGACCGCAGCGCACGCCCTGGGATTGCTCATTTCCACGCAGATCCAGGGTGTCGCGGGCACGTCTCAAGATACTCAGACCAAAGAGCAGCGTTGGGACTGGGCTACGCAGTGGAGCTTGCCGAAGGCGGAGGGATTATCATTCTTTGTTCCCGGGCTGTTTGGCTATCGGATGGATACGCCCCAGGGCCTGCCTGAGAGTTTGCAGAAGAATTACTCGGGCGGCAATTACTGGGGTGCCGTTGGTCGGGACCCTAACTGGGACCGCTATTTTGCAAGTGGCAAGCAAGGCCAGCCACCCGCCGGGTTTATGCGCTTCACCGGCGGAGGCATCTATGCCGGAATTCTGGTGGTGCTCGTAGCCGCCTGGTCGGTATTCCAGGGGTTCCGTAAGAAGGATTCCGTCTTCTCCCTCAGTTCTCGCCGCTGGGTTTGGTTCTGGTTCGGCGTTCTAGTGGTGGCGGTGTTGCTTTCCTTTGGGCGGTTCGCCCCCTTCTACCAATTCCTCTACATGCTGCCCTACTTTTCCACGATCCGGAACCCGGCGAAATTCTCCCATGTGGCAAACTGGGCGCTCGTTGTCCTCTTTGCTTACGGGGTGAACGGGCTGTGGCGGACTTACGTGGAAACAGCATCAAGCAGCAGTGAGGGTTTGGTAAACGGGATCAAAGCGTGGTGGAAACGAGTTCGTGGTTTTGACCGCCGCTGGACACTTGGCAGCTTTGCGTTTCTGGGTGCCACCATGCTCGGGTGGCTAATCTATTCTTCTAGCAGAACAAACCTGGTCCAGCACTTGCAGGAAGTTCAATTCGATCAGACCACGGCTGAGGCTATCGCGGCTTTCAGCATCGGACAATTGGGCTGGTTCGTTTTGCTGCTCATGGTAGCCATCGCCTTGCTCACGCTGGTTCTCAGCGGTGCTTTCGCCGGAAGTAGAGGCCGGTGGGGGGCGCTAGCGCTCGGTGTCTTCCTGGTTCTCGACCTGGGGCGCGCCAACCTGCCCTGGATCATTACTTGGGATTACCAGCAAAAATACGCCAGCAACCCCGTGCTGGACCGCTTGCGCGAGAAACCTTACTTGCAACGGGTTGCTATCCTTCCGGGCTGGATTGGTGATGCCTTGCGCGCACCGCCTGAGTTGGGGATGATCGATCAGCTCTACCGCATCGAATGGGCGCAGCACCATTTCTTTTATTATAACATCCACTCCCTGGATATTGTCCAACTGCCCCGCATGCCGGCGGACTTGCTGGCCTTTGAGACCGCGCTGCAGCCGCGCTCGATGACCGATGTCCCCCTCCTGGTTCCGCGTCGCTGGCAGTTAACCAGCACCCGTTACCTGCTGGGTGCGGCGGACTTTCTGCCATTCCTTAATCAGCAACTCGACGCCGGCAAAGCCCGCTTCCAAATTGTGGAGCGGTTTCAGATCGCTCCCAAGCCCGGGATTCCGCGTCCGACCAAACTGGAGGAGTTGACTGCCGTGCCCGCAACCAACGGCAGCTTTGCCGTGTTCGAATTCACTGGGGCTTTGCCTCGTGCCAGTCTTTACTCCCAATGGCAGGTCGTTACGAACGAGCAGTCCACCCTTGAGCAGTTGGCGAATCCGGCGTTTGACCCAGCACAGTTGGTGTTGGTTTCGCCTCCAGCCCCGGTTCCCGCCGGCACCAATGCCACCCAGCAGCCGGGCACCGTCACTTACACCAGTTACGCGCCGAAACACATCGTGCTCAAAGCGGAGGCCAACGCTCCCTCAATACTCCTGTTAAATGATCGTTTTGACGCGAATTGGAATGTTTACGTGGATGGCCGTAAGGAGACTTTGCTCAAGTGCAATTATCTCATGCGAGGAGTACACTTGCCGGTAGGAACGCACGAGGTGGCCTTCCGTTTCGAGCCTCCGACACAATACCTCTACATCAGCTTGGCCGCTGTAGCGATTGGGCTGCTGCTTTCCGTGATGTTATTATTCGTCCGGAAGCAGCCCGTCGCGTCACAGGATTCGACAAGCCCTACTGGCAGCACGTCGGAATAGCCCGCCACATCGTCCCAACCTATTGTGGTGAAAGCTATTAGAAGCCAATCTTCGCGAGTTCGGACTCCAACGCTGCCTGGAATTGCTGGACGTCCGAGGCTGCAGGCCGATAGCCCGGCGTCTGGCTAGCCAAGCCTAATCGGCCAGATTGGTCCAAATACCATTCCGCCTTGTTCCCGTCGCTGAAAGTCACTTTACCGCTGACGAGTGCTCCGGGGCGGGTGAGTTCATCCACAGAGACTGAGACTTGTCCGGATGCAGCAGGGGCGGGTGGTTCAGGGGATAGGGCTACCGCTGGCTTTGGGTCATCAGTGCTGGGGAGTGTAGCCGGTTTTGGTGGTTCAAGATCCTTCGGGATCAGTTTCAAATCATCCACCAGCAACCGCACTTCCATGTAGGTCATACGGATGCCTAGTTCTGCTGTGAGCCGGTTTTGTATTTCGGAAAGCTTTAAACCGTCCGCAATCCAGTGGCTCACAATACTTCGTTGTGCCTCGTCCAGGTTCGTCATAGTCGTCTGCAGAGATGATTCTCGCTGGCCTGCGCAGCAGTTCAACTCTTTTTAGGGCCTATTTGTAGTGCCAATTCCCGGTTTGGCGCCAGGTTGCCCGTTTGGTCGGGTTGGCGAGCCTGCTTGGAGAAGCTGTCTCACGCGCTCATAATCCTCTGGCCTGTCGATATCAAGGTGCAGCCCCGGGTCATTTACCCAGCACATCCTGACCGTCTCTGCCGAACGCGCCAGAAAGTCCTTCAGGGTGGGAGCCGCAGACGTGGATAGTTGGTTGAATAGCCGGCGTGGAATGACGACCGGATGGCCTCGTTTCCCGCCGCAGGACGGTTGGCAAACTTGGCCGGAATGAGCTGCCGAGAATCTCAGGAGCGCACGCAGTGTGGAAAGTCTCAGCTGAGGTTGGTCTCCCAGAACGATGGCCAACTCCGTTATCTCAGGAAGCCAGCCCTGCCATTTAGCGGCGCAGCGAATGGAGCTAAACATACCTTCCTGAGGAACGGGATTGATGATGCGGTGTGCCATGGGGAAATCTAAGTGGTTCAATTCGACCAACAATTCCTTGTTAGCCGCAGCGTAAACCACGGCGACCTGCTTGACTCCCAATTCTTGCCATAGCGCAACCAGATGCGATAGCACGGTGCCGCCGCTCCAGGGTAGCAACAACTTTGGGCGGCCCATACGGCTGGAAGCGCCCGCAGCCAGAATGACCGCGCCGACTCGGTTGGGGAGGTCCGCTGGTGCCAGTGTCACAAGGGTGAGCATCGCTTGGATTCAACTGGGTTGAAAGTTCAATGTGTCGATTGCCGGAGCAAAGACTCGCTTTGCGTAAACCTGTGCCGTAAGATGCTCTCACTTTTGGGATGCGGCAGCTCCACAGAAAGTAGCGCAGCCAACCCCTGTAAAGGCAAATCAGGACTATGAACGAAAACGAAGTTGAGATTATTAAGGGAATCGCGAACCAGTTGCGCATTCATTCGATCCGCGCCACCACCGCGGCCGGGAGCGGACACCCCAGTTCTTGCTTGTCCGCAGCTGACTTGGTTGCGGCCTTGTTCTTTGGGCACATGCGCTACGACCCTAAAGACCCGTGCTACCACAACAATGACCGCTTTATTCTGTCTAAGGGCCACGCAGCGCCCTTACTTTACGCGGCTTTGGCGGAAACAGGGCTTTTCCCGGTAGAAGATTTGCTCAAACTTCGCCAATTTGGCCACGCCTTGGAGGGGCATCCTACGCCCCGGTCGCCCTTTGTCGATGTGGCCACGGGTTCCCTCGGTCAGGGCCTTAGTGTCGGCGTGGGAATGGCGTTGGCAGCTCGCATGGACAAGCTCGATTTTCGGACCTACGTGCTACTGGGAGATGGCGAATGCGCTGAAGGCGCGGTTTGGGAAGCCGCCGCGCTCGCCGGTTATTACAAATTGAACAATCTTGTGGCTCTGGTCGATGTGAATCGCCTGGGTCAGAGCCAACCAACGGCCTTGGGTCATCATCTCGAGATCTACCAGGAACGGTTCGCCGCTTTTGGCTGGCGCACGGAGGAGATCGAGGGCCACGATGTCGATGAAATTCTCGAAGTGTTGGCCGCGGTGGGCCTGGGCGATCAGCCCCTGGTGATCCTCGCACGGACGCTCAAGGGTGGCGGGGTTTCTTTCCTGCAGGACAAAGAAGGCTGGCACGGCAAGCCGCTCTCTGCTGAGGAGGCGGAAAGAGCGATAGCCGAATTGGAACCAAGCGCCCGTTCGGGGCGTGATTGTTCGATTCCTGCGCCCGTACGCGTCCCTGTTTCTGAAACTGTGGCTCCGACCTTTCCGGCTCTCGGCTATAAACTGGGGGATTTGGTGGCCACGCGTGAAGCCTATGGAAACGCCCTCGCCCGGATTGGATCCGTGGATTCCCGCATCGTGGTCCTGGACTGCGACACCAAGAACTCGACTTATTCGGAGCGGTTCCTGAAAAAATTCCCCGAGCGCTTTGTGGAATGTTTCATTGCGGAGCAAAACATGGTGGGCGCTGCCACTGGTTTTGCCGCGCGAGGCAAAATCCCTTTCGCCTCCACCTTTGCCGCCTTCTTTTCTCGTGCCTACGATCAGATTCGCGTTGGAGCAATTTCCGGTGCCAATCTCAAGTTGGCGGGTTCGCATGTCGGTGTGAGCATTGGGGAAGATGGACCTTCCCAGATGGGGTTGGAGGACCTGGCTATGATGCGAGCCGCGTCAGGCAGTGTGGTGCTTTATCCTTCCGACGCGGTCAGCGCGGAGAGACTGGTTGAGGAAGCGGCGCGTCACCGGGGGTTGTGTTATCTCCGGACGTCCCGGCCGAAAACGCCGGTGATTTACGACAATGCCGAATTATTCCCGATCGGTGGTGCCAAGGTCTTGCGCCAGGCCGAGGGCGACAAGGCCACTGTAGTGGCGGCCGGAGTGACTTTGACCGAGGCCCTGAAAGCGGCCGATGCGCTCAAGCAGGAGGGTCTGGGAATCACTGTGGTAGATGCCTACAGCGTTAAGCCGCTGGCCCGCGACGTGATCTTGCAGGCCGCCCGCAAGACCAACAGCCTGGTCATTACGGTCGAGGACCATTACCCGGAGGGCGGTTTGGGCGATGCCGTAGCGGGCGAACTAAGCACCGAAGGCGTCCGGGTCCACAAACTCGCCGTCCGCGAACTGCCACGGTCAGGCCAGCCTCACGAATTGCTCGCCGCGAGCGGAATTGATGCGGCGGCTATCGTCGCTGCCGTGCGGGCGCGGCTGGCACCCTGAACGGCGTAATCTCACCGACGTCTAGTCGTTGGTGATCCATCCCTTGCCGGGTTGGTATTCACGGCTGCCCGATGAGGATTTGCAGCCGGTGACTGCGGCCGCCATCAGCGCCAATGCGAGCAGGAACAGACAAATCTTTGACATGGCCTTAAAATAATCCAGATTGCCTTCGGGGCAAGCACAGCCCCGGAAGGCTATGGCGGAAAAGAAGCAGTTCTTAAAAGGTCAGCTGTTGCTCGATAGCGGTCAACTGGGCGGTTCCTTCTTTCAACGCACAGTAGTGCTCATTTGTCAGCACGATCGCGAGGGAGCCTTTGGGCTGGTGCTCAACCGCCCCGCCGGAGCCCTCGCCGGCGATGTGATCACCATTGATATGCCCGAGCGCCTGAAGAACTTTCCGGTTTTCCTCGGCGGCCCCGTCCAGCCTTCGGCGCTGAGCTTTCTGCAATCGGATGTGTTCATTCCGGAGGCCAATGTGATGAACAACCTCACCCTCGGCCATTCGCTGGAAGCCCTGGTAGAGGCAGGTGAATCCTTCTCCGCATCCCAGAAGTTGCGGCTCTTTGCCGGTTATGCCGGTTGGAGCGCGGGCCAGCTCGAAGATGAAATCAAGCGTGATGCGTGGCTAATCCATCCTGCCTCCATGGACCTTATATTCGATCCCGAGCCGGAGAAACTCTGGCGAAGAATCCTGCACCTTAAAGGCTGGAAATACCGCATTCTGGCGCAGATGCCGGAAGACCTCTCGCGGAACTGAAACCGGCCAGTCGGAATCCCCGGCGGGCGTTATTTCGGCTCGCCCGTGGTCGCTGGTGCCGTTGTTGGTTTGCGGCCTACGGCCCACTCGAACAGCAGCTTCACCTCATCCCCGGTTTTTATGAGCATTCCCGCTGGCGCCGGAGTCTCGATCTTGAAAGCACTCATTTTCGTGTCCACGCTTCCACTCACTCTGAGGGTGTTATCCCCGACCACGGTAATCGTCACGGGCATCGATATTTCATTTGTCACTCCTGCTACCACCAGATCGCCACGGCTGTCAAAAATCATCGGCGACCCAGCGTTCGTGGCTGCCGTTTTCAACACGAGCTCTTGAAGGCGGTAGAGGATTCGCGGATGAGCCCCAGCCAGAAACTTTTCATACATGATGTCGTCCATCATTGTGCTGTATGCATTCCCCTCCTTGGTTACGCTGCGCAAAGAGCGAACCGGAATGAATGTCTCGCAGTGGGCCTCAACTTTGCCTGGGTTAACTTGCGCTCCCGAGTCTCCAATCAGAGCGGTTGGCAGTTCGAGGTAACCCCCGATCAACTTGCCGATAACCTGCCAGTTGTGCAGGGTAGAGGTGCCCTCGATGCGCACGCTGCTGCCAGGCTTGGCATCCAACCGCACCATCGCGCTGTTCGGCGCTGGAGCCGCCTGGGAGACGACGTTTGTTTCCAGCACCCTGTAGTCAGGTTCAGGCGGTGGAGCTTTTTTCCCACAGCCCGACGATAGCATCACCACAAATGTGGTCAGAACAGTTATCGAGAAGATCTTGGATGTCATAAGCAACGCTTTCTTACTTTGACGATCACTCATTCGCTCTTATTCGATAAAGACCTTGTATTAGCTGGTTTAGGGAACCTGTTACCAAGGCTGAATTGAGGTGACAATGGGTGTGAAGACAGAAAGACAAAAATGGCGGAAGGGAGAGGATTCGAACCTCCGGAACGAAACCACCGGGAAATATGTTTCAAAATGGTTCGATTTGTTGGGGTTTCGCATTGTTGAAGCGTAGTGAAAGTTAATTCTCGCATATAGTTACATATAGTGGTAGGCTTTCCGCACTATGGCATGGCTATACAAACAAAAAGGTTCTGGCAACTGGTGGGTGGGTTACAGGTTGAACGGAAAGCAGTTTCTTCGCTCAACCGGTACCCAGGATAAAGCGCAGGCCGAACGCGAGAAAACCAAGCTGGAAATGATAGATCAGGCTCATAAGGCCGGGAGCCTCACAGAGGAGTTTTTCAGGCTCCTTACCCGTCGCACCGACGCGGTTCACACCCTGTCGGGGTATTCGGCGTTGTGGTTGGCGGAGTGTAAAGACTTATCGCCGGTCACTGTTACCAAATACAAGGACACAATCGAGGAGTTTGCTAAGAGCTTAAACGCAACGGAACAGGCTCCGCTTTTGAGGGACATTCAACCGCAAATCATAGGCGACTTTCTACGTGAAAAACGAGCTAAGACCAGCACGGCAACGGCAAAGCTCTATCGGAAAATACTAACCGCGTTTTTCAATTATGCGGTTCAAAATCAGGCCCTACAAATCAACCCTGTCCCGTCAACCAAGAGCCTTAAACTCACCAAAGACAGCAAGCGCATCCGTCGCGCATTCACGCTTTCGGAAATGAGGACCATCTACGACAAGGCCCCGTCGCCATTCTGGAGGTATATGGTAGTTGCGGGGTTCTTCACCGGCTTAAGGATGGGCGACCTGATACGGTGTCCTTGGGGTGCCGTTGACTTTGGAGAAGGTCTAATTCGGCTTACCACTTCGAAAACGGGTAAAGTGGTTAATATCCCTTTTGGCGGGGAGCTTAGATCTATGTTGTGGGATCTAAGGGCCAGTGCGGGAAATGTGAAACCGGCCACACCTATTTGGCCAGAGCAGGCGAGATACTACGAGGAAAAGGGGGCTGGGCCGTTCTCCAATGAGTTTTACGACGATGTATTACTCCCCGCAGGGCTCGTGCCGCCCCGCAGTAAACACGCTCAAAAGGACGAATCTGGTAACAAGCGCACGCTTAAGACCCGGAAAACCAACGCCATCAGCTTTCACTGTATGCGGCATACATTTGTCTCGACTATCAAAATCAAGGGCGGCAGTCAGGCAGTCGCCAAAGAGTTAGCCGGTCATTCCAGCGATTACGTATCTGACCTTTACACCCACATTCCAGAGGCAGTTACTCGGAAAATCCTACAAGGCTTCCCTCAACTCACCCAGGGGGTAACAAAGTGAAGGCCCTATCCTGTAAACGCGTTTAAGGTTGTTCCGGGCTCCTTTAATGGGGGTCTAATTCCAACCACCAAAGCCAAGCCCCGATTTATTTCGGGGCTCTTTTCTGTACATCTCGAAAATTTATTTTGACCAATGTTTTCAGGGGTCCCGTGGGGGTCTCGTGTACAAAATGTCCCCAATTCGCCCATGGATGATGAATACAAAAACATTCAACGGCAATCAGGCAAACACAACGAGCGAAACCGGTTTCGATCTGTTTCGCCTAAGTAAAGCTAAGGAGGTCGTGGACGTGTGCAGCAACACACTCCGGGCCTATAACAAGGCGGGGCTCCCGTTCTATCGGAAGGGCAAAGCCATCTTCGTTTCTAAAGCGGAACTTAATGCCTTTATCCGCAGCTAACCCTCAAAGAAAAAAGGCGAGGGGTAAGGACCCACTCGCCAAACCACAGAAGTATGAGGAAGCTAACCCCGAAACAGCGAACCTGCAAGCGCCGGAATCGGCGTGAGTTGGTGACGCTCCTGGACATCCTGGCCGGTCACCCCCAATGGGTAGAGCGGCGGGAACACTTCAAGATGCTCGCCCGGATGGCGGCGCGCATTCTCTCAAAAGGAGGTAAAACATGACCTCGCGCAAGCCAACCAACGGGGAGTTACCGCCATTCGATGACGCTGCGGAGCGCGGGGCTCTCGGCTGTGTCATCCTGGCAGCGGATGATGGTTCGCAAGATCCCCGGGACCTTTTAGACCGACTCGAGCCGGATTTCTTTTATGATGTTCGGCACCAAACGGTGTTTTCCGCCCTGTCAGCATTGGCCCAGGATTCTCAACCATTAACATCTTCAAGGCTTGACGCGTGGCTTCGGGATCACTCCAAGACCGGTGACGCTGGCGGAAACGAATACCTGCAAAAGCTCCCTGAAGAAGCGGTTCTCACGGCACGATTCCCCGAGTTCTTGGAACGGGTCGCAGACCGGGCACTGCGGCGAGCGGCTATTCGGGACGCAACAGAGCTGAAGCGCATCGCACAAGATCCCACCATACCGGCCAAGACAATTGGCGATGCCTCACGGCGGATGTTGGAATCGCATGGGACCAACAGCACGGATGACCTAAAAGCAAGATTGGCGGCACGGGCATTCAACATCCTCGCGAAGCCCCCAGAGCTACCGGCGCGGTATTTCATTAATGGGATACCGATCTGCACTCCGGGAAACCTGACCGCAATTAGTGCCGCACCCAAGGCCGGCAAATCGGCATTCAGCGGGGCGATGATGGCAGCCGCTATGGCTGTGTGTCCTGAGGAATGCGACTGTCTTGGCGTCACTTCCAGTAACCCGGAGCGGTTCGCCCTGATCCACTTGGACACTGAACAGAGCCCCTTGGACCACTGGCGTCTTATTGAGCGTACGTTGCGGCGGGCGGGAATCTCGGAACCTCCCCACTGGTTACTGTCCTACTGTATCACCGGATTCGATCTGTCCGACGCTCGGCGCTGCATCCATGTGGCGCTGGAAACCGGCTTGGAGTTGTGTGGCGGGGTTCACTCGCTGATTCTGGACGGCGGCGCAGATTTGGTTGGCGACGTGAACGACCCCCGGGAGTCCAATGGCTTCGTCACTGAACTGCACGCTCTGGCAATCAAGTTCGCCTGTCCTACCGTGGGAGTGATTCATCTCAACCCCGGCACGGAAAAGACTCGTGGGCACTTGGGGAGCCAGTTGGAGCGCAAGGCAGAGACCAACCTGCGGCTTGAACGAGACGAGGACGCCTTTCTTGTTTGGAGCGACAAAAACCGGAACGCGCCCATCCCCCGGGAGTCCGGCCCAAGATTCGCGTGGAACACGGAAGCCCAGATGCATGTTTCGGTTGAATCGGCAGGTGACGCAAAATCGGAAACTGCTAGAAATCAAGAGCTTCCAATGGTCGAATCCATCTTTCGAGAGACCAAGGCATGGGAGTACAGCAAGCTCGTAGCTACCGTCATGTCGGTAGTTGGAAAAACGTCGCGCACTGCCGAACGTCGTATCGAAAAGTGGCGACATCTCGACTTAGTTCGGAAGACCAACCAAGGATTCTATGTATCAAACACTTAGAGAGTTTACCGACATACCGACAAACACCGTCAAAATCACCGACATGCCGGTTGCCCGAGAGATTACCGACATACCGACACCCCCTATATATATAGGGGTGTCGGTATGTCGGTAGACGGGTGCGAAGGTGTCGGGAGTAACCAAATCGAGGAAGGAAGACCCCATGACTAGAGAGCAAAAAATACAGGCATTCAGGACAATCACGGCCCACGCCATTCAAGGCTTGTTAGCCTCAGGCCACTACACCGCCGACGATGCCAATGGACCGTACTTGGTCTACGTGAAAAAGCACGGTTCAGAGAGCTGCCAAGTAGTCAAGGACGCACTCGAAATTGCCCTGACTGCGGTGGACGAAATCGAGCAGATGGAAGACTTCATCGAGGAATCCGAGAGTCCTAACCCATAACGCATTCTCAGGATGAAGCCAATTCAACCGACAATCATCATTGACACCCGGGAGCAGGCCCCGCTGTCGTTTCTCAGACTTCCATCATTGCGCGGGACACTCACGAGCGGGGATTACTCCGTCCAGGGTCTCGAAGACCTTTTCGGCATCGAGCGCAAGAGCATAGCGGATCTGGTATCCTGCTGTGTCGGTGATAACCGAGACCGCTTTGAGCGCGAGCTTCACCGGCTCCGGGGCTTCCGATTCGCTCGCCTCCTGATCGTGGGAGCACAGGCTGAGATCACAACCCACCGCTACCAGTCCAAGATTCCGCCCAAGGCGGTTTTGCACACTGTCAAAGCCTTTGAGGCTCGCTACATCCCAGTGGTCTGGGAACCCTTCCCAGAACAGGCCGCGAATCTGATCGAAGAATGGGCCTACTGGTTCGCCCGGGAGGTCGCAAAGGCGGCAGAGACACTGGCCAAGGGATGCAACCCCAACAACTGAGCAACGCATTATACGATGTCGCAAATGTCTCACCATTTCACCCGGCAGGATCCCGCGGAACTATGGGACTCCGAGCCCAGGTTCCTGGCCAACCTCTCGCATGGGACATTGGGTGCGCGACTTTTGGGTATGAACGCCGGGATGACGCCTCACCCCCGGGCTCCTGGCCGTTCTAAGAGATTCCTTTGACTGGCCCCCCCTATGATACCGGCTCAGTAC
>DIXK01000089.1 GCA_002428665.1 Verrucomicrobia subdivision 3 bacterium UBA6082
CACCGGCTCTATCGCAACCTCGGCAAGAGCATCGGGAATACCAATCACTGGCTCAAATTCAAGCTGATCGGCGCGGCATCGAACCGGGATGCTATCGGCGCCAAGATCCGCGTCCAAGCCACCATCGGCGGCCAGTCGGTCTGGCAAATGCAGGAAGTGAACGGCGGCTACCAATGGCAAAACGACACGCGGCTCCACTTTGGCTTGGGTGACGCGACGGTTGTTGACAAGGTACGGATCGAGTGGCCCTCGGGCAATGTGCAGGAACTTGCGAGTGTTGCCCGCGACCAGATCCTGACCGTCACGGAGGTAGTCGGTATCACGCCAGTGCGCCCGACGGCTAGCCTTGGCGGCAGTGTCGCGCTCACCTCGCAACGGAGCGGCACCCGTCAGTGGTATCACGAGGGCGTAATCCTGGAAGGTCAGACCAGCTCAACCCTCAGCATTACGGATATCCAACTCTCTGATGGCGGCCGTTACAGCGTCGTGACAGATTCCGGTGGCACGCTTTACACGAACTTTGTTTACCTGTTTGTCGATACGCAGTTCACGAAGATTAACGAGGGGCCGGTGGTGACGGACAACGAGGATTCCTGGGGCTCAGTCTGGGTGGATTACGACGTGGACGGCGATGTGGATCTTTTCGTGGCCAATGGCTTGTTCGTCGGCAACCAGCGAAATGCGCTCTACCGCAACGACGGGAACGGAAATTTCACTCGCATGACCGCGGCGACCGCAGGGGCAATTGCGAGCGAAGCAGGCAACTGGGGACAGACATCCTGGGCGGACTTCGATAATGACGGTTTGCCCGACGCTGTGGTGGACGGTTACTCAACAGCTCTCTACCACAACCTGGGGCAAGGCATGTTCGAACGCCGTTTGGACTTGGTTCCCACGAGCTATCCGTTTGGTCCAGGACCGTACTTCGCCGACTTCGATAACGACGGCTGGGTGGATTGGTTTGTCGGCTCAGCCGTTTCAGCGAGCCCTATCCGCCATAACAGTCTATTTCACAACGAGCACGGACGGGCCATCACGCTCGGACTGACTAACGGGCCAATCGTTGCGGATGTTCTGGCAAACACCGAAGGCTCGGCTTGGGGCGACTATGACGGCGATGGAGATCTGGATCTGCTGGTCGCGCTCGGCAATTTCTCCCCCAACGTGCGGCTCTACGAAAACCTTGGCGGCGGCTCGTTCCGGCATGCCCAGACCGTGGGATTGGAGGTTTCCCTAGCGTTAGGAATGGCTGTCCAGCCTGCCTGGGCGGATTATGATAATGATCAGCAGATTGATCTCTTCGTCTCCATTTACAATTCCAAGACCAATATTCTCTTTCACAACGAGGGCAACGGCGTTTTCGCCGGGCGATTGATGGGCAAATCGGGGCGGCAAGGTTATCCAGCCTGGGCCGACTACGACAATGACGGATGGCTGGACCTGTTCCTCGCCCGCGGCCAGGTCGTTAATGAAACGAGTCAGTTGTGGCATAACAACGGTGATGGAACGTTTTGTGAAGTTACCACTGGCAGCCTCGTGACCGAATCGGCGCAATCGGAAGGCGCCGCCTGGGGTGACTACGACAACGACGGGTTCATGGACTTGTTCGTGGCCCGCGGCTACGTGAATGGGAAGAACGCCCTCTATCATAACAACGGCAACACCAACGCCTGGCTAAAAGTAAACCTCCTGGGCATCACCTCCAACCGGTCCGCCATCGGGGCCAAGGTCAAGGTGCGGGCGACCATAAATGGCAAGACCTTCTGGCAAATGCGCGAGGTGCCCGGCGGCAACCGCTGCCAGGATGACCTGCGCGCCAACTTTGGCTTAGGAAACGCCACAGCTTCTCAAGTGGTCCGCATCGAGTGGCCCTCGGGTATCAGCGAACAATTCGCCAACGTCCCCGCGCGGCAGATCCTGACGATCGTGGAGCCGAGCCTCAAGGGTTCAATGAGACTGGACGGCAAGATGCACCTGGCCATGACGATGAGCACCAACCGTGTCTATCAACTTCAGGCCTCGGGCGACCTGGTGAATTGGACCACGCTGACGAACTGCACAGGCTCGGGCTCGTGCGCGCCCGTTGAGTATGTGGACCCGGAGGCACCAACTGCCGGTGCCGCCCGGTTTTATCGGATGAAGTAATGCCTGGTTGGAACCAGGCAACCAATCGGTGCGCCGTGGACGTTAAACCGTGTGGCGTCCATGGCGCGCTGATCTGACCAAACGGGTTGAACAGAACGGCAGATGATTACAGAGGGTGGGTTCTGACAAGTGAGGGGAATGGGGAGGGAACGGAGCGGGGGCGCAAGGGCTGCTTCGTTCCCTTTGCTGTTTGCTGTCACCTTAGACCCACGACGATAAAAGGGCATCGGAAGGTTCAGTATTACTGTGTTTTCCCGTCCTTGCTCGCCTCCGCCGCATCGATCTCGGCCCAGGTCGGCGCCCGGAGCAGTTCGACGCGGGATGCGGAGAGGCATACCAGGGTATTACCATCAGGCTGGAATCGCGCGAATCGGTCGCGTTCGGAACTCTCGAAACGCGCGATTTCTCGTCCTGTGCCCAGATCCCATAGCCAGATCACCCGCTGATTGTCAGGGGCAACGACCCGGCGGCCGTCAGGAGAGAAGGCAACGTTGGTGGTGAAACTTCCACGGCTGCCGCGTAACCGTGTTACGAGACGCAAGGTCGACAGGTCCCACACGTCCACTCCGGAGTTTAACCCGACGGCCATCAGAGACCCGCCGCGTGAGACGTCGACGCAAAAGGTCGCCTCATCCACATTAATGGTCCTGTCCTTGCCCCCCGCCCGCAGGCTAAGCAGATGGATCGGGGACCCCAGAGTCAGGACCACGAGCGTGGAGCCGTCGTGAGTAAAAGCCACGTCCCAGGGTCGAGCGGTTCTAGGCCCTAAAGCCCAACTGCACACGGCGCTCGATTCGCCATGGTTCCACACTCGAATCTCGGCGCCTTTGCTGGCCGTGGCCAAGCGCTTGCTATCGGGTGAATACTCGACGATATCGACGGCGTTCGAGTGTGCCTGGAATGTCCAGGAGATTCTCCCTGCAACCAGGTCCCATACGGTTACGGTGCCGTTCGTCATGCCCGCTGCAAGCCTCTGGCCATCCGGGCTGACCGAAACGCTCCAGAACCGACCGGGCTCCGGGACATCGCCGATTGGCTCAAAAGTTTCCAGGCTCAGCACTCGGCGGAAGCCGTTGGTGCTACAGGCCACAAGCAAGCGGCCATCCCGGGAGAGGGATCGACTACCCTGGGTAGCGAGTGACCGGTCCTTAGACCCGTCCGGTCCGACGGGAACGGTAAAGAACCCGGCGGGCAAAACCGAAGTGTATGGCGCGGGCTTTGGGTGCGTGTCCCAGGCACGGATGGTTCCGTCAAAGCCGCCAGAAAAAAGCCGCTGGCCATTGGTTGAATAGACCAGCGCGCAGACTCCCCGCTGGTGCCCGCGCAGCAAGAGCCGCTCCTTCCCCGATTCGACCTCCCACAATCTCACCACGTTATCCTCTCCTCCGGCGGCCAATTCCCGCCCATCGGGCGAAAAAGCCACGGCTCGCACAGGGCCGGTATGATTCGTCAACTCCTGCGTGTGGCTGGTCGAAAGGGTTATGAGCCAGACCCCACACATCCACCTGCCCACAGCGAGCTTACGACCATCGGGAGATATGGCGATGGGTGACGCGAATCCCCCTGCCCCAAGGACTTGCACCAAACTGCCGTCCGCGGCATCGAGCACCGCCAACCGTCCATCGACTCGCTCGCATACAACCGAGCGTCCATCTTTCAAGAATGGCGCATCGCTTACGGAGCCTGCTCTTCCCTTTGTGGCCCACAACTTCTTGCCCGTGCCAACTTGCCACACCGTTATGTCGTCAGGTCCGACAGCCGAGAGCAACTGACCGTCCGGGGAGAACAAAACTCTATCGATTGTATTGGTGTGCTGGAATTTGATCACTTCATCGAGGGATTCGGGGTCGAGGAAATGAACGAAAGGATCCCTCATCCCGGCTGCGAGGCGCCGGCCATCCGGAGAGATTGCCAGGCCCAAGAATCCAACGGTGGTCGTCCTTCGCCGCACGTTCTCCCACCGCTGCGGGTCCCAGAGTTCCACGCCCGCTCTTGGTCTTCCTTGGCTTCCGCTCACCAGGCGTCCGTCAGGCAGCAAGCACAGACTCCCCACCTCGCCAAGCGCCTCGAAACTCGAAAGCTGCTCTCCGCGGCAGGCCTGCCAGAGATAGCGCCATTCCCATTCGCGCAAATCCTGCTGGCCTGTGGCAGGTCTGTGGGCCTCCAGCAGCCGAGTCACGCCGGCGAGGTTGTTTTCCCGCAGCGCGCGCCAGGCCACATTCATGTCCGACGCATAGGCGATCTGACGTGCTTTGAGGGTCTCCGTCCTGGCCCGCTGCAGACCATAGCCCAGAGCGGCTGCCAGGAGAATCAACACCCCCGCCGCCACCGTGCTGAAGCGAGCAATGCGGTGACGATGCTCGACTTGTCTCCGCAAGCGTTCGCGCTCCGTTACTTCCGCCTGTTGCCGCGCCGCCTCGGCCTTCCTCTGCTCATAACCGCGAAGTTGCTCCGCCAGTTGCCCCGCCCCTGCATAACGCTCGGTGGGATCTCCGGAGAAACAGCACTCCAAATTCTCACGCAGCAGGGGGTCGGAAACGTGCTTCGCCCAATCCGTGGTCACCGGCGCCGCGAAATCGCCCGTCAGCATTTGGTAAAGCACCACTCCCAGCGAGTATATGTCTGACCGTATCGTCGCCGGTTTCCCCGCCAACAACTCCGGGGCCATGTAAAGCTGGGTGCCGACATGAGACGAGCTCGGCGACAGCAGGGTCTTTGTGAACCCGGCGCAGGTGATCTCCTTCAGAACCTCCTCAGACGTTACTTGCCCAATCCCGAAGTCAGTCAGCTTCACTACGAGTTGATCCGCCTTCGTCTGACTACGGCGGGACAGGTCCGCCTTCGTCTGACTACGGCGGGACGAGGGAGTTGATCCGCCTTCGTCCAACTTCGGCGCGACAAGGAGTTGAGAGCTGATCAGAATGTTGCCCGGCTTCACGTCGCGGT
>DIXK01000034.1:0-116287 GCA_002428665.1 Verrucomicrobia subdivision 3 bacterium UBA6082
TCCGGGGCGCGCATCTATCCGGTGGAATATACGTATGACTACGCCGGGCGGACCAACACGATGACCACCTGGCAGAACTTCACCAGTGGAGCTGGAGCAGCGGTGACGACCTGGAACTACGACTCCCAGCGGGGCTGGCTCCAGAGCAAGCGGTACCAGGACGGGACCGGGCCGGATTACACGTATTACCTGAGCGGGCGGCTCAAGGAGCGGCTTTGGGCGCGCGGCGCGCCTCGGCTCAAGACCACCTACACTTACAATCTGGCCGGGGACCTGCAGACGATCGATTACCTGGACACCACGCCCGATGTGACCTATGGCTACAACCGGTTGGGACATCAGATCTCGGTAGTGCAGGGCGGCAACAGCGTTACCCGCGTCTACAATCTGGCCGGTAACCTGGTGAGCGAGACCTGCACGGCGGGCACGCTGGCCGGGCTATCGGTGAGCAACCGGTTCGATCATTGGCTGCGGCGGACCAACGTGGCGGTGCTCAATGGGGCCGCGCAACTTTCGGCTTCGGGGTATGCGTTTGACGCCGCGTCCCGGCTTTCAAAAGTGACTTCGGGCGTGAACAGCGCCAGTTACAGTTACCTTGCCAACGCACCGTTGGTGAGCCAGATTGCCTTTACCAACAACGGTGCGTGGCGCATGACAACGAGTAAACAGTTTGATCAGTTGAATCGCCTTCAGTCGATGGCTTCAGTTGCGCCAACCTTCACTGCCGCCAGTTTTGAATATACCTACAACAACGCCAACCAGCGCACCGAACGGCGTGAAGCCAACGGGGTTTACTGGCGTTACGAATACGACCCACTCGGGCAGGTGAAGAGCGGGAAAAAGTACTGGGCGGACGGAACACCTGTCGCCGGACAGCAGTTCGAATACGCCTTCGACGACATTGGGAACCGCATGCAGACCAAAGCGGGCGGGGACCAGTCGGGCGCGAACTTCCGGACCAACGCTTATACCGCCAATTTGCTCAACCAATACAGCAGCCGCACGGTGCCGGGGGCCGTTGATGTGATGGGAGTGGCGCTGGCCACCAACACAGTAACAGTCGATGGTCAATCGCCCTATCGGAAGGGTGAGTATTTCCGGAAGGAGTTGAGCGTGGTCAATACCTCGGTCTCCGTCTGGAAGAGCCTCACGGTCAGTGCTCCGGGGGAAACACCAGTCACCCGAAGCGAGTTCGTGCCCAAGACGCCGGAGCTCTTCACCCACGATCTGGATGGGAATCTAGTGGCTGATGGGCGGTGGAACTACACTTGGGACGGGGAGAACCGGTTGGTCGCGATGGCGGCGCGAACCGGGATTGGCCCCCAGATTTCGTTGAAATTCGAGTATGACGCCCAGGGACGGCGCATTCGCAAGCAGGTATGGGGCAATGCCGCCTGGAGCGGCAGCGCCACGAATGACCTCCGGTTTGTTTATGATGGTTGGAACTTGATTGCCGTCCTCAGTCCACAGTCCACCGTCCTCCGCTCCTTCACCTGGGGCGTTGATCTCAGCGGCAGCCTGCAGGGAGCCGGCGGTGTGGGCGGCTTGCTGATGGTGAACGACACCGCTAATGGTGTGCATTTCCCGGCCTTTGATGGCAATGGCAACGTCGCCGCCCTCGTTAAGTCCGACGGCACCCTGTCGGCACAGTACGAATATGGCCCCTTCGGAGAGAACCTCCGTGCCACCGGGCCAATGGCCGAAGCCAATCGATTCCGGTTCTCAACCAAGTATCAAGATGCGGAAACGGGGCTGCTTTACTATGGGTACCGGTATCTCATGGATGGGCGGTGGCTGAGCCGCGATCCGATCGGTGAGAAAGGAGGGCCAAATCTGTATGGGTTTAGTGGTAACGATCCGATTCAAAAATCAGACCCTCGAGGTCTTACTTACCGGGACGAGAATGACTTTGGGAAATGCCTCTGTATTTGCACAAAACCATACGTGCGGTACTACCCCGGTGGTGAAAACCCCGATTTGCAGTGGTATTCCTATGTGGATATTGAAAACAATCTGTTGATTCCACACACGAAGTTTGGGAGCCAGGTCAAGGTTTCCTGGTGGGTCAGAGGAAATCCGACCCTTTGTCGGTATTACCAGGATGAAACCATGACCTACGCAATTATCGTGGCCCCAGACGGGACAAAGGGTTATACCTTGGGCGAATGGCATTCCATGCCTGATAAGTATACGGATCATATGGGGTGGGAATACGAATTTCAGCTCCCCGGGAAATACAGCTTATTCTTGGATTGGTGGGTGACCTTCGGTTGCATATCCACAACCGGCGTGAAGAAGGAGGAGACGCATCATTTCGAGGTTTCGAAGGAATTTGAAATACCCCCTGACAAATGAAACCGCAACTCGCTCTCGCGCTGTTTAGTCTCGGCGCGACTTGCAGCCTTTTCTTAGCTCTTGTCGGTTGCACCAAGAGCGTCGAGAGCCGTTTTCAGCCCGTTCCAGTCATGTCGTTCGACGACTTGCAGAAAAGCGACGAGTTTGTGGGAATCGTCGAGTCCGCTACGGTTTTTGCGCCACCCTCGTCAGAGAACACTGGGTCCCCGCCTATGGTCGGAATTAGGCTTACACGTTCTGACACCACAAAAGTAATCATCTTCCAACGGGATCCAGACACGAATTTGATTGCGTTCGTCAGATCCATACGGGTAGGTGAAAAACATAGATTCCCACACGTTCTAAAGGAATGGCAGGAAGGAAGCCGCGGCCGTTCCGAGTAACCCGATCAGTCGATGGAACACACATCCGGAGCACTGGCAGTTGTGACGGAAGACCGGGTCAAACCAGAGTCTATGCGGTTCGACAGAGTTGAGGACGTGCAGATGGTTTCAGAATTAGAACCGACAACGAAAACTGAACAGCCTGGCAGGTATCGGAGTCGCCGTAGACCGACGTTCCGAAAAGCCTGCCGCTCCCGCTCCTCGGCGCATTGTGCTGGAATTCAGCGGCATCGCCAAAACTCACGGACTTGCTGCGAAGGCCCCTTCGCAGAGGTCGTCCGCGCTACCTATGCCGATCCACTTGTCCGCCAAAGCCTCGGCGGCGGCGGATTCCGGTTCTCGACTAAGTTTCAGGATGAGGAGACCGGGCTGCTTTATTACGGGTACCGGTATTACGATCCAAGCACGGGGAGGTGGAATAGCAGGGATCCTCTCGCTGAAAAGGCTTTCGCCGAAATCACCAGGGCAGGGGCTTTGACCGGGCCAGTTGCAGTCAAAAGAGAGGGCCTAGCCTACTCCTTCGTTGTCAACGCTCCCGTTAGCTTCGTTGATCTCCTTGGCCTCGCACTTGTGAAGACCAATGATGACGGGACGATTTCTGTTAAAGTTGAGGCTTGTGAGATTGTGATCGTCGTGGATCACGGTATGGAGAACCGGAACGCGTATAAGTTCATTTTTGGAAAGAGAACTAAGCATCCATCCGCTGCCGGATTCGCGGGGTGTTATGCGACTGACGTAAATAGCGCGATCCCGGATCGTAACCGCCTTTCTGGGAGTCCCATAGGCGGCGTTTGGGATGGCTTAGTGTCTCCCCGGCAAGACGGGCCTGATTGGGATGGAGCGCTAGAGAATATGCGCTTGGGTGCGCGAGATACGGCGAAGAGTTGGCTCGCGTCGGGACGATGCTGCAGAATCAAAATCACTCTCATTAGCTACAACGGAAAAGTCCTGAGCGAGGCAATAATTAGAACGCTAGAGGATGCAGACAAGTTCAAATATAACTGGAGCGGGAAGCAGGATGCAGAGCGTTCGTTCTGATCGCTGGTCAACTTGGCGTTACGTTGAGAGAGTTCTCATCGGCGCCGTATTAGCGGGGCTAGCTTACCCGTTGAGCATGGGGCCGGCTGTTTGGGCACAGCATAAAGGGTACTTATCCAATCAAAGTTTTCGTAATATTTATGGACCCTTGCGGGAATTCGAGCGAAACCCACTGTTCGATAGGTATCTATCCCTCTGGCATCACCCACTTGATATCGACTGAAGGCTGGCAGATTCAATGAGCAAACTCGACACCACAACCATCGTGGAATGCACCTGGGAGTGCTCAAGTGCCCGCTTTGATATGAGGCTGGCAGGTCGAGAAACAAAGCCGAGAAGGGGGCAGCATGCCTGCCCACACTCCCTCCGAAAAACCTGCCTTTCTCGCGGTCTCGTTCATTCGTCTGGTGTTCAACGACATCGTCAGAGGACGTGGACTTGCTGCGAAGGGCCCTTCGCGGAGGTCCTCCGCGCGACTGGCTCTATGGCGAAGGCGAATCCGATCAGATTTTCGACTCAGTACACTGATGACGAGACGGATTTAGTTTGCTACCTCCATCGTTACTACAATCCGGGCACGGGAAGGTGGTTGAGCAAGGATCCCTTAACAGAGCCCGGCTTCATTTTGTTGGCCAGGCCGGCTGTCCCACGACAGAAGCAAGGGCGCCCTGATTCCAACCCCTATCGTTTCCTCCATAATGACGCAGTCAATGAGACTGATTTCCTGGGCCTTTGGTATAACATTTTCACCCATTGTTGCTGTAAGAAGGATGGGAAGTCGGAGCTCATAAAAAGGGGGAAAATAGCGACAGGCATTAAGATTTGTAACAGGTGGGACGGCATCATTCCTCTCCATTATTGGGTAGAAATCGGAACAGACTGGTCGGCTGGCTTTGCACCCGAAAAGGAGGGTAATCCGGCTGGGAATGGGCGGGTTAGAATTCCTGAGAAGACTATGTGGGTTGAAGATCCAAAAAAGGATTGCACCAATTATCCGCTCGATCCCTGTCGCAACGATATCCCAAAGGTCATCGAGTGTATAAAGAAGGCCGCAGAGGAGGGTAAGGCAACTCCTTCTCCATACCTTTACCCAATGGTAACCTGCAAGCAATGGGCTGAAACAGTGGTCAATGCATGTATACTCCAGAACAAGGGCTGCGGTCGGTAAGAACCATGCGCTCTTATTGGGGTTTTGGTCTGGTCCTCGCTTTGCTCGTTGCATTTTTGGTCTGGGCAGGGATGTCATTGGCTAGAAAGGAAGTTGAGCAGAGTGTCAAGCTGCTTGATTTCGGAAATGGATCCACCTCAGCCTCATTCAGCGTTCCCAAAGGAAAGGGCTATGAGTTGGTAATTGGGATACCGGCGACATTGGACGACGCCCCACCGGCTTTCAGCGGATCCATTTCGTTAACCAATTCAGACTCTCGAAGCTGGTATTCCGCTTTTGATTCAACAAACACTACGAAATGCAATTGGCTCTACAACCGATCTCTCGCAGGATACATTGTAAGGAGTCGGCATTCTGGAACCATAGATATGCTAGGGGGCATGTTCACGCCGAACAGCACAAACGTTTTGCGTTTCGAGTTCCAAGGAGAACCCGGGGCAACGGGCTCGGTTTGGCTGTTCTATTTCGTAACAAGACGCGAACTACATGGGCATCAATGAGCGAACTTTAGTTGCCGGCTATCTTGACTGACAACATGGAAGCCCCCCTTCGCGGAGACTAAGCGGGACGATTCCCCTTGAAAGAGCTACGCCTCGACCCGCACAGACTCAGCTCGCCCGAGGGGAGGCTCCCTCGTGAGCTTTCTTAGCGCCGCCGCTCCACTCCGCCTTTTGTCCTGCCTGCTGATGCTGATCCGGTAGGTGCACCGGTCTGGAATTCCCCCACTTGTCCGTGACCTCTTCCTGTCTTACGGATTTTGTTCACCATGAACTGTTCCGTAAGGCGCCGGTGTGCACATTGCTTCGGCAGGGTCAGACCGGAGAAACCTCCTCAATTCGCGGTCGGTAACAGTCAATGGCTATGATTAGTGTCAATCAGTGGAGATTAGTGGTTAAAACCTCCCTGAAATAGCTGCCAAAAAACTCCCTCAGGACAAAGTCTGTCCAGAATCCGCCCCGAAAAATCCGGCTATACCAGGTAAACAGACCGACAACCATGCACCCCAAAATCACCACCGCAGCGCAGCCCTCCCCACCAGTGACTTCCAGCCCCGTCGCACCGTCGTACCGTCCACCGTCCACCGTCTCACGGTCCCATGGTCCCATAGTCCGTAGTCCTATAGTCCTGTCCGCCCTATCGTCAAATCACGGTTTGTAACGGTGGCTAACGCTATGTAACGGTGGTTAACGGTATTTTTTTCAAAATCCCCAGTCCACCGCACCCTCAACCAAACCGAAGAAACTCCAATAATGGCAATGCGCAAACCCCTGAATCCATCAATTCCCATTCTCCGCAACCGAGGCCCTTGGCCTCATGGGCCCCTATGTGTCAGCACTTCAGCCTTCAGACTTTTGCCTTCGGCCTTTCTGGAGGTCCCATAGTCCCATGGTCCCATAGTCCGTAGTCCCATTAATGTCATGAATTGTCAGTGGAAGCACCCTTTGGTTCTCTGCTATCTTACCCCCGTTTTTGGGTCCTTTGAACCGGTTGCCCCGTGGTCGCTTCCACAACGACTCGGCTCCGTTCAGGATCCCGTTCTTTGACATATACGGTTAAATCAAAACAGAAGACCAAGCGTCCAGGACCTGTGGCGGCCCAGGGCGCCGGGCGTGGGCACCCCAAAAGGCGCGCACGCCCGCCCGCGCCCGGCCTCCGGTCGGTGTCCGGACCTAGCTTTTAGCTTTCAGCTTTTCGCTTTGTTTCACTTCATCCTTCAGCCTTCAGCCTTCGTACTTTAGCCTTTCTGGAGGTCCCATAGTCCCATAGTCCGTCCTTTTTGGCCTTTAGCCTTCAGACTTCAGCCTTTCTAGGAACGGTGCAGAAAAGTGCGGAAAAGTGCGGAAAAGTGCTTTTTCGGAGGAACTTCTCCGTGGCTTGACCGATTCGAAAGAAGCAGGAGGCTTGACAGACTTAGCCAAATAGCTAAATATATAGCGGCATGGCAAACACACCGTCCGTCGCGCAGTTTAAAGCTCAGGCTGAGGTCTTCAAGGCCCTGGCACATCCGGGCCGCCTGCTGATGGTGGACGAACTCTCCCGCGGCGAGCGCTGCGTGTGCGAACTGGCGGCCATGGTAGGGTCCGAAATGCCAACCGTTTCGCGCCATCTCGCTCAACTGCGGAACGCGGGGATTGTGGCAGATGAAAAGCGGGGAGCGCAGGTCTTCTACCGCCTGGTTACTCCGTGTGTCATGAATTTCTTTCAGTGCGTCTCCTCCGTCAGGGAGAAGTCACAGTAGTTTTTGCAGTCATTGAGTTTTTTTGACTGATAACTTGTCGGATTAGCTAAATACCGAAGCGGCGAAGGATTGGGAATCTTTATGAACGGCACGTGTGAAGCAGAAAACGGAACCGCGAGCTGGAAACGGGAGCTCAAGGTCCTGGGTCTCTTTGCCGCCGTGTTCGGGTTCCTGTTTTTCCTGCCCGTGGGGGTTCCCCGTTTTGACAACGCGCTCAAGGAGGGGTTGGAACTGACCAAGTGGTATGCCCAGGAACACGTCATGCTTTGCCTTATCCCAGCGCTGTTCATCGCGGGCGGCATCAGCACGTTCGTGAATCAGGCGTCGGTGATGCGTTACCTGGGGCCAAAGGCGAACAAAGCAACCGCGTACGGGGTAGCCTCCGTGTCCGGGACCATCCTGGCCGTATGTTCGTGCACGGTGCTGCCGCTATTCGGCGGCATCTGGAAACGAGGCGCCGGCCTCGGACCAGCGGCGGCATTTCTCTATTCCGGCCCGGCCATCAACGTGCTGGCGGTCGTGATGACCGCGCGCATTCTGGGTATGGAATTGGGCACGGCCCGGGCGATTGGCGCGGTGGTGTTTAGCGTGGTCGTCGGGTTGGCAATGCACTTCGTGTTCCGGCGTGAGGAACAGGCTAAGGCCGAGGCGGCGGCGGAAATGCCCGAGGTCGAAGCCAAACGTCCACTCTGGCAGAATGGAGTGTTCTTCGCCTCGATGGTCGGCCTGTTGGTATTCGCCAATTGGAGCAAACCGGCGGAGCCGACGGGACTCTGGGCGGGTATCTTTGCATGGAAATGGCCCTTAGCGAGCACGTTCGCGGCGGGGTTGGGGCTGGCGCTGGGGCTGTGGTTTGGCTTGAAGTGGAGAGAACTGGCGTTGGCGGCATTGCCGGTCGTCATCCTCAGCTTCGCTTTTCCCCATGAACCGCTGATTGCTTTCATCGTGGGCTGCGCTGGGCTGGCGGTGCTCTGTGCCAGGAATCCCGGCGAAGGCCGCGAGTGGTTGAACGCGACCTGGACGCTGACGAAGCAAATCTTCCCTCTGCTCATTGGGGGCGTGTTCGTCTCTGGCATGTTGCTAGGGCGACCGAGCCACGAAGGCCTGATCCCCTCGGAGTGGGTCAGTCAGTCGGTGGGCGGCAACTCCTTTCTCGCCAATCTCTTTTCCTCACTGGTGGGCGCGTTCATGTATTTCGCCACGCTGACGGAAGTGCCGATTTTGCAGGGCCTGCTCGGCTCGGGTATGGGTAAAGGCCCGGCGCTCGCGCTGCTGCTGGCTGGCCCGGCGCTTTCGCTGCCCAGCATGTTGGTGCTGCAAAGCATCATGGGCACCAAAAAGGTTGCCGTCTATGTGGCGCTGGTGGTGGTGATGGCTACCGTCAGCGGACTGATTTACGGGGCGTTGTTCGGGTAGACGATCAACTCACAACATTAAATACAAACAAGCAACAGAACTATGAACATTCTCGTTATTGGACCCGGTTGCTCCAAGTGCAAGACACTGGCGCAATTCACTGAGCAAGCTGTCAAAGAGCTCGGCGTGACCGCCGAGATTAACAAGGTCACGGACCTCAAACAAATCATGGCCCTGGGCGTGATGATGACGCCAGCACTGGCCGTGAACGGCACCATCAAGGTCACCGGTAAAGTGCCGAGCATCGCCGAGATCAAAACCATACTCCAACAGGCGGCAGCCTGATTAACCAGACGCAAGCAGATATCTATGAGCACCCGGACGATTGGATTCATTGGTGGGGGGCGCATAACCCGCATCTTTCTCGAGAGCTGGAATCGAGCGAACGCCCTGCCAGCCACGATCACGGTAAGTGACTGCAACGCGGAGTTGCTTGCAGGCCTCGGGGCACGATTCCCAGGCGTCCAAACGACCACCGATAACCTGGCAGCGGCCGCTCGGGAGATCGTGTTTCTCGCCGTGCATCCGCCGGTGCTCGCCGAGGTGACCTCTGGCATTAAACAGAGGCTGAAGCCCGGGGCGATTGTCGTTTCCCTCGCTCCGAAGTTTACCCTGGCCAAGCTCGCCGGGATGCTGGGCGGATTCTCCAGACTGGCCCGCGTGATTCCGAACGCCCCGTCCGTGGTGAATTTTGGCTTCAATCCAGTGGCTTATGGATCCGCGCTCACGCCGACGGAAAGACAGGAAATCAGCGCCCTACTGACACCCCTGGGTGAATGCCCGGAAGTGGCCGAGGAAAAACTCGAAGCCTATGCCGTATTGACCGCCATGGGGCCGACTTATCTCTGGTTTCAGCTTCAAGCGCTGCGAGAAATCGCCAAGGACTTTGGCCTGAGCGAAACGGAGATCACTCCCGCACTGAAACGCATGGTCTGCGGTGGCGCACGGACGCTGCTGGATTCAGGGCTGTCTCCGGCAGAAGTAATGGATCTCATTCCCGTCAAACCGCTGGCCGAAATAGAGCAGCAAGTCAGTGAGGCATATCGAACACGACTCCCGGCAATCTACCAGAAGATTAAACCATAAACCGGCCGGCACATCGAACCCGGAATACTTAGCTGAACCTATGAAGACTCCAGTCAAAATCGCCATCGTTCTCGTGGTCGTCTCGGCGGCCATTGCCGCAGTTGCTTTAAAGGGAAACAAGCCTGAAGAGGCCGCACCACCCAGCGGCTCGCCGCCCGCATCCACGAGTGCGACCGTGGAAGCCGACACTGTGCCGGCCCCGGTGAGCGCAAAACTCCCAAAGCTTCTGGACCTCGGCGCGGACAAATGCATTCCTTGCAAAATGATGAAGCCGATTCTGGATGACTTGAAAGCGAACTATGCCGATCGCTTCACCACCGTGTTCATTGACGTCTGGGAAAACCGCGAGGCTGGCAAGCAATACGGCATTGAGGTCATTCCCACCCAAATCTTCTTTGATGCAGAGGGCAAGGAACTGTTTCGGCACGTCGGCTTTTATGGCAAGGACGATATTCTCGGCAAATGGAAGGAACTCGGGGTGAAACTGGCTGCTGTGGGGCCTCCCGAGATTGTCCGCGAAACACCCGTAACCGCGGACGCCCGCCCGCGAGAGACGGTCTGCTTCATGTGCGACGAAACGGTCCCACCAAAGACCAGGACCGTGGTCAAGGGCGCGACAGACCAACGAGTCCTCTGCTCCCCGCACTGCTATTTCATTTACTTCTCCAGCCTTGTGGGCGCGGATGCGAAAGCCGAGGAAGGGAAGGTCAGTGTGACCGACTGGGCGAGTGGCAACCTGATTCCGGCGACAACCGCCACTTATCTCTATGGCATGGACGCGAACAGCCGCCCCACAGTGAAAGCGTTCTCCGACAAGCAGAACGCTGCGAAGGAACAACAAGCCAGCACTGGCAACCTCGTGACTTGGGACGTGCTCCGCTCCAAGGAACTCGCGACGCGTTGCGCATTCTGTGACCGCGCCGTGTACCCCGAAGACGCCTGCGGAGTGAAGTTCGGGACAACGCACGGTTACGGTTGTTGCACGCATTGCTCGATGGGCGTGGCCGCGCGACTCAAACAAGACATCGAAGTCGAGGCGAAGGATGGATTCAGCGGAGAAGTCATCCGCGTAAGGACGCTCAACGGCCAGATTGCGTCACTTGAACCCGCGACCGCCATCGCGTGGTTTGGCCAGAACAAGAGCCCAGACGGCAAATGGGTTTCCGCCGGTTGCTTCAAACAAGGTTTCTTCGTCAACGCCAGCAACCTGCAAAAATGGCTCGACGCGCGCCCAGCAATGACAGGCAGGCAAATCACCATCGCACAGGCGCTCGCCGACAAAATGAAACTGTCGCCGGAGCAAATCGCCAAAGCCTGCAAGCTGGGCGAGTGCCAATAGGCAGGGCATGGAACAACTCTTTACGAATCTAAGCCGCGCCGTCGAAGGCGCGCCAGCAATCGCCCTGGGCGCATCGTTCGTATGGGGCATTCTGAGCATCGTTCTCAGCCCCTGTCACCTGGCAAGCATCCCGCTCATTGTCGGATTCATCAGTGAGCAGGGGAAAGTGACGACCCGTCGTGCGTTTTGGACTTCAACTCTGTTTTCCGTGGGCATCCTCATAACCATTGCAGCCATCGGCGCCATCACGGCGGCGGCGGGGCGAATGATGGGCGACGTGGGGCGTTACGGGAATTACTTCGTCGCGCTCATCTTCTTCGTAGTGGGATTGCACCTGGTCGGCGTGATTCCACTGAACTTCTCCGGTGCAGGTCCGGTGGGCATGAAGCGCAAGGGCCTGCTGGCGGCGTTTATCCTGGGACTGGTGTTCGGCATCGCCCTCGGCCCCTGCACGTTTGCCTACATGGCCCCGATGCTGGCGGTGACGTTCAAGCTGGGGGGTGAAGCGCCGGTGTATGCCGCGGGCCTGCTGTTGGCCTACGGCTTGGGCCATTGCGGGGTGATCGTGGCCGCAGGCACGTCCACGGAACTGGTTGAACGCTGGCTCAAATGGAATCAGCAATCGAAAGGACTGGCGGTGCTCAAGATCGTTTGCGGAATCCTGGTGATTTTGGGTGGCATTTGGATGATCTACACGGCACCATGAGAGACACAAAGCGAGGCCAGAATATGAATCGCAGTTTTGTTGAATACGGTCCAGCCCTGGGCTTGGACCGGAGACGGGCAACGAAAACACAACCAGAATAAGGAAAACCATGCAAAATCAAATCAACCGCCGTGAATTCGTAACTGCTGCTGGTGCGGCTGCTCTCGTGACATCCGCCAGCGCGGTCCTCGCCGCGGAGAGCGGAAGTGCCGCAGCCCCGGTGAAGATCCTGGGCGTGTCTTGCAGTCCCCGCAAAGGCATGACCACCGCAAAGGCCGTCCAGGCAGCGCTGGATGCCGCGAAATCCGTGGACCCACGGATTCAGACCGAGCTGATCGACCTGGGTGGTCTCACTATTGCCCCCTGGTCGCCCAAACCGCCGGAAGATGACATGAAGGATATTCTGCCAAAGTTCCAAGACGCAGCGCTCGGTGGCGTGATAATCGGTTCGCCCAGCTATTTCCGAAGCCTGAGTGGACTGGCCAAGTGTTTTCTGGAAAGGCTGGCACCGTTGCGCGAGCCGAAGATGGTCCTGGCGGACAAACCTTTTGGGGTAGTCGCAGTCGGTGGTTTTCGCAACGGTGGGCAGGAAATGACGATCGAGCAGATCCAAGCCATTCTCCTTTGTTTCGGCATGGTCCCGGTAGGCGGCCACGCTCCAGCGTTTCAAGGCGGAACTTTGCTCTCAGCCAACGACAGTATTGCCCAGGACGAACTGGGTCTAAAAACCGCTACGCAACTCGGCAAACACGTCGGCGAAATGGCTCTGAAACTAACGACCAAATCCTGAGAGGCCGGCACTCAAATCGCTGGGTTGCCCGGCGCCAGCCGACGCTGGTTCGAGATACACTCTTTCACGCGTGGGGAGCGGCGCACGCTCAGAGAAGCGAACACGAAACACGTTTTTCAGGCGGGCTTTGAGGCCCTCCTAAGCTCCTCACCAGGAGCTTGGCCGAAGTGTTGG
Source organism: Verrucomicrobia subdivision 3 bacterium UBA6082 (assembly GCA_002428665.1). Classification (GTDB taxonomy): domain Bacteria; phylum Verrucomicrobiota; class Verrucomicrobiia; order Limisphaerales; family UBA8199; genus UBA6082. The sequence continues at coordinate 12,695 of DIXK01000034.1, forward strand.
GCTTCAGTAGGCTGCTGTTTGTGATAACAAACCGCCGACCCTGCCTCAGTCTGTTTTGGACCCTTTTCCTGGGCGTGGCCGGATGCGTGCTTTCCCCGTCCCCAATGAACTCGAAGCTGGATCATTACACTCTCGATTACCAAACACCCGTCGATGCAGAACTGCAGGCCAAGCTTGAGCACCTCGACACGGAACTGCGCGAGAAGTTCGGCTTGAGCCCCGACGAAGCCTCTGTGGGCGTGCTGGATCTGAACACGCTGCGGTTGGCCATGATCCACCCGGACCGTGAGGAGTATGCCGCGAGTGTTCCGAAAATTGGCATCCTGCTAGCCTACTTCCACATCCACCCTGAAGCCTCCACAAACCTGAACCCCCAGACCCGTCATGAGCTCGGCTTGATGGCGAAATCCTCGAGCAACGAAATGGCGACCCGGTTTTCGCGCGAGCTGGGATTGAAACAGATCCAGGAGGTGCTCAATGCGTATCACTTTTACGATGCGAGCCATGGCGGCGGGATCTGGGTGGGCAAACATTACGGCCGGAGCGAGGAGCGTTACGGAGACCCGGTTGGGGACAATTCCCACGCGGCCACCGTGCGCCAACTGCTGCGGTTTTACCTGCTGTTGGAACAAGGGAAACTGGTTTCACCGGCCGCGTCGAAGACGATGCGTGAGATCTTCGCTTCCCCGGAGATCCCGCACGACGACATCAAATTTGTCAAAGGACTCGCCGGAAAGAATGTGACGATTATTCGCAAGTGGGGTTCCTGGGAGAATTGGCTGCACGATACGGCTGTAGTTCATGGCGACGGCGGGCACTATATCCTGGTGGCCCTCACGCGAAATCCACGCGGAGATGAATACCTGGTTGAGTTGGCTCAGGCGGTAGACAACCTGTTGCACGGCGCGAAATAGACCTCCAGGACCGATGCAGGGAGCGCGAATTCCCGCGAGCTTATCCGATTTCAGAAACCATTTCAGAAATCATGGCTTTCCTGCGGAGCCATGACCCCCTACCCTTCCCCTCCGCGGCGATAATCTCCGAAGGACACCTATGCCAGCAAAAGTCGGTTTTGACAACGAACGCTACCTAGAACAGCAAACCGCGGCGATTCTCGACCGCGTGAAAGGCTGCAACGGCAGACTTTACCTCGAATTCGGGGGCAAGCTGCTTTTTGATTACCACGCAGCCCGTGTGTTGCCCGGATTTCACCCGAATGTGAAGATGCAGTTGCTGCAAAAGCTCAAAGATCAGTCAGAAGTCATCCTTTGCATCTTCGCCGGCGACATTGAAAAGAAGAAGATGCGCGCCGATTTTGGCATCACTTACGACACTGACGCGCTCAAAACGATTGATGACCTGGGCGAGTGGCAAGTCCGCGTTCGCGCGGTCGTCATCACCCGCTTCGACAATCAACCAGCCGCGGTCGCTTTCAAGAACAAACTCGAACGGCGCGGCATCCGTGTCTATACCCACCGTACTACCAAGGGCTATCCCACGGACGTGGACACCATCGTTAGTGCCGAAGGCTACGGGGCCAATCCCTACATCGAGATAGAGCGACCCATCGTCGTGGTCACAGGTCCCGGACCGGGAAGCGGGAAGCTAGCCACATGTCTCTCCCAGCTTTACCACGAGCACCAACTGGGGAAGGAGGCGCATTACGCCAAGTTCGAAACGTTCCCCATCTGGAATTTGCCCCTGAAACACGAGGTCAACATTGCTTACGAAGCCGCCACTGCGGAACTGAGGGACGTCAACCTCATCGATCACTTTCATCTCGATGCCCACGGACAGCCGGCAGTTAATTACAATCGAGATATCGAGGCCTTTCCCTTGCTGCGCCGCATTCTGGAACGCATCACCGGCCACACGGCCCCCTATCGCTCTCCTACAGACATGGGTGTTAATCGCGCCGGGTTTGGCATTATCAACGACGACGCCTGCCGAGCCGCTGCTCGACAGGAAATCATCCGGCGTTACTTCAATTACGCGTGCGAATACGCGATGGGGTTGGTGGAGCGGGACGCGCTCAACCGCGTGGAACTGCTGATGAAGGATCTTGGCCTTGCTCCCGAAGACCGGATAGTGGTGGCACCGGCACAGTCGGCGATGCGGGAAGCTGAGACGAATGGCAAAGGTTCCAATGGCTTTTTCTGCGGCGCCGCCATCGAACTCAAAGACGGCCGAATTGTCACCGGCAAGAACTCGCCCCTGATGCACGCCGCATCGAGTCTGATCCTCAATGCCGTCAAGACGCTGGCCGGCATTCCCGACCATATCCACCTTCTGCCTCCGCTCGTTACCCGGTCGCTCAGCCATTTCAAGACGGACGTGCTCAAAGGCAAGATGACCAGCCTGGACCTTGAGGAAACCTTGATCGCGCTGAGCATCAGCGCCACTCTCAATCCCCTGGCTGAGGAAGTAATCGGACACCTCAAAGATCTCAACGGCTGTGAAGTTCATCTGTCCCATATTCCTTCGCCCGGAGACGCTACCGGGTTGCGCAAATTGGGCGTCAATGTCACAAGCGAACCGGAATTTGCCACCAAACACCTGTTCCTTGGTTAGGTTGCATTTCGCTCCAGGAATCGAAGCGTCCGCTTCAGGCATTCGCCAACAAGCGCCCGATTGAAAAAACTGTTAGGTGTTCATACCTCAGAGTGTGTGCAGACCCTGACACGCTGGAGTGTGCACACCGAACCGTTGCGGACGTGCACTGGGTAAAATGAAAGGCATCTTTCAAGGGATGCCCCACCTGTGCCAGTCAATCCTGCTTCGGGTTGGAGTCTTCCTCGCCAGCGGCGGGTAGTCCATAGTCGATCCGCGGCGGTGGTGGTGTTCCTCCGGGACCCAAGAGGTAATGCTCGAACCACTGAAGCATCCGCAGATGGTAGTCATAGCGCGCGGCGGCTTTGCGGTTGCCGTGCCCCTCACCCGGATACCAGACCAGGCGCACGGGAGTCTGGCCGAGCACTTTCAGGTGGCGGTAGAGTTCCATAGATTGGCTGGGGTGAACGCGGGTATCATCTTTTCCATGGAGAATCAGGAGTGGCGTCCGGGCTTTCTCGACATGGCGAATGGGGCTGCGCTGAAGGAAGAAATCCCAGTCATCCCAGAGCCGTTTCTGCGCATGTACCAGCGTCATTTCATTGGGAATATCCGTTGTACCCGCTTTGGAAATCTGGTCGCTTATGCCCACGAACATCACGCCGGCAGCAAAGCGCTCCGAATAATAAGTTGAGCACCAGGCGGTAGCATAGCCCCCGTATGAGCCGCCCGTAACGCCCACCCTCGCCTTGTCCACGAGTCCTTCGTTAACCAAATGGTCGACACCGTCCACAAGGTCATTGAATTCCGCGCCACCGTAATCCGCCTGGCCCAGCATGGAGAATTTCACGCCTCGCCCAGTACTGCCACGATAGTTTGGATAAAAAACGGCAAAACCCTTAGCGGCGGCAGTCTGGCCCGGGTCGCCATAGTTGTTAAGCCAGCCGTTGCGGTAATGAGCCTCTGGTCCACCGTGCACGGTAACAATGAGCGGGTAGCGCCGCCCGGTTTCAAAGTCCAGCGGCTCGATAAGGAGGCCCTCCAACTCCAGCCCATCACGGGCATGGTAACGAATCACGCGTTGAGGCGCATAGCGCATGTCCTTCAACCACGGGTTGCTGTCGGTTACCAGCACCGGGGCTGATTTACCGTTGCGCAGCAAAAACACCTCGTTGGGGTGCGTCGTACTCTGCCCGGTGAAAGCAGCGGTGGCTCCTTCCGGAGCGAGCGACAAACCGGCCAAAACAAACTGCCCGGTCGGAAGGATCGTCTTTCGTTCAGTTCCGTCGAAACGGATTTCGTTCAAAGTTGACCAGCATCCCTCGTCGGCCAAGAACAGGAGGGTCTCCCGGTCACGCCAGGCGATCGAAGTCACCTCGCCTTCGAACCCGGAGAGGAGATCCCTGGGCGCACCCCCGGAGGCAGGCACCACCATCAGTCGTCCCTCACTCGGGTCGTGAAGACTTTCCGCTGCGATCAGAGCAAGATGCTTGCTGTCGGGGCTCCAACGGATCATGCCCAGTTTGCCGGGATTATCTACCCGCGCCTCGATTTCACCCGTCTTCAGGTCGATGACGTGCACCTTACTCTTCATGTAAATATCATCGATCAACGGTGTAGGAGATAGTGCCAGGGCTAATAAACGGCCATCGGGGCTGCAAGCCAGTCCAGAGGCGGACCCAGGGAGCTTAAGTTGTCGTGGTGTCTCATCCGGCTTGGCCGTGTTCGCCATAAAGACCAGGGCGAAGAGCAATTCCTCCTCGTAGATTTCGGCCTTGAAGCCCTTCTTCTCCAGCGACTCCTTGTCCTTTGTCCTCTTATCTGAGGCCACAAACACAACCGTTTGCCCATCCGGAAGCCACTCGTAATCGGAGATCGCGCTCTTGTGGCTGAGAATCCTTCGCGCTTCGCCCCCATCGACCGGAATCGAGTAGAGCGACTGCTCCTTGTCCTTGCCCCGCTTGGCTAGGAACGAAATCGCTTTGGCGCCAGGCACCCACTTGACCGAACTGACATTCACCTCGCCGGTCACAAACGGCACGGCAGTGCCGTCGGGACGAATCACGTGCAACTCGGTCCAGGCCGGGCCGTCATCATCCACACCAGGACGGCGCGGAACGGACAGGGTATAGGCCACCTGGGTACCGTCCGGAGAGGTGGACACGGCACCCACGGATCGAACCTTGGCAATGTGGCTGGAGGCAAACATCTCCGCGCCCTCAACGGGCCGGCAATACAGGCTTGCGCTTAGCAGGAAAAACATAGCGCTAATTCTCGCGATTCTCATAAGTCATCAGCAATAATCCAATGGATGAATGGCATACAATGGGAGGTCGATGCCACATTGGCAAACCGAATTCAGGTGGTCCCGGGGCTGCTCGCGGCGGGCTAAAGGACGAGCCATTAAGGGATGTCACCCGCCTTCCTCTCCGATCTGGCGTGAAACTGAGCCTATTGACCTGTTTTCAGGCTGCGCACGGATGAATTCCTGCCGCAACAGAGCTTCCATCGCGACTGCGGTTGCCGCGTGCGGATACCTATGCTATCTAATATCCACATTTAACTTGTTGCATGCCGCGGGTAACGTAGGATTGTTTTAATCCCTGCCTTTGCTGCGCAAGGGCGGCCCATGAACTTGTCTGCTTAATGAAATCGGCCAAGCCAGCTTTTTCGACGCGTGCCAACCTGACGCTGGCACTGTTCTGTTGCGCCACGTGCTGGGCCGGGCCGGTTTTGACGGCCGCAGCCGCGGACCGTGGAGTGCATTTCAATCGAGACATTCGCCCCATCCTCTCCGACAACTGCCTTCATTGCCACGGGTTTGACGGTGGAACAAGAAAGGCCGATTTGCGCCTCGATACTTTTGAAGGCGCTACCGCCACCCGAGGTGGCATTCCCGCGATTACCCCCGGAAACCTGGAACTGAGCGCGCTTTGGAAACACATCACCTCGAGTGATCCTAACGTGATCATGCCACCACCGGAATCCGGCAAGCGCCTGAAGCCCGAGCAGATCGATACTTTGAAACGCTGGATTCTCGAAGGCGCCCAATACCAGAAACACTGGGCGTTCGAACAACCAATCCGCCCCGAGCCTCCAGACGTCCGTTCACAGCTTTGGCCCCGCAACGCGGTGGACCGCTTCATTCTGGCCGACCTGGAGACCAAGCAATTAAGCCCGACAATCGAAGCAGACAAACCCACTTGGCTCAGGCGGGTGACCCTCGATCTCACTGGCCTGCCACCCACACCGGCGGAGGTGGATGCGTTTCTGAGAGACGCTGAATCTGGCGCCCATGAACGCGTGGTGGACCGGTTACTCGCTTCCCCGCATTACGGGGAGCACATGGCCCGTTATTGGCTGGACGTGGCTCGCTACGGAGACACTCATGGTCTCCACCTGGACAACGAACGCTCCATGTGGCCTTTCCGGGACTGGGTTGTCCGCGCTTTCAATGGAAACCTGCCATTTGATGACTTCACTGTCTGGCAGTTGGCGGGGGACCTTCTGCCAAATCCCACACGGGACCAACTGATCGCTTCCGGGTTCAACCGGTGTAACGTCTCCACCAGCGAGGGAGGCGCCATTGACGAGGAGTTTTATGTCCGCTACGCCATCGACCGCGTCGAAACCACCTCAACGGCATGGATGGGGCTCACCATGGGATGCGCGGTGTGCCATGACCACAAATTGGATCCGATCACCCAAAAAGAGTTTTTCCAGGTATTCTCCATCTTCAACAACATGGACGAAAAAGCCATGGATGGAAACGCGCTGCTGCCCCCTCCGATTCTCCGACTGCCAACCCCGGAGCAGGAAATGCAACTGGCTGAATGGTCACAGCAGGCCGCCGCTCGCGATGCGGAGATTGCAAGCCTCGTCGCGAAACTGAACTACGTCGATCCAGCCACGGTGACGAACGCCCCAAAGCCTGAGCCGAAAGAAATTGTCTGGATCGAGGACGATTTTCCAAACAAAGCACAACCCAGCGTCAATGCCGGCAATGAGCCACATCGCTGGATTGAGAAGGACGGTAGCCCTGTCTTCAGCGGCAAGCGAGCCATTCGCCGGGCCGGCAAAGGGCTTAACCAGGTATTTTTTCCGGCCTGCGAAGAGCCTCTAACAGTGGGGACCGGCGACACACTTTTTGCCCATGTCTATTTGGATCCTCTAGACCCGCCCAAAGCCATCATGGTGCAGTTTCACGTGAAGGATTGGAACCACCGCGCCAACTGGGGTGACCCGGATGCGATTCCTTACGGGAAGAAGGACACTTCCGAGAAATTGCTTATGGGTGAATTACCGGTATCCGGCCAGTGGGTAAGGTTGGAAGTGGCTGCAGACAGGTTGGGATTCTCCCCTGGCACGCAGATCACCGGCATGGCGTTTACCCAGGTGGATGGCGCTTGTTTTTGGGATAAGGCCGGGATTATCTCCTTCAACGACCCTGCCACGAGCCCGTATTCATCTCTGCAAGTTTGTGCCGCCGCCGAGCGCAAGTTGGGCGACAAGTCCGCCACCCCTGGCGAGATCAAGGAACTGCTGAAGAAAGACCCTTCTAAACTGGCTGAAGGGGAAGCCTCGCGCCTGCGGGAGCATTACCTCAAAAACGTCTACCTGGACCCTGAGGGGAAGTTCAACCTCCTGCGAACCGCGGCAAAGAGCGCCCGCACCAAGCACGATGAACTAGAAAAGAGAATTCCTGCCACCATGGTGTCCAAGGAACTGGCCAAACCACGCCCAGCAAACGTGCTCATACGCGGCGAATACGACAAACACGGTGAACCTGTTGGTCCTGGCGTGCCTTCCGTGCTCCCGCCCTTGCCCGCCGGTGACCAGACCAACCGTCTCACCTTTGCCCGCTGGCTGGTAGATCCGGTCCATCCCCTCACAACACGCGTGACAGTGAACCGGTTCTGGCAACAATTTTTTGGCACCGGCCTGGTCAAAACCTCAGAGGATTTCGGCAGTAAGGGCGAATGGCCCTCCCATCCTGAATTACTCGACTGGCTGGCGACCGAATTCATGAGCACCGGCTGGGATGTAAAAAAACTCGTGCGACTCCTGGTTACCTCTTCTACCTACCGCCAGGACTCCAAGGTCACCCCGGCTCTCCTCGCGCTGGATCCCGAAAACCGGTGGATCGCCCGTGGGCCCCGGCACCGGCTCGACGCGGAGGTCATCCGCGACAACGCGCTCTTTGTTAGCGGACTGGTGAACCTCGCGATGGGCGGGCGCGGCGTTCGCCCATACCAACCACCCGGTATCTGGGAAGCGGTCGGTTATACCACAAGCGATACCGCCAAATACTCGCAGGAAAATGGCGACGCCCTTTACCGTCGCAGCCTCTACACCTTTTGGAAGCGAACTGCTCCTCCGCCTGCCATGACCACCCTTGACGCGCCCTCCCGTGAGCAATGCCGTTCCCGACGCGAGCGTACCAACACCCCGTTGCAGGCCCTACTGACCATGAACGACGTGCAGTATTTCGAGGCCGCACGTTACCTTGGCTATCGCATGCTGCGCGACGGCGGATCCAACGATGCCGACAGGCTCAAACTGGGCTTCAGAATCGTCACGTCGCGCTGGCCGACCCCTGCGGAAGCCGAGGTTCTGGCCGAAAACCTCGCGGCGCAACGCGCCAATTTCGTCTCCGACCAGGACGCAGCCGGGAAGGTCATCTCCGTCGGTGACTCGCCGGCACCTGAGGATGTGTCGGCCCCGGAACTGGCCGCCTATACAATGGTCGCCAATGTACTTCTGAACCTGGACGAGTTTCTCACCAAGAATTGATCATGGATCCACTCAAAGAATTCTGGAGACAGCAAACCCGGCGCGCCTTCTTTCGGAACACTGGCCTTGCGGCCGGCCGGATCGCGCTTGGCAGTCTGCTGATTCCCGGCCTGCTGCGAGCCGTTGGCAAAACGTCAATGCCTCCGCCCAGAGCGCACCCCTCCCTGCCCGGTCTTCCCCATTTCGCGCCCAAGGCTCGGCGCCTCATTTACCTATTCATGAACGGCGCGCCGTCGCAGATCGACCTCTGGGATCACAAGCCGCGCCTGGGCGACCTCTTCGACACTGACCTTCCGGATTCCATTCGCCAGGGCCAGCGTCTGACCACGATGACCTCTGGTCAGAAGAGGTTTCCGATCGCGCCATCCATCTACAAGTTCGCCCCCCATGGCAAGTGCGGCACGCTGGTCAGCCAGTTGCTCCCACACACGGCGCAAGTCGTCGATGATCTCTCTGTGATACGCACAGTTTACACGGAGGCCATCAACCACGACCCAGCCGCCACCTACATTCTCACGGGAAACCAGGTGCCAGGCAAACCAAGCATCGGTTCGTGGATCAGCTATGGCCTGGGGAGCGAGGCCGAGAATCTACCTGCTTTCGTGGTGATGACACCGCGCTGGTCCGCCAAACGCGACGCGCAAGCACTGTACCAGCGGCTCTGGGGTTCCGGCTTCCTGCCCTCCCGCCACCAGGGCGTAGCTCTGCGCGCTCTAGGGGACCCAGTCCTGTTCCTGAACAATCCTTCCGGAGTGGATAGTGCCGCCCGGCGCTCCATGCTCGACGGTGTCGCAAAGCTGAACGAAGCCGCCTTCAAGCGTTCTGGCGACCCAGAGATTCAAACCCGCATCGCCCAATACGAAATGGCGTTTCGGATGCAAACCTCCATCCCGGATCTAACGGACATCAGCAACGAACCTGAGTCCGTGCGTGCGCTTTACGGTCCCGAAGTCACCCAGCCGGGCACTTTTGCTGCCAGCGCACTCCTCGCTCGCCGCCTAGTGGAACGCGGCGTCCGCGTCGTCCAGATCCTCCACCGGGAGTGGGATCACCACGGCGACCTGCCACGCGACCTGCCCCTTCAATGCCGCGACGTGGACCAAGCATGCAAGGGCCTGATCCTGGACCTGAAACAGCGGGGGATGCTCGATGACACCCTGGTTGTCTGGGGTGGCGAATTTGGACGCACAGTCTATTGCCAAGGCGAATTGCGCCGGGATAACTACGGGCGCGACCATCACCCGCGGTGCTACACCATGTGGATGGCCGGCGGTGGCGTTCGTGGCGGGCTGGTTTACGGCGAAACCGACGATTTCAGTTACAATATCATCCGCGACCCAGTGCACATCCGGGACTTGAATGCGACGATCCTCCAACTGATGGGCATCGACCACAAACGCCTCACCTATAGTTTTCAGGGCCTTGATCAACGGCTGACCGGAACGGAAGAGTCCCATGTGGTGAAAGGGATTCTGGCGTGAGTGATCCAGATCTTGCGCTCTTCATAGGCCGTTTCCACCCGCTGCTGGTTCATATCCCCATCGGGTTCATCGTCTTGCTGGCGGTCCTGGAGGTCCTGGCCCGCACGCGACGGTTCAGGAATGCCAACGTTAATGCGGGTCTCATCATGGCGCTTGCGGTGTCCGGCTCGGTTTTCAGCGTGATCTGTGGCCTGCTGCTCGCGCAAGACAGCAGCTATGACGAAAACCTGTTGGGCTGGCATAAATGGACCGCAGTTGCTATGACTGCCATCTGCATGGTGGCGGCCCTGCTCCATCGACTAGAACTCTACATTCCCTACCGGTGGACGCTTTCGCTCGGCCTCGTGATGCTCCTGATCGCTAGCCATTTTGGTGGGTCGCTCACGCACGGCCGGGACTATCTTGTGGAGCATGCCCCCGGTCCGATTCGCAACCTGCTGGGCGGCATCGATGAAAAGACCTCCTCGCCAGCCACACTCGCAGCCGGATATTCTGGTCTGCAGGTCTACAGTGCGGTGGTCCATCCGATCTTGGATCGCCATTGTGTCGGCTGCCACGGCCCGGAGAAATCCAAGGGCGGCCTGAGGCTGGAGTCACACTCTGCGTTGCTCAAAGGGAGCAAAAGTGGCCCTGTATTCACTCCTGGAAACGCCACTGATAGCGTGCTGGTCAAACTCATGCTCCTGCCGATCGAGGACGAAAACCACATGCCGCCGGATGGCAAACCACAACCCTCCGCGGATGACCTTGCGTTACTGGCTTGGTGGATCGATGCCGGGGCACCCGACGAAGTGACCGTCGGCAACCTGCAACCTCCCACAGCAATTATTCGGATCCTTGAATCGCGCTTTGGGACCGCCCCGGCTCCCGCCAGCGCACCGAGCCCAAAAGCCCTTTCGGAAATCCTCCCCACCGGCCAGCAACTAGCCGCAGAGCTGAGTATCGCCATCACACAACTCAGTGAAACTGATCCTTGGCTGCAGGCCAACGCCAGCGTGGCCGGGCCGGGTTTCGGGGATGCGGAACTGGCCAGACTCGCCCCCCTGGCTGCCAACCTGCGTTGGCTCGATCTCTCCGGCACGAGTGTAACTGACGCTGCTCTCCTTCAGGTGGCAGCCATGCAAAACCTTGAGCGCCTGTACCTCCAAAGAACCGCTATCACCGATGCCGGGCTGAAATCGATTCTGCCGCTGGCCGACCTTTATTATCTCAACCTTTACGGCACGGCAGTGACCGATGAAGGCCTGATTGCTCTCCATTCCCTGCCAAAACTCAAGCAAGTTTATCTCTGGCAAACCCAAGTCAGCCCTGACGGCGCACGAAGATTTGCAGATCTCCGCACCGACACCGCCCAGCTTAAGCGTTGGCAGGAGGAAATCGATGCTCTCCAGGCAAAGCTCCGCAACCAAAAGATTGTCATCGAAACCGGCGCCCCCACGTCGACCCCGCCAGCAGCAAAATCAGCAGGTCCCATAAATACACTCTGCCCCATCACCAACAAACCAATCGACCCAACGAAGACCCTGCAATACGAGGGACACCTCGTCGCGTTCTGTTGCAACGACTGCAAAACCACTTTCGAGAAGAACCCCGAGCCACACCTCCCAAGACTACACCTGAGTTCCACCAACTCACCCGCAATCACACCCTGAAGCATGCGCTTAGCACTCTGTATTCTGCCTTTAGCCGTGTCATCCGTCCTGGCACACCCCCATTTTCACGATCACCAAACCAACACCACCCCCTCCAAAACCATCAGCCAGGTCGCATTCTCCGGCCCCGTCATGAGTGGCTCCGGCAATTTCCGATACCAGTACCTCCCGGAAAAACTCATCCTCCCTGACACCGTGAAAATGCGTCACGGCCACGGCCTCTGCCGCGATCGCCAGGGCAATATCTACTTCACTTACGAACCCGAATCCGTCGATCCCAGCACTCGCGTTCTCGTTCGCTTCAGCCCTGGTGAAACCGCCGGCACTTTGCTGGGACCGGATAACGCCTTGGCTCCCGGCGCCCCGCATGGCCTCTCCATAGTCTACGAGAAAAACGACACCCCCGTCCTCTACCACGCCAACAACCACGCCACAGTCCATAAAACCACACTCGATGGCACCCTTCTCTGGACACAGAAATGGAGCCCGCAAATGGGCAACTACAAGCCCACAGACTCCGCCGCCCCTCCCGGCGCCGACCACGTCCTCATTGCCGATGGCTACGGCAGCAGCATGATTCACGCACTCAAAACCGCCGATGGCATCTATGCCGGCAAATCCTGGGGTGGCCTCGGCTCGCAACACGGCGAATTCAACTGCCCCCACGGCATCTATTTCGACCCCCGCAAGAACCTCATCCTCACCGCCGACCGGGGCAACAAGCGCCTCGAGTACTTCACCACCAACGGCACCTACCACAGCTCGATTCTCGTTCCCCAGATCACCGCCCCCTGCAACGCCGACGCCTGGGACCAGTTTCTCCTCATACCCGACCTCGATGGCTCCCTCTTCATCCTCGATCAACACAATCACCTCATCTCCACGATCGAACTCGCCAAACTGCTCGGCCCCCTCGGCTTCAAGCATCCACACGACGCCATCTGGCTAGAAAACGGCGACATCGTTGTCTGCACCTGGAACCCAGGCCGCCTCGCCTACTGGAAACGCCTCCCTCCTGAAACCCATTAGACTCTCTCATTACCGGCTCGTTCTATTGGTTCAACGGAAGGAACTACGCTAATCCCGCAAGTCGTATTTTGACTGTTTTTTGGACTTGCTAACCGACCGGAAAGGGATAGGTTTTCGGCGTCGCGAAAGACTGTGAAAAACCATTTTTTCACGCGTTCTATTGCGTCGGTTGCGCGCTTAGCTCAGTGGAAGAGCACTTCCTTCACACGGAAGGGGCCGCAGGTTCAAGCCCTGCAGCGCGCACCATTTTTTTTGGGGGCAGCATTTCTCGTAATCTATGAATCTTTCATGAGAATACTGAACATATGTTCAGTTCAATATTGACGCAGGAGGAGCACAGGCTTGGTGTCGGATTGATGATGGGGAGCGTAGCGGGTTCAGAGACAGCCATAGAAAAGCTGGCGTGGGCGTATCTCCTAACTGACTTTACTATCAACCAACCACTGTCAACTAACACTCACGTCCACGTCAGCCTGATAAAACTTTGCACATAACTCTGGACTGTCAACCCACAAAAGAACCGAAATTCAGGGGCGCTGAGTTACAGCAACTTTCGGGTTTCAGTCGGGCTGTGAATGTGGCGGGTCGCTGCGGAGGAAGGAGGCACATTTGGACGCAGGATCTGGATTCTGGTCATGCCGAGTTGGTTCCCGGCGGCAATTTCAGAATCCGGGTTGTGCCGACCACGAGGACTTCGTGCGGAGAGTTGGTGGGGTTGTATCCGGGCCAATGATGAGCGCTTTGATCAGCGTGCTGACTAATTTAGCTCAGCGCCTCTGGGGATGGAAGGGATCGGAGCGTCGGGAGGGGCAGGTGGCCAGGACTGAGCCGTAAGCTCGGGGCGGCACCACCACGGGGTCGAAGAGGCGCGACGCGGAGCCGCGTGCTGGATCGTCGCGGCGAGAGGAAAACCACCGGAGACCGGCTATGGCGGCGGGTCGCTCGTAGAGATGAGACGGTAAAAATTCCCCGGGCTGCCAACCGGAATCGAATCGGTCTCGCAGTGCCTGGCGCCGTCGCCTGACACCCAATTGGTAGTTAACAGAAGCCATTGGTTGGTGGTGAGTGCGGAGGAATACAGTAATTGGAAAGACCTGTTGGTGGCACTTTGCCAGCAGAGCTCCACTTGAGAGCAGCGGACTTCCAGGCCCGGAACCAACGGATCACTGTCCCACTCGATCACGTAAGCGATTGGCCGGTACGCCGGGGTGGGATCGACCGACATAATGTCGTTCCAGGTGGACACACGCGATGCGAATCCGAAATGCAATTTGTCCTCGGGGTTCCCGTCGCCGTCGTTGGGCTGGGCGGTCTGCAAATTGGAGTAGTCCCAAGCTTCTCCGGTAACCCACTTCCAATTGGCGCCGGGCTGCTGCGTGGGAGGTCATTGGCGGCCATCCTGCACTTATCACTCTATGGGCATTTGGCATTCGACGCCACACACCGCGACCCCTTGGCCTTCCGCATATTGGCCACTGACTGTTCGAGCGATTTGACCCTCCATGCGAGTCCTCCTTTAGCCCAAGTTGCGCGAAAGATTCCTGGCAATCATCTGACCCCGCTGCTCGACGCAAAGCCTCGAGCGCAACGGATCCCTGGGGGTGTTCAGGACGTAATCGAGCAGTTTCTCCACCGTGCTGGTAGCCACATGGGTGCGGGTATCCGATGAGGCATAATAGATGAAGACGTCCCCATTGGTCCGCGCGGCCCAACCGTTCGCGAAAAGCACATTCGAGACATCGCCTACGCGCTCCTCGCCTTCGGGCGCCATAAAGTAGCCGCCCGGTTTTGCAATGAGTTTCCACGGCTCGTTCAGGTCGCAGAGAAACAAGTAAAGCACATACCGCATGCCGGCAGCGGTGTTCCGCACACCGTGCGCCAGATGCAGCCACCCTTTGGCCGTCTTCAACGGCGCAGGACCAAGACCGTTCTTGCCCTCCTGAATCGTGTGGTAATCGCGACCGTCGATAATGATCTCCTTCTTGACCACCGGCCGGGTAATGTCGCCGCAGAGCCCCCAGCCAATCCCGTCACCTGTCCCAGTAGCCGCGAAATCGCTCATTGGGCGCGTGTAAAAGGCATATTTGCCGTTCACGAATTCCGGGTGCAGCACACAGTTGCGCTGGTGCAACGCTGAGGTTTCCAAGTCTGGCAATCGTTCCCACTTCACAAGGTCCTTCGTGCGGGCAATACCGCACCGCGCGATGGCAGCAGAGAGGTCGTGCGGCTTGGATTCGTCGTGCCGCTCGGCGCAGAAAAGTCCATAAATCCAGCCATCCTCGTGCCGCACGAAGCGCAAATCATAAAGGTTTGTTTCCTTGTCCTCCAACTCCGGCATAGTCACGGGGTAATCCCAGAAACGAAAGCCGCCCACGCCGGTCTTGCTCTCGGCAATAGCGAAAAATGACTTCCGGTCCCATCCCTCGACCCGCGCGCCCAGGATGATGTTTCCGTTCCATTCCATCGCGCCGACGTTAAAGACGGCATTGATGCCCAGGCGGGTCATTAAATGGGGATTCCTGGAGTGATCAAGATCGTAGCGCCACTCCAATGGCGCGTGTTCAGCGGTCAGGACGGGAAACTCGTAACGGTCGAAAATACCGTTGCCGCATGGCCGCACACGGTTTCTGCGTTTGATGAGCTGCGCATGCCCCTGTTTGAGTTGTTGAAGTCGCTGGGAAAAGGCTTTCTTAGTCATGGGAATAATTCAAGACGCAGGAACTGTTCCGAACCGACGAATCGTTTCTAAGCACGCCCGCGCCGAATGATAAGGACATTTCCATTCGCTGACTTTGGGCTTTGTTACATCGGGATTGCCATCCGGATTGATGCGCCAGAACCAGTCCCCGTGAACACGGTCCACTATGCACTGCTCAATATAGTCCCAAAACCGGCACGCGGCGTTGAGGTACTGCGGCTCATGGCTGATTTGCCACGCGTTAATGAAGCCGACCACCGCCTCAGCCTGTGGCCACCATTCCTTCCCGGCGTCCACAATCTTCCCTTCCCTGCCCTCGTAAAGCAGCCCCCCGTCGGGAGCGACACCTTCCTTTGAGACCACCTCCGCCATGCGCATTGTCGCCGCCTCCACTTCGCGCAGCAGTTGCTCGTCGCCCAAAACCTCCGCCGCTTCGCACAGCAACCAGCTTCCCTCGATGTCGTGGCCGAACGTGTAGTTGTCGGACAGAGACTTCCAGGATTCGCTAAAGAAGTGGTGAAAGTGCCATGTCTGCGAGTCGAGAACCTTATCCAGGAAAACGCGGATCAACTCGCGCAGTCGTGCGGCAAGGGTCGGGTCCTTCCAGGCGCGATAGAGCGTGGTGAACGCTTCCAGCACATGGAGATTCGTGTTCATGGATTTCCGGGCGTTGAGTTCCACGCCCCCGACCTGGGATTTGGCGTCCCCCGGGGACCAATCGCGCGCGTAAGCTTCAAAATAACCCCCGTAACCGGGTTCATGGGCGTGGCGTTCCAGGAGAACAAACAGCTCCTTGGCGCGGCTCAGCGCCGCCGGCGAGTCAAAGACCCGATGGTATTCCGCGAGCGCGTAGAGGCAAAAGGCCTGCCCGTAGACCTGTTTAGAACTGTCGATCACGACCCCGGTGTCGTCGAGTCGCCAAAAAGCCCCACCATGCTCAGGATCCCAAAATCGGTTCATTACCCAATCCAGAGCACAGTCCGCCATGTCACGAAACAGCCGTTCGGAGCGCGAACGGTGGGCTGCAGCAAAAGTCCAGAGCAGGCGCGAATACAGGACAAGACCTTTGGGCCGGCTGCGATCGGGACGCAGATCATTCCACAACCAGGCCATCCAGCCGCCCTGCTCGCGATCGAGCGCCGGACCGCACCAAAACGGCAGGATATGCCCGAAGAGGTGCTCGTCCGCGCGCCGTGCCAGATCGCACGCGCCAGCCGGGTACGCGGTAGCAACTTCCGAGTTCATCGGGCGAGTGCTTCGTGCCGGATTTCGACGCGTGAAATCTGAGCCTCGCCGGTGAATTTGATTTCAACGAAGCGGTCGCGCTTGTCGGAAGGCTCGATTTGATAACTTGCCCGCCGCCAATAACCATAATCCCCGGCGCCGAATGGATAGTCTGTTCGGGTCGTTTTAGCAGGGCGGAACGTGGTGCCGTCGGCCGAAAGGCGGAACTTCAGGTCTGCCGGCTCCTTGGGGAAGAACACCATGACTCTAGCCCCAGCCACGGGCGTGGGGACCTGATACACCAACGCGCTACCCGCCTGGCCACCGGCGCGGTGGGCATCCTCCATGGCGGAACGGCAATCGCGGGAGTGGATTTCCAGGTCCCCTGCGCGGGAGTGGACTTTGGACCAATCCGCCAATTCGTCCACCAAAGTGATGTGCCTTACCTTGGTCGGGCCCACAACATTAGATGGTTCAGAAAAGCCGGCAGCATTACCGGCTCGCACCCGGTAAAACCATTTTCCCCTCCGGACTTGAACATCGTTGAACAAAGGCTGATACTGCGTGAAACTCTCATCTACGTTGTCCGCCACTACTGTCCACGGCCCGCTTTTCCTTGCGGCACGTTCGACCGAATAACCCCCAGCACCAACAGAACCTTGCCAGGAAATTGCACCGACATCCAGGATCGGCAGGAGAACCGGCGGAGCGGGCGCATTGACGGGCGGCACAGGGAGCCCGCGAATGGCAAAAGCCTGTTCGCGCATCAACTTCATAAACGGGATTTCGTCGTAGTCATCGCCAATGGGCGAACCTGGCCAGTGGAAGGCCTTGTATTTGTTGCCGCCTGCGGGCTCACTGTGCCAATAGAAGCCACCATCGCGGTTACGGAAGCGCAGGCTCCACGCCAAGGCGCCGGCGGTCTGAGTCTCGAGGACCGCTTGAATCGCATCTGCCATCTCACGCGTGGAGACAAAGCCGAACTCACCGACCACATACGGCTTGCGGCCCTTGGCGAGCGCGGCGTTCTCGCGGATGAGTTGCGCAAAGCTTTTGGGTCCGCCTGGATAATGGTGAGTGGTGACGATATCCACTTCGGGCATAGCCAAAGATGCCTCGCGCAATTCCGTCGTGTGAAGGCCCTCCATCACGGGATGATTATCATCGAGCGACTTAATGAAAGCCGCGATTTCGCGGGTAAATGAAGGAGGGCATTCGAGCTCGTTGCCGGTTTCCCAGCAAAGGATAGCTTTGTCGTCGGCGTAGCGCACCCCGGTAAGCGTGTTGGTCCGGGTGACGAGGAACCGAATGGTCTGCTTGAAATCGGCAATGAGTTGCGGATCGGTCCAAAAATCGGTCTTGGTTTTACCGCGGAAGCCGGCGTATTCAGCCCGACCACCCCACCAATGCCAGTTGTCTACGAACGGGATGATCACGCGCACCCCTTGTTCATTGGCTACCTGCAAGACGAGGTCGAGCGCACGAAAGGCCTCCTCGTTAAACCGTCCCGGACCAAGGACGTGACGAGGAATTTCCGGAGGGTCCTGAGGACGTCGCACTGAGAGTACGTAAGTGCGCACAACCTGCCCGCCCATCTGGCGAATGGAGCCGAGAGCATCGGCAATCTCGAAGCGATCGGGCAACCGCCAACCCGTGGCAGCAGGATCGGCAAATGGGACGTAATCCTCAACCAGATGCAAGTTGGGAATGTTAAATGATAGGAAACGGTAAGGCTGGCCGTTTTCGATCAATTGATCCCCCTGCACGCGCACGAAATCGCGAAATGGCTGGGCCGCGAGAATCGGTGCGGTCAGGTGGCAGGCGGCGAGATAAGCCACGCCAACCGCGCGGCAAGACGAGATCCCAATCCAGGAAAGACCGGAGCGGATGTGATGATTCGTGGGTGCGTCCTGGAATTTACCTGGAATTGTCGAAGATTTGATCATGTTTTCTCCAGTTTGTCGTACCAATTGCGCTTGAGAAATGCCGTGGTGAGCAGCAGCAGGACCACGGCAACGGCGAGTGGGAAGCCCTGTTTCATGATCAGGTATAGCGGCACAATCGTCAGACACAACTGCCACACAATGCCAACCGTCACATTGACCATATCGCGTTTGAAGTTGTGGTTTTTGATAAACGAAGAATCCTCGGCCACCACGCGGTCGTGGATGGGTTTCCAGAATCCCCAGGGACGAGTGGTGCGGTAGAAATTCATCAGGACCTTTTCATCCGTCGGCGGCGTGGCAAGCGTGCCGATGTAACAACCGGCCAGCGAGATGACAAACATGAGGGGAAAGTAATAAAGCGGCAGCGCTTTGGGCCAGATCATCGGGAAGACGAGCGAGGCGATAATGCCAGCAAGCATGCCCCAGAAGTACCCATACCCGTTGAACCGCCACCAGTGCCACTTGAGCACGTTGGCAGCGATGTAACCACCGTAGAGTGCTGAAACGATCCATTGGATGACGTCGTTGATGCTGCTCACATAAAGCCCCACAAGGCTGCTGAAGATAACGACGAGGGCGCAGATGAGGTAACTGGCGTAAATGAGCCGTTTGCCGTTGGCATTGGGGTTGATGTAGCGAAGGTAGACGTCGTTTATCAGATATGCAGGTGCCGCATTCACCGTTGAGGCGAACGTCCCCATGAAGGCAGCGAACAATCCGGCTAGCAGCAATCCCATCAATCCGACTGGCACAAACTGTTTGATGGCCAGCGGCAGCACTTTCTCGAAATCGATGGCGTCACCCATACCCTGAAAATCCTCGCGGAAGAACACAATCATCAGCACCGTAAATCCGCCAATCATGAGGTAGCGGGGAGCGAGGAGCACCACTGAGACGAACCCGCTCATCTTCGCCGCCTCCGCCGGTGTGCGGGTTGAAAGGATTTTCTGCATGTCGTAGTTTGGCGCCGGCCCGGCCATGGCTGCGAAGACGCCCTTAAAAAGCATCATCATGAAAAACAGGCCAAACAGCGAAAAACCATCCGCGGCAATCTTTTGGTTTACTGCCGGCAAATAGTTCGCCCAATCCAGCCCGAGGTTCCAGCCGAAGAACGGATTGAGCCAGCCAGCGGGGACCATGCTCTCGAGTGTAGCGGCATCAACACGGCTCATGGCGATGGCAGCCACCACGATTGAGGCAAGCAACATGATCACGAACTGCACCACGTCGGCCCATACGATGCTGAACATCCCGCCCAACATGACATAAAAGGTCGCAATGGCGGTGAATACAGCGGCATAGAAGTGAGGCACCTGCGCCGGCGTAAGTTCAAAAGGCACCCACGTGGAGACCATGCTCCAAGGGATGAAAATCTCGATAAATTTGCCGATGCCTATAAAGCCGTAGCTCAGGAAACCCACCACGCCAATCACGGCAAACAGGACTACGATCATGTGCGACAATTTGCCGCCCGGGCCATCGCCGAAGCGGAAACGAATCCACGCAGCGCCCGTCAACACGTTGGAACGGCGGAGCCATCTCGAAAGATAAATCATCAGGAATATCTGATTGAACACCGGCCAGAGCCATGGAATCCAGACGCTCTTGAGACCATAAACGTAGGCTAGTGTCACCATCCACATCGTGCCGGAGATATCCCACATGCCCGAGGCGTTGGAGAGCCCAAGCATGTACCAGGGCAACGTCTTGCCACCGAGAAAGTAGGAATCCATGTCTTTGGCGGCACGCTTGCGCACCAACAGACCAATGACCACCGTAGTGAGGAGATAGAAACCGATGATGGCGAGGTCAATGGAGTGAATCATAGAGAGGCGCAAGTGCCTTTACGGCTCTGCTCATTGCCAATCAACGAGCCAATCGGGTGATTTGCAGACGAAGCCTCAGAAGAGTGCCTGGAAGAAAGCGCCGATTTAAGGAAGGCTCCCTCGAAATCAATCCGGGTAAACTGGCGCATGCGCGCACCATGGATAATGTCCGAGATAATGTCAAACCTCTGTAGGACTATGCCCCCGCCAGAAATCGCGGCACAAGGCTGATGGTCGTCGCCGTTGCCATAGCCCAATACTGCGGCTTCCTTGAAGCACGATGGTATTAGGGCTTGGCGTAAGGACCGCGCCGACTTCGGGAGCCCGAGAGAGCGCCCTGCGGCACAAGGCGAAGTCTCTATTCCGGCACTTTTCGGTCCATCGTCCACAGGGTAATAGAGTCACGGTCACGGATGAAGATCTTGTTTCCCGACAATAGCGGGAAGGAATAGAGGGGGGTGTCTGAAACCCGATAATGTGCGAGTTCTTCATATCCTTGCCTCGATGGTTTGAAGAAGACCAGGTCGGAGTGCTCGGGCAGGCCCACAAGAACGCCGCCAGCCTTAAGCACTGTACCGAAGTTGCTGACCCGATTTGTGCGCACCCAGACTGTTTTGCCCGTAAGTGCTTCGAGACAGAAGAATCGTCCTCGGTCAGATATCCCAAACAGGAGGTCTTCGTGGAGAATAGGTGTATTGTAGACCGTACCGACCTGAGCGTTATGCCAGATTTGGCGCGGAGTGCCGGTTTGATCTGGATTCTCGACGTTTACCGCGCGGGTGCCCGTTCCCTGTCCTGAGTAATATACCCTTGGACCGTCTACCATGGGGGTCGCTGAGTTCCAATAACCGGGGTTAAGCGGGGTTGGAATGCGCCATAACGGTTTGCCATCCGTGAGGGATATCCCCCTTAGGTTCTTCTCCGTCAATAGCACCACCTGCGTGGATACGCCAAGTGTCAACGGAACCGCCGACGAGTAAGAGGGCGGCTCCCCCTCCCATTGCCAACGGCTCTTGCCATCGTTCAAACCAACGGCATGGAGACACCCTTTGTCAACACCCCCGAGATACACCACACAAAGACCCTCAACAACCAGGGGGGACGCGGAGTTGAAAAACCGGGGGATATCGTTAGTTAAATCGTCCCTTTTCCAGATTAATCTGCCGGAATCAGCGTCCAAACAGGTCAGTACCCCACCGACCCCCAAGGCGATCAGCTTGCCATCAGCCACGGCTGGCGAACTGCGAGGCCCGGGGTAGGGTTTGGCAGGACCGGTTACAGCGATGGCGGGATAGGAGTACCGCCAGAGTTCCGAGCCATCCCGGGTGTTCAAGGAGAGGATCACTTCCTCATCCTCCTGACGAGTGAAGGCATACAGCCGATTCCCCTCCAGTGCCGGCGTGCTTTCACCCAGTCCAACAGTCCGCCGCCATTGTTGAGTGAGTGAAGCGGGCCATTGCGCAGGAGCCAGGAAGCCGCTCACCGTGGCATTGCGGCCTGGTCCAAGCCAATGCGGCCAATCTTGTGCCAGCAGCAATGGCCCTTGAAGCAGGCCACACAATGCGAGACAGGCAAGAGCCCTCCCGGCAAATGACTCGGAAACTTTCAGGCTTCGAACGCATGACGCCGTTGGTTCGATTGGCTCCATCATGGCAGAGCTATACGGTTTCTACGGCCTGGTGCCAAGATCCATCATCAACCCGTGCGAATTTCGGTCATTCTCCCATGCACGGCGTCCATGGGATAATACGCGAACGCAGCGAATCCAAGCCGGAGTGATGCTCGGTCGAATAAACCGAATCGCCGACTGGTGCCCGACCACGCCATCTTCTTGTCGTCCCCCTCCCATGCGTGGTGCACACAGGAGGGAATGCAACCGTGATTTAAGGCGTAACCAGACGATAGGACCGGTTGGAGTAATTGGTAGCTTTGGAATCCTGGAATAACGCCGGGCTGACCGCGGGAGTATTGGTGGCGATGCTGAGCCAGGTGGTTAGATTACTCGAGGCCAGCAGCCGATAAGCAATCCCAGGAGTGACATCCTGCACGGGAAGATTGAGCACCTTTGCCGAATCGAACCATGGCGTCAGGAATCGAGGCACACCAGCGCAATCGGTCCGGTCGAGCAACGCGATTTGGCCGGGGGTCATGGGAGCGGCGTAGAGACGTATGCGCGCAACATCACCAGCGCTTTGTTCGGTACCGTCATCTTTGAAGAAGCGCAAGGCGTTGGCCGCACTGATGACGGCATTGCCTGCCGTATCGACAAGGTTGAACTGATGGACGCCGTTCGCGTAAACAGAGACACCGTTGGTATCATTGCGAGTCATTACGACCTGCACCCAGGTGTTGGCAGGGAAGGCATCAGCTGGCCCTTGGACCACCGGATAAAAGTACAGGCGCCCATTGTAGACGTAGAGACCATTGTTGCCACCGTTTCGGGTGTCAATGAGACGCCGCCAGCCGGTGACGTTCTCCAACCGGCAGAGTATAACCATGGTATAGACGTTTGTTGGGACCACACCCGCAGTCGGCTGCAGAAGCAGTCCGTTGCCCAGAGGGAAGTGAAGGACTGTCCGTGGGCATCCATCTACAGATTCCGTGGTGAATACATTGCCGGCGCCAATATCCTGCAGAGCCGGCGGTGTGCCGACGGAACTAAGGAGGTTCATCTGGAACTGGTAATCAGCTCCGCTGACGTTCGTAATCCCAAAGACGGCCGAAACGGACTTGTGAGCGTCCATAATGAGGTTCAAGGGATTTGCTCCACCGGAAGCGTCGCCGGACCAGCCGAGGAAGCTGTAACCTGGGTCAGGTGTGGCGGAGAGTTGGACGGTTTGGCCGAGGTTGTAATAGACGACAGGCGGGTTTGCGGTCGGAGTGCCGGCTGGGTTACGCGTGACAATCCCGCCCACGGTGGACACCTGCAAGCGAGGGTGATAACTCGAACCGTCATTAGGGATGGTGCCTTCGGCATACTCCTCGCTGTTCATGACTCCGTCACCATCAGGATCGCTGTTGCCGTTGTAAGAGCCGGTGCTCGGCCAATAGGTGAGTTCCCAGGCATCGGGCAGGCCGTCGCTATCGTTGTCATCCGTGTCGGCATTGCGACCGTCGGAAGCGAGCTGAAAGGTCTGGTTAACGCTACTCGCATTGCTGATGAGCAGGAAGTACATATAGCCGGGACGCCACGGCCAGCTCGTGTTATAAAGGGCCTGGTTTAGGGTGTAGGACCCGTTCCAGGAGGTATGGCGCCCGGACGATGTCGGCACGCTACCTTGAGACAAGGAGATCTGAACAGTGTTGGAGCCGGTAGTGGTCAGGAGCAAACGACGGGCGTCGGCGGGAACATCGATCCGCAACTTGAGGACTCCGTTGGGCGGAATGGTGTTGGAAACGTAGCCCGCGTAGAAGGGCACCGTAGTCGTGTAATCAATCGTTGTCGCATTGGTGGTGCTGCTCACTGAGAACGTGGCATCAACCACCGCGCGGAAACCAAGGTAATAATGGTGGCCCGGCCGCAACGGCGGGCAAGCAAGGTTGGTGGTGCCTGGTGCATCAACAAAGGTATAGGGACCATGGTTCTTGTTGTCGTCAGCCCAATCGCGATAGTCGGTGGCGTGGGCGCCGTGGCCTGGAGGCGAGGTATCTCGGACGTACATCACGACATCTCCAAGGGTTTGAGCGAACGTGACATTCCAGGAGAGAGGCGCATTGGTAGGGATCCGCACCCGGTAATACTGCCAATCACCGGCCGCTAAAATCTGGCCGATGAGAGCACTGCCGTCGAAGGTGAGCGGCGAAATGATGCCGGTGTAAAAGCGGAGGCGGTAACGAACGTTCGAATTGCCGGCAGCCTGGACGCCCAGATACCAGGTGCCCGTAGGCAGGCTCAGATCCACGCGACCGTCGATGGGCACCCAGTTGCCATACTCACTCCCGAGGTTGGCAGTAAGACTGCGGTTATAACTATCACCCCCACTGCCGCCGTTGAGCTGATGACTCAGCGTTGGCATGTAATCCGCGCGCAGGTAGAGATCGGGATTGCCACTGATGGCATCAAGTCGTGTGCGAATGATACCGACGTTATTCGACGGGATCTGGATCGCGTAATAGTGCATGCGGCCCTGTTCCAGATCGATGCCCTGGTCGCCAGGCAGAGATACTCCGTTGGTCCCTACACCGGTATCACCGAACAACGGGCCACTTGCGGGAAGACCGGGGGTGGTTACGGAACCAGCGACGGCGGGCATGGCCCAGGCGACACGTTCGGTGAGCAAGGCGCTGCTCTTCAGAGTAAAGTCGGACACTGCCTGGCCCTGCACTTCGATATACCAGGTGCCCGGCGAGAGGAACGGTGGAACCACCGTGAGCTGGCTGGTATTATACGGGGAAACGCTGGCGATGCCGTCCTGGGGCAACGCATCTTTGCGCACCCGCACTCGAGCGTTTCCAATCGTCTTGTCCAGGTCGAGCTTCCACCCCAGGACCGGCTGGCCCTTAAACAGGGTCGGAACGGTGACGCGGAAGTATTGGATCTGGAGGTTGGCCAGCGTTCCTGAAGCTGTATTGGTCAAGGTGGGACTGCCCATGGAACCGTCAAAAGCCAACTCGATGGGCAGAATTTGTCGGACGTTTAATGTGTAGGAAGCACCCGAATCCGGGCTGGCCTGGATCGCCAGGGAGTAGGGCCCAGAAGCGAGATTGGCCAACGAGATGAGCTGGTTGTTGACCCACGTGTAATTGACGCCCCCATTGCGCCCATAGCTGTAATACGTCGTGGGAGCGGAGGTGCCGGCCCGAAGAGACATGTACGCCGTTCCCACCAAGTCATCCAGGCGCAGCTCGAGTGAGGAAGCGCCAGCCGGCACAACAAAATCATATAACTTAACCTCACCCGCTTCGAGACCGTGAGTGTGAGCCGCGGCTGTGGCCCCGATGGAACCCAGCGAGACGCTAGGAAGCGGACCGAAACTCGTCAGCCGCGCACTCGACACATTAGTGCCGATGCGAGTGCCCGTTGGGTTCTGCCCTTCGCCGGCAATGGCCACGTAGTAAGTGCCCGCAGGAATGGTAGATTGTCCAGACTCGGGGAGAAGCAGGTAATGCTCGTTACCTGCTTTTTGAATTGACCGACCACCGTTCAGTGTGACCGGCGTGTAGTTGCCAGCTTCCACGTTGGGAAGGTTGCTGCGCTGCAGCAGGAGCATGGATTCCCCGAGGTCGGATGCCAGCCGCAGTTTCCAGTTGGGCTGCCCTGCGGGAACTTCAACCTGATAGTATGCAACCTCACGAGGAAGGATTGCAGGATTGGTGATGCTGCCGATGAACGGCAGGGTATTGACCGGAAGTGTCAATCCGGCACCAATGCCTCGGCTCAGCACTTCGTAAGACATAAGAGTTGATCCACCGGAGTTAATCACGCCGATGATGTAGGAACCTGGCGACAGCGGATTGCCCATACCCATTTGAAGGATGCGTCCATAGCTATTGGCGCCGTTGGCCTCGTAATAGTACCCGGTCCAGTCGTAGCCCGCGCTCCACTGAAAACCCTCGGGCCAACTCGATGAATTGCGTGGATAATACCACCCGCCGCCCGTGGCGTTGTGGGTGGAGAGGCCGTCCGGAAGATCAGCACGGCGCACTACCAGGCGAGGGTCACCACTGGTGACGTTGGTGATGCGAACGTCCCAGCCGAGCGCGGTCTCGGGCACATTGACAGCGAAATAGCTCCACGTGCCCGCGGGTTGATTGGTCACGGACTGAGTTCCGTTGCTGAAAGCCAGCGGCGCAATACCAAGCGCATGCAGGCGAACCGTGTAGCTGGCATCGGAGTAAACGCCACTCGCAGAACGTGCCTGCACGGCCAACGTGTAATTTGTGATAGCCGGGGAGACAAGGTTGATCAGCGAAGCATGCGACCAACTGTAGTTGAGTCCGTCGCTGATCCCGTAACTGTCTGCACCACGAACCAGGCGCGAGCCAGCCACAAGTGTCATGTAAGGGTTGCCCACACGATTATCGAGACGCACCTCCAAGGTAAGCGTCCCCGGGGGGACAGAGAACTGGTAGAACTTGAGGTCCCCACCCTCCAGTGAATCATCGCGAATAAGATCGGTGACGCCGGAAGGATCGACCGAACCGAGTAAGTTGGTTGCGACAGGACCGAGGCTTTCCAAGGTGAAGTTACAGGCATTCGAACCAATGCGGCTGCTGTAGGGGTTCATACCTTCGCTGACAACAGCAACATAATAGATGCCGTTGGTAATGGATGCTTCCGTGTTGCGGGGGTAGAGTAGATGAAGATCAGCGCCAGCCTTCTGCAATGCCCGGCCACCAACGAGCTGTACCGGTGAGGCACTCCCGGCGGCCACATTGGGCAAGGCGCCGCGTTGAACCAGCAGCATGGCTTCACCACTCGTTGGGGCAAGCCGGAGTTTCCAGGTCCCTTGATTGGCCGGCACTCCGACACGATAATAGGCGGCCTCACGAACCGGGAGAGCGTTGGATGAGACGGAACCCAGGTACGGCAGATTGAGCACTTTGATCGTTTGATTGGTTCCAATACCGCGGCTGGCCAGGCTGTAGGACATGATTCCGCCATAGGTGCCGCTGCCGCTGGTAACCCCAATGTAATAACGACCAGGTTGAAGCGGATTACCCATACCCATTTGGTGGATTTGCCCGTAACGGCTCTTACCGTCGGCATCATAATAATAGCTGGTCCAGTCATACGCGGCAGCCCATGAATTGCCGGAGGGCCACGTGGAAGAGTTGTACGGGTAATACCAACCGCCGCCATTTGAATTATGAGTGGCGAGATCGAAAGGAGCATAATCGCGACAGATCGCAAAGCGTGGATCGCCAGTCGCATTGAGAATGCGTATATCCCAACCGAGAGCTTCTGCGGGAACATCGATCGCGAAGTAACGCCATACGCCATTAGTATGATCCGTGACAGAGGTGCTGCCGCCGTCGAATGCCAATGGCGTGGAGGTCAGGGCACGAACCCGCAGCGCAAAGGAGGCGTCAGGGTAGACTCCACTCAGGGAATCCGCCTGAACCATTACGGTGTAATTCGTGGCCGTCGGTGTCGCCACGGTGATGATATTATAATCCATCCAGGTAGCAGTTTGGCCATGATCGCGCCCATAGCTGGCAGAACTGGAAGGCAGCCGGTCGTCAGCCCGCAGAGTCATTCGTGGATTCCCCACGCGGTTCTCAAGGCGAAGCTCCAGCGACAAAACCCCGGGCGGCACGGAGAACTGGTAGAGTTTGATTTCTCCGCCGCGCAGAGAATCCGCCCGGGTCAAAATGGATGCACCCGTAACATCGACTATACCAAGCTGGTTCGTGGGCAGAGGGCCGGAACTGGTGGCTGTAAAGCCACAACTATTCGAACCGTATCGGTTAGAGATGGGGTTCTGCCCCTCGCTGATGACTGCCACGTAGTAAGTGCCAGGCATTACATTGGTCTCTCCAGACCTGGCCAAGAGCAGGTATTCCTCAGCGCCAGTCTTGTTGATGAGCCGTCCGCCATTCAAGGAAGTCGCGGCAGAACCGCCCGCAGCTACATTGGGCAGAGAGCCGCGTTGAACCGCTAGCCGGCCCTCGTTAGTGACGCTCAAATGAAGTTTCCAACTCGGCACGTTGTTTGGCACGTCGATCCGGTAATAAGCGACCTCTCGTGCCGCTAATGAGGCGCGAACCGCATTGCCACCGCTCCAAGCAAGCGTATCCACCGGGATGGCGAATCCCGCCCCGATACCGCGGCTAACAAAGGTATAGCTTAGCGGAGTGTTGTTATTATCAGGAGTACGTACGCCCACATAATAACTGCCGGGCTCCAGGGGATTGCCCATGCCCATCACCAACGTCTTTCCGGAGATATTGGAGCCGGAGGCGTCGTAGGCATACCCCGTCCAATCGTCACTGGCAGCCCAACTATAGCCACTGGGCCAGGTTGCAGAATTCCACGGATAATACCAGGTGCTACCCGTGTAAGAGTGAGAGCCGAGGTCGTAGGGTGGCCGATCCCGACAGACAACAAGACGGGGGTCACCACTGGTAATATTGGTAAGCCGGAGATCCCAGCCCAAGGCACCCGGGGGAACCTGGATGAGGAAATACTGCCATTTGCCCGCCGGCTGGTCTGCAATGGCAGAAACCGTGCCGACGCCGGTATCAAAAGCGAGGACCGTGCCCGTCAGTTCCTGTCCTTTGAGCACGAAACTCCCAAGCGGGGCCTCTGGCTGGTAGATCCCGATGTACCAGATGTCAGCCTGGTGGCCGGGCCGCTGGAGAAAACCTTGGGTGCCGGAATAATCCACGTGGCCGGTAGTTGTAGCGGCAGTGCAGTTGGCGTTACAACTGCGAGACTTCCAACGCCCGGGCACGAAACTACGCCGCAGGGCGATTTCGGTGTTGGGAAAGTAATTGGATAGCGTGAGATCCCACCCGTAACTGCCAAGTTGCTGCGCAGTATTGGCAACACGATAAAAACGCCAGCCAGATCGGGTGGGAGCATCGTTCGTGATGGCAAACACGTAGTCGACATCCGTGATTACGGGCCGGCCGTTGTCCAGCGTGCAGGTGTAGGGAGCCGTGCCGTAGACCGTGACATAGAAGGTGCCGTCGCTCAGAGTGGGCGGGACCAACGTGATGCTGTCGCCAACAATACCGGAGAGTTCAGAAAAGGCGTCATTGCGGTATTCGCTCGGGATGCTGCCGCGTCGGACGGCAATGTTGGCCTCACCGCTGGCAGCCTGGAGGTTTATTTGCCAGGCAATTTGATCAACGGGCACCTGGACTCTGAACGTCGTGTATCCGAAGCCCGTATTTGAAAAGTTCGTAACTGAATTGAAAGCCAGATCGGTAAAGGGTTGCTGGCGGGAATCCAGGTTTAGAACCGTGCCAGGAGCAGCATCGATTCCTACAAAATAGCTGTTTCCAGCCACGATGTATGGGGATACTAGGAGAAGTTGGCCTGCACCCGACCAATCGTAGTAACCCGCCCCTGCAGAACTGACCGCCAATGGGGCTTTAGTCTGATGCACAAGCACCCGGTTTGTGAGGCCATTCAGCCACAGGCGCCAACCCAAAGCCACAGCGGGAATGGCTGTACGAAAGAAGCGCATGCCCTCCGGCCCCACAGTCGCCACCGCACCGCTGCTTCCGTCGCTGGCTAGGTCCGGCAGCAACTGCACATATGCCTGGCCCGTGAGCAAAGTCCATTGCGCACCTGGAGTCGCCCGGACGGTCAGATACCAGGTCTGCCCCGGGTTATACTGACTTGATTGCGCCAAGACTACCCCGTCGGAGCCGGCCCGTGTGGAAGCAAAATTGTGATTGGAAGGCAGGGCCGGACTCCCTTGCCTCAAGTAAAGGTCCGCCTCGCCGCTGATGACCTTTAGCGCGGAACGCCAAGCGGAGTTAGCCGGGGTACCAGTAGTGACGCGAAAAAAGTAGTCTCCACCGATAACACTCTGATTGGTGAAGACCTGAGTCCCGGCATCGACCGTACCCGGATCCCACGTAAGATTGTTGAGCCAGCCCAACTCAGTGGAGAGGGTGTAATTCACATTGGTAGCCGGCCCTGAAGGAAGGTAGACACCGAGAAACCAGGTGCCGGCGGTAGCCTCGCTTTCATCGAGGACCACGGTGTCGATGGACTGATTAATACTGCGATCGGTATAACTGCCAGTGGTGGGCAGGCTCCCTTTGCGGGCGTAGAGGTCCGCGTTTCCGGTGGTGGTGTTGAGCACAATCCGCATCCCTAAAAGATTCGTAGGGAAATCGACCTGGAAATAATGCCAGGAAGCCTGACTCGCACCATTGGTCAAAACACCGAAGGTTGAAAAGACGAGCGGCTTGAGGGTTGGATAGGCGGCTGAACGCAAATCACTGCGGTTTGTCGAAAGCACCACCCTGAAAGCGTGCACGGTGGAAGCTGCTGGTGTGACGACGCGAAGTCCATAATTCCCGGCGGTGTACTCCGGCGCCTCCAGATTCAGGCGGTTGGTCTGTCCTGCCAGGCGGGCGACAAAGTCGAAATCGATGTCAGTCGCTATTCCGCCCTTTTTCAAAAACAGGTAAGAATAGACCGATGCGTTGTTGGAAACGACAAGGGACAGATTTGTAGCCGCTGCGGAGAGGGAGAACAAGTAGTCGGTTCCTTGCCCGGGTTGGTTGGTCCCTTGGAAAATCTGGGCCGAAACCGGAGTGGAAAACAGCGCATAAACAGCTAAAGCACACGCAAACAGAGGTTTATAAGTTTTCATGGGGCGTCCTAAGATTATTTTACCTTAACACGTTTTCTATTGCGGCGCAATGACATGAATCGCCTGCTATCAAGGCACTTGGGTTGGCGTCAGGGTAAGAAAGTCGATCTCGACGACTTCCACGCGTGATAATCAACTCGCCTGGGGTTCCTATAATTGTCTCAAATTTGTCGAAGTTGTTGCGGCTGCAACAGCGAACCGATAGGGTGTTGCCAGGGACTAGCAAAGTGTCGGAATAGATCTCGCACGTGAGTAACGGGTGGTTTCGGTGCGAGCAGGAGCGATGATCGGCGCTCGTTTCGGCATTCCAAACCCGCTTGAAGAGCAGTCATATAGTCGTCAACCAACCGTTTCAAGAACGTCATTCGCGAGCATTTGCCGATGAAGGAAAGCCAGCACAGCAGCACCCCACAACCACGCCATAACGAAATTGTGCTCGTGAATGCCATTGGGCAGAAGCACGATCTCGGAGTGTCCAAGGTGTCGGAGAGCGTTAGCACTGTAACCAAGGAGCAGGAGATACCCAGGTCGCAGGACGAAGAAAAGCGCATTCTCTTGCTGAATCGACTGTTGCTTGGCATTCGGGAGATCAACAAGCATATACTGCGGGTGCGGGAACCAAGCCAACTCGTTGCAGAGGTATGTAAGGTCCTGACTAAGACCCGCCGCTACAGGCGGGCGCATTTTGAGTTGGCGGAACACGGCTCACAGAGGACTTCAACCTCAGCAGAAGACAACAGAAGTCTCCTCTCTCCTAATCGGGATGACAGCGCTCCTCTTGAGGCATTCTCAAGAGAAAGGCCGGCTGGCACCGGCATGAGCACCGGGCACGGCTGCGTTTGCAATGATACCACCCCACCCCCGACTTCCATTGTCCTGGACGACACCCAGGCAGACGCCATGGCTTCGGTGACATCCGTTCCTCTTGTCATTGGTGCGCGAATACTGGGCGCCATCACGGTATGGCTGGACCATAATGAGACCTTTGATCCGGAGGAAGTCGCATTGCTGAAAGACGTAGCTTCAGACCTTGCATTTGCGGTGCGAAGCATGGAGCACGAACGGGAACGCCAGCAGGCGGAAAAAAGACTCCGCCAGCTTTCGCGAGCGGTAGACCAAACCGCAAGCATTGTCCTCATCACCGATGCCCGGGGCAGTATCGAGTACGCCAATCCCAGATTTGTGGAAACGACGGGCTACAGTCTGGATGAGGTCTTAGGCAAGAACCCGCGGCTTCTGAAGTCAGGCCACACGCCCGACTCAATTTACACGGAACTTTGGAAGACTATTACCTCAGGCCACACCTGGCGCGGGGTGTTTCACAATCGGAAAAAAAGCGGAGACTTCTATTGGGAGCAGGCCTCCATTTCGCCGGTTTGTGATGACCTTGGGATGGTGAGTCATTTTGTCGCGGTTAAGGAGGATATTACGGCGAACAAGCTGGCTGAGGAGGCGCTGCGCCAAAGTGAGACCCGCTTCCGAAGCCTTTTCGAATTTGCCCCCGATGCCGTGTTCCTTTATGACCTTGAAGGCCGGTTTACGGATGGCAACCGGGCAGCAGAGTCCTTGGTTGGTTATGCGCGGGAAGAGTTGATCGGGAAGGACTTTGTGGCATCGAACCTTTTTTCCGAGTCAGAACTCCTGAGAGCAGCGATGGCTCTGGGTCGAAATGTGCGAGGCGAGGCCACGGGACCAGAAGAGTTTGTCTTGAAGCGAAAAGACGGGCGGGAGGTAGGGGCGGAAATTCGCACTTTCCCGATCAGTATTGCCGACAAACCGATGGTGCTTGGAATTGCTCGAGACATTAGCGAGCGAAAACTGCTTGAGGCACAACTCCGCCAGGCGCAAAAGCTTGAAGGAATTGGCCAACTCGCTGGTGGCGTGGCTCACGACTTCAACAACCTGCTGGCTGTGATTCGCGGCAACGCCGACTTAATCCTGATGGACACGGACCAGTATTCCACTGAAACCAACGAGTGCCTTAACCAGATTGTGCTCGCGGCCGAACGTGGGGCCAACATGACTCGTCAACTGCTCATCTTCAGCCGCAAACAGGCGATGAAAACCCAACCGCTGAGACTCGACAGCCTGGTTCAGAATCTGACGAAAATGCTTAAGCGGGTTATCCGTGCCGATGTTCACCTGGAATGTCGCTGTGCCATCGATCTGCCGTTTGTCCAAGCCGACCCAGGGATGATCGAGCAAGTGCTCCTGAACCTGGTGATTAATGCCCGAGATGCCATGCCGGATGGCGGCCAGTTATGCGTCGCGGCTGAAGGCGTCTCCCTGGATGCCAGCTACGTGCAAACCCACCCTGAGGCGCGGGCGGGTAAGTTCGCTTGCTTGCGGGTGAGCGACACCGGTACAGGGGTTGCACCCGAACATTTGGAGCGCATTTTTGAGCCTTTCTTTACGACCAAGGAAGCCGGCAAGGGAACAGGTCTCGGGTTGGCCACGGTTTACGGCATTGTGAAACAACATCAGGGCTGGGTCACATTGTCCAGCCAAGTCGGTAAAGGCTCCACGTTCAGTGTCTTTCTGCCGACCATTCCCGCTCCGTCGGAAGAAGCCTCCAACCCCACCGAACTGGAATTGTTAGGAGGCGGTGAAACCATTTTGCTGGTTGAAGATGAGTATTCTGTGCGAGTGATTCTGCGGCAGGTGCTGGAAACTTTCAGATATAAAGTATACGAAGCAAGCTGCGCGAGCGAGGCTCGGAACATCTGGGCTCGGCATTCAGGAGAAATTGCCTTGTTGCTGACCGATATGGTTATGCCGGAAGGCATCATGGGCCGTGCCTTGGCCGAGGGGTTACGCGGCGAAAAACCAGAGCTCAAAGCCATCTTGATGAGCGGTTACAGCGAGGAGGTTGCCGGAAAGGACACCGCATTCTTCCGCCGGACTGGAAGTTACTTCCTCCAAAAGCCCTGCGCCACCACCACGCTGCTCCGAACCGTGCGGAATTGCCTGGATGGGAAAGCACAGAATGAAATTCGGAATGCATGAGGACATCGACGGTACTCCTTTCAACCGGCGCCGGGATCAGGCCAAGCTTTATTCTGGGTAGTAGCATTGAAATGACCCAGGGGCAGAGCCGGGTCTTATAGAGCGGAAACCCGTCTTCGGTTTAAGCAGGATACCAGCTTAAAATCGGAGCGGATATCGTCCGCGATTTCGGCTCAACTGCCTAATTCGTCCATGTGACGCAAGCGCGTTCCACAGACGCGAGCAACCGAATCGCGACCGAACCCGATCAATTCGCGCTAAACAATCCCTCGGTTTCTCCTTACCTTCCGGCACGTGACTCTAAATACTCACAATGAAGGCAAACCGCAGGCGCGCCTAATCGAGCTTCACCTGAGGGAAGTCAGTCAATTGTTCAACACAATGGATCCCTCGCCTTTTAATGAAAAGGACCTGGATGAAGATGCGGTGGAGTTTATCGTGAACTGGGCTCAAGAGTTTCCTCCGGAGTCAGCAATCAGCCTGGTGGTTCACCTGGATGCATTTCCGGAAGGCGAGAATCCGCAGCTTATGGTCGAAAAGGCCATCCGAAATTACTTCCAATATCGAGTAAAGCTGAACCGAATCGAGTTTCGCCGCCTGATGCAAGATGGTCGCCGAAGCCTGGTGACCGGTGTGTTGTTTCTCGCTGCCTGCCTGTCCGTCAGCCGGCTCTTTATCGCAGAAACCGCCGGAACGTTTTCGAGCGTCGCACAGGAAAGCCTCGCCATCGCGGGTTGGGTGGCTATGTGGCGCCCTATGGAAACCTATCTGTACGACTGGTGGCCCTTGCGCCGGCAGGAACGCATGTTCAAAAAACTCAGCCAAATGGCGGTGGAGGTCAGAAAGAAGATCAACCCGGAGCCCTAACTGCTTATCCAAATTACATTTTCGCGGATTCGCAAAGTATTTCCATGCGCTCCACTTGCCAAGCCAGTGAGGGTTGTTGCATCTTCCCCGACGTCTCACAGCTCATGAAACTCTTAATTACTCTATCGCTCAGCGGATGCCTCGGGACGTCGATCCTTGCCACCGATGAAAGTACGCCATCAAGAGAATCCTCCAAGGTGCGGCGGGAGTTTCAGGAGACCGACACACTGTTCGCGAATCCAGGCCAGGGCTGGATGAGCCAGCAACGGAGCCCGAGATCGGAACCGCGGTTTCCCTGTTCGGTGGTTTACATCCGCTTCAACTGGGCGGACGCCGAGCCTGAGCCTGGCAACTACCAATGGCCAATAATCGACGATGTCATCGCCGCGTGGAAGCCTCACGGCGCGGCTGTGGCTTTCCGGGTAATGACCTGCAATGCTCACAGTGCTGGGTATTACTCTTCGCCGAAGTGGCTCTTCGACGCGGGATGCAAGGGCCACGAATATCTCCGCGGAGGAGACGACCCCACCAGCGGAGGCAAGCGTCTCACTCGAATCGAACCGGATTACAACGACCCAATCTACCTTGCGAAACATCGGGAGTTCATCGCCGCTCTGGGAAAACGCTACAACGGCAACCCGGACGTGGAGTTCCTGGACATCGGGTCGTACGGGATCTGGGGGGAATGGCACACGTCGCATCCAGCGCCCGTGACGGTACGGAAGCAGATTGTGGATATGTACCTGGAGGCGTTCCCCAAAACACCCCTCATGTTCATGTCGGACGACGCGGAGTTGCTGAACTATGCGCTGGGTAAAGGGACCGGATTTCGGCGCGACGGCGTGGGTTCACCGTGGCATGAGCAGAACTGGATCGGGTCCAGGAAATACGCCGCCGTTGAAGGAATGGCTGACGCGTGGCAACGGGCGCCAGTCGTCTTTGAATGGTTCGGCAACTACGATTATCTAAAGTCCAGAAATTGGCCGTTCGAAGCGGCGGTTGATTTCATGCTCAAGAACCATGTCAGCCTGATCAATGACAATATCGGACGCGTGCCTTCGGAAGCCATGCCGCAATTGGAAAGGTTAGCCCGATTTGCAGGGGCGAGGTTCACACTGCGCGAGCTAGCACACGAGTGCGAAGTTAAGCGGGGGAAAACCCTGTTCCTGGAAATGAAATGGGCCAATGTGGGAGTGGGCAGACTATACCGTCCGCATCGTCTCATATTCTACGTGCTGAGCGGAGATCACAAACCCGTTTACAGCCAGCAAAGCGCAGCGGACCTGCGGCAGTGGCTTCCCGGAGAGCACACCGTCAGCGAGAACCTGACGATTCCGCGAGATCTAAGGCAGGGGGATTACCGGCTGGCGCTAGAGGTGGTGAGCCAGCGTGGCCCGTTTCGCCTGGCGATCGACGCCCCGCAAACAAAAGGGCGATACGAGGTCAGCCGTTTCAAACTGGCTGACAAGTAGCTCCAGGAACGGCACCTGGGTTTGCAGGATTTAACCTCTTCCCGTCCAGCTCCGTGGTCATGCCGTTTAATCCGCTGGATTCTACCTGGCTTCAGACAATTTGCCCTCGGCAAAGTTATCGGCCAGCATTGCAGTAATTGTACCGATGCGGTAGACTTTGAAATGAGCACCCCCTCATTATCCTATGACCTTCACTGCTTCTGAAATCGCGGAACGACTCCATGGCCGGGTCGTCGGCGACAGTTCCATAGTACTAACCGGCCTGGCGCCGGCCGATCGCGCGCGCCCCGGGGAACTCACCTTTGCCGAAAATGCGGCATACTTCGCGGCCGCTGAACAAAGCCAGGCAGCCGCGATCCTTGTCGCCGAGCCCTTTGTATCGTCCAGCAAGGTCGTGATTCACGTCGCGAATGCCCGCTTGGGCCTGGCCAGGATCCTGCCTCTTTTTTTCCCGCCAGAAGCTCACCCACAAGGAATCCATCCCAGTGCAGTCATCGCGGACTCCGCGTCGATAGATCCCACGGCGCACGTTGGCCCCAATTGCGTCCTCGGCGCACGGGTTCGGATTGGGGCGCGCTCGGTGCTGATGGGGGGGAACGATCTGCGGGCGGACTGCCAAGTGGGACATGACACCTGTCTGTTCCCGAATGTCGTCCTCTATCGCCAGACGCGAGTCGGGAATGGTGTCACTATCCACTCTGGCACCGTGATTGGCTCGGATGGATTCGGCTATGTTCTCGACGAGGGACGCCACCGAAAGGTGCTCCAACTCGGGAATGTCATAATCCATGACGAGGTGGAGATCGGCGCCAACTGCGCCATCGACCGCGGCACACTCGGCCCCACTGTCATCGGTCAGGGCACCAAAATCGATAACTTGGTCCATGTGGCCCACAACGTGGCCCTGGGACAAAACTGCCTGATCATGGGGCAGGTTGGCTTTGCCGGGAGCACCCGGCTTGGTGATTACGTCGTAGTAGCATCTCAATCGGGGATTGCGGACCATTTGAAACTCGGCAATCAGGCGGTCGTGGGAGCAAAATCCGGCGTGATGCGCGACGTGGCTGACGGAGGCCGAGTGCTAGGCACCCCCGCGGTTCCTGACAAACTGGCCAAACGCCAAATGATTGCCATGCAACACCTCCCGGAATTGCTGCATCGCATGCGCGCCCTGGAAAAACAGGTACAGGAACTCACAGCGCGCTGCTGCCCTTGAGTCCAAAGGAGACCACGGTATTTCATTTGTGATTGAAAAGAACTCTCGCCCCTTAGTGGATTGGCTGCTGCGGCAGCATCCCGACACACCAAGAAACCGGGCCAAAGATTGGATTGTGGCGGGTCGAGTTAGCGTGAATGGGGTTATCCTGAGGAAACCTCACGAGACTATCACCGACCCCGGCGACACCTTAAAGCTGCGTGGACGCCAGGCCGCCAGCCTCTCGTGCGGCTCCGGTTGGCAAATCCATCCGCGCGTCTCCTTGCTCTACCTGGATTCGGCTGTGGCCATCGTCAACAAGGGTCCTGGCCTGGTCTCGGTTCCGGCTTTGGGCTGCGACCTTTCAGCCTTGAGCATCCTGGCCGATTTCCTGGCGGGCAAACTCAAAGCACAGGATCGCGGCGTTGCCGGACGGTCCCTGCCGTCCGCTTATCGCCGGCTGGAACCGCTGCCCGTGCATCGCCTCGATCAATACACCAGCGGTGTCTTTTGCATAGCCACCAGTCCCGCAGCACGCCACCACCTTATCGAACAACTAAAAGTGCACACCATGAAGCGCGAATACGTCGCCTACGTGGAAGGCCGACCTGCCACCCCCAAAGGCACCTGGCGCCAATGGTTACACCTTAGCCGGGACGGACTGCGTCAGCAGGTCGTCTCCGACTCACAGGCCAAAGCCTTGGGGCCCGAGGCTCAAGAGGCCATTACTCACTACGAAGTTGCTGCGGAATTCCCCGTCGCCAACTCCAATCGCTTCGTCTCCAAGCTGCGTCTCCGCCTCGAAACCGGACGAAAACATCAAATCCGCGTCCAAGCGGCATACGCCGGTCTTCCCCTCGTCGGTGACCGCACTTACAACCCGGCCGTTCGCAGGGGCGACCCCGCGGGCACCTACGTCGATTTCCCCCACCAAGCCTTGCACGCGGAAGCCCTCACCCTGAACCACCCGAACCCGCCAGGGGAGCGGATGACCTGGATCGCAGAATTGCCCAAAGACCTGCGCCAACTCGAGAGCGCGCTGCGATCCGGCCGGCTTCGTCCATCCCACAGTTAGCTGGTCGCGCCGCTCACGTTTGTGTCCGGAGGCTGGATTCTGGCACGGTTAGAACCCCTCCACGAGGCTTCAGACGCGACGTGAGGACACCTGACTGCGCCACCTGGCAAACCACAACCGGATTCCCGGAGGACGCAGGCTGCCCCCACAACCTTTATCGGATTCTCAAGGTCACGGTCCTCATGCCTCCGGCCGAATTCGCCCACCTCTCGATCTTAGGACCAACGAAATAAACAGGGTTGCTCTCGCCCACCTTTTCCCGCATGGTTTGTTGCACAGCCAGAAAGCGAATGACAGCCATCCTCAACCCATCATTTCTATGAAACGAGCTTCTCTTCTTGCCCTCACAGCTTCCGGCTTACTCCTCTTGACTGTCGCCACCCGGGCAGACGTAGTGCCCGTCGCCCAGGAAGCGACCATCATCGGAGCGTCCAGTGCCACGAATGTAAACGAGTTAGCGCTTAGCTACGTTCATGCACAATATAGCGCCGGACCCACACTGGCCCGGAAAGCTTATTTCCAATTTGACCTGACAGGATTGAATGCGGACACCAATGCGCTGGCTACTTTTACCGTGGTCTTTCGGAACAGCTACAAGCACCGCGTCCAGCTTTGGGGACTGGACCAACCATACCCCGACTTCAGTTCCGACATCACCTGGGGCACGGCCCAGGCCAATGATACCACGAATAATGAGTTGCTGAGTTCCGGAACCTATACGGGCTCGAAAATAGGCACCAGCATGATCCTGCCGCTTAGCGGCACGGAACCCTACAGCTTTACTATCACGCGCCTCGGCGATTATCTATTCGATGACAAAATCATCCTGGTGGTTACCGGGCTCAGTGATCCGGCAAATAATAGCAGCGGTTTACGAATGCGGACCAATTCAGCCACCCTCGCGTTCACACAATACACAGGCAACCTGCCTCCCGCATTCTCGGCCGTGCCCGACCAAACCATCGCGATGCGCCAGACCACAGTCCCCCTGGTGTTCACATTAAGTGATGATTCA
Source organism: Verrucomicrobia subdivision 3 bacterium UBA6082 (assembly GCA_002428665.1). Classification (GTDB taxonomy): domain Bacteria; phylum Verrucomicrobiota; class Verrucomicrobiia; order Limisphaerales; family UBA8199; genus UBA6082. The sequence goes on from DIXK01000034.1 coordinate 51,804, forward strand.
ACCCCAGCCGACTCACTAACGATCTGGGCGACCTCGTCCGATGAAACCGTGGTGCCCTCCGGTTACGTGTCGCTGGGCGGCAGCGGCAACAACCGGAACCTGACCGTGACAGCGGTAAACCAGCCTGGAAGTGCCGTGGTAACCCTTCACGCTGTGGATGGCGGCGGTCTCGAAGCTGTTGTGTCCTTCCAGGTAACCGTCACTCAAGATCCAGTGATCTCCTCGGTTCCGCACACCCATATTCGGGCTGGCACGGTCACCACCGCCCTGCCTTTCACCGTAGGCTCGTGGGACATTCCGCTGGCGAGCTTGGGGGTCTCCGCCATTTCCGGTAACCAGGCACTGGTGCCTGACGCCAACGTCGTGATCAGCGGCAGTGGCTCCAATCGCACGGTCACCATTACGCCAGCGCCCGGCCAGACGGGCGTGGTTCCCATCAGTTTGACGGTTGCGGACAGCATCAACCCTGCTAGCACGTCCAGCTTCGCGCTCATGGTATTGCCAGCGGATCCGGAAATGGTATTCATGGACCGCTTCGATTACGCGGACGGGGAACTCATTCCCCTCTCATCTGAGTTCTGGACACGCCGCAATTCGGGGACCACCAAATTGCTCACCAGCAGCCAAGAAGTCCAGATTCGTTCCAGCGGCGGCAGTCAAGAAAGTGCCCTGGCGCCGCTGGCCGGCGGCCCCTATCCCTCGGGCACCCGCAAGGTTTTTTACTCCAGCGTCAAAGCTACGTGGACGGCAATGCCGGGGAATTCCACGGGCCCATTCGTTCATCTGGGGGACCGTGTCGCCGGGGATTCGCAGTATTTCGTCCGGGTGCATACGGTCGTCAATGACGTGCCAGAAAACTTCTTCCGGCTAGGCGTCGCCGCGGGGCCGGGCTCCACTTATGTGAACTTGGCTCGCGATCTGACCACCAATGTCACCTACCATATCGTGACCCGCTACGACATGGAGGCTGGGGAAGGCTCGCTCTGGGTGGATCCCGCTTCGGAAGGAGATCCCAGCGTCACCGCGAGGGACATCCCGGGAGACCAGGTCGGCAGTGTGGGATTGAGACAGGCCTCGGGCATGGGAACCATTCTGTTGAACGATCTCAGCGTGCGCATGATCACCGGCCCCAGCATCACCGCCATTTCGTCTCCCTCTGCCGGAAATCTGGACCTTGAGTTTGACGCTGGGACTAATGATGCCGCCACGGACTTTAGGGTAGTTGGCGCTGCCGACTTGAGCGCCGCTTTCACTGATATAACCGCAGGCATCACAGCTCTCGGGGACGGCCATTTCCGCGCCCGCATCCCGGTTTCTGGTGACCAAGGCTTCTATCGTGTACAGCGGCAGCCTTTGACCTTTAATTGAACCAATCTACGTCCGCGCGCCCTAACGAACGGTTTTCAGTCAGGGCACACCGCCGTCAATAGATCCTGCGGGCACCAACCGTTACCCGTCGCACGCAACGCAAACAAGGCGGGGATTACGTGACGGCTCGAGTCGTTTCCATTGCCGCGGTTACTCTCGTTTTAAGCAGGTAGCGGCTAATTCAGGGCCCTTGCGAGAGTCTTAAAAAGAAATTAACGATGCCTCCGATCGTGAGCGCAGCACCCAGCAGAATCCCCAGGACACAGCCGATAGTCCGGAACAAATGTGGCCGCATGAAAACCAACTGGTGATTCTCATCCGTAGCTTGAGGCGGCCCTAATCCCCGGATGCGAAGAATGTAGCGACCGGCTCGAGGAATGGTGTATACATGGTCCAGCAAGCGCACTCGGGAAAAGCTGGAAGAGCGCTGGCGTGAAAGAGCTCTGCGGCTTTCGACCGGCAAACCATCGCTGCCCGTCAATTCATACGCCAACCCTGCGAAACGGGAGGTCAGCAAGGGCCCCTCCAGCCAGAGCCCCGCAACGCCGGACTGATCGAAATCGACGGTTTGCTCGGCCACGAGCGGGAGCGTGTGGAGGCGATACGTAGCGCCCATCCGCACTGCGGTAAGGATGTAAAAGTAAAGCAGTCCCACACCCAGGAGGATGACGGGCCAGGAGAGCCAGAGGCCATTCTTGTAAAAGAAAGTCAGCAGTGTCATAAAGGCATTCCTGTTGCTTCGGTCCATATTGCGCTTCAAACAGGTCGCACTGCGAAAAGGTCCAAGTCAATCCAGCGTCCCACGAAAATAGGCAACATGGGCCTCACACCGGCATTTCTTGTCCCAGGGCTCTTCGCATTTGCGGATAAGCTCAACCAACGCATCCCCCTCCTGCTTCGAGAGCGGCCCGGTCACATTTTCGGTTTCCACACCCGTGAAGTTATCCCACCACTTTGCGACAGTGTAGAGTTGGCAAACTGGGCAGAAGAAATAGCAGTCCGTGTGTTCATCGCCCATGATGCTGCCGGAGATCGCAACAACGCGGTCTTCTTTCTGAAAAGCTCGCCGACATTTTGAACATTCCATTTGCTGCCTCCGCAGGAACTGTGTTCAGGTCAGAATCGGGTCGCGCCAGCCTTTAAGATAGCCTCCGTACGATTATGGACCTGGAGCTTGCGATAAATATGCCAAACGTGGGTGCGGACGGTACTCGGCGAAAGATCCATTTCCTCCGCCACTTCTTTGTAAAGCAGGCCGCGAGCAAGCCGCTGAAGGACGCCCTGCTCAACGGGCGTGAGGCTCACCGGAGCCGAAGTATCCGCCGGTGGCTTTCGAAACGCGGCCACCACTTTCCGGGCCACTTGGCCAGACATAGGTGCCCCACCGGCATGAAGTTCACGAATAGCCTCAAGAAGCCTCGCCGGCGGCGTTTTCTTCAGGAGATACCCCGTTGCACCAGCCTCGAGCGAACGAAAAATCAGATCGTGGTCTTCAACCACAGTGAGCATCATGAACTGGGCATGAGGAAGGCGGTGGCTCAGTTGACAGACACACTCGATACCGGAAAGCTCAGGCATTTGGATGTCCATTAAAACGACGTCCGGCACAGTTTCCGGCAGGAACTCGAGCGCCTGGGAAGCCGAAGAGCATGCCGCCACACAAGCAAAACCCGGTGTCGCGCTCAATAATTCCCGCGCGAGGTTGAGGTCTTCCGGACGATCCTCAACTACAGCCACGCGGATGGTTGGCCCACTTTGTTTCATGGATTAGTAACCCAAGGATGGTTCATTCTTCTGAAAAAGGCTATCAGATGATCGTCTGAAAGGCGATAAACCCGCTTGCGCAGCGTTCATGTCAAATCTCTTTCCAGGGAACCGCTCCCCGGACTTCAGTTCCGCCGCCGGGCATTGATTCTATTTCCAATATTCCATTCAATTCAGACACGCGGTGGCGCATGTTGGCCAGACCGTTCCCACTGGGGCGTAAGTTCTCGGGTGGTAGCCCACGACCATTATCTCTGACGGACCACTCAAGTCCAGTCTCACGGAGCGTTAGGCGAATATGCACCTGGCGGGCATTAGCATGTTTAGTCACGTTTTGAAGGGCCTCCTTCATAACCAGCACGAGGTGCCGGCGGAACAAGCCCGTCACGGTGCGGGCAGGAACCGTTTCCGGAAAATCGAGGGATACCTTCACCTCAGTCTCCGCAAAGTAACTGGCTGCGTGCTCCCGCAAATAGGCCACCAAGTCTTCCAAGGTGTCGAACTCCGGGTTGTTCGCCCAGACAATCTCGCCTAAATCGTCCACCGCTTCGCTGGCAATAGCCGCGATGCGTTCAGCTCGAGAACTCGGTGCATCCGGCTGGTCCCACGACGCAGACCCAGCTTCACTGAGATGCAAAATATGAGTCAGCGAAGCTCCCAACTCATCATGAATGTCCCGCGCGATGCGACGTCGTTGCTCGTTCAACGCGTTGACCCGTTCCAATTCATAAATCCGCCGCAATTCCCGCAAACGCCAAGCTGCAACGATGCCCAGCAGGCCCAGGGCGGTTGCGAGGCAAACGGTATAGAACCACCACGTTTGGTAATAGAAGGGAGTGACGTAAAAGCTCACGAAGGCGTTATCGGATTGCCACAAACCGTGGTGATTGCAGGCCCTTACCTCGAACCGGTAGTTCCCGGGATCGAGATCCGTGAAGGAGACCTGCCGACGCGTGCCCACATCAATCCAGTTGGCATCAAGGCCAACCAGGCGATATCTAAACCGTACCTTCTCGGGAGCGACAAAGGTGTTGGCCGTATAGAAAAAATCCAATACGCGAGCACCTCCGGGAGGCAGGTGCAACATGGATTCGGACTGGTGGCCCCGCTGCCCGGCTCCAACAAAGGGGGTCGATGAAGCCCCCTGCCCTGCAACGGTCAAGCCGTTCGCTCGAACTTCCTCTACAGCTGCCAAAGGAGGGATTTCAGAACGTCCGACCCGCGCAGGATCAAGGATCGCCACTCCCTTGGTCGTGGGGAACCAGATTCTCCCGTCCCGCGTTTTGCACGCAGCAGGATAGCTCTTCTGCCCGTTGGTTTCGATACTGGCCAGGCCATCGGATTCGTCATAGCTTACAGGGCTAAGTGACGCGCGATGTTTGCGAGCCACCTCCTGGAGTTGGCGCCGTTCCAGGGAGTAGATGCCGCGGTCGTGCCCGATCCAAAGGCGGCCATAGTCGTCGGAAATGATGAAGTTAACCGCACTCTCCGGCAGTCCCTGTGCCTTCGTAAAAGAGGTGATCCGGCCGTCATGAATGAAACTCAAGCCGTTGTCCGTGCCAGCCCACAAGAGCCCATCCGGATCTTCATGCAAGGCCCAAACGTTTTGGCTGGCAAGCCCGTTCGTGGTGCTAAACGTCACAAGACGCCGCTCCTTAAGGCAGCTTAATCCACCGCCCAAGGTGCCGATCCACAGCACTCCCTCACGATCTTCAAGGATCGCCCGAACCTCATCACTGCCCAATCCGTCGGCCTTGGTGTACTTGGACCGCTCGTTTTGATAAAAACGATGGAGCCCGCGTACCGTTCCGACCCACACCGACCCGTCACGCCCCGGGCAGAGGGCACGGATCTTCGCTTCAAACCATTCTCCTGGCAGGATGATCGGCTCGTTGGTTCCGTTGCGGATACGATCCAGGCTACGCATGGTGCCTACCCAAACCTCCCGCCCCTGATCCTCCAAAACCGCGCGCACGTCCTTGTCCACGGAACCGTCTGCCCGGATCATGGTGACAGCCCGTTCGCCTGTGAACCGAACGACCCCTCCGTCAGTACCCACCAAGACGCTGCCGTCGCTTGCCTCGAAGATGCTCCAGACATTCTCATCTGGCAGACCATCGGCTACCGTGAGCATGGCAAACGTGCGCGGGGTCCAGCAATGCAGCCCACTTGTGTCCGTACCAATCCAAAGATTGCCCTCGCGATCGAACAAAGCGCTCAGCGCAAAATCGTCTTTTGACCTGTGCTCCATGGGCAGGAATTCCACGTTCCCGCCTCGATAGCGCTGTATTCCCCCAACCGCTCCCGGCAACCATAAGGCGCCCTCCCGGTCCCCCACGATGAACCGGCCAACCCATACCGAGCCGAACCAATCGTGGCGTAGGCTGGGCCCTTTAGGCCAGCGTCCCGGCTCTATGCAAGCAATCCATGTCTTTGGTCCCGCATCCATCGGTCGGGGCACGAACTCTGCAAAAAGGACCCAACGCTCACCGCCCGGTGTGCTCCACATGTCAAACACCGGGATATTCTCAAACATGGAGGGTGGCTCGAAATACTCCAATTGCTGCCGCTGGATGTCGAAGCGGCCAAAACCCGTGTCCCATCCGATCCAAAGGAATCCGGCCTCATCTTCCTCCAGGCAGGTCACATTCCCGACCGCGAGTAACTGGGGCTTGGCTTGTGGGAAGCGCTGGACGGTCTCGTTGCGAATACGACAAATTGAGTCCCCTCCTAGTCCTCCCACCCAGATGCCGCCATCCCTGCTCGCGCATAACGGTGGATAGGACCTGAAGGTGTAATCGATACCAAGTCGCTCTCGGAACGAGGTGAATTGATTGCCCGTATTGCGGACAAGGTCTGCTTGTGTCCCAATCCAGAGATTCCCCTCCAAATCCTCGGCCAAGGTTCGGCAATCGTCACCCGCCTGCAGCGCCGGTGTATTCACATGATCGAACCCGGTGAATTTGCGACCGTCAAAGCGTGCCAGTCCGTGTTGTGTCCCGATCCAGAGATAGCCGTCACGCGTCTGCAGGAGGGCCCACACCCGGTCACCCATCGGCAATCCGTGCTCGTACTGCCAGGACCGCTGGCTGAACTCCATGGCAACCTGGTCTGGATCCAACACCTCCAACTCAGTCCCAAGACATGTAATCACAGTAGCACTAGCTAAGCCCGCCATGCGGATTAGCCTCGACCATGAAGTGCTCGTTGAATGCATATGGGATCCGCAACCGAGTGTTATCTGATTCGCAGCCTGCTGGCAAATCTGATCCGTTCCCAATCACGGCCATTATTACCGCGCCGAAAACCGCGTGCGAAGGATCGTTACCCCAGCGAGCGGATTCCCCACGCGCAGTGTTAAGGTAAAGCCTCAGTACTTCGTCTGACTGGCGATCCTCGGAGGTACTGACCACAATTTGACTGGGTATTGAGATACGCTTGGGCGCACAGAATCCGGGCCGTACCACCGCTGGCAGGAGCCCGATAAGGGGAGCTGGGCCAGGGGTTGTGGAAGCGGGGAAGCTTTCCCCGGCGGTGGTCCTGCCCGGATTCGTTTGCCCGGTGCGGGCGAGGGAACTTAAAGCCGCATGAGAGGAGGTAATTTGCTGGCGACATACGCACCACTTTATGCATCATAGGCCGGACCCGTTGCGGTCATGTCCCTGGCCGGGATTGGCCGGACAGGTAAGTGCTTAAAACAAAACCCGAAAGCATTGGAATCGCATGAAACACGGCTTGAATATCAGAGAAACTGCGGCGTTGGATTTTGTCTCACTGGGCGCCTTGGTGCATCGACTAGATCCCGGCATTATCCCGTTCCGCAAAGCCACCGGATGCCAAATTCACGTCAGCGGCGGTGAATTCAACGTAGCGGCAAACCTGGCGGATTGTTTCGGAATGCAAACAGCCGTGGCCACGGCCATGGTGGATTATCCCATCGGAGATCTCATCGCGGAGCGGGTGCGAGCGATGGGCGTCAGGCCATTCTACAAGCGCTTTAAGCATGATGGGGTTCAAGGCCCAAACATGGCGACGGTATATAGCGATCGCGGTCAGGGCGTTCGCGCGCCGGTAGTGTTCTACAATCGCTGCAATGAGGCGGCAGCGCAGCTCAAGCCCGGGGATTTCGACTGGAAACAGATTTTTGCCGGAGGCGTTCGCTGGTTCCATAGCGGCGGGATCTTCGCCGCGCTGTCGCCCACCACCGCAGAGGTGATCATCGAAGGCATGCAGGCCGCCAAAGCTGCCGGAGCTGTCATCTCATTCGACCTGAATTACCGCGCCAAGCTCTGGAATATTTCGGGCGGCGCCGATCGCGCGGTGGCGGTCCTGGACCGGATCGTGCGAAATGTTGACGTGCTGGTGGGCAACGAAGAAGACCTGCAGCTCGGCCTGGGAATCCCGGGTCCGGAAGTGGCGGCCAAGTCCAAGCTGGATCCCAGCGCCTTTATCAGCATGATGGACAAGGTCCTGAAGAAACATCCGCAGGTTAGAGCGGTTGCCACGACCTTGCGGGAAGTCCATTCTACGAACCGGCATAGCTGGAGCGCGGTGGCTTGGCTCAACGGAGAAACTTTCCAGGCGCCGACCTGCGAACTGGATGTGGTGGATCGGGTAGGCGGCGGGGACGGTTTTGCCTCCGGTTTCTTTTACGGATTGCTGAGCGGTTTATCGGGCGAAGAAGCCACCAAGCTTGGCTGGGCCCATGGAGCGTTGCTTACTACCTATCCCGGAGACACGACAATGGCGACCCTGGACCAGGTGCGGGCGTTTGCCAAGGGCGGCTCTGCGCGAATCCAGCGTTAACGCGCGCTGCAGCTGTGAGTTTCGGCAGGGGGCACGCCCTCCTGCCGCGCGCCGCATGAAGCTGCGCGTCTGAGGTGGTCGTGATTTGAGATGTCGGTCCTCCCGCGAGAGAGGTAGGTCTAGCGGACGTGAACGACCGGTTCCGCTGCCTGGCTCGACGGCGTTTGGTTGGCAACATTGTAGCCGTGGGCTTTGGCAGACCATGCAAGCGCAAACATCAGGGCGCTCAATCCGGCCACTCCCGCCAAGCCAGCCAGGGCAGCGTTCCAGCCATAGTGATGGACGAGCCAACCCAGGCCCCAACCGGAGAACAGCGTGCTGGCATAGGAGAAGATGCTAGTAAAGCCGATGGCCGTAGCAGCCACGCGTTTGGTAGCCAGGTTGGCAACAATGACCCCCACCAACGCCTGGGGACCGTAGATAAAGAAACCCGCCAGGCAGAGCAGCACGGAGCTGAGCACGAGCGATTGATTCGGGAGCTTCCAAAACAAGAAAACCGTCACTGCCGCCAGCAGCATAGAGATCACGCACAGCCGAGCCCCCCGGCCGCCAAACACCCGGTCGGTCAGCCAGCCGCTGACCAGCATCCCCGCCACTCCCGAAACTTCAAATCCAGCCACCATCCAGCCCGAATGGGTGAGTTTCATTTGTTTGGTTTCGGTGAGCAATGTTGGTCCCCAATCCAGAACCGCGTAGCGCACGATGTAGATAAAGAAGCTCGCCACGCTAAGCAGCCAAACGTATTTGTTCAGAAACACCTGTTTGAATACGGTGGCCGAAAATTTTTCCGAGGATTCCGGTTGGGCGGTCCCTTCGACTTCGGGCAAGCCCAGCGACGGCGGCGTGTCGCGCAGCGCAAAAAGCAGATAAACCGCGCACAGGATCGCCATGGCCGCCGGAACGAAGAAACACCAGCGCCAGCCGTAGGTGGCGAGGTATCCGCAAACCACCACCACCAGGCCCGCGCCAATGGAATGGGAGGTGTTCCAGATAGAGAAATTCGTGGCGAGTGCTTTCGGGGGGAACCAGTGTGTCATGAGCCGGGCGCATGGCGGAAATCCCATGCCCTGGACCCAGCCGTTGATCATCCATAGCAACCCCAAGGCCAGCACCGCTGAACTGAGGCCAAAGAAGATGTTGATGACCGCGGAGAGAATCAGCCCTGCGGCCATGAAGGTGCGGGCATTGCTGCGGTCCGCCAGAAATCCGTTAGCAAATTTCGCTACGCCGTAGAGCAAACCATGCAGAGTCAGAAACAGGCCAAGATCCATCTTGCTGATGCCCAGATCCGCTCCCATCCCCGGCATTGCCACGCTCAGATTCTTGCGGACGAAGTAAAACATAGCGTAGCCAATGATGGTCGAGAGCAGGATGCGACGCTGCCAGTAGCGGTATTTCTGCTTGATCTCGCCAGGATCGCTCAACATTACCTCGGCTGGCGGTGCGGGCGCGAAGAGAGTCAAGACCGAATTCCAAGGCGTAACCGATTTGGCTGGGGGGCGGGGCCGGCGCGATACAGAATCAAAAGGCACAGGCTATATCTGCAGGAAAATGCGAAAAAGGCCAAGCAACAAAGTTTGCGGCGGAAGTCGCGCGGCTCGTTCCCTGCGCTTGTTTCGTCGCTCGCAACTGTTATAACAGATCTATGAAATGGTCTCGTCTGTGTTTTGGTGTCGTTGCTGTCTGCGCCTGGTTTGTGGCAATTGCGGTGTCCGGCAGCGAACCCGTCTGGAATGTTCGCAATACTCCGCTGGAACGCGTGTCCGTCGTGGCACACCGGGGCGCAGGGTTTCTGGCGCCGGAAAACACCATGGAGGCGTTGGAGCTTTCCTGGAGCCTGGGCTGCATTCCAGAGGTCGATGTTCGGACCACCAAGGACGGGCATATCATGATGTTTCACGACAAGAACTTCGCCCGCATCCTGCCCAAGGCACCCGAAGCAATGAAAAAGAAGCGGCTTGAGGATCTCACCTACGATGAGGCCAAGCAGCTCGATATCGGCTCGTTCCGCGGGCCTGAGTTCGCCGGACAACGCATCGTGAGTTTAGCAGATATTTGCGCGGCTTTGAAGAAAGACGCCAAAAGATCCGTGTATATCGATGTCAAGAATGTGGACCTGGCACAATTGGCCAAAGAAACGGATGGGCTGCACGACCAGATCGTGCTCGCCACCGGGTCCGAGGTGGACCTTGCCAAATGGAAAACCGTGGCACCGCGAAGCGACGGTTTCCTGTGGGTGGGCACTTGGAATGACAAGGACGACACCAACGTCGAAAAACGGTTCGCTAAACTTCGGGACATGAGATTCGCCAATATCAACCGCCTGCAGGTGCATTGCCATTTCAGCACCAACGGCAGCATGGTCCCCAGCGAGGATTTTATCCGGCGCGCCGGTGTTGAGGTCCGCAAATACGGCATCGAATTCCAGACCATGCCCTGGAACATCCCCGAGGATTTTGCAGTTTATGGGCGGTTGCTGGATCTGGGGACGGCGGGCTTTGGCACGGACCGGCCGGATGTAGCGATGAAAGCGGTGCGGGCTTATTACCAAAACGGGCCAAAAAACTGGAATGTACGTGATCATATCCCGTTGGCGCAAATCACCGTGCAGGCACATCGCGGCGCGGGAGATCTAGCCCCGGAAGGAACCAAGTCCGCCTTTGAACTAGCCTGGAAGCTGGGCTGTATACCGGAAGCGGACTTGAGGCTTACCAAGGACGGGGTGATCGTTTCGTTTCACGACAACAACTTTGAGCGCATCCTGCCGAATGCACCGGCAGAACTTAGGAAAAAGGGAGTGGTTGACCTGACATTCGCCGAGGTGAAACAGCTTGATGTCGGCAGTTTCCGCGGCGCTCAATTTGCCGGACAAAAGCCGCTAAGCCTGGCGGAAATGGTATCCATTTTGAAGGCCCACCCGGAGCGTTCCCTCTACATGGACATCAAGAAGGTCGATTTTCACCAGCTCGCTAAGGAAACGGTGGGGGTTCATCCGCAACTGATTCTGGCCAGCACAAAGTATGATGAGATCAAGCTCTGGAAACAGGTAGCGCCGAAATCCCGAACCTTGCATTGGATGGGCGGGACACAGGAGCAGATCGCCAAGAGGTTGGAGGCGCTTCGTGCCACGAACTTCACTGCCGTCGACCAACTCCAAATTCATGTTCGAACCGGGGACGACGGGACTTTCACCCCAAGCGATGATTTTCTGAGGGAAGCCGGGAATGACCTGCGGACGTATGGAATCCTGTTTCAAACGCTGGCCTGGGGCCAAAAGAATCCCAAGATCTTCCATCGGCTGCTCGACCTCGGTTGCGCGAGTTTCGCTACCGACTACCCGGACACGACCATGGAGGCTATCCGGCAGTATTACGCACGCCGTTAGACCGTGGCGATACACTTCAGAGCACTTTTGAGCACTCCTGAGTTGCGGTTTAGGTCCGGGTTGGATACTTAGAACTTGCCATGAGATTCATCGGCAGTGTCATCGAGAAGCTGCAACGCCATCCGAAGCGGATTGTTTTCCCGGAAGGTGCAGAGCCGCGCGTGCTGCAAGCGGCGCGGCAGTTCCATTCCCTGCGGCTGGGCGCACCCATTCTGCTCGGGGACCGGACGCGCGTAAAGGAAGTCGCCGCGGAGCTAGGTATTTCGCTGGAAGGAATACGCATTATCAACCCGGCTGAAAGCGAGGACCTGGAGCCGTTTTCCCGCCGGTTCGAGGTGCTGCGGCGCAGCAAGGGGCTCAAGAGTTTCGAGGCGCGGGAAGCAATTCTGCAGCCCAATTATTATGGCGCTATGATGGTAGCGATGCACCAGGCGGATGGGCTTGTGTCCGGCACGAACCAGTATGTGGGGAGCGTGCTACGGCCCCTGTTCCAGATCATTAAGGTCGCTCCCCAAACTACCACCGCGTCAAGTTGCCTGGTGATGGAGGTCGAGGACTCGCGCTATGGCGAGAGGGGCGTCTTGTTCATGGCGGACTGCGGGGTAATTCCCGAACCCAATGTGGAACAATTGGCGGATATCGCGGTATCGACGGCGCAGTTGGCGCGGCATCTCCTGGGCGTGCGGCCCCGAGTGGCGTTGCTTTCCTTTTCCACCAAGGGTAGTTCCAAGCACCCATCTATTGGGCGCATCCAAGCCGCGACGGCTCTGGCCGAACAGAAGGCTGCCAGTCGAAGACTGGATGCCGTGTTTGACGGCGAACTCCAGGTGGACACCGCGCTGGTGCCTGAGATTGCGGCGCGAAAATGCCCGGATACAGCCATTGCCGGCAACGCCAATGTGCTGATTTTCCCCGACCTGAATTCGGGCAATATCGCTAGCAAACTAGTGCGGCATATCGCCCGCGCCAATGCGTATGGCCAGATTCTGCTGGGCCTGGACCGGCCCGCCGCCGATGTCTCGCGCGGTTCAAACGCGCATGACATTCTGGGCGTTGCGGCCATCGTCGGGGTTCAGGCTGTCGATTACGAAATGCTCTACCCTGGCGCTGGGCACCACTTGCCGGGCGAGGAAGAGAACTAATTCATTCATTCTTACCTATGCCATTACCCTTCACCACCAATCCTGCACTCCAGAACCTGCCGGTTTACCAACCCGGCCGACCGATCGAGGAAGTCGCACGCGAGTTGAATCTGCCCGTGGACGACATCATCAAGCTGGCCTCCAATGAAAATCCGCTGGGGCCGTCCCGACTCGCCGTGGCGGCGATCCGCAAAGCTGCCAGCCAGGTCCACTTGTACCCCGATGGCAGTTCATTTGTGCTGAAACGGAAGCTGGCGGAGAAGCTTGGCGTCACACCAGCCCATCTCGTGCTCGGCAGCGGCTCCAACGAGGTGATCGAACTCGTAGGGCATGCTCTACTCAGTCCGGAATGCGAAGTGCTGGTTTCTGAATACTGTTTTGCTGTTTATCCCATCGTCACAGCGCTGTTCGGCGCCAAACTGGTGGTCGTTCCTGCAAAGAACTACGGGCATGACCTGCAGGCCATGCTGGCGGCGATCAGCCCGAATACCCGCATCGTGTTCGTGGCCAACCCGAATAACCCCACCGGCACTGCTGCCACACCGGAAGAACTCGCCCGCTTCGTTAACGCCGTGCCGCCGCAAGTGCTGATTGCTCTCGACGAAGCGTATATCGACTTCCTGGACCATAAGCTGGATCTCGTGCCAGAAATCCTGTCGGGCGCCAGGCCCAATTTGCTGTTGATGCGGACTTTTTCCAAAATTTACGGCCTCGCCGGTGTGCGGCTTGGCTACAGCATTGGTCACCCGGAGTTTATCGCGGAGTTGGAGAAGATCCGCCAGCCGTTTAACATCAATTCACTCGCACAAGCTGGCGCCCTGGCCGCACTGGACGACACCACCCACACCGAAAAGACCCGCCGTGTCAACACTCGTGGTCTGAAGTTCTATACACGCGCTTTCCGCAAGCTACACCTCGAATACATCCCCTCGGCCGCCAATTTCATCCTGGTGAAGGTCGGTGACGGCCAGCGGGTGTTCAACGAGCTCCAAAAACTCGGCGTGATTACCCGCCCGATGGGAGGTTACCGTTTGCCGGAATGGATCCGGATCTCCATAGGAACTCCCAAGGAGAATCAGCGTTGCCTCGAGAGTCTGCAGAGGGTGCTGGCGGTATAAAGCGTTGAAGTGAGCATTGACTTAAAGTCTCCTCGGCCTCCTGTGATGCCCTCCGGGAGTCATCAGGGTCGAGTTCTTCGCTGTCGAATCCGAGTCCGCGATCGCGCTTGACTTAAACAAGGCCGTTGAGCCATTCGCCAGGTTTAAGTTGGCCAGGCGGAGTGGCACGAACCCGATGCGACGGAATTCAGGCGGCGAGCCAGGCTTTGGCTTTGGGCAGGTCCGTTGGCTGGAAGTATTCGATAGGCACTTTACGGATGCCTTTGCCGGTGAATAAGAAAGTAACGTCCTGCCATCGTTCTTCACCAACAATGGCTATTTTTTCGATGAAACTGTCAAACTCCATCTGGAAGGAAAGATCGCCCCAGTCGCCGGACTTTTCCAAACCGAGGAAATCCTCGATGAGAACGAGGATTCGCACTTTGCCCTGAGTGCGCATAATTCGACCGGCAGCTTGCTGGGCCACGGCAAGCTCAGCCTGTTTGAGGAGACCGGTGATTCGAATGGTGATCACTCCCGCAGATGTCTCCAAAATATCAGCGCTCATGTGTTTGATGTTTGATTGGGCTTAGTTGCTTGCTGCTGTTCGCCTAACCCAGTACGAAACCGTTGTGCTCAGGTCAAGAAAGACAGACATGCCAATGGTAGCCGTGGAACCCGCACGCGGCAGGAACGATGCAGTCGGGACACAATATGCATTCGGCTCGGTGACCCGATTAGGACTGCTTCATCGCATGTTCTCTCACCGAATTTGAGCGGTCGGTGCGTGAGGACGCGGAGACGGATCAGGGTACAAAAAAACCAGCCGGCGGGGACCCGGCTGGGTTGTCTGGTGTTTATTTAAACTGCTTTTCGTGGGCGTTAGCGGCCTTTCGGGAGAGCGGTGAGGCCGGCGTAGACGGCGTTTTTACCAAGCTGCTGCTCGATGCGGAGGAGTTGATTGTATTTAGCCAGGCGATCGGAGCGGCTCAGGGAGCCGGTTTTGATCTGGCCACAGTTGGTGGCGACGGCGATGTCGGCAATGGTCGAGTCTTCGGTTTCACCGGAGCGATGGCTCAGGACAGCAGTGTAGCCATTGGTTTGGGCCAACTCGACGGCGTCGAGGGTTTCGGTGAGGGAACCGATCTGGTTGACTTTCACCAGGATGGAGTTGGCGGTGCCGGTGTCGATGCCTTTCTTGAGGAACTTGACGTTGGTGACGAAGAGGTCATCGCCAACGAGCTGTACTTTACCGCCGAGTTTTTCAGTCAAGGTCTTCCAGTTTTTCCAATCACCTTCGGCGCAGCCGTCTTCGATGCTGACGATGGGGTATTTGGAGCAGAGTTCGACGTAGAAATTGACGAGTTCTTCGCCACTGATGGTTTTGCCGGTGCTCTTCTTGAAGGTGTAGGTGCCGTTCTTGTTGTAGAACTCTGATGAGGCGACGTCGAGAGCCAGGAAGATCTGTTTTCCGGCTTTGTAACCGGCGTCTTTGGTGGCCTGCAAGATGGACTCGATGGCATCTTCGACGCTGTCAAGCTTCGGAGCAAAGCCGCCTTCATCGCCGACGGCGGTACTGAGGCCGCGCTTCTTGAGGACGGATTTCAGGGCATGGAAAATCTCGGTGATCGCACGGAGGCCTTCGCTGAAAGTCGGAAGGCCGTGGGGCATGATCATAAATTCCTGGAAATCGATGGGGGCATCAGAGTGAGCGCCGCCATTGATGACATTCGCCATGGGGACGGGGAGTAGCTTGGCGTTGGGACCGCCCAGGTATTTGAAAAGAGGAATGCCGAGGGCTTCGGCTGAGGCTTTGGCATTTGCAAGCGAGACCGCGAGGATGGCGTTCGCGCCAAGTTTGGACTTGGTCTCCGTGCCGTCGAGATCGAGCATGATGCTGTCTACGGTCAACTGATCGAGGGCGTCGACGCCTTCGAGTGCGGGCAGGATCTTGTCTTTGACGTTTTTGACGGCCTTGGATACGCCTTTGCCGAGGAAGCGCTTTTTGTCGCCGTCGCGAAGTTCGATGGCCTCGTGTTCGCCGGTACTGGCGCCAGAGGGAACGGCCGCGCGCCCGATGGCGCCGCCGGCCAGAATCACGTCCACTTCAACGGTGGGGTTGCCGCGTGAATCCAGGACTTCACGGGCTTGGATATCATAGATAGTGCTCATAAGTGTCAGTTTCTGTTTCGTTTCCGGCGTGATCCAGGGAGGCCGCTGTGGCAACCCGGTTTCCGGGGTCCAGCTCCAAAGAATGCGGGCGGTAAGGTTCGGGCTCGTTTTTTAGAGGCCCTGATCCGCAGCCCTGCATCCTCAAAGCTGATGCATGATAAAACGGCAGCCCCGTGAGTCAAGGTTTCCGGAAGAGGCCCAAGGCGAACAGGCCGAAGCGGGGGCAATCTCGAATTAGCCCGCTGATTCGGCAGAAGCATGCAGAAGTTTCCAGATTTTTGTTGGGGGGTGGGAAAAATGGTTTTGACAATTTTGGGCCGAGTCTTACCTTTTGTGTCACTCCGGATGGGGTCGTAGCTCAGTTGGTAGAGCGCCTGAATGGCATTCAGGAGGTCAGGGGTTCGAACCCCCTCGGCTCCACCATCCTCCCAAGATAAGATTTCCCCTTAAAACACGTCGTCTTCTTAAGATGTTGCCAACTTTTCCTCGGACACAAGACAGTGATTTGTTGAGGGCGACAAGTGGCGAATGAACATGCCGGCGCACGCACCTAATTTGTAGGTAAACTCCCGAATATAGCTCAAGAGAACTGATCTGGTAGCGGCACCGGGCAGGGTTGACCCGTTTCGAAATGGATCACCTTGCTATCGGGGTGTGTCACCAACAGTCCTTGCAGGATCGAGCTTCGGCGCGCTGCGCCGCGGGTTATTCACAGCTCCCAGGCTAGAGAACTTCCCCTGGGTATTGCTGGCTGCTCACCTGCCAATCGCGTGCGAAGATTGGCCGATGCGTGACCCGCAACTGTAATCACAGCCTTAGTCTCGCTTCGTCTCTTTCGAAATCAGGTAACCGCAGGCCCTTTCAGCTTGCAAATACGCCATAACCACGCCATACTCATGGCATGAAAACTGTCGTTGAACTGGACGCTTCCAATCGGATCGTGCTTTCTCGGGAGTTGCGAAGGGCAGCCGGAATCCCGCGAAGGCAGAGACTTGTCGTTTCAGCAACGCCAGGACGGATCGTTTTAGAGGTGGAAAACAATGCTTCCGGCCGCATCATCAAACGGGGGAAGCTTAAGCTTTGGACAGGTGCAGTGCCCGACACATCGATTGAGGAAGCGGTCGAACAGTCACGACACTACACCCGATGAACTTTCTTGATACCGGCATAATGGTTGGAGCGGTCCTCCAATCGCATCCAGAGCATGAAGCCTGCCTCTCGGCACTGGAGGATTTTGAACAATTATTTACTGATGCTCATGCGCTTGCGGAGACGTTCGCAGCGCTCACTGGATTCTACAAGGTGCCGACGAAAGCTGCCTCAGAATTAACGTTGGGCCTCCGTGACTTCATTCAGGTCGAGGAGTTGAGCCTAGCAGACTACGAAACATCGATTCGGGAATCACGGAGCCGCGGAGTAATGGGCGGCGGGATTTACGATTCGCTGCATGCGACTTTTGCACGACGCCACAAGGCAGTCCGGATTTTGACTCGAAACCCCTCACATTTCCAGCATGTGGCGCCCGACATCGAAATTCTGACTCCTTAAACACGAGCACGCAGCCCAGCGGCTCCTAAAGACGAACTCGCCGCGGAATCATCAGTTTTGCTCAAGGCGACAACCGGCGAAGTCCTGCGTTTGTCCTCGGAATAGGCCAATTGGCATGGTGTTTTGCCTGAATGGCATTAAGGAGGTCGGGGGTTCGAACCCCCTTGGCTCCACCATACGCCACCATCAAATCCCTGAGTCACCTCCCCGTAACCTGATTTTCGCATTGCGGCCTATGCGTTTGGGGTCTTTTTGCCGGGATGGATCAAAATGACCCGGCCTGCACAGGGGGGATGCAGGCCGGGTGGGGGTGGGGCTTTTTTCTCGGGGCGAAAAGGTTTGACCGTCGTGCCGACGTCATCGTGCGAGCTGCGTTCGGTTGAATTCCTGAGGAGGACTGTTCGTAATGTCACGAGTATGGAGCAGGTACATAGTGCCCGAAGGGTCGAAAAGCTCCAACGTGGCATTAGTCGTCCAGGCGGTGTTGAGATTCGTGGCGGATTGGAATTGGAACCACTGGTCGGGTTGACCGCCGAAGAGGTAGAGATCGTATGCTGTGGTGGAAGCAGTTGTGTTTGTGCCAATTGTGACCGTACTCGTGTCGACATTGTGGTAGTATGCTAGAAAGTTCACCGGGCTGCTGGACGGCATGACCGGGTTACGCAGGATGGAGCCTTCCACCCCCGCCACGAGAAGTTTTCCTTCCAGGGTAAATGCGGAGTACCAGGATTTGATGGACGGAAGGCGCAGCACTTTCCAACTCGATAGGTTTGTGCTTGAGAGCAGAATACCCTGCAATCCGGCAACGTAATAGGTGCCATCCAGGAAGGTGGCGTCCGTGAGCCATTCTTTGGTACCACTGGCACGGGGCGTCCACTCGGCCCCAGTGGGGCTGGTGTAAATCATCCCGTTTTGCCCCACGGCAACATAGTAATCCCCCAACCACCGCACCTTGTAGATCCAATTCGTGGTGGATAGAGAGACGGCTGTCCAGGAGATGGCATCGGTGCCGGATTTGAGAAGGGCGCCGCGATTTCCCACCGCAACCCATCCGTCCGGACCGGCAGCCACGCCGGATAGGAAGTTGAGCGTAGGTGTGGTTTGGGCGACGAAATTCGAGCCGTCCGCGCTCGTGAAAATGCTCCCGCGATCGCCGGTCAGCAGGAAGAGGCCATGACCGGCAGCGACCCCCTGAAGGGTGTTGGTGGTGAAGGGAGGCAGGTTTGTCCAAATCAGGCCCAGGATGTCAAAGGTGGAGTTCGTAACGACTATGTTAGTTCCGATGTAGTTGGTTATAGCAAGGTTGGTCAATCCCGCCTGGCTGAGGAGCACGTTCCCGGCATTGCCGACAGCGAGCAGCAGGTTGGTAGTTCCTCCCACGCCCAGGAGGACCGTGTTGGTTGGCGCCAGGGGCACCGCTTCTCTGGCCCATAGAATCCCGTCGAGGCTGGTTTGTATGGAAGCCAGGTCGCCGACTGCGACGCAAATGCCCCTTTGCACCGTGACATCCCATATCCAGGCGTGGGAGGAATCGGAAACGGGTAACCACCCGTAAGTGTCAGAACCGGAAGACACGAAACCCTCGAGCATCATTCCGGAGCGGCCCGCCACCAGCCAATTGCTGGAGGAGCCGAAAGCTGAAAGATAAATCCATGCGGGAGCCGCATTCGTGTCCAGACCGGTGACCTGGCTGCTCCAGGCGGTGGAACCGTTTGGCCGGAACAGGATTTCCTGATCCCCGACAACCAGCATACCAGTGTCGTTCAGGGCAACATCGTAGAGGTTGTTTGTGGTGCCAGAAGCAATGGGAGTCCAGGCACTACCGCTAACACTGGAAAGGATGACTCCGCCGTTCCCGACGGCCACAAACTGACCGCTCATCGTGGAACCCAGGTAGCGTACCCGGTTTAGGTGATACGTGGTTCCGCTGGTCGTATTCGTCCAGGACGTGGCAGCGGCTGAACTGCGAATGATCGTCCCGTTTTCTCCCACGACCACGAAACCACCAGCGCCATAGGCCACACCCCGCAGCCACTCGGTAGTGCGGGAATTTGCCTTCGTCCAATTGACTCCGTCGTTGCTGGTGAAGACGTAGCCATTGTCGCCCACTGCGACTGCCTTTTGCATAGAGGCGGCGACACCCTCGAACCAGTTGCCATTGGCGGACTGGGAAAGCTGGCCGGGCTGAAACGTGGCGGCATCCGTCGAGGAAAGCACTAGTCCGTTTTCTCCCACCACAAGCAGGCGACCATCCATCAATGCGACACCGCGCAAGTAATTGGTAACACCGGTCGGAACAGGGGTCCAGCGACCGTCAGAGAACTGGATGTAAACGGTCCCGGCGTCGCCCACCTGCACGGACAATTCGGGCAGCACGAGCATGTCGAGGACATTGTTACCGTGTGGCTGCGGATTGGACCACCGCCAGAATTCAGGCTCGGGCTCCGAGGCTCGTGCCACTAGCAAAGCCATGAGAACCACCGCAGTGGCAAGGCAAAAAGTCGCCTTCCTGATGCTCCTTCCGGGCAGGCATCCCTGAGATGGTGGGTTGTAACTAGGTTTCATGCGACGAACCGATCTGACCACAGACAATAAACACCCCCCAGACAACTGGCACTCATACCTGAACTGCCTGGAGGGTGAACCTAAGGCAAAGATAATCTATTCGCCACGACGGTCGCGCTGACGGGTGCGCTCGCGAGTTTGCTCCATCAGTTGGTCATGGGATGGCAGCGTATCGCGCAGAGCCTGGAGACGTTCGCGGAGTTGCTCGCGATACTGATACTGCTCTTTGAGGCTCTCACGCAGTTTCTCGCGCAATTGGGCCCGTTCCGCCTCAGTACCAGCGGCCATAGCCTTCTTTTGATCCTGCAACAGCTTTTGATAACGCTCGCGCGCTTGCTTCATATCCTGAAGCGCTTTCTGGATTTCTACGGGCAAGGTCTCGCCCATGCGGGTTCGTTTCTGGTCCAGGTCGGGGCTGGAGGTTTGGAGACGATCCTGATCGCGCTGGTGGATGCCGTTTGAGTTTTCGTCTCCGGGTCCCGGGCCGCCGGTGCCCTGAGCGAGCGCTGCGGTAGCGCTAATAAGCAGGCTGACTCCGATGATAGTGAGCAAATTCGTTTTCATTGTCCTTCTGTGGTTATGTATCGACGATATCTGTGCCTGAGAACCCTTTCGCAGGTAGCGTGCCAGTTCCGATCTCGCTAAAAATGGGCTCTTTACGAGGTTTTCACGGAGTGAGCGACTGACAATTGGGTGTGTACACCCAAACCAGCCACAGAAGAGTGGGTGCAGGCACCCATAACGATGTCCACTCCCGCCGCCGGCGGCCGGTCCGAACCCTGATCGATAAACCGGACTTCCACTGGAAAGGCGGCTCCCAACCAGCTGAACTGAAGCACGCGTCGGTTGCCTGAATCCGCAGGCCAATGGAACCTGTTCTTGCCGGAGCTTGTATTCGTATTGTGACTCGGTTTCATATAACGAAGAGGTTTGTGTGCGGACGCTAAAAACCCTCCAGGCAACGTGTCCGCGGCGTCGCCTGGAGGGTGTCTTCAGAGCAAAAGAGAATTAGTCACCCCGGCGATCGCGAGTTTGCGACTTGGTCTGCTCCATCAGTTGGGCATGATCCGGCAAGGTGTCGCGCAATTCCTGCAGGCGTTCGCGAATCTGATCCCGGGTTCCTACACCGTCCTTCAGATTCTCACGGATGAGCTTGCGGATTTCGGCGCGTTCCTGCACCGTCGCAGCGGCCATGGCTTTTTTCAGCTCCTGCAATTGGTACTGATAATTCAATCGGGCTTGCTTCATTTCTTTCACTGCTTCGAGCACTTCTTCGGGCAGGCAATCGCGAACCTGTTCCCGGGTCTGGGTGCGGGTCTGCAATTTTGTCCCTTCCAGGTTTTCGGGATCGCAGGTTTGAAGCTGAGTGCGTTCCTGGATCTGTTGTTGAAACTTGTCTTGATCCCCGGTTTGGTCGCCCGGGCCTCCAGCTCCTTGCGCGAAAGCCGCGGTGGCGCTGATCAACATGCTGATTCCGATGATAGTTAGCAGATTTGTTTTCATTTTTTTCTTACTCTTTACTTCTCGACGGCTTCTATGCCTGCCCAATCCTTATGCAAGCGACATGCCAACTCAAAAGCACCAAAAATGCCCTATTTACGCAGTTTTTCAAACCTGGCAGCAAGCCGAGTGGGCGCATACACCAAGAGGACCTTGGCGGATTGGGTGTTATTCCCCAGTACGGCAATAGACTGGGTGACGGGGCAAAGACGGTCGAGAACAGCGAGCGCCAGGCAGACAGGACCCCCACCGATCAACCTGCCGCGGAGCGAGGGGCTTTGGCGACGGCTCCAGTCAAAGGAAGTCTTAAGAGAAACA
Source organism: Verrucomicrobia subdivision 3 bacterium UBA6082 (assembly GCA_002428665.1). Lineage (GTDB taxonomy): Bacteria > Verrucomicrobiota > Verrucomicrobiia > Limisphaerales > UBA8199 > UBA6082. The sequence continues at coordinate 73,469 of DIXK01000034.1, forward strand.
CACTTCCGCGGGTACCCGTCTCCACCAATTCCACGGAAGCACCCAGATAATCCGCCAACTGCTTGGAAATCGCCAGCCCCAGACCGCTGCCCCCCTCACGGGTTGATTTGCAGGGAAGGAATAACTTCGGCCTGATGTGTTCCGGAATGCCCCCGCCTTCGTCTTGAACCCGGAACGTCAAAACGTCGGCAGCATTGCCAGCTACCAGGTTGACCGTTCCGCCCTCGGGGGTAGCCTGGACGGCATTTTCAACCAGATTCACCAGAATTAACCCGGCGAGGTTCGCCGTTGGACTGGGCAGGTCGCGGGAGGTTCCGGCAGTAACATGCAGATGAACCGCGCGTTTCTCGGTCTGGGAGGAAACTTTGTTCCGCACCATCTCGAGCAATTCAGTGCTGGTCACAGTGTAAGTGGGTTGCCCATGTGCATCGGCCAGCACCTCGAGGGTTTGCTCCACCAGCGCCTGCATTCTCCGTGTGGCTCCCAAAGCATCCCGCACGTCCTCTCCATCGGCACCTGGGGCTTGCTCCTTCTGGCTGCTGACGAACTGGGAGAGGCTGGCAAGGGGATTCTTCAGTCCGTGCATCAAGTGAGCCGAGACGGCACCGAGAGCCGCGGAACGGGCTGCTAGGGCCAGTTCCTGGTTCACCCGTTGGAGGCTCTGGTTTTGCTCTGCAAGATTGCGGTTGAGCCGAGCGATCTTGCGAAACGCCGGCCACAACATTGCCGCCAACAAGATTCCAGCAGCCCCAAATACGAGGAGCGCCAGGCCGCCCAAATGCCGGTCTAATCGCTGGTATTCTCGCGCAATACTCTCCCCTTCGACAACAAATTGTGCGACACCTGCCAACTGGGCCTCATTCCGGCGAAGCAGCGGCACCGTCACCTCCAACGTAGCCACGTGGGGAATGTTGCTGGTGGCAAACTGGGGCAAATAAATGAAAACGTCCGACAGCGGAGTGTCCGGGTAATATCTTCCGTGCGCCTCGAGGCGCTGCGCAGACCGGAAGGCCTCCAGATCTATCGGCAAGGGTTGGATCGTGGCCGGGAAGGTGTCCCAAGGCTCACCGTCGGCATCGTAGAATCGTATCCCCATCACCCCTTTGAGCCTGGACGCACGCACTGCGGCGTCGAAACCGAGCTCTGCGTCGTCAGACAAGACCTGTCCCTCCGCTTCGCTGAGATACACCTGCTCCATGAGGGTGGTCGCATAGAGCGCCTCGGCATCGCGCTGGGCGATCTGCTGCCGGACCAGCGACCGGACCAGCAGCCAGCCGGCGAACACCGTGAGTGCCAGCACCACCAGGGCCATACCGACACCCAGCAGGAACGCTCGCCCTGAGCGCGGAAACCAACTTTCAACTTCGATCGGTGCTGCCATGCTCTGTTAAAACTCGACGACTAATCCACCGCGACACTGCCAGTCACGGTATTCGTCCAGGGGCTCATTGCTGCGGTTCCACTCCCTCTGAGCATCCGCAAAGACCAGCCAGTGTTTAGCCAGTCTTCGCTCCACCCGGCCTTCCACGATCAAATAGAAGCGCTCCCGGTAATCACTCTCGGTTTGCTGCACGGAATAGAAATACCAGCCACAGCGGACACCGGCCGAGACCTCCCATTTCGGGTGGACCCACCGGATCCTTTGCCCGAGCGTCAGGCGATCATAATCGAAATAGCCGCTGCCATTGTCGGCATTCCAGAGCCAGGCCAATTTCGTGTGCGTGCGCCATCGCCCCTCCTGACCCCAGCGTTGCCGCCATTCGCCAAGGACTTCGGGACGCCAGTAATATAGGTGGGTTCCGGCTACCGGAACACCGGACTGATCCGTTTGTTCCCGAGTGTCATAGATCCAGTGCTCGGTCCGGAAGCTCAGTGAAGCCTCGGACGCACGGCCCAGCTTGCGCGCGATACCAGCCTTCGCTCCAACCTCCCAGAGATCGTCCAATTCTCCCTGGTAGAACTGTCGCTGGGCACTTGCCTCCAGGCGCAGGAACCAATCCTCGCTGAAATCATGTTTCCAGTCGGGCCGAAGCGAAACGCCGTGTCCCTCTACCAGGACCCGGCGCAAATCCAGCTCGGTCTCGGAGACATCAAGCACCTGGTTCTGATACAGGTAAAACAGTTCAGCTCCAAGGGTGTTGCGGGGATTGATTGGTTTGCTGAACCGGCTGGTGGCGGAGATCAGAGTCTCACCGTCCACGGACTTGGCATCCAGGTAGCGAAGGTCCTCGGCCAGCAGGAAATTGACCCATTCGCTGCCCGTCTCGCTAATACGGATAGCAGAAAAATCTCCCGCGGAGGAAATGAAAGGACTACTTTCCGGGGCGACAGTCGTCATCAGCAGGTTGTCGCGATATCCGAAACCAGCCTCCAAACGGCCGGTGACGTCCCAGACGGCAAGGGGGGCGCGGTTGGTGCTGAGCAGGGCGTCCAACTCTGCCTGGAGACTGGCGACGTCCTGCGCACGTGAGACATTAACGGCGGCTAGCAAGGCAGTGAACAGGCAACAGAAACGCATCACGTGAAAATCTTTCATGTGGGCGTTTCGCCTCCTCCAACGGCAGCGCTCTGGCCGGGTTTTTCCCGGCGATCCGACTCCAGCCGGTAACGCACGAAGTCGCGCGTGACCCCGAGTAACCGGGCCGCCTGAGAGACGTTGCCGCCAGTCTGCTTAAGGGATAGATGGATGAGTCGGTTGATCGCGTCCTCCAACGAAAAGCCGGCAGGCGGATAGGTGAACCCAGGATTCAGCCAATCCGAACCCGCGGATGCCGCAGGAGAGGTTTCGGTAATGGGGAGGTGCTGGAAATCGAGTGTGGCGGAATCGTCAAATACGAGGGCGCGCTCCAGCTCATGGGAAAGTTCCCGGACATTGCCCGGCCAACGGTAAGAGAGCAGACGTGCCTTGCCAACCTCACTGATGATACGCCGCGGGAGTCGGTGCAGGCCGCAGAACTGGGCGAGGAGCTGGTTTGCCAAAACGAGGATATCCTCGCCACGTTCGCGCAGGGGCAACAGATTCAGTCGATAAAGGTCCAGCCGGTGCATCAGGTCCTCGCGGAATTCACCCGCTTGAACCGCGGACCGCAAGTCGCGGCTCGTGGCGGCGATAATGCGCACATCCACCGCAATTTGTCGATTGCCGCCCAGACGCCGGATTGTTCGGTCCTCCAAGGCCGTGAGGATCTTGGCCTGCAGCGCCGGGGCTAGGCTTGGTAACTCATCGAGGAACAGCGTTCCGCCGTGACTGGCTTCGAACAAACCTTGCCTGGCCGACCGGGCATCGGTGAACGCGCCGCGTTCGTGACCGAATAACTCGGACTCCGCCAGGGACTCCGGCAGGGCCGAACAATTCAACTCGATGAGCGGTTGCCCAGACCTTGGTCCACGTCGATGCAACCAACGCGCGAGACTCGATTTGCCGGTCCCGGTTTCCCCGGTAATCAACACAGGCGGCAGCCTTGTCGCCATCCGCGTATCCGCACTTAGGATCCGATCTAATTGCTCGCGCAAGGGCTGAAGCGCGGGACCGAAGAAAAAGGCGGAATCCGGGTCAGTTTCGCGAACATGCTCTTCCACACGGCTCGATTGCCGAGCCCGCCGGGCGCGCCGCATTACCAGGGAGAGAACGGCTGGGTCAAACGGCTTCAGCAGGTAATCTAAAGCGCCCAAACGAATCGCCTCGACCGCCCCCGAGATATCTCCCTGCGCCGTCATGATGATGACCCCGGTGCCTGGCGGAATGGCCTTCTCACGCATGAGATCGAATCCCACGCCATCCGGCAAGTTCACATCTAACAAGACGAAATCAAACTCCAGATCGCGCAATAAACGCCGCGCAGAGGCAAGATTCTCTACTCCGGTAACGTCCGCCTGCAAGGTTTCCAGGTGGGCTCCAAGGCGGCGACGCAGGAGGGATTCATCGTCCACTACCAGAACGCTGAGCCCAGCCAGCGTCGCGGGGTTTTCCGAGTCCGATTGTGGTTGGCTCTGCATTCTACTCGGCAACTGTACGGCCTTCGACTATCTCGAGCACTTTGTAAGGGCGGTCATAACCGTTAGCAAGCGCGATTTCGCGCAGGGTCTGTTCGGCTGACACCTTCATCTTCGCCTGTTCGAGCCGGGCAAGTGCTTGTTGGAGGTCGATGCCCTTGTTGGCGCAGTAATCCGCCAAGGTCTGCCGACCAACTCCACTATAACCGCCACCGTGACCACCCGAAGAGATTCCCCGACCGCTTCCCTTGCCTTCTTGGAAACCCTGTCCGTGTCCGGCACTACCGGAAATAACCTCGTAAATGCGTTGTGGCGACACAGTGAAGGAGCGGGCGATGTCCGCGATGACCTTGTCCGGGGCGAGATTCCCAAACCCGTGGTTCTGCAGGCGTTCGGCTGCAGTTTCGTAGGGCACTTTAACCTGCTCCGCAAGCGCCCCGAGGGTGAGAAGTTCCGCGTGTGGAATGGGTGCGCTTGTCCGGGTATCCTCCCAACTATTCTTCACTTGCTCGTTAAACGCCAACAACGTCGCAAAGGGAACCAGGCCAAACTTTGTGCCAATAAACACCCCAATGCAGAGGAGCACCGCACCCACCCATTCAGGACGGAAGGCCATCCGGCGGGTGATGCGACCCTTAAAATAATTCAGCATAGGCCTGAGGTTGAAGAAAAGGTGAAGCAGTGCACCGATAACGGATAGCAATGCAAACCAAATATGAAGCCCGCCCCATTCGTGCTTGGTCAGGCCCAGCATTTGCCAGTCCGTCCAGTTGGCGACCCTGCCAGGCGGAGCCATAAACAGCACTGTGCCGCTCACCGCCAACATCAGGAAGGAGAACGCGATAAGCACTGATGTGAACGGGCGAAGTTGAAAGCGATATCCGGGTTTTAACATAAACTTTTATTTCTTTTGGGTTGCGCGGGCCGAATCTAGGTCTTCCGAAGAGCTTGCCACCGCCAGACCTGCACGAAGAAGTCCGCACATTTGCGAATGAGTAGACACGGAAAAGGTAAAGCAATCATGTGCCCGCGGCCAAAACTTTGTTAAGCGAATGTAAATCTTGCAGCATTGCAATCGGCAACCGGGTATGATGTGCTGCGCAATCGAGCCCATGTTGAACGACACGACCAGTGACCTTGAACCAGGGGCGGGACCAGGCAAAACCCGGCTCCTGGTAATCGATGACGACCGGAAATTATGCCGGCTGATCAAGGATTACCTTGAGCCTATGGGCTATGCTGTGACTAGCGTCCACACGGGTCCCGAGGGCCTGGAGCAGGCTTCGTCCGGCCAGTTCCAGGTGGTGGTCCTGGATGTGATGCTACCCGGTTTGGACGGTTTTGAAGTTCTAAAACAACTCCGGCACGTCTCTGCTGTCCCCGTCCTGATGCTCACAGCTCGAGGTGAGGAAGCCGACCGGATCGTTGGCTTGGAAATTGGGGCCGATGATTACCTGCCAAAGACCTTTTCTCCGAGGGAATTGCTCGCCCGGATCCGCGCTGTGACCCGGCGCACTGCCCTCACCCCTGCTTCGAGTGCGTCTCGGGAGGAAGCCGATTTGGTGGTGGGTGTTCTGAGAGTTAATACCGGCGCACGAGTGGCACTGCTGGAGAATCAGCCCTTGGCGCTAACCCCGGTCGAGTTTGACCTGCTCGCCAGCCTCGCCCGCGCGCGCGGCCGGGTGAAATCCCGTGAGCAACTGCTGGAGGAAGTCCGGGACCGCAACTACGACGTGTTTGACCGCTCGATCGATGTCCACATCTCAACCCTACGCCGAAAACTTGGGGATGATGCCAAGGAACCAAGGTTCATCCGCACCGTGCGGTCCGCGGGTTATATGTTGATCAACCCTGACGCATGATAAGAATGAAGTTGCGGCTTCCATTGCTGGCCAAAATCCAGGCTTTGCTGCTCCTCAACCTGCTGCTGCTGGCGTCTATCTTCTTCTTCGTGTTTCAGCTCCAATTCCGCTTCGGGTTGGATTCATTGCTGACGGGCTTGGCTGGTGACCGAGTCAAAGTCACGGCGCAGGTCATCAGCCAGGCTCTGCAGGATAAACCGGCCGACACCTGGTCTTCGGCACTTGAGCAATTCAGCAAAACTTACAAGGTCGACTTCTTCCTGATGCGCCACGACGGCACGGTGGCAGCAGGGCCTGAAGGGTCCATACCTACCAACATCCTCGCGCGGATTACGGAGAGACGCCCCGGCGAAGGTCTTGGCCGTGGCCCACCTCCAGGCAAGGGACTGCGCCGAACGCGGGACGAAATCGAACTCCAAATTCGTTTCTGCGAGAGAACGACATCGCCTGTCCGTTACTGGATTGGAGTGCAGGTGCCGTTGACTGGCGCGGAGGTTGACCCGGCGCGTCCCCGACCTTTGACGCTGCTGCTGCGTTCAGAATCACTGCACGGTGGCGGGTTGTTCTTTGACGTGCGACCCTGGATTTATGCCGCTTTTGGTGCGTTGGTGTTTTCGGTATTGCTATGGATCCCGTTTGTCCGAGGTGTCACGCGCAGCCTCACACAGATGACCCGTGTGGCCGGCCACCTCGCCGAAGGTCAGTTTCAGTCCCGCGCGGAAGAACATCGCTACGATGAAATTGGGCAACTCGGTAATGCTATTAATCGCATGGCCGTACGCCTGGACGGACTGCTCACCGGTCAGAAACGTTTTTTGAGCGATGTCGCCCACGAGTTGTGTTCCCCCCTGGCGCGGATGCAAATGGCGTTAGGAATCCTCGAATCGCGCCACGCTCCTGCTGCCAGTGATTCGCTACAAGACCTCCGCGAGGAGGTCGAGGAAATGTCCAGCCTGATCCATGAACTGCTCTCTTTTTCAAAGGCAGACCTGGCGCGGCACCACCTCCAGTTGGTTTCGGTGGAACTGAGCGAAATCGCCCATCGCGTCGTGACCCGCGAGGGACTCAAACCAGAGCAATTCCAATTGGCCATCGCGGAGGGGATCGCCGTAATGGCTGAGCCAAATCTGCTCGCCCGCGCGCTGGGCAACCTCGTCCGAAACGCCGTCCGATACGCGGGGCAAGTCGGGCCGGTCACCCTGTCGGCAACTAGCCGGGCCGACCACGTCGTCTTTACGGTCCGGGATAGGGGGCCCGGTGTCCCGGAAGCGGAACTTCAACGCATTTTCGATCCGTTCTTCCGTGGTGAACCATCCCGAAGCCGCGACAGTGGCGGCGTGGGACTTGGGTTGGCCATTGTCAAAACGTGCGTTGAGGCCTGCAGCGGTTCGGTGTCCGCCCGAAACTGCACTCCCACGGGATTTGAAGTCGAACTTCGGTTGCGGCCGGCGAATTAAGAGATGACCACGTCCCGCCTAGCACGCTCCTTAGATCGACCCAGGCCTGCCCTTACCTGCTCATTCCGCTTTGAGCGGAATGAGCTTTACCGGACCAAGCAGCCCGGACTCATGCAGAGGCCAGTTGGAGGCGTCGAACGGTTTGTAGTCGATATTCACAAAGTTTATGTCGTGAAAAACACGCCATGCCACCCCGCGCCGATCCAAGTCACGAATCCGGTTTGCAGCAGTATTGGTCACCTCGACTTCCAGGCGGTTCTTTGCGGGCTGCAACCAATCCAGTTTCACCCGGTAGGGCGGATTGATGAGAATCGCCAATTTCTTCCCGTTCAAGGATACCCTGGCGCTTTGGCATACTTTCCCAAGGTCGAGCCAGTAGTCGAGCAGCTCGCCAGCCGGCAGATCGAAGGTCGTAGTGTAACGAGCCGTCCCGCCAAAAGCCTGTGCCGCAGCCCCGAGTTCAGTCCATGAAACGAGTTGAGAAACGTGAGTCAACGACGGCAGTTCCGGACCACCCTGCAAAAAAGCGAGATCCCAAGGCCCAACGATTTCAACGCCCTCACCTGCCGGTTTCAGGATTCGCCACTCCGGCGCTTTAAGTTTTTCACTTGCCGATACACGCAAAATCACCGATTCCCCTGGCTCGAGGGCCAACTCGACCCCCTGCCCTGCACCCAGCTTGCTGACCTTGCCCATGGCATTGGCCCCCGTCATTGGATCCATAATGACGATCGATTTTCCCCGCGTGGCCACTGGCAGCGTGCCACGAAAAAGAGTCTCACCGCGGTTCGCAACGAAATAATCCACCCCGGTGCTGGAACGTCGCCGGATGAAGTTGATTCCCGGCTGGTCGGTCATGGCTTCGCGGCGAATCCCCGCAGCTTCAAGAGATGGCCGGAGCTCCCCCACGAAAACCCGACCCCGACCGACACGGGCATGCAAACCGGCCTTTTTGTGGGGTCGCAATTTCACTTTCTGGACCAATGCGGTCAGTGCAGACCGGCGCTCGTCCAACATTCCCCATCCCGGCACATCGGCCGGCATCTGTCTTTCAAACACAACCGTGGCGCCGGAACGCGCCAGATCCAGGATTTGTTGAAGTGAGGGCAGAGGCATCCGCTCGCAAGCCGGAACCACAATCGCGGCGTAACAGCCGCCCGGGAGCTCGAGTTGCCCCGCCCGGGCTCGGGCAGAATGAAGTTGGCGATCAGAGATGTAGTCGAAGGCGTAACCTTTCGACCATAATAACTCGGCAGCGTTGCCGATAGACTGCTGCTCTAGCCAGCCACGGGCATGCACGGTCAGTTTCTGCTCCAGGCGGTCGTTGCTGTGCCAGAAGTCGTGAATCGGCCAATAGAGGAGAATGTCATTATCCGGCTGCCCCTGCTGCAACACCGATTGGCAGCGTGATGCGTAGGTGTTCAAAGCCGGCACGTCGTACCACACCGGGTTCCGGGAATTCATTTGGAAGCTGGCGTAGAAGAGCCAGCCAGGCCAGGGGACTTCCGCCGGCGAGTAGCAACTCCCATGATAGAATATGTGGTTCACCCCTGATAGAAACAGGTCATCGAGAAGATACTTCATATCCGCGAGCGTCTCGGTAAAGTGTTCCTTCAGCCAGGTGCCGGTCTCGGCAGCCACCAGCTTGCGACCCGTCACATGCGCAGCCGAGGAGGCGAATTTGGAGACCAGCCGGTTCCGGTCCTTGTGAAACATCTCTGTCTCGGGAATCTCCGAGAGTGCATACATATCCAGCAAATTGCCAGGGGATCCGTGAGCCTCATTGCGAGTGATCATCCCTTTGCGACGCGACCACTCGACCCACAATGGGAGTGTCTCCTCCACCATCAGGTCCGACAGAGTCTCCCGGTAATCGCACTTTACCCGGGCAGCGTGATCCCCTTCCGTTCCGAACAAAGCCGGCAACTCGCTCTCGAGCCGGTAGCCCCGGCGCACTGCAAACGCCGAAAGGAGATCCGGGGACCAGTTACTCACGTATTCATACGAATCATGATACATCGCGCGCGGCATGGGCCCCCGGTAACTCGCAAAGCCCTCATCAAACCAAGCCAGGTAATTCTTCATCGCCTCAGAATAGAAGAGATTCAACATAAACCCTGTGCCCCCGGGTGAGGCCCGTTTCACTCGCATCCTTGAGGGCTCCTGCGAAACCGCATAGACCTGCCAGGGCCCGTCTGCAGGACGCCAGTCCACCTGACCATCAGATCCAATGCGTCCGCGCAAGTCCTGATAGCTCCCGTTGGGACCAAAAGCCGCCAGTGCCTGGATCGTGTCCCGGTCGTATCGAGCCGCCAATCGTCCCCCGGCTTCAACCTGGTTGGTGCGGCAAATCACAACGGCGTTGGCCTCCATCGGCGTCACGCGCGGCCCTCCAAAGCACCAACCGCTACCGGTGGTCATATCCACGTTCAAATCCAGGCGCTTTGCCTCCTCGGTCACATGTCGCAACATCTGCATCCATTCCGGACCAAGATATGACAGGTAACGGTCCTCCCAGCCTTTTGCGCCGTAGATCGGAATGATGTGCACTCCACCGAAACCCGCCGCACGAAATTCTTCGAGTTGCAGGGTTATATTCGTGGTATCCACCGCACTCCCCATCCACCACCAATATGTGTGCGGTCGGGCTTCGCGTGACACGGGAGGCCAACGCAGCGTTGCCTCGCCGCCAAACCCATCAGGCCACGCTAGAGAGGGCAGAAGCGGGATCACGAGAGCGCAGAGCCGCCAGACGGCAACTTGGTACCAAAAAGCACGCATGGTTGAAATAGGGGTAAACGTTAGGGGAAATCTAATGAATTCCTCTAACCACAAGAAATCAATTTGTCAGGGGCTGGTGTGGTAAACTGTCGCCTTTTCACAAGGCATACGGGTACAGTCAAAGGCGCGCCTTACAACAAGCGCGCCTTTTGATCGAAAATAGCGGATTAAGGGTTATCAACTCACCCGGCGCCGGAACAGGAAAGCCGCGAGACCCAGGCCCAAGAGCGCAGCGGTTGTCGGCTCCGGAACTTGGGTGAGGCTGAAGTTGTCGTAGTAAATTGGCCCAGCGTTGTTGGCATACAGGTCGATAGCAGCCAACGCATTCACACCACCGTCCTGCCACAGCCGCGTCCCCAACAACTGATTATTGTAATACTCGGAAACCCTACCCTGATCCAGATCGATGTCGAAACGATAATCGACCCAAGCATTCTTGACCAAAGCAGCAGAAACGCCCGTTAAGTCGTTGGTCAGGTAACCCGAGGCCATATTATGCTGGATTTGTGCGCTCCAGTTGTAATCTGCGGCAGCTCCAAGATCTTTATACTTATTCATCAGGATGAAGTAACTGGTGCCGGACGAAGTGGACGGAATGAATTGCTTAACGGTAAGAGACCACACCCCGCTCGTAACCCCTACAAACTCACGAACCAAGTCACTGCCCCCGGTAATATTCACCGACTTGGTACCGCTGGCAGCAAAAGCGTCAGAGATAGTGGCGCCAGCCGAGGCGGTATTGTCCCACCCTTTCCAACCACCCTGACCGTGAATATTGGAGCCTACAGCGTAGGATTCAAAGTCATCCGTTACTGCGGCGTTTACTCCCGCGGCCGCTAGGACCGAGGCGAATCCAAGAACTAGCATTCTTTTCATACAATAGCTTTTTAGGATTAAAGGCTGATTTACGCAAACAATCTTAGGATTTAAGCCGTGCTCGTCAAGTACTTTTTTTATGTCCACAAATCATTGATGGATATCATGTTAACAACAGGCTTCCGGCGGGAAACGCAGTTGCCGTTCACACCCAGATTCCGAGTCTTTCAGGATTGTTGGTTCTCGTATTCTTAGTATGGCAGCACCTGAATCTTCCATCACCGAAAGTATTGCATTGCCTCTGAGGATCCAAGTGTAACCATGGCGGCCAGACTAAATCAGACTATGAAGTGGTTGCGCCTGCTTTTATGGATTCTACCGCTGACGGCCCAGTCAAGTCCAGCCAACGGCGATGACCCAAAACCGAATGTCGTCCTCATCCTGGCGGATGATCTCGGATACGGTGATGTGCGCTGCCTGAACCAGAATGGAAAGATTTCCACTCCGAACCTCGACCGACTGGCAGCAGAAGGCATGGTTTTCACCGACGCGCATTCCAGCTCGGCGGTTTGCACCCCGTCGCGCTATAGCATCCTGACCGGCCGTTACAACTGGCGTTCACGACTCAAGCGAGGGGTATTGAATGGTTACTCGCCACCGTTAATCGAGCCTGGCCGGTTGACGCTTCCTGCCATGCTTCAGCAGAAAGGCTACCACACAGCCTGTATTGGCAAATGGCACCTGGGCATGCACTGGTCGCTCACCAACGGTGGGTTCGCCAAGGGCGACGCCAGCGGTTGGATGGTAGACCACGCCCAGCCTGTTCGAGATGGTCCGCTCGAACATGGGTTCGATCACTTTTACGGTATCAGCGCCTCATTGGACATGCCTCCTTACCTGTTCATCGAAAACCAACGCGCTGCGGGGCTCCCCAGCGTGGAAAAGACTTGGATTCGCAAAGGGCCGGCGGTGGCGGACTTTGAAGCGATCGAGGTGCTCCCTGAACTGGCCAAAAGAGGGACAACATATATTGAACAGCGCGCTGAGGCCGCCAGAAAAGGGCATCCCTTCTTTCTTTACCTGTCTTTGACCTCACCTCACACACCAATACTACCCTCGCCGCAATGGCAGGGAAAGAGTATCACCTCCTATGCGGATTTCGTGATGCAAACGGACCATGTTGTGGGGGAAATCATGAGCGCCTTGACAAGCCACGGACTCCAAACCAACACCCTTCTGATTTTCAGCAGCGACAATGGGTGTTCACCGCAGGCAAATTATCCGGAACTCGAAGCCAAAGGACACCATCCCAGCGCGCACTTCCGCGGAGCCAAGGCTGACCTCTTCGAGGGAGGCCACCGAGTTCCCTTCATTGCCCGCTGGCCCGGCAAAGTGAAAGCCGGTTCCGTATCGGCCGACCTGATTGGCCAAGTCGACCTGATGGCCACTTGTGCTGCCCTGGTGGGATTCAGCCTGCCGACGATCGCGGCGGAAGACAGCATCAGTTTTGCTCCGATTCTTCTACATCGCCCTTCCGGAACCTCCCGGGAAGCGATCGTTCATCACTCAATCAACGGCTCATTTGCCATCCGGCAAGGCCACTGGAAACTACTGCTCTGTCCGGATTCAGGCGGCTGGAGTTATCCCAGACCGGGATCCAAAGAGGCAAGAACGCTACCTCCAGTTCAACTCTACAACCTTTCGACAGACATCGGCGAGACCCGGAACCTGCAAGACATGCATCCCGAAAAGGTCCACCAATTAAAGACCCTGCTCGAGTTGTACACGATGAACGGAGGATGCACTGACCGACAGGCCACGCCGGCTCCTTGATCATGGGGCGGCCTTTAGTACCGTAGGCGATGCACAGCTATCATAAACGCCCCGCAGGTTAGGGTTCCGCAGAGTCTGGCGAATGAATCCGAATTAAGATTTCTTTTGCCATAATCCTTCCCTTGTGGCAAAAGGGACCCGTGCTCCTAAAAGTGGTTTATCACAATACAACTTCACTCTGAATCCTACACTATGAACTGGTACTACGTAGACGCCGGGCAACAAGCCGGTCCGGTCACCGACGCCCAACTGCCGGAGCTCGTTCAAGCTGGAAAAATCACCAGCGACACCATGGTCTGGCACGAAGGGATGGCCAACTGGCAACCTTACCGGGAGGTACAAGCCGGCGGCCTCCGCATCGCCGCACCATCGGCGAGTGCCGGGGCTGCGGGTGCCATGCCTACCGAGGCGGTGTGTGCGGAGTGCGGTGGTGTATTCAACAAACAAGAGATGATCCGCTACGGAACGGTTCACGTCTGCGCGGCATGCAAACCGGTCTTCATGCAGAAACTGGCAGAGGGAGCCCGGGTCAATACCGGCACTCTCCATTACGCCGGGTTCTGGATTCGCTTTGCCGCCAAGTTTGTGGACGGCTTAATCCTGGGCATCTTCTTTATGGTTCCGTTGTTTTGGATTGGCTTCAAGTCGGCATCTGATCCAACGGCTGCAGAGCGGCTCATGGGGCTGCAAATAGGCATTCAATTGCTCTACTTCGTCGCTAACGCGGCTTACAACATTTTCTTCATTGGCAAGTATGGTGCCACCCCCGGTAAGATGGCGTGTAAACTCGTGGTCGTGACCGGGGAAGGCAGCCGTGTAAGCTACGGACGGGCAACGGGCCGGTTCTTTGCCGAGATGTTGAGCGGTTTGATCTGCTATATCGGGTACATCATGGTGGCGTTCGACAGCCAGAAACGTGCGCTCCACGACCATATCTGTAATACCCGGGTGGTCTACAAGTAAGTGAACGCATGCCGGTGCTGTGGCCTCAATGCTCGAACTGCAGGGCGTTTCTGAGCGAGGACGAGCTCAACCAATCTGAGCCTCGTCCCTGCCCGGCGTGCAAAACTCCTATCCTTGTCGATTTTTTTCCCGCCTACTTCCGGCCACCAGCGGTTGGGCAGGTCGGGGAACGCTTGGTACTGGAGGACGAAGCCAGTTGCTTTTATCACCCGGAAAAACGGGCCGCACAGCACTGTGCTGCCTGCGGGCGTTTCCTGTGCTCGCTCTGCGATTGCGAGTTGCAAAGCCAGCACTACTGTCCGAACTGCCTTGAGACAGGCCGAGTCAAAGGCAGGATCAGAAATCTGGAGAATCAGCGCATCCGGTATGACCAGGTTGCGCTTTCACTGGCGATTCTACCGATCATTACCGTCTACTTCACCTTAGCCACCGCCCCCCTGGTACTCTACCTGGTGTGCCGGCATTGGAAGTCTCCGCTGAGCCTCGTGCATCGCTCGCGCTGGCGGTTCGTCGTGGCAGCTATCATCGCCCTGCTGCAAATCGCGGGCTGGGGTGTAGTCATGTACTTTATCGTCCAAAGCCTGAGATCCGCCAATGGCTGAGAAGGAATATCAACGCCTGACCCGCGCCAAAGCCCGTCCAGGGTTGGCGGTAGCCTTGCTCACGCGGTCCAGCCTGTGGCTGGGCAAGGATCATCTGCTGGTGATTGATTCCAATGGTTTCACCGAAACCTACAAGCGGTTTTACTTCCGCGATATCCAGGCGATCACCGTTCACGTCACTTCGCGGCGGGCTTACTGGAATTGGTTGCTGGGAATACCGGCTGCAGTATTTGCTCTCGGCGGGATTCCCTATGTGCTCCTCAACCCGAGCGCAGGAACCGGAGCTATTATCACCGTATCCGTGATCGCTGCTGTGTTTTGTCTCCCTTTGCTGGTAAACAACCTGTTTGGCCCCAGCTGCCTCTCCCGGATTAAGACCGCTGTTCAGACCGAGGATTTACCTTCGCTCAACCGATTGCGGTCCACGCGGACGGTTCTGAACCGCATCCGGCCATTAATCACCCAGGCTCAAGGTGAAATAACGGCGGCCGAAATGTTGGTTTTGCTCCGTGAGCCGAGTGAGGCACTAAAATCCACACCGATGGGCGCTGCCACCCAAACCGCCATGAACCAGGAGGCCTCGTCCGAACCCCAAACATAGCGGCGACACCCCTTTTGTCGCATTTCTGATATTCCATGGCCAGGCTCACTCAACAACGCTGTTTCAACCATGCGACCCGGGAGGCGGTAGCGCGGTGTCCCGAGTGTGGCCTGTTCTTTTGCAGGGAGTGTATTACAGAACATGAGGACCGGGTGATTTGCGCCGCCTGTCTGCGAAAGCAGGCGCGCCCACCGTTGCTGCGGAGGCCTGGCTTCGCGGGCGTCATTCACCTTGGCCAACTGGCGCTCGGTTTTCTCCTTGCCTGGTTCTTCTTCTACCTGGTGGGCGAAACACTGCTGGCGATTCCTTCCTCGTTTCACGAAGGCACACTCTGGCAGGAATACTGGTTCGAGCCGTAATGAAAGCGTCCGAATACCGCGAAAAAGGCCCGCCAGCTCTCGGCCTCGTCGAGCAGGCAGTAAACCTGCTTCGCGTGCACCCGAGCGCTTTAGTCTACTACTATCTGGGTTCCCTTCCCTTCGCACTAGCTTTTCTCTTCTTCTGCGCTGAGATGAGCCGAAGCGCGTTTGCCACCGATAGGCTGGCAGGCTCCGCATTGCTAGTGACCGTGGCGTATCTTTGGATGAAATTCTGGCAAGCCATAGCGGCCAACTTGCTTCACGCAGCGCTTTTCGGCAAAGCTCCGGATCGGCTGACTGCGGGCCGAGTGCTGCGACTGCTGGTTACTCAGGGTGTGCTGCAGCCAACAGCTTTGTTCGTACTGCCCCTGGCCGCGGTCGCCGCCCTGCCCTACGGCTGGGCCTCGGCATTTTACCATAATCTCACCGTACTGGGTGCGGATGAGAGTGGCCGTCTCAGACCACTCGTTCGCACCGCACTCCAGCAAACCGGGCTGTGGCCTCGCCAAAATCACGTACTGCTCTGCGTTCTGGGCGGATTCAGTGCCTTGGTTTTCCTCAACTGGGCCACTCTCTGTTTTTCGCTGCCTGGGATGGTGAAGATATTGTTTGGAATAGATTCTGTCTTCACGCGCAGTGGTATGGCGATGTTGAACACCACCTTTTTCCTGGCCATGGTTTGCCTCACTTTTCTTGCCGTCGATCCGATCCGCAAAGCAGTATATGTACTGCGTTGCTTTTACGGCCGATCTCTGACTTCAGGAGAGGACATCAAGGCTGAACTACGCCAAATGGCGTCCCCCGCACTGGTAACGAGATCGGCCACCATCCTGTTTGCATCGGCAATGTGCCTCAGCGCCGTGACCGCGGGTCTGGGTCAACCAGCCGACAGCACCCCTGATACTTCGGCCACCGCCGAGATGGAGAAAACCCCAGCCCCAGGCAGCTCTGAGCCACGCGGCTACACGGTTCCCGCGGAGTCCCTGGACTTGGCCATTCGGGAGGTTATTAACCAGCCGAAATTCGCCTGGCGCCTGCCGCGGGAGCGCGCTGAACCAGCGGAGAAAGGGATTGTGGGCCGATTCTTTGAACGGGTAGGCAAAAAGCTCAAACGCTGGGCCATTGGTACTCGGGATTGGCTGGAAAAGTGGCTGCGGCGGTTGTTTAGCCGGACCTTCGGTGGTGGAACCGGAACGAGCGTTGACTCATGGACGCTGCTGTTGGAAATGCTTGTTTACGCAGTGGCGGCTGCCGTTCTTGTCGGCGCAGGACTATTAATTGTGCGGGTGTTACGCGGTCGGACCGCCCGGACAGAACTCAGCAACGAGCCGGCGCGGCCCACACCGGATCTCACGGACGAAAACGTGGCCGCTGACCAACTACCGGAGGATGGATGGATTACCCTGGCCAAAGAGCTTCTGGGGCGAGGCGAACTGCGGCTCGCCATGCGCGCATTTTACCTCGCCAGCCTCGCGCACCTGGCCGAAAGAAACCTGATCACCATTGCCCGTTTCAAATCCAATCTGGATTATGAACAGGAACTGCGCAGGCGCGGCCACGCGCTGCCCAACCTCGTGGATTTGTTTGTTCTGAACCTTGTGGTGTTCGAACGCAGTTGGTATGGCGACCACCCGGTGGATGCCGACGAACTTAACCGGTTCGCCGCCAAAGTTCTCGATATGAGGTCATCCTCTTAGCACCTAATGAAATCCGCGCGTTCCATAATCTTGCTGACCCTGCTGGGACTGTTGTTTGGCGCGGGAGTGTATAGGCTTTTTCAGCTTCGGTTCGAAAGTGGCGACGTGTATCCGCCGTATTCGTCACTGCGGGCGGATCCTCTTGGAACCATGGCACTTTTCGAAGGGTTGAACCGCATGCCGAGTCTCGAGGCTCAACGAGATTTTAGCCCAGAGAACCGTCTACCGGAAGGTCGTGCGACGGCCTATCTCCATTTGGCTGCCCGCAGCCTGGATTGGTCGTTGCTTCCGGAAGACCTCTTTGTGCAGATTGAGGCCTTTGTCATCCAAGGCGGACGGTTAGTCATTGCATTTCGTCCAGAACCGGTCAAGCCCATCTCTATCAGGGGGACCCCACCAACCGCAGGACCTCCCGCAACCAAACCCGGGCAACCGCCATCGAGGCGCAAGAAAACAACCACCCCCGAAGAAGGACCCCGCACCATCTCGCTGGAAAATCGTTGGGGGGTGGCACTCCATCACGTTCCTCTGAAGCTTGGTGACGGGGATACCTATGAGCCGGTCGCAGTGGAAAATGTTTCCGCGTTGCCGCTCCCGGAGGTGCTCGACTGGCACAGCGGACTTGTGCTGACCAATGTCCATAGGCCCTGGCAGACCGTTTACGCGCGCGATTCCAACCCTGTTGTAGTGGAGCGAAAATGGGGCGCTGGAAGCATCGTGATAGCGACCGATTCCTATCTTCTGAGCAACGAGGCACTGAGCCAGGAAGCGCATGCGGACCTTCTTGCCTGGCTCGTTTCTCCCGCGCGAGTCATCTATTTTGACGAGGCGCACCTGGGACTGATCGAAGCCCCGAGCGTCACTGGGCTAATAAGGCAGTACCGCCTGCACGGCGTAATGGCAGCCTTGCTTTTGTTAGCGGGGTTGTTCATTTGGAAAAACTCGATTCCTTTTGTCCCGCCTTATTCTCTCAAACTGCCGCCGGGCTACGTGGAGGGCAAGGACAACTCTGCCGGGTTCCTTAACCTGCTGCGACGCAACCTCGCCCCGGCGGACCTGCTCAAAACCTGTTTTGATGAATGGACCAAATCTTTGACGCAAGGGAATCCCCACCTGATCGCCCGCGTGGATCGGGCGCAGGAATTATTGGAGCAGGACCGAGCACGTCTCGCCCGAGAGCGTCAACCGGTAAAGGTGTACCGCGAGATTGCCCAAGCGCTGAAGTCTCGTTTCTGACCCTGATTCTGCCATGAACAACGCAATGAATATGGAACTACTGAAAGACACGCTGGCCAAAGCTTGCCAGGAAACCTCCAAGGTGATCATTGGCCAACACGAGGTGATCCAGAAAGCCTTGATCGCGATCATCACTGGCAATCATGCCTTGATCGAGGGGGTGCCTGGGGTGGCCAAGACCCTCCTGGTTCGCACCCTAGCGCATGTGTTGGGCTGCGATTTCGCCCGCATCCAGTTCACCCCCGACCTGATGCCCGCAGACATCACTGGCACTAATGTCTTCAACCTGCAACGCAGCGAGTTTTCCCTCATCAAGGGACCGATTTTTACGTCGTTTTTACTGGCTGACGAAATCAACCGAGCTCCGGCGAAAACCCAATCCGCTTTGCTGCAGGCGATGCAGGAACGCGCGGTTACCATCGATCGCGAAACCTATGCCCTGCCTCCCACCTTTACGGTGTTTGCTACCCAAAACCCCATCGAATACGAGGGTACCTATCCTCTGCCCGAAGCCCAAAAGGACCGGTTCATGCTCAAGATCACGATGAGCGCTCCGGACCGCGCGGAGGAACTGGACCTGGCCCAACGCACGATGACTGATAATGCGCCGGAAACCCTGCTGGCCTCGGGGGCCGTGCAACCAGTGCTGCAATCCCAGGACCTCCTAGGACTCCGGGCCCAGGTGGGAAAGATACTCATTCGCGAGGAGCTTGTCGGTTATCTGGTCGATCTCGTTCGCTGCAGCCGCCAGCATGAGAGCGTGCTGGTCGGAGCCGGACCGCGCGCCACTCAGGCGCTCATCATGGCGAGCCGCGCGTACGGGGCTCTGAACGGGCGCGACTTTGTCACGCCGGACGACATCAAAGCTATGGCGGGACCGGTGCTCGAGCACCGCTTGATTCTCCGTCCGGAGTTTGAAATTGAGGGTCTCAGCGTCGCTGAGGTTATTCAACAGATTCTCCAACAGGTAACCGTGCCCCGGTGAGATCGGACCATGATCGTACCCCATACTCGATTGTTGGTCTGGGTGGCCCTGGTCGTTGTGCCTTTTGCCCTGCTGGGCGCGTTGGAACCAAGGGCCGGATGGATCTGTGTGTCGGCGATATCAGGGCTGATGGCGCTCGCAATTGTGGATGCGTTTCGTGCTTTACGAAACAGCCGGGGTTTTCAGGTCGCTTTGCCCTCCACCGTCCGCATGTCCCGAGACCGGCCCGCTCAAATCGAAGTCCGGCTTCGTAATCCAAGCCCAACGGCTCGAGAGGTCCGGCTGGCCCTGGTGCTCCCGCGCGAAATTGATTCCCCCACAGAAGATGCTCGGATCACCCTTCCAGCCGGGAGTGAATGGTCGCGTGTCCAATGGCCCTGCGTGCCACGGCACCGCGGCAGCTACACAGTATCCTCAGCCTGCCTGGAAACACCGTCAGCTTTAGGCTTCTGGGCGGCGCGCACTGCTATTCAAACCGCATCTGAGGTTAGGGTGTATCCCAACCTGGCCAACGAGCGTAAAAACCTGGCCGCGCTGTTCCTGAAACGCGGTCTCTTTGGCCTGCAATCACAACGACAGGTTGGCAAGGGCCGCGAGTTTGAGAAACTGCGAGAGTACGCCCCCGGCGACGGATTCGATGAAATCCACTGGAAAGCCACCGCCCGCCGTGGGCATCCAATCACCAAAGTATTCCAAATCGAGCGCACGCAGGAAGTCTATGTCATCCTGGACATCTCTCGGCTGTCGGCCCGCAATGTGAACCCCGCAACTCCTCAACGCGACACTGGCCAAGAGACTGAGGTTGGTCAGGAGGAAACGCTGAACCAGGGAACCTCCACGCTTGAACGGTTCATCACCGCCGCGTTGGTGTTGGGCTTGGCGGCCGAACAACAGGGTGACCTCTTTGGCTTGCTGACGTTCAGCGACCGGATCGACCGATTCCTGAGGGCGCGAAACGGCAAATCCCACTTCAGTGCCTGCCGCGACGCCCTTTACACGCTGCAGCCCAGAATCGTTTCCCCTGATTACGAAGAGCTAAGCACGTTCATCCGCCTGCGCCTGCGTCGTCGCGCGTTGTTAGTCTTTCTCACCTCGTTGGACGATCCAGTGCTGGCCCGGAGTTTCGTGCGCAGCCTGAGCCTCGTATGCCGCCAGCACCTGGTGCTAGTAAACATGATCCAGCCACCCGGTGTTGAGCCTGTGTTCTCCAGCCCCGATGTCTCCTCAATTGATGATCTTTATCAGCATCTGGCTGGTCATCTGCGCTGGCAAAAACTCCGCACCCTGGAGAAAGTGCTGCAGCGCCGGGGTGTGCAGTTTTCCTTGCTGGAAAACGAACGGCTCAGTGCCAACCTAGTCTCCCGTTACTTGCGGGTGAAACGCCGTCAACTGCTGTGAACTGCCCGCGCGCCTTATGATCATCGACCTCCAGCGTTTTGTGGAACACAACCGGCCCTGCTGGACTGAGTTGGAGCAGGCGTTGAACCGACTGGAGGCCGAGCCTGACACTCGAATGAGCCTCGAGAGCTTACAGCATCTCCACCTGCTTTACGAACAAACGACCGCCGACCTGGCCAGGCTCAGCACCTTCTCCGCGGAACCGGAGATCCGGCGTTACCTCGAAAGCCTGGTCGCCAGGGCCTATGGCGAGATTCATGAAACCCGCGAACGCCGTCGCCGGTTTTACCCGATGCGTTGGCTTTTCCAAACTCTGCCCCAGACGTTTCGAAGGCATGTGCGCGCCTTTTGGCTGTCCCTGGCGATCACCCTCGTTGGGTGCGCGTTCGGCGGATTTGCACTGGCCTTTGATCCCGCCGCCAAAGCGGTATTGCTGCCCTTCGGCCATCTGCAGGGCGACCCGTCCGAGCGCGTCGCCCAGGAAGAGAGCGTGTCGACAGACCGGCTAGCCGGCCATAGGACCACCTTTTCGGCGTTCCTGATGACCCACAACACAAGGGTCTCTATCCTCGCCCTCGCCCTCGGCATGACGTGGGGTGCTGGCACCATTATTCTGCTTTTTTACAACGGTGTGATCCTGGGTGCTGTCGTCACCGATTATGTTGCCGCTGGTCAAACCAGGTTCTTGCTGGGCTGGCTGCTCCCGCACGGCGCTATCGAAATCCCTGCGATTCTCATCGCCGGGCAAGCGGGTCTGATTCTGGCCGCTACACTGATCGGGCGTGGGCAGCGTGCCAGGCTTTCCACTCGGTTACGGTCGGTTTCCGGGGACATTGTCACGCTGATCTTTGGCGTGGCTTTGCTCCTGATCTGGGCCGGTGTCGTAGAGGCGTTTTTGTCGCAATACCATGAGCCATTCATCCCCTATGCGGCCAAGATCGCCTTCGGCGCAGTGGAACTGGTGCTGCTGAGCCTGTTCCTGGCCAAGTCTGGCGGCCGGAAAGCCGACCGCGCGAAATTATGAAGACTCCGGTCCTCCAGATTCGCACGCCGGAAGGCATCGTTTTTTCTCAGGCGCTCGCCGGGCCAGTCATCCGGTTCCTGGCCTGGCTGCTCGATCTGTTCTGCGTCATGGTAGCGCTGACGGTGCTCGGCTATGCCATCAGTCTGCTGAACCTGATCAGCACTAACCTGGCACTGGCCGTGTATACAGTAAGTTACTTCGTCGTTTCAATCGCTTACGGCATCGGCACTGAGTGGGCTTGGCGTGGGCAAACAGTGGGCAAACGTCTTTTCCGCCTGCGCGTAATGGACGCGGAAGGGCTGCGCATTCAGTTCAGCCAAATTGTGATCCGGAATTTGCTCCGGTTCGTAGACGCCCTTCCGATGTTTTATTTCGTGGGGGGACTGGCCTGCTGGTTTAGCCCCAAATGCCAGCGGCTCGGGGACCTCGCTGCCAACACCGTTGTGATCCGCATTCCGCGACTCTCCGAACCAGACCTGGACCAGATTCTCGCCGGCAAGTTCAACTCGCTTCGCCATTTCCCGCATCTGGTCGCCCGTTTGCGACAGAATGTGGCCCCGACGGAAGCGGCTCTCGCGCTCCAGGCCCTGCTCCGACGCGACGAATTTGAGCCCCTGGCCCGAATTGAGCTTTTCGAGCGCCTGGCCACCCATTTCCGCGAAAAAGTCCCCTTTCCGCCCGAAGCCACCGACGGTATTGCTGACGAGCAGTACGTCCGTAACGTCGTTGATGTGATCTACCGGACAGAACGTTGACGCCAGCTACCAATTCAACACTTTCGTATCGTTCGCGCATTCCGCGGCCCCCCTTCAGTTCAAGCCCCCGGTCCTCAGTTGATTGGCCTGGTCCAGCGTCTGCTCACGGTTAATCCTCTCGCCCTCTGTTCCCTTTGTTCCTGTTCAAACCCAAAAGCATATCGCTTGAGGCTATTTCAACGGGATCTCGAAATGCGGATCGTGGTCGTTGTTCCACCGTCGGCGAGACGTCAGGTTGTCCCCCACCAAGCGCTGGTTCAGGATGTTTTCAGCATGGCCATCGGCAAAAGCCATATTGGAACCACCGTTGTGCCGATCGGGGGACGGGCGCGTGCCATCGCCGAGAGCCAGAAGGTAAGAAAACGTATCGCTTTGAACAACGGGCACGAACATCGAGTCCCCCATGGCGATCATATCGGCTGGAGCCCTCACTGCCGACGGGCGTATGGGTGCAAGGGTCCCGCCCGCGGCCAAGGACGGACCTAAGCCCAGAACCTGGCTGCTGTCCGAATACGACGTGCCAGTCGATCTCAATCCATACCCATTATACCCGTAGCTCACGCCGCTCTGGCGGTGACCCGCTTTAGCCGGAGCGTAGTAAAAGAAATTCGGGCCAATCCACACCGGCGCATTATCCACATTGCGATCCCCGTCGAATGCCGGACACCCCAGCACCATCCGGTTGGAACCGTATTGTGGCGCCATCTGATCATACCAGAAGCGCTTGGATCCCCAATCCAGCGCGAACGGATACCCATTGAACTCGTCCGAATACATAGCCAGCGCGATTCCGAGCTGACGAAGGTTATTCTTGCAGACCACGTTCAATGAAGCCTTCTTCGACCGGCCAAGTGCCGGCAGCAGCATCGCCGCGAGGATCGCTATAATGGTAATGACCACCAGCAACTCGATCAGCGTAAACCCCCGCCTCCACACACGAGTGCGAAACCGTCGGTGGCAGCGGAGCCTCTGGAGCTTGGAATCGCTCATCTCTCTAGGATCCTGTAGCACACTTTCCGGCAGTCAGCAAAAGCACCGGCAGTTCTCCCAGCAACTCCCGGGTCAAGACAACCACGCCCGTGAGCGCAGCGCGTTGCGGCCTAGAGGTTTGAATCCGCTCCCCGTGATCCCTCACCAGGCTAAGATGGAGCCGGGCGCAAAAGCCTGTTTCAACAGTTTAATCCTGTCCCTCGCCTGCGTCGCGGCTCTCTCGCTCGGTTCGCAAACGCAATTGCCCGCAAGCCGCATCGATGTCATGCCCCTTCTCTCGCCTTAAAGTGCAGCTAACCCCCTGTTTCTCAAGCGCGGCCAGAAACGCCTCCTGCGCTGAATCGGAAGGCCGGGTCCACGGCAATCCCTCCACGCGATTATAGGGAATGAGATTCACCTTCGCCCGCAGTCGCCGCGCCAAACGCGCCAGCGCCGGCACTTGGTCCAGGGCATCGTTGACGCCTTCGATCAGAGTGTATTCAAAGGTCATCATCCGATCCTGCTTCTGCCGGTAATAAGCACAAGCCTCCTCGAGGTCTTTGAGCGGGTATTTCCGGTTGACCGGCATGATGCGGTTCCTGACTTCGTCAGTGGCGCCATGCAGTGAAATCGCCAGTCGAAACTGATGGGGCTCGTCAGCCAACTGCCGGATCTGCGGCACAAGCCCGCTGGTGGAAATCGTGATCTTGCGGGCGCCAATGCCACCTCCCCATGAGGCATTGAGGATTTTGAGAGCCTTCAGCAGATTTTGATAATTGGCCAGGGGTTCACCCATGCCCATAATGACGAGGTTGGAAACCACGCGCTCCGCCAGTGCAACCGCAACCGGCGCGCTTTCAACAATCCCAGCCGAACCAGCGGCAGCGTCAGCTTCATCGACCGTCTCTTCCTCACGCTCAACCGCCAGCACCTGCCCCACGATTTCCTCCACTCCCAGGTTCCGTTTCCATCCGTCCAAACCGCTCGCACAGAAGCGGCAACCGTAAGCACAACCCACCTGGGTCGAAACACAAAGCGTGTGGCGGTCGCTCGCCTCTCCGTATAAACCCGGGTTGGCAGGGATCAGTACACTCTCAATCATGGCTCCATCCACGAGGCGCCAGAGGTATTTGCGGGTCGTGTCCCGCGAGCCCTGCTTCCGAACCAGAAACAGATTATTCAGCGCATAGTGCTCAGCCAGCCGTGCCCGAAGCGCTTTGGGCAGATTAGACATCTGCTCCCACGAAGTAACTCGGTGGGGATAGAGCCAAGTCAGAAGTTGATCTACACGATAAGCCGGCAGGCCCCATTGCTCGAATTGGGCCTTCAATTCCCCGGCGTCCTGAGATCGGATATCGGTCAACACACGGCAGTGCGACTCCTGCAGCAAGGTCCCCTCACCCGTCCATCCGCTGGAAACGCACCTATCGGCTTGGGGCGGGGTAAAACCATTACCACTATTTCATAAGGTAATACCGTTCGGTGTATTCGCGCACCATGCGGTCCGTCGTATATGAAGGCACCAGCGTCATCATAGCGCGCCGCACACGCTGCAACCATCGCCGCGGAATTCCCTGACGATCCCGCTCGTAGAACAGCGGCACAACCTCCTCCGTGAGCACCCGGTAAAGGTTGGTGCTGTCCACCCGATCTTGTTCCTCGACCGAGTCCGGGTGCGAATCCTCGCCGATGCCGAATCCGTTAGTGCCGTCAAAACCTTCCCGCCACCACCCATCCAGAATGCTCAAGTTCATGCAACCGTGGACGCCGCACTTCATGCCGCTGGTGCCAGAAGCTTCCAACGGGCGGCGCGGGTTGTTTAGCCAAATGTCGCAACCCGAAACCATTTGCCGGGCCACGTGCATGTCATAGTTTTCCAGGAAGACCAGGTGGCCTTGTAGGTCGCTATACTTGCTCAGGTGAATGATGTGCTGAATGTAGCGTTTGCCGTCATCGTCCCGAGGATGAGCTTTGCCGGCAAAAATAAACTGCACCGGGCGTTCACGATCCCGAGTGAGCTTTACGATATTCTCGAACTGCTGGAAGATCAGCGGCGCCCGCTTGTAGGTGGCGAATCGCCGGGCAAACCCAATGGTCAAAGCGTCCGGGTTGAGCAGTTGGTCGAACGCGATGAAATCGCCCTGGGCCAACCGCTGGCGCTGAATCAAGAGGCGACGACGCGCGAACTCGATCAGTTCGCGGCGCAAATGGTATCGAAGCGCCCACAACTCCTCGTCGGACACGAACTCCGGATCGCCCAGCCGCTGCCAGAACTCAGGGGTGTTGAAACTCCGGTCCCACTCCGCAGGCGGCAACTGCTCCGGCTTCGGGACCGAGTGCAGCGACTGCCCGGTCAGCTTTCGGCTCCAGAACCGGCGCACCGTTCCTTTCGTCCAGCCCATGAGGTGGACTCCGTTGGTTATATGCCCAATAGGCACCTGCTCCACCGGCTTGCCAGGATACAGCGAATGCCACATGTGCCGGCTCACCCGGCCGTGCAACTCGCTAACACCATTGGCCGCCCGCGAGAGCTTCAACGCCAGCACCGTCATGCAGAAAGGTTCCTGCATATCCTCTGGATTCACCCGCCCCAACTTCATCAACTCCGCAAAGGGGGTCGAAATGCGGGTCCGGAAGCGGTGCATTACGTAATCCATCAAGTCCGGGCTAAAACGATCATGCCCCGCCTCCACAGGGGTGTGAGTGGTAAACAAGCACTCGGCACGCGTTTGCTTCAGCGCTTGCTCATAGGTCATGCCGGCATCCAGTTTCTCCCGGATCAATTCCAGAGTGAGAAAAGCCGCGTGCCCTTCATTCATGTGATAAACGGAGGGAACCACCTTAAGCGCGCGCATCAATCGCACGCCGCCAATACCCAGCAGTATTTCCTGCATGATTCGGGTGGTGCTATCGCCCCCGTACACCCGAAGTGTCAAATCCCGGACGTGCTGCTCATTCTCCGGCCGGTTGGTGTCGAGCAGATAGACTGGAACGCGACCGACATTCACGCGCCAGGCCTGGAACGACACCTGGTTCATGCCGATCTCAACATTGCAGATGATGGGTTGCCCCTCCTCATCCAGCACCGGTTCCATCGGCAGGTTTCTGGGATTCAGCAGCGTATAGTACTCTGTCTGCCAATTGTTGGAATCGATCGCCTGCTGGAAATAACCCTCGCGGTAGAACAGGCTGATCCCGACAAACCCCAATCCCAAGTCGCTGGCTGACTTAGCGTGGTCACCCGCCAGCATGCCCAAGCCGCCAGCCGCTATCGGCAGCGTCTCATGGAAACCGAATTCGGCGGAGAAATAGGCGACTGGTTTGTCGCGCAATGCCGCGGCGTGCTGGTGAGCCCAGGTCTCTGGCTCCTGCATATAAGCCTCAAAAGCCCCAAGGACCTCCCGCACCCGGGCGGCAAAGTCCGCATTCTGTAAACGCACCCGTAGCTCGTATTCCGAGACTTCATGGAGGATGGCGACAGCATTGTGGTAGAGGTTTTGCCAGCACCGGGGCGAAAGTTCCTGGAAAATTTCCTGAGCTTCCTGGTCCCAAGTCCACCATAAGTTCCTGGCCAGCTTGTTCAAACCGGTCACCAACTGTGTCAAATCGTCACCTGTTGAAGGCTTATATGTCATAAAAGTGATCCACCCGCCAGAAACCTCCGGCGCGACTCGCAACACCGTAGGGCCGGCTCGGCACATCGGCAACCGAAAATTCTGGGAAGATGCTCGGCTAAACCACAGGCGCATACCACGACACGGGCGGTGATCCGCGTCTGGTTTTGTGTACCGGTCCGACCTCGTTGGGTCCAACAGTCAGAACATCGGTAGTTGCAAATCCCCGGTCCACGCCTAACTTCACTCGCTATACGGGACGATGCGTTATGATCCCGAAGTACTGGCACGTAATAAAGATCGGCATCCAGAACAATGTAACCTACCGGTTTAATTTTCTGGCGCGGGCACTCTTTGGCTTGATCCCCCTGGTAGCCATGTTGCATCTCTGGCGCACGATTTACGCGGACAAAGACCCCGGCGCCACCGTCGGCACCTATACTCTAGCGCAGATGATATCCTACTATCTGCTCACCACGGTGGTCGACGCCCTGACCGCGGTAAACGAGGACGACTGGCAAATCGCGGCCGACATCCGGGATGGTCAGATCAGCCAATTTCTGCTCAAGCCGATCGACTACCTGACCTACCGCCTGTGCCTTTTTGGCGCCGGACGAGTAAGCTATCTGTCAGTCGCGGCTATCCCGCTCACACTGTTCATCCTGTCGTTGAACCGGTATTTCGTGCTGCCGGCGGACTGGGCCACGCTAGGCTGGTTCCTGGTATCCGTTTGCCTGACGGCCTTGCTCCAGTTCTTCATTTCCTATGCGCTGGCGATGCTCGCCTTCTGGGTCCTGGAAGTTTCCACGTTCATATTCATCGTGTTCGCCTTTGAGTATATTGCCAGCGGCCATTTGTTCCCCCTGGATATACTTCCGACCGGACTGCAACAGGTGCTGGCCTTAACCCCGTTTCCGTATCAGCTTTATTTCCCCATCAGCATCTACATGGGCAAGATCACGGGGCCAGCCCTGCTTCAAGGGCTGTTAATTCAGGCTTGCTGGGTCTTTGTTGCGTATGGCGTGGCTCGATGGGCCTGGAGCCGCGGCATTCGCAGGTACGGCGCTGTAGGAGGCTGAGCGATGAACACTTCTGCCCAGCAAGAACCAGGGACCGTTCCAATACCGCCTGTACCGCATTCTCGCCAGCCGGTTCTAAAACGGTATCTGGGTATTTACGGAGCGCTCTGGAAGAACTCCGTAACGCGGGAGATGACCTTTAAGGCTAATTTTCTGCTCTGGATTATTGTCGAACTTCTTTGGTTCGGGATGCAACTCTCATTCATCGGCGTGGTTTACCTTCATACCGACCAGATCGGGACCTGGACCCGGTGGGAAGTTGTCTTTCTGATCGGGGCGAGCCATTTTATTCAACAGGTTTTCCAGGCGTTTTTCCTGGTGAATTGCACCCATCTTTCGGACTTAGTACGGTTGGGAAAACTGGACTTCCTTCTGCTCTTGCCGGTGAATTCGCGGTTTATTGTCTCTGTGCGACAGGTCGACCTCGGCGCCTTCGTCAACGCCGCCTCCGCCGTCGGGGTTATGGGCTATGCCGCCTGGCAGCTGAACCTGGTTCCGACACTGGGCCAGGTCCTTGGATTCCTCGTCCTGTGTTTTGCCGGCATTGTGGTGCACTACTCGTTGATGTTCTTATTGGCCAGCATCAGCTTTTGGACGGTCAAGGCGCAGGGTATTGTTTTCGGCTATTACAACCTCTTTCAGATTGCGCGGATGCCCGACGAGGCTTTCGGACGGGGACTATTTCGGGCATTTTTCACGTTCGCCGTGCCCATGCTATTGGTCTCGAACGTCCCGGTAAGGCTGGTAGTCAGCAAATTATCCGACCCCTGGCCTCCGTTGCTCCTCCTGGCAATGAGCGTCGCGTGCCTCGTAGTTTCAGAATGGGGGTGGAGAGTGTCCCTGAGGCGTTACACCAGTGCCAGTTCGTAAACCTTTTGGCACCTGCAACGATCTAGTGCTGCAATGCCGCCACACGCGAAGGAATCGCGGACTCAGCCAAGCTCTCCTTCAGGCAGTCCACGACATACCGTGCCTGTTCAGGCTCCAAGCCGGGATGAATCGGAAGTGAAAGAAACTCTCGGGCACACCGTTCCGCTACCGGAAAACTACCGGCCCTCAGCCCCAGGAACTGGTAGGCCCGCTGGAGATGGATCGGCACAGGATAATGCACCCCACATTGCACCCCATGACGAGCCATCCGGTTCATTACGCCATCTCGGTCTTTCACCCGCACGGCATAGATATGATACGCATGGAGGTTCCCGGGCGCCACCTGCGGACATAACACCCGGGGTTCGTCTGCAAGCTGCTCGTCGTAAAACTGGGCCATACGCCGGCGTGCCTCATTCCCCTCCTGCAGATACTTCAGTTTCACGCTAAGTACGGCGGCTTGGATTTCGTCCATGCGCGCGTTGTAGCCAACGGTGGAATGCAGATGCTTGGCGGTCTGACCATGGTCTCGAAGCATGTCCAGACGAGCTTTGAGATCGGGTTCGTCGGTCACCGTAGCTCCTGCCTCGCCGAATGCCCCCAGGTTCTTGCCCGGGTAGAAACTAAAACACCCGGCAACCCCCATACTGCCAGCGCGGCGGTGGTTCTGGGTAGCCCCGTGCGCTTGCGAAGCTTCCTCGATCACTGGGGTCCCATACCGCCGGGCAATGGCAAGGATCGGATCCATGTCCGCCATCTGGCCAAAAAGATGCACGGGAATAATCGCCTGCGTTCGCAAGGTGATGGCGCGATCCAACTGTTGAACATTGAGCGTGAAGGTCTTCTCATCCACATCCACAAACACCGGCCGCGCACCACATAAGGTTATCGCCTCGACTGTTGCCACAAACCCGTTGGGCACGGTGATGACTTCATCCCCTGGACCGATGCCGAGGGCCATCAAAGTCATCCAGAGGGAGTCCGTCCCGCTCCCCATGCCCACAGCATACGTAGAACCGCAGAAGGTGGCGAATTCCTCTTCAAATCGCCTGACGTAGGGCCCGCTCGAAAACGCGGAAGCCTCGGCGACCCGCCGGAACGCCTCCAACAATTCCGGCATCAAAGGCTCATGCTGAGCCGGCAAGTCTAGAAACGGAACGCGCACAAATTCGCCTATTTCGCTTCTGCCCGGCGCATAATCCGAGCAGGGTTGCCAGCCACCACAGCCCCCTCCGGCACATCCTTGGTTACTACACTGCCCGCACCCACAGTCGCGCCCGCGCCTATGGTCACACCGCAAAGAATTGTCGCGCCCGACCCAATCGAGGATCCGCGCTTCACCAGTGTCGATACGCACCTCCAATCAGCTTCCGACTGCAGGCTGCCATCCGTGTTCGTTGCCCGTGGAAACCGGTCATTGATGAAGGTCACGCCATGCCCGATAAACACTTCGTCTTCGATGGTCACCCCCTCACAAATGAAGGTGTGGCTGGACACTTTGCAGCGGGCTCCCACCCGCGCGCCCTTTTGGATTTCTACAAAGGTCCCGATTTTTGTGTGATCTCCGACCTCGCAACCGTAGAGATTGGTGAAGGCGAAAATCCGCACGCCCTGGCCAAGTTTCACGTCCGGGGCGATACGCTGATAAAGTTCGTCGCTCATGGGGTCAGACTGCCGCAAGAAAATCTTTCTGCCGTGGTTCGCCGTTCCCCTTCCCTTTGCCATTCAACTTCCCGTTTCCATTCCCGTTGCCGTTACCGTTACCGTTGCCATGGCCGTTTCCGGCGTAGGCCGGCCGGAGCCTTGGCAGTAATGTTACCTCCAGCCCATTTTGGTGAAGCGACTTTTCCGCCGCCTCCAATATCCGAACCACTTCCAGCCCAAGTCGGCCATTCGCCAGCGGCGTCCGAAGGTTGCTGATACAGTCGATGAAGTGCTGGCATTCCAGCTTCAGAGGCTCGTCCTGCTTGATATAGGGGATATACGCATCGCCATAGTGGTAGGAATAAGCAAATTCCGCAAAGGTGTCGTAGTGTGGCGGCACTTCCACCCGCGCATCGTAAACCTTCAGCTTTTCCAATGTCTCGGTGTCATTATAGGCAATCATTCTCTGCGATCCGACGACGGTCATCTCCCGCACCTTCTTGGGATCGAGCCAACTGTTGTGAATAAACGCGCAACGATCTTTTCGGAATTTCAGATACATCATGGTGACGTCTTCGATTCCCGGAGTGACGTGTGAACTGCCCTGGCAGGACACGCCCACGGGCAGTTCCTCAAAGAGGTACAAAAGGATGGAGATGTCGTGCGGGGCCAGATCCCACGCCACGTTGATATCCTTCTGGAACAAACCCAGGTTCAACCGACGGGCGGCCACGTATTGCACTTCGCCGAGGTCACCGTTATCGATGATTTCTTTCATGCGCCGCACGGCAGGGGAAAAGAGGAAGGTATGCCCCACCATGAGGATCAGTCCCCGCTCCTCAGCCATTTCCAGCAACTCCTCGGCTTCAGCCTCCGTTCGGGCCATGGGCTTCTCAATAAACGTGTGCTTCCCGGCCTCAAGTGCGGCTTTAGCCATCTCGTGGTGAAATCGAACCGGTGTGGCGATGAACACAGCATCCAGGTCAGGATCCTGGATCAAATCCTCAAAACAACGAGTCGTGGAAACATCGGGATACATCCGACGCATGTGCGCCAGACGCTCCTCGCTGGTGTCGCAAAGGATTTTCAGGATACAACCCGGGGTCTGCTTCAGGTTCCGGATGAGGTTTGGTCCCCAGTAGCCGCAACCCACCACGCCCACCACAATTGGTCTTTTCATAGTTTTCACGCCCTCACAGATTGAACCGATTTAGAGATTTCCTCGGAAGCACTCGTCGCTTGCGCCCGTTTTGCCACCCGTTGGTCCGCACATTGATCCCACAGGGCTGGCAAGGTGCGAGCCATAATCTTCAAGTCCAGCCACAGGCTTTGGCGATGGAAGTATTCAATGTCCAACCGAACCATGTCCTCAAACGGAAGTCGATTTTTGCCGCTGACCTGCCACAGGCCCGTTAACCCGGGCACAGCTGAGAGCCGCTCCCTTTGCCATGGCTCGTACGCTTCATATTCATAGCGAATGCAGGGCCGTGGTCCCACCAGACTCATTTCCCCGCGCAACACATTGATGAGCTGGGGCAATTCATCCAAACCGGTGGCACGCAAAACCGATCCAAAGGGAATCAGCCGGGGATCGTCCATGACGTCCAGTTTTGTCATGGGGGCACCAGAGCGAATCAATTGTTGGGTATGCTGACGGTGGGAATCCGTTTCCGCGTTCACTTTCATGGTGCGGAACTTATATAGCCGAAATGTTCGTCCTGCTTGCCCAACCCGATCCTGGTAAAAGAATATGGGCCCTCTTGAGCCCAACCGAATTACTAGGGCAATGAATAACCCGATAATCAACACCGCGGGCGAAGCTAGAAGGATACATCCCCAGTCGAGCATCTGCTTCCAGACCGGCTTTACGCCGGTCCTCAACTGGAGGCCGTCTGTTGTTTTAGGTACTTCCATACTGCTCAATCGATTTCCATTTCCTGCATCCGGAACGTCCTGAGCCAAACCGGCTGCCTATCACAGGTGTAAATCATCGCTCCAAAGGAGATTATTGCAATTCCGCCTATTACGGACGGGGGCTTCGGGAATTCTACGGAACGTCAGGAGTCTCCGGTTTCAGACCGGAGATTAGCGGAGGGAATGACCTTAGAGAGGAAACACCGAATGAGGACCGTCGGTATACGCCAGGCTCAAGGGTGATTGACAGCAACCGTCAAGGAGCCACCTGGCGCCAAGTCCTTGGCGGAGTTGGCATAATGGCTGGCAGGCTGGGCCTTCACCGATTCTCGGCACATGCTCTGATATCCAGGGGCGGGCAACGGCCGCGAAGCCGCTTTGCACAGCGCCAGGCACGCCACGAACGAAACCAGCACCCAGCCTACGAACAAGTATGCCATAGGACTCTGTTTGCAGCATAATCAATGCCTTAACACGGCAACCGCGCTAAACCGCAGTTTTAGCCTGAAATCTCGGTAACTGCCTTACACCAACCCTCACGCAGTGTCCCGGTTCTAGACATGTGGCTCGACCTGGGGTGTCCTTAATCGACATTCGAACAAAAACACCAGCCTGGGTTCATAATATCATTAAGTCTCTTACGAGGGCCGACACAAGCCACTAACCAAAAGTAATTTATGCCCCACCCATTGGGCGGCAGCATGCCTATTTGTTCTTTTTCACGGCCATGGCCAAATGTTGGCAATAGAAATGCGTGCCGAACTTATAACTATGTTGTCTGTAGGCTTTCTCGGTCAGTTCGGCAGATCGCTCAGAATCCTCCTAACCAGAGGAGTCGGACTCTTGGCTCTCAGCTGTCTACCCATCACCAGTCTTGGAGTCGATGTCACTCTGGCTTGGGATCCGAGTCCGGACGCAACGGTAGTCGGTTACAACGTCTATTACGGTGTCGGGAGCCGCACCTACACCAACAAGGTATCAGCAGGATCCGAATTAACCTTGAGCTTGAGCAACCTGCCAGGGGGAGCAACCTACTATTTCGCTGCAACAGCGTATACTGCCGACAACCTGGAGAGTGATTTCTCCGAAGAGATTTCGGCTTATCTTTCCGCACCTACTCCCAACGCCGCGCCCACAGCCATTACGTTGACCATCCCTGTTACGGAGGATGCCCCCAAGCCAGTGACCCTCCAGGGCACCGACCCGGAAAACGACCCACTGACGTTCCAGGTGGTCTCCCAACCTAAGCAAGGCTCACTCTCAGGCACCGCCCCTAACCTGACTTACCTGCCCGCCGCCAACTTCTTCGGTACTGATTCGTTCACTTACAAAGTCAGCGATGGCCAATTGGCTTCCGCAGCAGCCACGGTTACGCTTAACGTCGCCGCCGTTAACGATCCGCCGACTCTGGCGACCATCCCGAATCTGAGCGTCAATCAGGACTCCGCCGCCAGGGCGATTACACTCCAAGGCATCACTTCCGGCGCTGCTAACGAACCCGACCTCCTCATCGTGACGGCAACGTCCAGTAATCCCGCTTTGATTCCGCAACCCTTGGTCTCCTACGTCAGCCCGGCGGCAACCGGCTCTCTGATCTTCACTCCGGCGGCGGGACAAACCGGAACCGCCACCATCACGGTCACCGTCAATGATGGCAAAGCTGCTGTCTCCTCTTCCTTCCAGGTGACCGTCGTCCCGGTGACCCCGGAGAATACCGCGCCTGCCGCGCTCGCCCTCACCATCGCGGTTACCGAGGACACGGCCAAACAGGTGGTTCTCAAAGGTTCCGATCCGGAAAACGACCCGCTGACGTTCCATGTGCTCACCCAACCAAAACAAGGCTCGCTCTCCGGAACCGCCCCCAACCTGACCTACACGCCGGCAACCAACTTCTTCGGCACTGACTCGTTCACCTACAAGGTCAACGATGGAAAGGTGGATTCTGCAGGGTCCACGGTTACCCTTAACGTCGCCGCCGTTAACGATCCGCCTAGGCTCGCCGCGATTCCCAACCTCAGCGTCAACCAGGATTCCTCCGCCAAGAGCATCACGCTACAGGGCATCAATTCCGGTGCAGCCAACGAGGCCGACACCCTCACGCTATCGGCTAGTTCCAGCGCCCCCAGCCTGATTCCACAGCCCCAAATTGCGTACGTGAGTCCGGCCAATACAGGCACATTAAGCTTCACTCCGGCCGCAGGACAAACCGGAACCGCCACCATCACGGTCACCGTCAATGATGGCAAAGCTACTGTCTCCACCTCTTTCCAGGTCACCGTTCTAAAAACAGTGCTGCCAAATAACACGGCTCCGACGATTACCGACATCCCGGAGCAGTTCATGCTGGGAGACGGCTCCTCACTGGAGGTGGCTTTCTCAATCGCCGATGCTGAAACGGCAGTCTCTGGCCTGAGTTTGCGAGCCACAAGTTCCGTTGAATCCCTGCTCCGCAGCCAGGGAATCGTCTTCTCTGGAACCGCGCAAGAGAGAGTCGCAACCCTGACGCCTGAAGCCGGGCAAACGGGCGAGACAGAGATCAGCTTGATCGTCTCGGATGGCTCGACCGAATCAACAGTGACCTTCCGCCTCACGGTGCTGGCGCCGCAGGGTGAGGTCCTCCTTACGCAAACCGGTGATGGCAAATTGTATCCCAGCCGGAGCGGGCTTAGTTACACCGTGACAGCGGTCGCAAATCCCGGCCAAGTCTTCGCTGGGTGGCGAGGCAGCATTGTGTCTTCCTCGCCGACATTGAAACTTAAACTCACCACCAGCTATGTGCTCGAGGCAACCTTTGAACCTATCAGCGTGACCATCGAGGGGGCTGGCTCCGTGAGTCCAAACCTGGCTAACACACGCAATCTTATAGCCGGGCGGACTTATTCTATGACCGCAAAACCGGCAGCCGGTTATGAATTCGCCGGATGGAGTGGTGGGGTCGACTCGACAACACCCAAGATCACCTTTGTCATGGAGCCAGGAATGGAGCTCAACGCCGAGTTCGTTCCGAGTCCCTTTATCCCCGTGCAAGGGCGCTACTGTGGCCTGTTCTATGAAAACGATGAGGACGGCGGAGTGCAGCAACACAGCTCCGGATCGTTCCGCATGCAAGTGACTAAACGCGGTTCCTATTCCGGCCAACTGGTTTTCAACCACCGGGCATATCCCTTCAGCGGCAAGTTCACGCTCGACGGCACCGGGGTCTCAACGGTCCGTCGAACCGGCACCTCGCCGCTGCTGGTGAACCTTAAGCTCGGCGTCCCAGCTCAGGCCGGCACCACCGACCCAGCTGCCATACCTCTCGATACCGTCCAAGGCGAAATCACTGCGGAAGAAGGTTGGAAAGCCGCCCTGGTTGGAGATCGTGCAACCTTCCACACACGCCTCAACCCGGCCCCTTACGCCGGCAACTACACTCTGGTCATCCCGGGTCAAGACTCGTCAGTGTCAGTTACAGGGTTCGGCCACGGTTCGATTGTGGTCAACTCCAGCGGGATCACCCGGGTAGCCGGAATGCTCGCGGATGGCACCGCCTTCACGCGCTCAACGGATGTCTCCAAACTGGGGGAGGTTCCGGTCCACGCGCGGCTCTATTCCGGAAAGGGCTCGCTCCTTAGCTGGCTTAAGTTCGAAAATCGTGCCGGCACGGACACCCATCCCGGAGACGACCTCCATGGCTTAGTGAACTGGATCAAACCCGCGATTCTCAAGGCTCGCTACTATCCGGAGGGACTTGTGATGCAGTCCGAGGCCTTCGGCTCAGTTTACTTGAAGCCCGTCGGAACCGCACCCGTGCTAAACCTGGAGGGAGAGACCCAGCTTCAATTCACCGGGGCAAACCTGGCGGCAGACTTGAACCTGCCCATCCAAATTGGAGCCAAAAACGTGGTGACCACGACGGCGGGAATTCCCTTGAAGCTGACTTTCAACACCAGCAGTGGCCTGTTCCAGGGAACTATTCGAGATGTCGAGGCCGGTGGTGTAATCCGAAAATTCCGCGGCGTGGTCGTCCAAAACCAGAATAAGGGCTTCGGCCTGCTGTTTGGCGACGATCAGACGGGCGCCGTGTTACTTGCACCTTGACGAGGGTGCCTTGAGCGGGGGCGGCTTTTATGGGTTGGCCGTCCCCGCTCGCTATTTCGCAAATAACGACTCCCAGGGTCAGTCGGAACTGGGAAGATCGTCCAGAATGGAT
Source organism: Verrucomicrobia subdivision 3 bacterium UBA6082 (assembly GCA_002428665.1). Taxonomy (GTDB): domain Bacteria; phylum Verrucomicrobiota; class Verrucomicrobiia; order Limisphaerales; family UBA8199; genus UBA6082. The sequence continues at coordinate 110,113 of DIXK01000034.1, forward strand.
ACCCTCTGGATGTGCCGTGCCATACCGGAAGCGTTATCGATCTCCACAATCGCGCCCTGCAAATAGACCCGCTCCTTGGCCACCTCAAACCGCTGCGGCATGCTGGTCAGAAACCGCTGCAGAACGGGCTCAATTTCCCTGCCAATCACACTCTCATGCGGACCGGTAAAACCGGCGTCGCATAGAAACGCCGTTCCACCGGGAAAAATCTGCTCGTCGGCGGTTTGAACGTGAGTGTGCGTGCCGATCAAGGCGCTGATTCTGCCGTCAAGCATCCGGGCCATCGCGATCTTCTCGGACGTCGCCTCGGCATGGAAATCTACAAAAACCAGCAGCGTATGAGATCGAAGCCGAGTCACCTCGCTTTCGGCCATCAGGAAAGGATTCTCGAGGGTGGGCATAAAGGTGCGTCCCTGGAGGTTCAGCACCGCCAGCGGCGGCAGACCGGGGTGCTGAATGATGACACTTCCCTGCCCCGGGGTGCCGGGAGGGTAGTTTAAGGGGCGCAGAAACCTGGTTTCGCCGTGCAGCAGGTCCACCACCTCCTTCTGGTCCCACAAATGATCTCCGCTCGTGATCACATCCACACCGGCAGCAAAAATCTCCTCCGCCGTCTTCACCGTAATCCCAGAACCGCCAGCCGAGTTTTCTCCGTTGGCGATAACCAGGTCCAGTGCATGCTCCCGGCGAAGTCCAGGGACCAAATCCCGCACCGCCCGACGCCCGGGTTTGCCCACAATGTCCCCAATGAAAAGCAGTTTCACAGTGCCACACTACCGGCAGGCGCGCCCCGGGCAAGCTGTTTCCTGAACCCGGGATATGCCCGCCCCAGAGAATCCCTGCCCCATCAACACGGGCTTCGCCCTTGCCAACCTGCAATATGTGGGGCATATCCATCGTATGAAGTTGCGGTGGCTATGGATCACGTTGTTTTTGCTCGGTCTCCCTGGGATCCAGGCGGCACAACTGCAATTGAAGGAACTTCGAGTAGGCTCCCGCGTGTTTAAGGATGTAACTGTCCTGGGGGTCAATGCCGCAGATATTTATTTCACGCACGATGAGGGGATTTCGAATATCAAACTTAAATACCTAAACGAGGAACTCCAACGCCGGTTCAATTATGACGCCCAGGCGGCGACGGAAGCTGAACGTCAGCAGGCTGAGGATGATGCCCGATTCAAGAACGAACTGGCAAACCGCATCCAGGTGGAGCATCTCAAGGCGGCACGCAAGGCCAGCAATGCCGTGGCATCTTCCCCGCTCCACCTGGCGGATGCCATCTCGGAAACCTCTCTGCTTGGGAAACCCGCTCCTGACCTGCAGCCAAAACAATGGCTGGGACCCGCCCCGGTCTTGGAGGGCAAATTCGTGCTCACTCTGTTTTGGGCTCCCTGGAGTCACCCATCCCGAAGGGCCATCTCCGAGTTGAACGCACTGCAAAAAAGCCTCCCTGAAACCCTGGCTGTCGTGGGCATCACGATGGAAACCAAGGAAGATATTGACGAAATGCCGGGGCCCAAGTGCGAGTTTCCGCTCGCACTCGACCCGGATGGAAAACTGACAGCGACCGCGCAAGTAACCAGCGTGCCCCAAGTGCTCCTCACCAACCCAGGCGGCGTGGTCCTGTTCCACGGCCATCCCTCTGCTATCACCAGCACCAACCTCGCCGCGCTCATGGCTCCAAAAGAGGATTGATGCCTCCAGGTGTGCATCCCCAGGAACGTTCGCACAGTTGCCTTCGCGAAAGCCAAGTTCTAATCTCAGCCCGTGATTGCGCTTATTGATTATGGTTCAGGAAACCTCCGCAGCGTGCACAAGGCCCTGCTGCAGGTGGGAGCGAGCGTCCGCTTGGCTAAGACGCCGGGGGATCTTAGCGATGCCGCAGCTCTGGTTCTGCCGGGCGTGGGTGCCTTCGATGACTGCCTGCACGCGCTCGAAAACCAGGACCTGTTGGCTGCCTGCCGGGATTTCATAAGCACCGGCAAGCCTTTCCTCGGCATCTGTGTCGGTTACCAGGCCCTGTTCGAACGCAGCGAGGAGTTCAACAGCTCCGCAGCCGGCTTGGGCTATTTTAAAGGCAGCGTAGTCCGCTTTTCACAATCCAAGGGGTTGAAAATACCACAAATAGGTTGGAACCAGATCGAACTGGCACGCCCCGACTGCCCCCTTTACCGCGGAATCGCCAGCGGAAGTTACGTTTATTTCGTACACAGCTTCTTCCCACAGCCAACGGATCCGAGCATCGTCGCCACCCGCACGCAATACGGCGACACGTTCGCGTCCTCGGTGTGGCAAGACAACGTGTTTGCTACGCAGTTTCATCCCGAAAAAAGCCAAAATATTGGCCTCAAATTGCTCCGGAATTTCGTGGAATTGAGCCTCTAAGCCGGTGGTTGCCCGCAATGGGTCGCTTGACACTGGCGTAAACGTGCTATGTTAATTCTTTAAGCAGCGAATAAAATCGCAGAATACCAACTAACGAAACAACGATTACAATTATATGGCCTACGAACTACCTGCGCTTCCTTACGCAAAGAACGCGCTCGAACCCCACATCGACGCGCAGACGATGGAAATCCATCATGGCAAACACCATGCAGCTTATGTCGCCAACGTCAATAAGGCGCTCGCCGGCAAGCCCGACCTCGAAGCCAAATCACCCGAAGCCCTGATTCAAAACCTCGATGCCGTCCCAGCGGAAATCCGTGGTGTCGTCCGCAACAACGGCGGCGGCCACGTCAACCACGCCCTTTTCTGGCAGATCCTCGCCCCCAACGCCGGCGGCGCTCCCACCGGCACCCTGGCCGACGCCATCAACGCCGCCTTTGGCAGCCTCGACGCCTTTAAAGAAAAATTCGAAGCGGCCGGCATCAGCCGTTTCGGCAGCGGCTGGGCCTGGCTCGTGGTTAACCAGGGCAAACTCGAAATCGTCTCCACCGCCAACCAGGACAACCCGCTCATGGGCAAAGCCATCAGCGGCGCCGAAGGCACACCCATTCTCGGTTGCGATGTCTGGGAACACGCCTATTACCTCAAATACCAAAATCGCCGCGCCGACTACTTGAAAGCCTTCTGGAACGTAGTCAACTGGGCCGAAGTCGCCAAGCGCTACGCCGCCGCCAAGTAGTCATTCAAAAGAACGCTCTTCTCCAGGCGCACACGCAACCCCGTGTGCGCCTGCTTCATTTCCACCCCACCAAACCACAGGTGCAAACCACCCCTTTTTCCACTTCAGCCTTTCTTGAGTCCCATAGTCCGTAGTCCCATAGTCCTATCTCAGCCTTTCTTAGTGGCGAGCTCCGCTGCCCTACGGCTATAATTCCGCCATGCTCAGCCGAAACGTATCAACCATTCTAACTGCCCTGATCTGCGCACTCGTTGGTTGGCTCTTCTCCAGCTCTCCAGCTCACGCCCAGGAACCCAATAAACCAGCCCCATTACGGTTGCCAGACGACCTCCTCAAAATCGCGGGTTCGAAAGAAAAACTCCAGAAACCCGACGGTCTTACCGTCGCTTGCTACACATTTCCCAACTACCACAACTCCGCACTCCAATCGCGGCTCTACGGCCCGGGATGGACGGAGTATATCCTGACGCGCAGCGCGCGCCCCTGGTTCCCGGGACATCAACAGCCGCGGACCCCTTTGCTGGGTGAACTGGACGAGAGTAAACCGGAAACCTGGGAACGCTACAATGAGCTGGCCAGGACACACGGTGTGGATGTGTTTATCTGGGATTGGTATTGGTATGACGGTGCACCCGCACTCCATGAAGCGCTCGAGCAAGGCTTTCTCCTTTCCAAGAACCGGCGCGATGTGAAGTTCGCCGTAATGTGGACAAATCATCCCTGGTTCATTTTGTTCCCCACCGTGGACACTGCGGACAAGGCATCCTATCCCCCCAGTTTCGATTCGCCCGATATGAGTCTTGCTGAAGCATGGCGCAGCCTCAGCTACATTGTTTCCCGCTATTTTCACCAGGAAAACTACTGGCGCATCAATGGCAAACCGGTGCTCTGTATCTGGGATCCGGGCCGCATGGCCAAGCGCCTTGGGCTCGAAGCATCGAAACAGTTAATCGCACAACTCCGGGAGTTCGCCGACCGCCTTGGACACGATGGCATACACCTCCACGCCTCGGGCTTCTATTCCCCGCTTTGCAAGGAAATGGGTTTCGACACCTTCGGCTCGTATAATCCGGTGGATCACGTTGCTCGCACGCATCAACCTCGCACCGTGGAATTCCCCGACTACGGCATCGCCGCCGCCGATACGGCTACCAAACAATGGACATACCACGCGCGCGAAGGAACGATTCCCTACCTCCCAGGGCTGGGGGCCGGTTGGGATTCCACCCCACGCTACGCGATGCCGAGCTATCCACGCCCGGAATCACCGAACCGCGATGTCTGGCCGCGTTGCGCCATCATGGCCAACGAAAGTCCGGCGGTGTTCAAAGCTTTTGTTCAGGCAGCCTTGGCATACCTAAACGAGCACCCCAAGACGCCACCGATCCTCACCATCGCGTGCTGGAACGAGTGGTCCGAAGGCCACTACCTGCTTCCCGACAACCGTTTTGGCTACGGCATGCTCGATGCCCTGGCCGAAGCCCTCGGCAAAGCCCCCACACACTCCTTGCACGGAAAATAACCCGGCCACCTCGGGCAAAAAGCGGAGCGGGCAACCGAGGACCTGTGCCTCAGCCTTAGCCTTTCTGGAATGGTCCCATAGTCCGTAGTCCCATAATCCATTTTCGCCTTCAGCCTTCGAGGGATTTTTTTGCACTTTTTTGCACTTTTTTGCACCGAATCAAAAAGGAATATGGGACTACCGACCTGACCGACACCGAACATGGGCAGGCGCGGGCGCGCGCGCTTTTGGGGCGCGGCGCCCGGCGCCCGGGCCACGCGGGCCTGGATGCCTTATCTTTCTATTTAACCGTATATGTCAAAGAACAGGGTTCGGATCGGGGATCGATGGACGCTGCAGCAGCCACCGGACAACACCGAATCCGAGAACCCAAAAACGGAGGTAAGATAGCAGGGAATGAAGGGGTGCTTCCACTGACAATTCATGACAATTGATGACATCGAGGTGACTGGAGTGGACAGTTCATGACACAAGCAGGACTATGGGACTGCGGACTTGCGGCGCAGCGCCGGCGTCCTCGCCTGCGAGTTCCAGTGGCGTCCCGCCGCCCTCCCGCAGCAACGCGGATTTGAGATTCGCGATTCGAGATACCAGAAGACCGGGAGACTGCGGACAGAGGTCACACCGTTCCACCGTCCTCCGGTTATGTGACCGGACGAAGCGGGCGGACCCAATGGCGTCTTGAGGTCAACGGAACGGAGCACCAGTCTGTGACCGGCTTTGGGTGTGCCTGCTGGGGCTGCGCGCTCGTTCGCTCTCAGCGCTGCTGACCAGGGTTGCAGGCAGGTGCGGTTTAAGCCGGTGGCACACCGGCGCTCCTTTGCGTTCGCCTGCGGTCGGAGCGCCAGTCTGTGACCGGCTTTGGGTATGCCTGCTGGGGCTGCGCGACCGTGTGCTTTCAGCGCTGCTGACCGGGGTTGCAGCCAGGTACGGTTTAAGCCGGTGACACACCGGCGCTCCGTTGCGTTCGCCTGCGGTCGGAGCGCCAGTCTGTGACCGGCTTTGGGTGTGCCCATTTGTGCTTCGTGACCGTGTGCTCTCAGCGCTGCTGACCGGCGTTGCAGCCAGGTGTTGTTTGCCCACGTCCACCGGCCGTGTTAGATCCGTCACCGCCAAGCCAATCCCGCGCCAGTGAGAAGATCAATTCGGCTCATCCCGTTAAGGCTCTCCTCACCGGGACCCATTCATTCACTATTCACCCTTCAACATTCCTTCCACCCGTGCAAGGAGGACCATCCTGTTCATTCTGTCCGTCGCACCATCGGCAATTACCGGGCGCAGATTGAAACCATCATCCTGCAAATGCTGTTCATCCCGTCAAAAGTCACCCCGCGAACCATCCGAATTGGTCAATCAAATGGTCAATTAAGCGCTGAGTACCTGGTCAATAATTCCGCACTATTCCGGCAAGCCTTCCCGGCCCCTCAAGGGCCCGGGAAGGCGTCTTCCGGTACAAGCCTGTTAACCGCATACTTCCCGCACCTTCTCTCGGTTATGGCTTTCGCGGTACTCTGCGGTACGTCGCG
>DIXK01000034.1:116387-121516 GCA_002428665.1 Verrucomicrobia subdivision 3 bacterium UBA6082
GTACTCTGCGGTACGTCGCGGTACTTCATTTCTGCCGAAAGGTCCTCGCCTCGCCTTGAGGGCGGGCGAGGACCCCTGCCTAGTAATGCTGGCTGCATTACAGCGGCAGGTCGCGCCAATCCGAATAATTCGAATGTCGCAGAAATAGCGATGGGGGGGTACAGGGGGGGATAATCGGGAGGTTAGAAAAATCTTTTCGTTTGTCCAGCCCTCACCCGCAAATGTCAGTACAAGTCACCTCAATGTCATCTCCAGTCACCTCCAGTCACCTCGATGTCACCCCGCTACGGCAGCAGAATTTGCTCGACAACTTTTCGCTGAAAGAGGGTTTTTTGACCATCCCCCGGCCGTAAACAGACCGGTGAGACGGTTAAATTCTTCTTTTATCCAAGGGGGGTGTCGCTGGGCGGGTGGTGCAAATTCTAACGGGATTCGGGGATAGATGGCGCATCACCCATTTTGTGAATCCCAACGAGATTCTGAACCCGGGCACCACACCGTTTCACCGCCCGTGCCGCGTTGAAACTTAAGCAAAGACGGAGACCGTCAGCACGTCCACCAAATCCGCCTCTCCAGCGCGGCCAAAGGCGGCAAAAGCCAATGCCCGGACCTCGGGAATATCGGCGGGAACGGTGGGTGCACCATCGTCTGAGAAAGCGGCAGAGGGCTGCCGAACGCAAAGCTTAGCGACTGCCGCCGGAAAGGCAGGCCGGAGCGTGAACGGCGCGTCCAATTTGCCGCCACGCGTCGAGCGGAGAGGCGGGGCGGCAGTTCGTCTCCAGCGTCTTTTCGGATGCGTCGCGCGCTCGTCTATTCCCGCTGGAGAATGAATACCGGTCGTCCATCGGCGCCAAATGCTTTAGGACGCGTCCCGTCGTTCCCAACACAAAACCGGAGACTCTCGCCTTTCAGTTCATAGATCGCAAACCTCGGCGGTGCATTCGTGTTCTCTGCCTCTGTCAACTCAAGGGTCTTCGGTTCCGCCAGTGCATCGATTCGATACGAAAAGGTCTCTCTTTTTCCCGTCGGCGATTGCATAATCATCTTGCCACCTGCAAAAGTCATCGTCCCTCGCCTCTCCTCGACCGGCTCCGCAGAAATCCTGGTGATGGAAACAGTCCTCCAGGTCCCTTCCAAGGCCTCCGCCTCTTGTTGCTGGACATCCGCGGAATGCGCCTGGACGGCCGCCGTGTCAGCAGCCGATGGGGCTTCGCGTGTAGTACACCCAATCATCGCGACTCCGGCGCCAATCATTAGGAAGAAGTGCTTGAAATTCATATTGCTGTGCGGGATTTCAGTCTCAGCGCAGAGCGCAGCCGCGCCGGGCCAAGCGCAACGGAAAACAAATGTCACGGCCCACCGGGGTCGGCTGCCACGCTTTGATACTACAGATTCACTTTCCTACTGCCCGCCCACGGTGTCAACCTCCGAACTCGAAATAGGGAATTAATGGGGAAGGGCTGACTTACGGTTCGCACCGTCCGTGCGCTATGGGTAAACCGTGAGTCGTGAGCGAAGGGCTTTCTCCGGTGTGTATTTTCCCCGAATCCTGGAGATGATTACCGCAAACTAGCAGGAGGTGTTGCACCAGAGCGAGCGGAGCCCGGAGGAACACTCCTAAAAGGATTGAATAATTTAGCCCAAGGTTGGGTCGTCCCCGACCCTACCCTGGGAAAACGGCCACCCCACCTTTACCTCTTTTCCTTTCCAGAGCCCCGGAGGGGTAGCCCAACAGTAGCCCAGCGGCAAAGCAGCGTAGCGACTGTCGCCCTGGGCTTGCGCTGCAAGGTCCCTTCAGGACTTCGGTCGGGCTCGCCGTTGCCGAACCCGGAGGGTTCACAGCGATTAGCCGGTGGTTGAGCGAGGCACGAGCGACACCACCGGAACCTGGTCGTAAAAAACCCTGCATCCCGGAGTTTATGCCAGCGGGCCACGCCATCACAGGCGTTTAGCCCCCCGCTGCGACCCCTGCCGGGATGGTGGGAGCCCTTGTTCGGTGTCCACACGTTAGGATGTCACCATCCGATGTGACTCACGCTAAGACGCAAAGACGCCAAGGTTTTTTGTCCGTTTTGATTCTCTGCGCTCTTGGTGCGCTGATAGCGTTGAATGAATCTGGCGAATCGCCGGTTGAAGTATGATCGATCCGGGGGCTTGGTGCGGGGTCCATCCTGTAAGGTGTCACCCACCTACCAACACGCAGAAGCGCGGACACTTAACGGAGCCCGAGGGACACAATCCTGAAAGGATTGGATCATTCAGCGAAGGGTTGGCCCGTGTTCGGGCCTACCCTGGGTAGACGACCACCCCACCCATTGTCTTTTTTCCTTCCGGCTGGCGCACCTCGGGCGCGCCAGCCGGAAGGAAAAAAAAGAAATCATTTTGTGTCCGTAACCCAGGGCGGCACTCGTGCCTCGCTTGCCCTGGGCTATCATCTGGTCGTCCCTACGGGACTTGCGAATGGCTCGCTGTGCTCGCGGGGTAGGCGAACGATCAGCTCACCGATGGCGGTCCGCCACCGGCTCTCGAATTGCCAGACGGCTGCGCCGGGCCGCCATTCGGTGAAGCGCCAGGTCCGGTACTTTTGCGCCTTCCCACGAGCGAGACTCCGAGTAACAGGCTCAAAACCATGGCGCTACTAGCTCCCCAAAACCACTCGATCGGCCTTCCCGACTCAAGCTGGAAAGCCACAATACCACACCCCAAGAGCACGACCACCGATGCCACAATCCACGCAAATGCTGACCCATACCACCTCGGATGATCTTTGCGTAGGAGTGCCAGAGCGCCGCCTCCCAGTCCGAATGAAAGCACATAGAGGGGAGTGAGCGAAAACCCGGCTAGCGACCTGTCCTTTTCCACGCCTACCAATATTGCGACGAGCCATCCAAGCAAACCAACGGCGAGCAACGCGCAACCCAGCAGGCTCCCACGCAGGAAACCTCCGCTGAATCTTGGACGCGATGCCGTCATGCGATGCGCAGTGCCGAACGAATGAACTCAGCGGTGGCGCGCCGCAAGGCAACAAATGCAGACCGCAGCGGCCTCGCGCCATCCGCTGAAGTGATCTCGTTAGCCCTTGGTGTCCGCATGTATTTTAGTCAAATAGCCCACTTTCAAACGGTGAACCATCCATAATTCCACCGCGCCCACAATCACAACGGCGAGAGACCCTACAAAACAGTAGCCTGCCAGATGCATGCTGTCGTAAGTCGATGCTTGAAGCCGATCAATTACATCCGAGTAGGACAGGCCTCTTATCTTGGGAGGTTCTCGGTAGTCTGCTGACTGCTGCACGGCTGCCAATTCTTTCTTTAGCCCGGACGTCCACTCGGTTCCCATTGCTCCGCCGAACATTGGACCCCACGACAAAACCGCAGCAACGCACCCAAGCAGAACTTGCAGCCAAAGTATAGTGGTCAAGGCTCGCATGGGCATAAAGGCTACGTCCGGCCTCACTGGCGCGGCGCCAGAGGCCTCTCAAATGTAAACTGATGCTCATCGCCGCGTCCAGTGCAGGCCGAGGTTAGGGGCTGGATTTCAGGATTGCTGCTGCCCATAGCTGAAGCAGAGCGCCGCCCAACAGAATGAAACCCAACCAGCGAATGGATCTCACCATTGAGGCACGCTCGTAGAGCCGAGCCAGCCTGCACGCCCAAACTCTCGGAATTGCGCTGGTGACGCGCGCGAACAGCCCTCGATGCGCATCTGCCCACCAGGTGCGGCCAATCCGGGAAGCGATGCTGCCGGGCAATAGCGCGAGCGTGACGCCTGCGATGAGGAAGCAGCCGGCAAGAATCACATGGAAACTGAGACGCGATCGGCGCGTCCACTGCACTAGCGGGGTTAGGGGCTCTTGGGTTCACCTGCTGAAGGCTTACTCACGCGGTGTTGTGTTCGCACCAGCTTGTAACGAAGCTTCAGGATCGGTTCCGGCTTGGCACTGAACTCAAGGAGCTGCATGACACCCACGCCCCCCTCGCGGGTCTTGAAGACGAGAGTGGCGCCAGGCCCCTCCGTAGGCTTGGGAACATCAAGGTGCTGGAATACGCCAGCCCGTGCCAGTTCGGGGTTCACGTCCGAGGCGGCAATGGTCTCAAAAGTGACGTCTCTTCCCAGAAGGGCCACCCACCCATCGTCGAGGTGAAAGCAAAGGTTAGTGGACGGATAGCTGTGCGCACTGCGGTCCACCTGAAGGTCCGCGCCGTGTTTGCGCATCCAGTCGTAACTCGGCCGGGGATTGAATCCAGAACTCATCTTCCAGATATTGGTCGGCATCGGGAGCAATTCACCATTATCGAGATCCAAGAGGACCTGCTGCGCCACTACATAGGACGGCGCAGGCAACTGCCGCTCGATCACGTCGCCGAAGGAGGCTTTTGGCTGCGGCCTGCCTTCCTCATCGGCAGCCCGCCCCCCTGGGGGAAGCAAGAGAAGCAACCCGAGACCGACCACCGGCAGAAGACTCACGATATGTTGTCGAATTCTCATAGTGCGAAGTCGCTTAACGTTCGTGCTCAGGCAGCGCGGACCAAGTGCGTCCGGTATGGAACAAAACGCGAACTCCGCGCTTGCCTGCAGCGCCTTGTTGACCACGTCATGTCGAACTCCTCACTTCTTCTGCTGCCCAAGAAGCATCCTCATTCTCGCGACTGTGTGCCTGCCAGTCGCCAAGCTGTGCCTTGGCAATTCGCGCCGCCCTCTGGGTGAAAATCTCGCGCATCTCAGATGGACTCCACTGCGACAAATGTGTCTCACCAAACCAAAGACCTCGACTCGGTGACCAAATCGTGCCGGCCTCAAACTGCCAACCACGAGTCTGGAGCAACTCGACGAATCGTGTCCTCTCAGCGGTAGTGAATGGCATAACGCGTCCGAAGTGGTCTAGACCTTATGGCTGACGGCGCGCGCTGGCCTGCGGTTGCGGTGTTGAAAAAGCTGGTGTGATTGCCGTTCAATTAGGTCGCGGGTTGCCCGGGTGGGCAGAGCCGCAAGAACGTCCTCGCTGTGGGCGGGGTACACGTTCTGATTCATCATATGAATACGAACTGACAACCACACCATGAAAGCTATTACACTGTATCTCGGTCTCGATGTCCACAAGGACTCCATCACTATCGCCATCGCTG
>DIXK01000084.1:0-48540 GCA_002428665.1 Verrucomicrobia subdivision 3 bacterium UBA6082
GCGCGCTCAACGTGCCGGGCGGCGCTACGGGATCCATTCGGAGCGTCGGGTCGCCCATCAGCGCGATATAAACTGCGCGCATGAATACGTTCTTCTGGTTTTGGTAAAGTGTGCTGTTGTTCATGCTCAAGCGCGTGCCGTAGCCGATTGTTTCACCAAGGCCCATGTGATGCACAAACCAATGCGGCATTCCAGCCGAGCAGGCGGTCAACCCGAGCGACGGCGTCGCCAGAAACGCACGCATGAAGTTGTCCTTTCCATCCCACTCGCCGAACCAGCTACCCAGCAGCATAACGAATACCGCTTTCAGGTCCTGACCGACCACTTCAAAACTGTAGAGATCTTGGTATTGCCCGTTGGTGCCAAAGTAGCCGAGGCTCGACTGACTTCCGGCGCCCGTGCCGAACGCCCAGAGATAACTCTCCGCCGCGAGCATCTGCCCCCAGCGCATTTCGGGCGGGGAAACATTTTCAATGTTGGCTTGAACAATCGCACCCGGCCCCAGCAGCGGCTGAAAGTTACGATACCCGCTGGCCGCCGGCGCGACTCCTTCTGCGTCTCCGCGCCGATCCCCCATCAATGCGCGATGCGGCACGGTGACAAGTTTCTGGCGAAAGTTGTGGTCCTTGTTCAAATAATTCCGCAGCAACTCCACCTCGCCCGGCCATGGGATCGTTGCATAATCTCCCGGCATATCAAACATGTCCACGCGGCCCACCATCAACTCGACGTCCGACGGCAGGTAGCTAGGATTCCCATTCCAGTTTCCATCCATATCGCCATAGTAGGCATCTGCCGGCATTTGGCGGGACCCATGGCCGTCGTAGTTCAGATTTCCCGAACGTAAAACCGGCACGTGACCAAACAGAAACACCGTATTCACTTTCGTGGGGTCGGCGTTGTAATCTGCGATGATGAGGCTACGGACACTTGCTGGCGTGTGATTGGGCGAAATATCATGGCGAATGACCGTCCAGCCGTCCCCGGTCAAATCGCTTTGCAGGCGGGCCAGTTCGCTCGCGAGCGCCGTGGCGTGTCGGTTGTCCACGATCAAAATCAACTTGCCGCGTTCCTCAACTAACGGAGCTTCAATGCCACTGAAAACGTAGCCGTAGCCCTTGTATCCCAGCGTCGCGTCTTTGACGATCTGATACTCGTAAGTTGTGCCGACGACCACGCCGGTGTCGGTGTAAGTGGTGGTCGTCCCGGCTAGGACCGTGCCGGTTCCCCAGGAAGTGTCCGCCTTGGCTTTGCGATATGCCGTGTAGCGCACCGCGCCGTAATCGTCCTGTGGCCAAGTGAGCGTGATTTGCGGCGGCGCGCTCTGAACGGTGGCGCTGATCTGGACGGCATAATTCCACGTGGTATCCGCTTTTGAAATCGGCACCGCGATTAAAGTAAACAAGCCGAATGCGGCGAGAAGCACCAGCGGCGGAAACGGAAGCAAGTGTCTGCAAATGCCGTTTAACTTTCTCCGGCCGGCGCTCATGGCGGAGGCGGCGCGACCGGCGGAAGCACCTGAACGCCACTGCCCGCCGGGATGAACACGCCCATACCTGGACCCTCACCCGGTTTTGTGACGGCGTATGAACCGGCATTGATCGCCGTGGCGCTGACGAACGTATCCAGAATGACCTCCGCATAGCGCCGCAAGTAGCGGTAGGGCGAGAACGGCACGTACACGATGTCATGTGGCTGCAATAAAATGTCGGATTCCTCCCCTCGGATGACTTTACGATAATTAACAATGGTGAGCTGTGGTTCCGCGAGCGAACCGCGCACGACTGCGACCTGCGGCAGATAAGCATCCCGCAATGTGCCGTAGGCACTCGCCACCGCACCGGCCACCGTCATGCCTTCCACATACGGCACCGTCCGCGCTTGGGTGACCGCGCCCAGCACACAAATCCCTCGCGCTTTGGCCGCCGGCAGGTAAACGAAATCATCCGGCTCCAGATAAATATTCTGGCTGAGATCTCCTTCATGGAGCAACCGGTTAAAATCCACGGGCACGAGCCTGCCCTTCCGCAACACGAAACTGCGCTGCAAGTCGGCCAGTTCCTCGCCAATGCCCGCCGCAGCCTGGTCCTGGAACGAAGTCATGCTCAACGTCCCGCCGGCCATCGCAATGGATTCCAGCAGCGTCTTCGGCGTCGCCATCGCATATACGCCCGGCGCCTGCACGCTGCCCAGTACCCAGAAACGTTGGCTCTCCACGGCGCGCAAGGTCATCGCGATGCGCGGTTGCTCGCGGATATAATTCGTGAACGAGTGTTCCATGCGCTCCTTGGCCTCCCCCAGTGTGAGTCCCCACACATCAATGCCGGGCAGCAGGTTGAAGTACAATCTTCCATCCGGTGCGACCACCGTCATCGTCCGTGAGGGCGGGTCTCCGATCAATTCCAGTTCGAGTTTGTCTCCCGGTCCCAGGGTGAACATGCGCGTCGGGGTCTCAATCAAGCGCCCGTCCAGTTGGTTGGTTAGCGTCACTGTCCCGACCTGGCTCACACCGACAGGTGCAGGGCCAACTTCGCTTCCGTCCGAGTTGTTGAAATGCGCCTTTCCAGTGCCGCAACCGGCCAGAAGCATGAACGCAAGCGTAAGACTGGCGGCGCACAATTCCCGGATAATCGCATGAAACGCGCGGCACGAGTTTTCAGCTCCGCTATTTCGCAGCAATTCATATTTGGAATTTCCGAAAGACGCCCGGTTTGAGGTAAAGCTGATTCTCATCGTGTTCACTCCTGGAATGGTTTGATCACATGAATACCGACCGACGCTGCCACGATAGATTGCAGAAACGTTGTGATGGCGCGGTCCGCCAGTTCTTCTGCATAGATGAACGGGCGTGAGTTCACATAAATGATATCCTTGGGCTGCAGGCAAAAATCAGGAGCTTTCGCTGCGAGAACGTCCTTGGTTTCAATAGCAAATACCTCCGGCTTGTTCAATGAGCCGCGGACGACGAGCACTCTACCTTTGTACGCACGCTCCGTGTAACCAGCTCTGGCGGTGATCGCCTGCATCAGCGTCAAATCCGCTGTGTAGGGAGTGGGGCCGGGCAGCCTCACTTCACCCACGACGTAAACTTCCTTCACGTTCCCGCCTGGGAAATAGAGATAATCACCCGGTTCAATGCTGAGGTTTTGCGAAAGATCGCCATTCTGGAACAGGTTCTCGAAATTGAGCGGAATCCGCTGGCCACGGCGCATGAGAAAACTCCGCGAGAAGTCCGCCACCGTGATGATGTTCCGATCCACCAGGCCGGTTTCAAACCCATGGGCGCGCGCGACTGCTTCCAGCACGGTAATGGGCCGGTCCAGGACGTAAACGCCCTTCGTCATTACGCGACCGAGCACGTAATACTTTTTGCTCTTGAAAGCGACGGGGGTGATCATCGCCTGCGGTGCGCGGCGGTACTTGCCGAGCTCCTCGTTCATCTTGACGCGCAATTCGTCCACCGTCAGTCCCGTGGTCAGAACGTCCTGCGCTTCCGCAAAGCTGATCCGGCCGTCGGGACCAATTGCCACCTCGGTGCGGGTTAGGATCGGTTCGCCCCACAACGCGATCGTCACAACATCTCCCGGGCCGAGCGTCAGGCGCTGCTGCCACTCGGCGCGCTGTGAGGGATTGACCACCGAGAGCGACAAATTCGTATTCGCCACGGCGCACGTTGTATTCGTCGTTTGAACTGCACGCTCCTGGCCCTTCGCGGACAACCCGAGCAGTCCGACGATGAAAACCGCGCTGCCCACCCAGCGGGCAAAACGATTCTTCAAAGTCGAAACCGACGCACGATTCAATACCGCCCCGGCCAGGTGACAGCGCGCGTTGCGCAACGTTTCCAATTGTTCGCGGGTCTTGACCGCCGTCGCCTTTTCGCCATCTGCCAGCCAGATCACGTTGGGGAGATTCTGCGCGAGCAGCACCGTTTCCGGCAGGGACGCGGGCGGCAACTCGACCAGCAACGCGATGTTGTCAATCTGGCTCCAGTTGTGGAGGGCAGACTGCCATTGCTTGCGGCGTTCGAGATTCCACACCCAACCCGGCAGCGGAATCTCCACGACGGGTTCCGGATTCGGGCCAATCAGTTTCTGCGTCACCTCGTCCGGTGTGGTAAGCACGTGGTTCGTCACTAGCGCGCCGTTCCCATTCCTGGTCACTAGCGCATCCAAATTAGTGGTGCCTCCCATAACAGTTCCAGAGTCGGCAATCGTTTCGCTATTTCTCTCTGCTATCGCTTTGCCGTTGTGCTTGGAAATTGCCCTGTGGTTGTGGTCCGGCGGACGCGCAATTATCGTAAGAACGCGAAAGCCCCGTTGGCTTGCCTCCTCAGCCAGTAATCTGATCCACGTTGAACGGCCTTCGCCACTTTCCGACGACGTGATGCCGCAAACGAACCCCTGATTTGGCGATGGGCTGAGCAGGCGCTGCAAGCTCGTCCAAGACCGAAACGCCCAGTTCCGCTGTTCCGCTTCGCTCAGACGCAACAGGTCGCCCGACGACGCAACAACCGGCAGCCGCGTGACGCGTTTCACATCCGCCGCCGTCTTAAGCCGGGGGTCCACCGCCTCGGCCAGCAGAATAAGAGCGCCGGCGATCAGAAAACCGAGCATGCCGCCAAATCCTGTGAGCACCGTAACCTTCGCCGTTCGCTTGTGTAGGATCGCTTCCTTGAGCGTGGCGGGCGAGAGCATCCGGCACGTCCCGGGCGGCTGGGCTTCCAACGAGATCGCTGCCTGCTTTTGCCCGAGCAAAGCCAGCCGCGCGTTTTCTAACGATTGAAGTTTCGTTTGGAGGAAAACGGCATCTCGTTCTTGGGAGAGCGGTTCGGTGTTCGCATCGCCAGAGACTCCCGCTGCCGTTGGCGGCCCTGCGGGCATTTGGAGCAATTGGCCTTCGATGGCCGCAACTTTTGCCTTCTGTTCCCGCACCAGCGGATGTTGATCCGTGTAACGCCCCAGCAGATCGGCAAGTTCCAGCCTAGCGGCGGGGAGTTTGTCGAGCAATGGTGATCGCGCCGCAACCGCACGCGGCAAGGCCATGGGCCGAGTTGACTGATTCAGCGCGGTGATTTCATCTTCCAGCGGTGCGAGTTGTTGAGTGACATACATCCTGGCTCGCGCAGCAGCGTTGGTTTGGAGTTCCTGCATGAATCCCACAGCTACCTGCGCGTACAGATTCGCCAGTTGCACCGCCCCCGGCTTGTCCAAGGTGGAGACGGCGACGAGGATGACATCACTGTTTCGCTCCGGCGTTATGTTCAGTCGCTTGGCCAGCCACTCAGGCGGCACCGGAGGCCGCGCATTGCTCGCCACGCGCTGCAACAATTCCGGAGCGCGCAGCAAACTCGCGTAGGTGTTCGGATCAAGCTCACGGTCACCGAGCACTTCCATCACATGCGACGAGGCCTGGCGAAGCAATTGCGCCGACGCCGTGTAACTGTCTTTCCAAAGCCACAAACCGCAAAACAGCCCGACCATCGCCATCGTCGTTCCTCCGATTAACAACCACTGCCAGCGCCGTACCAGAGCGTCGACGAAAGGGAGGAAGTCCGTTGCGGTGAACTGCGTCGTCGCTTGCAGGACAGACGCTGACGCATGGCCGTTACCGATGGGCGGGTCGGGTGACCTGCTGCCGTCGGATTGAGCTGGCGATCTGTCATTCACCTTGGAGTCATCGTCAATATGATTGTCATCAATCATCCACGCGCATTTTCGGCTCGAAACCCGGAGACGGATAGTGGGAGAAGACCTGAAAGCCGGTCGGGAAAGTGCTCACTCTGCCCTCAATCCACCAGTTCCTTCTCCAGCGCATACCGCGTCAGCTCGGAGTTGTTTTTCATATCCATCTTTTCCAGAATGCGGGCGCGGTAGGTGCTTACGGTGGCGACACTCAGGCAAATTTCCTCGGCGATCTGGCTGACCTGCTTGCCGGAGGCGATCATGCGCAGAATTAAATACTCCCGGTCTGACAATCGTTCGTGGGGTGCTTTTTGAACGTCAATCGTCAGATACGAAGCCATCCGTTCCGCCAGCGCCGGACTGATGTAGCGCCCGCCGGCGACAACTTTCCTGATGGCGCCGACCAGTTCCTCGCCGGCGCTTTCTTTCGTGAGATAACCCGCCGCGCCGGCCTTGAGCAGACGTACGGCGAACTGGTCTTCGGGATGCATACTCAAAATTAATACGGGCAATTGCGGGCGCGAGCGCTTAATTTCCTTCAATACTTCCAACCCGCTGCGGCCCGGCATAGTGATGTCCAACACCACCACGTCCCACTTGTCCTTCCAGACGCGGGCCAGCGCTTCAGTTGCGTTGCGCGCCTCGCCGAACACAGCCTTTCTGAAGTGGTCCGCGAGAATCAGCTTTAAGCCTTCACGCACGACGGCGTGGTCTTCGGTGATTAATATTCTCATGTAAATGCAATCTGATCCGTTTTCTGGACGGCTTGGGAATACGGGCGGTCAGGATGGTCCCCTTGCCGCGCTCGCCTTGGATGAACACATTCCCGCCCAACAACGCGGCGCGCTCGCGCATACCGAGCAGGCCTATGGAATTTGTGTTATGAATTTCCGTTTGAGAAATGGCACGCCCGTTGTCCTTCACTTCGAGGACGACTTCGCCGTCTTCTTCAGCCAGACGCACTTCCACCTTCGATGCCTTGGCGTGACGGATGACATTGGTCAGCGCCTCCTGAAAAATGCGGAAGAATGCGGTGTTGAGGTCCTGGTCCCAAAGCGTCTCTTTCATCCTGGCCTTCACCTCGCAGACAATCCCGGTCTGCGTCTGGAACTGGTTCGCCTGCCATTCCAGCGCGGGCAGCAACCCGGCGGTGTCGAGCACGCCCGGGCGAAGTTCGGTGGCGATGCGGCGAACGGCCAGAATTGTTTCATCAATATTCATGGCCATGGACCGTACTTTGGCGTGAAGCAGCTTCGATTGCCTTGGCAGCCGGCTGGCGAGCCAGATGAGTTGCAACTTTAGGCCGGTCAACGCCTGGCCTAGCTCATCGTGAACCTCCCGCGCGATGCGAATCTGCTCCGCTTCGCGGACCTGTTGCAAATGGACCGAAAGTGTGCGCAGTTGTTTATGCGAGCGTCGGAGTTGTTCCTGCGCGCGCCGCCGGCCGGTGCGTTCCTTTGCTTCCCGCAGGGCCCGTTGCACGGAGGGCACGAGCCGCGACAAGTGCGCTTTCAACACGTAGTCGGTCGCACCTTGCTTTAGCGTCTCAATAGCCGTTTCCTCGCCCAGCGTGCCTGACACAAAAATAAATGGAACATCGGGACATTTCTTCTGGGCGATGCTTAGGGCCGTGTAACCATCAAGGGTTGGCAATGAAAAATCCGAGAGGATTAAATCAGGCACGCGTTGCTTGATACAGTGAATGAAAGCTCGCCGGCTATCCGCGTGTTCTACCCTGAAACCAGACGTTCCGCGCTGCAACGCGTGCTCGATCAGTTCGGCATCCCTCGGATTGTCTTCGAGCAGCAGAATCCATTTGACTCCGTTCATGCTACCTTCTTAGGTGGTTTCGGAATTGAAAAATAAAACGTCGCGCCACCGCCAACTTTTCCCTCCGCCCAGGTGCGACCGCCGTGCTGAAGGATGATGCGACGGACATTGGCGAGGCCCATTCCGACGCCTTCAAACTCACCGGACCGGTGAAACTGTTGAAACATGCCGAAGAGTTTCTCGGCGCATTTCATGTCAAAGCCAACGCCATTGTCGCGAATGTAAAGAATCGTGTCGCGACCGCTGTTCTCCGACCCGACGGCAATCTTTGCCTTGGGGCGCGTGCGGGTGAACTTTACCGCGTTGGAAAGCAGATGGACGATGGCTTGGCGCAGCATTACAGGGTCGCCATGCACTTCGGGCAAGCCGCCGATCCGCCAGTCAATGTCCCGACCTTTCGTTTCGTTGCGCAACTCCTGCCGCGCCTCCTCGACGAGCGCGGCGAGGCTCACCGGCGCGCGGCGCATTTCCGCGCGGCCCATGCGGGAATACGCCAGCAGTGCGTCCAACATGTGCCCCATTTGCTTGGCAGATTGCGCGACAGCCTCGAGATGCTGGCGCGTGGTTTGGTCCAGGGTCTGATTGGTAGTGGTCTGCAAAATATCCACGTAGCCGAGAATGTGCCGCAGGGGTGCGCGCAAATCGTGCGAAACCGAATAGCTGAACGCCTTCAGTTCCTGGCTTGCCGCTTCCAACTGCGCCACGAGTTCGATGACCCGCGATTCCAATTGCGAATTCAGTCTTTGGATTCTAGCTTCAGCCGGAGTACTTCCCGTCATTCTGTCGAATTCCGTTTTCAATTGCTAATCGCCTCCCGCGCGACGGCCAGCCTTTCCGTCACCGTTTGGGTCCGGAACGCTGCCGCGTAAACCTCCAGGGTCTTCGAAGCCGTCCACTGCCAATCGAAGCGTCGTGCCCGCTCCAGGCCGGCTGCGCGCAGTTTTGCACGTAAATCCAGGTCGGACGCGAGCGTAACAAGCTGCGCTTTCAAAGCCGCCACATCTTCGGGATCCACTTTTGTTGCCGCATCCCCAACGACCTCTACCAACGCACCGCGAGTGGAACACAGCACGGGAGTTCCGCACGCCATCGCCTCCAACGGAGGAAAACCAAATCCTTCAAACAGCGAAGGATAAACAAACACTTCCGCCGCGCGATAGAGCAACGGCAGTGCGTCATTCTCAACAAAATCCAGGCAACGAATATCGCTGCGGAAAGGTGATCGCCCGATAGCTGCGTGAATGGCTGGTGCGCCATGCCAGTTGCTGCCGCCAAATACAAGTTGCCATTCCGATTGGGTTTCCGCCTTGAAGCGGTTGAAGGCCTCGATCAAGCGCACGTGGTTTTTGCCCGGATGTTCGAGTCGCGCGACGTAGAGAAAAAACGACTCGCGCAGATCGAAACGCTGCGCGACAAATTGCTTCGCAACTTCGGTTTCGCCCGGAGCGAATCGGGCATGATCGAGGCCATTGTGAATCACCGAGATTTTCTCTGCCGGCACTTTGAAAAGGGTTTGAATATCTGTGCCCGTGTTCTGGCTCACGGCGATGATTCGGTCCTGACGATTTGCGAGCGATCGGGCCACGACCCGGCCATACAACATCCGCTTCCAGTCGTATTTCCCGGCGACATGAAAGGGAGCGAGATCATGGATCGTCGCAACTAGCGCGCACGGGTGCGGCCTTAGCATCCGCCGATAGCTTGGCACATGCAGGACGTCAAGCCGATGATCGCGCACGAGCAACGGCAATAGGGTTTGATGCCACAGGATGTTCTTCACCGCTGACCGAACACGTTCGGAGACGGGAACTATTCTCGCGTTATCCCGGGCGAAATTGAATAGCGGCACATCGTCCTCCAGTACGAATAGCGTCAGATCAGGTCGGGCGGGATGCCGCAAAAAGGCGGCCACTAGCGCTAGAACGTATTGTGCCACGCCGCTTTGGCCGCGTTGGATCACGGAGGTGGACAGGCCGATTTTCATGCGAATTGATCCAGCAGGTATTCGCGCTTCGTGACGCGCAACACGTTTCGCACCGGCGGGGACGGATCGCTGAAGCGGAGTCGAATCCCGTGGGTGCGGGCAATCTCCACGGCGCTTAGCAACAAATTGACCCCACCGGTATCCATGAACCGCAGGCCCGCCAGGTCGAGGGTCCAGGATTCAGCATTGACATGGGCATGATGGATCGCGGCCCGGGTGCATTGCCAGATTTGTTCGGCGTTGATCGCGGGAATTTCACCCAACCACACGAGCAAGTTGGTTGACTCATCCGCCATGAACGCGTCTTGTTCGTGCGCCCGTGCTTCGAGTACCGCCCGTGCTTCGAGCGCATCGGACGCAAATTCAAAAAATTGCTCCAGCCGCATCGCCTTTAATGCACGCCGTATTGCGGGCGACGGCGACAGCAAAATCAAATGCCGTCCAGCAAGGTGCAGTTGTTTCTTCAAATGAAGCAACGCAGCCACGCCGGTGCTATCCATTGATTGCGTTTCCGCCAGATCCAGCAGACAATGGCGATCCGCGCGCGCAATCTCCTTCCACCGGGCGGGGTCGCGTTCGAAGGAATTTTTGTCCAGACGGTGCGCGGCTTCGACACGCTGCCACGTGCCGTTGGACTGGACGAGCGCAGTCCGGGTCTGAGTTCGGCTCCCGCAGGATCGCAATTTCATCGTCCAGCACTGACGAACTATCGCTCCACAGAAAAACCAAAGATCGGTGACGTACCGTTTGAAAAGCCGTTGCGGTTCCTGGCTGAGCCGGTAAATCCACTCCAAGCCGCCGTGCTGCATCCAAAGCGGCGCGCGTTTCACGCGGCCCGCCAAAAAATCAATGGTTGCACCGACGCCTATGGCTACGGGCACGCCGAGTTCAGGATAGTGCCTGGCCACCCATTTTTCTGCCTTGGGACATCCAAACGCCACGAACAACAAATCCGGTTTGGCCGCGCGAATCCGGCGAATAATTTCAGCGTTATCCATTTCCAGGAGAGACCGGAATGGCGGAGAGTAATGGCTGATTTTTAAACCGGGAAACCGGGCCTGTAGCCGGGTTATGGCTTGCGTATTTGCCTCTTCAGTGGCTCCGAGGAAGAACAGACGATAGTGTTTCTCTGCTGCCATGCGAATTAGTTCCGGCACGACGTCGGCGCCTGCGACCCGCTCGGGCAATGGATTCCCAAAAAGTCGCGAGGCCCAGACCAGCGGCGTCCCGTCGCACAAAACCAGGTGTGCGTTGAGCAGAATGTGCTGCAATTCCACGTCGTGCCGCGCCAATGCGAGAAAATCAACGTTAGCCGTGACGACGTAATGCGATCGATGGGAAACAACCATCTTCTCGATGCGGCTAACGGTCTCGCGAAGAGTCAGATTGTCAAACGCGACGCCCAACATCGCAATGGGCAGGCGCGACGCGCGTAAACGCTCGACCGGATTGCTCTGTTCTGTTGCTTCGCTGACCGAAACATTCAGGAGCGCCGATGAAATGTTCCTGAGTCCATCCGCATACATACCCATACTGAACGCTCGTTTGTGCGGCGGCGAAATTAGGAGTGTACCTTACGACCCGGCCCGAAAGCAGAAATTTCCTCATTTGTCTGAGGCCATTTCTGCTGCTGGATAGGGGTTATACCTACCAGCAGCGGATGCGTCGAATCGCCCGCAATGAGTCAAGCTGGTCGCGTAAGGTTTCATGGCGAATTTACCCATTTCACAATGTAAAAGCGTTGTGCGAATCCAGCCAATCCGTTGTCGGCCCACGAAGTTACCGTGTTCGTTGCCGTGATGATTCCACTGAGGTTTTGCCAGTTGGTGAGGTTGGAAATTCCCGTGCCATGCACCTCATAATCATGTCCCGGCTGACTGGACCAGGAAATCGCAATCCCGGCTGGAACCAGATTGATGCTTCGAATAACCAAGTCGGCTGGAGCAGGCAGATCGTTCACCACCTTCTGCAAGTTAAGTCGCCCGCCCGTCACGCACTTGCCGGCGAGGCCGGGCAGCGGATCCACGGCGTTAAGGATGCGTTGAATGATCTGCTGGTAATTCTCTTGCGGGAAACGTGCCCGTGCCAGGGCGCACGCGCCCGCCACGTTGGGCGCGGCCATCGAAGTGCCGCTGAGATTCTGGTAGGCGTTGTTCGAACTGTTCCAACACGAAAAAACCGGGTCGCCGGGCGCGCCCAGATCAACCGTGGTTGCTCCGTAGTTGGAGAAAAGCGCTAGGGCATCGGAGCGCGTCGTCGCGGCCACGGAGATGATGTTATCGAGGTCGTAACCGGCCGGGTAAAGCGGAGCGACGTCGTTGTTACCGGCCGAGTTGCCTGAGGCCGCGACAAAAATAATGTCCATCTCGCGTGCGCTGGCGATGGCGTCGCGCAAAGCCAGCGAGGGAAACGAATTGCTGCCCCAACTGGCATTGATCACGTGCGCACCCTTGCTGCGCGCATAATCAATGCACTTGATCGCGTCGGAAATGGGGCCTCGGGGCGGCGAATCAAAGAACTTGCAGACCATGATCTGGACACGCCAGCAGACACCGACCACGCCGACGCCATTGTTGCCGACCGCGCCCAGGATACCGGCCACATGCGTGCCGTGGCCCCATTCGTCGTTCGGATTGCCGTTGTTAGCCACCGTGTTGATGCCGTGCAGGTCGTCTACATACCCGTTGCCATCATCGTCCAGACCGTTCCTGGGAATTTCACCGGGGTTGCGCCACAAATTCGGCGCGAGGTCTTCGTGCGTGGCTCGCACCCCGCTGTCAATGACCGCCACGATGACATTGCTTGCGTTGGCGATCGTGTCCCAGGCTTCAGGCGCGCTGATGTCTGCGCCCATTACGCCGCCGTACTGGCCGAAGTTTTTGATGTGCCAGAGATCGCCATTATGGAATCGAAAATCATTTGGCTCGCCCAGCGCGTTAACCATTTGATCATGCTCCGCGTAGTTCACCAGCCCACTCTCTTGATACCGCCGGATCATCGCATCCATCTCAATCCCACCGGTTGCAAGAGCAATTTGCAGACCGCCGATGGCCGGAAATCTCTCCAGCACTTGAACGCCGAGCGATTCGTGCAACGCAGACAAATCCGCACCCGGTTTTGGTTTCACCAGGAAACGCTCACCGTGCGGCGCAACCAACGACCCAGAATGAGTGGTGGCTTGCGCGTGGATACTTTGCTGCGTCCCACTCTCCAGCAGCAAGACCAAGGCAAAAACAACCACCCGCACGGGCGAATCCGGCCGGGCGTTTGCGGTCTTGTTCACGATGCATCTTACGCGATAGCAATTAGGCTCAACAGTAGGTGAAGACCTTAAGAGCAGTGGTAGCCTGCCCGGCACCACGGCTTTTGCCAGCGCCGAAAACCTGATGACTTCAGTTTTGCTGCGTCCTACCTGCCCTTGCGGGCAGGGGCAACTTCTTCGCGCATTTTAAGGTCTTCTCCCACTTACGTGAAACGCGACCGGCCCATAGGTTGTATTTGCGAATAGACTGACCAATTAGATGAAACACGAGCCGATTAACGACGCCTATCTGCTGTCGCCCATGCAACAGGTCATGCTGTATTCCAGCCTGTCTGCACGGCAACCCGGCGTGGATATCCAGCAGGTACTTTGCCTCTGGCACGAGGCCGTGAATCCGGCGGCACTTGAACGTTCCTGGCAGCGGGTCGCCGAACGCCATGCGGTCCTACGAACCAGCTTCCACTGGAGCAACTCTGCGAAGCCGAACCAAGAGGTAAGCCATGGTGTGAGCCTCCAAGTCCACTACAAAGACTGGAGCGATATTACGGTAGCCCAGCGCCAGAATGCTTTCGAAACGTGGCTGCAATCCGACCGCCTTCGCGGCTTTGACCTTGCGGCAGCGCCACTCATGCGCGTCGCGCTCTTCCGCCTCGGCAACTCACAGCATCAACTGGTTTGGACCTTTCACCATCTGTTGCTCGATATGCGGGGCATCGTCATCGTTTTGAACGAAGTCTTTGCATTTTACGAAGCCTTCCAGCGCGGCGAGGACCTGGAGTTGCCGCAACCCCGGCCATACCGTGACCACATCGATTATTTGCGCAAGCAGCATTCGAGCGAAGCTGAAGCGTTTTGGCGGCAAGCAATGAAAGGATTCACCGCACCGACCCCGCTGACCGTTGCGCACGCTGCGTGCGAGGACGTTGGTGAAACCAGGGAGCAGGAAACGCGGTTGTCCGGAGCCTTGACAAGTGCGCTCAACTCGCTGGCCACG
This sequence comes from Verrucomicrobia subdivision 3 bacterium UBA6082, assembly GCA_002428665.1. Classification (GTDB taxonomy): domain Bacteria; phylum Verrucomicrobiota; class Verrucomicrobiia; order Limisphaerales; family UBA8199; genus UBA6082. Next base: position 13,755 of record DIXK01000084.1, read on the forward strand.
GAAAACAATTTTACTCCGAACACCGTGGTGCAAGGCGCGTGGGCTTTGCTGCTGAGTCGTTACAGCGGCGAGGAGGACGTCGTCTTCGGCGCTGTGCGTGCCTGTCGCCGCTCCACCGTCGAAGGCGCGGAGTCCATCGCCGGGCTTTTCATTAACACGCTGCCGGTTCGCGTCCGTGTGAATCCGGGAATGCCATTGCTGCCCTGGCTCGCGGAGTTGCGCCAGACCTGGACGGCGCTGCGACCCTTCGAGCACACGCCCCTCGCGAGCATCATGGGCTGGAGCGATTTGCCGGGCGACACGCCGCCATTCGCGAGCCTTGTCAATTTCCAGCACCAGCCGTGGACCGCTGACTTGCCGCCAGGCAGCCCGGGGGCGCGGTGCGAGTTCAGCATTCGCCAGCACGCGAATTGTCCGCTCGCCCTGGACGCTTCGGGTGGCGATGCACTCGTGCTGAAAATTCTCTATCACCGCAGCCGCTTTGACGACGCAAGCATCATGCGGATGCTGGGCCATTTGCAGACCTTGCTCGAAGGCATGGTGGCAAATCCTTTCCAAAGCCTCGGCGAATTGCCGCTGTTGACTGAAGCCGAGCTACAATTGTTAGTCGCGTGGAACGACACCGCCGTCGCCCATCCGAAGCAGAAAAGGGTTCAAGAACTCTTTGCGGAACAGGCCGCGCGGACGCCGGACGCGCTGGCAGTCGCCGACGAGAAGCAGCGGCTCAGCTACCGCGAACTCGATGAATGGGCGGATCAGCTCGCGCAACGGCTCCAAACACTGGGCGCCGGCCCGGAGATCTGCGTGGCCGTTTGCCTGGAGCGCTCCGTGGAAATGGTCGTTGCTCTCCTGGCAGTCCTGAAAGCTGGTGGCGCCTACGTGCCTTTGGACCCGGCATATCCGAAAGAACGCCTCGCCTTCGTGCTCGAAGATTGCCTGGCGCAGGTTCTGGTTACCCAGGAATCGCTGCAAGCAGATTTCAAATTCGACATTCCCAATCTCGCAGTGTTATGCCTCGACGCTTTCGATCACGCATCACCCATCACGCATTGCGCTTCAAGGCCGCAATCCGTCCGGCATGGGCGGGACAATCCACAATCGAGCAACCTTGCCTACGTCATCTACACTTCCGGCTCAACTGGCACTCCCAAGGGTGTTGAGATCGAACACGCCAGTCTGGTCAATCTCATCAAATGGCATCAGCGCACCTACAGCGTGACGCCCGCTGACCGCGCCACGCTACTGGCGAATCCGGCATTCGATGCTTCGGTCTGGGAGTTGTGGCCGTATCTGACCGCAGGCGCGTGTATTTACATTCCCGACAACGAAATCGCGCGCCTGCCGGCAAAACTGATTGCTTGGCTCGCCGCCAACAAGATTACACAGACGTTCATTCCGACGCCGCTTGCCGAGGCAATGCTCGTTGAACCCTGGCCGGAACAGTGCGCGCTGCGAGCCTTGCTCACTGGTGGCGACCAGTTGCGTCGTCCGCCGCCGGAGAATTTGCCGTGCCCTTTATTCAACCATTACGGGCCGACCGAGAACACGGTGGTAACGACTTGGACGGAGGTGCCTCCGACCACCCAAGTTGCGGCCGCTCCATCCATCGGCCGGCCAATCAGTAACAACCGAGTTCACGTCTTGGACCGCCGACTCCAGCACGTCCCCATCGGCGTGCCGGGTGAATTGCACATCAGCGGCGACGGTCTGGCGCGTGGTTACCGCAACCGGCCCGATCTTACCGCGGAACGCTTCATCGCCAACCCCTTTGTGGCAGACGCCAATCCGCTCCTCTACAAGACCGGCGACCTCGTTCGCTGGCTGCCGGATGGTAACCTGGAATTTATTGGCCGAATGGATCATCAGATCAAGATCCGAGGCAACCGGGTTGAATTGGGTGAAATCGAGTTGGTTTTGAGCCGGCATCCGTTCGTGCGCGAGGCGGTGGTCGATGTCCGCGCGGGCACGCGTGAATCCCGGCTCGTCGCCTGGGTCGTTCCGCGAGCCGGCGAAAAACTGGTAGCAAAAAGTCTGCGCGAATTTCTGAAGCAGCACCTGCCCAACTACATGCTGCCGGCCGATTTCGTCCGGCTCGATGCGCTGCCGCTCACGGCCAACGGAAAAATTGACCGTAAGGCGCTACCGGATCCGATTCCGCAACTGGAAGTGAAATTTACCGCCCCGCGCACGCCCGTTGAGGTCAGGCTTGCCGGCATCTGGCGCCAAGTTTTAGACTTGAAACGAGTGAGCGTCCACGCGAATTTCTTCGAGTTGGGCGGCCATTCACTGCTCGCCGCCCGCGTGGTGTCACGCGCCCGCGAGGAATTCGACCGGCAGTTTTCACTTCACGACCTTTTCGATTCACCGACGATTGCTGGATGGGCGGAAAAAATCGAAGCGAACGGGCCGTCCGGCCAAAGCACGTTCGAAGGCGCGGCTGAGGACACGCGCGCTCAAATCACCCGTCGCGAGGGCATCGGCGCCGGGCCGCTGTCATTTGCGCAGGAGCGGCTTTGGTTTCTCGAACAACTCGAGCCGGGCATCGCTTTCAACAACATCCCGCTCGCCTTCCGCGTCGCCGGCAAGCTCAACGCCCGCGCGCTGGAACGAGCGTTGTGCGAAATGATCTTTCGCCACGAACCGTTCCGCACGACTTTCACTGCCGCCAACGGACAGCCAGTCGCTCTCATCATGCCACCGCCGCCGTTTGCAATGCGGACGTGCGACTTGAGGGCGATGCCCGAGGCCGGACGCGAAACCGAGGTGCAGCTACTGATCGCCGACGAAGCGCAGCGTCCATTCGATCTTACTCACGACCTGTTGTTGCGGGCCACGTTGTTGCGGTTAAGTCCTGCCGAACACCTTTTGATACTCGTCATTCACCACCTCGCCTGTGACGGCTGGTCGCTGGACGTGTTTCATCGCGAACTGTCGGCGCTATACCAGGCGTTCGTGCTCGATTCTGCGTCGCCATTGGTTTCGCTGCCGGTTGCTTACGGCGATTTTGCTGCATGGCAGCGCGACACGTTGTGCGGCGGGGATTTCGAGCGGCAACTGGCTTACTGGCGGCAACAGCTACACGGCGCGTCGCCGGCGTTGGATTTGCCCACGGACCGACCGCGCCCGGTCGTGCAGACATATCGCGGCGCGACGATTCACTTCGCGCTGCCGGCTCCGCTCTCCTCGGGACTGGCACAATTAAGCCTCCAGGCGAACGTGACCCCTTTCATGCTGCTGCTCGCGGCCTTTCAAACTTTGCTGCACCGTTACTCAGGGCAGGCGGACATTCTCGTCGGGTCGCCCATTGCCGGGCGAATGCGCGTGGAGACGGAGGACTTAATCGGCTTCTTCCTGAACACGCTCGTGCTGCGCGGAGATTTATCCGGCGACCCGACGTTCCATGAATTGCTACAACGCACCCGCCAGACAGCGCTGGAGGCCTACGCGCACCAGGATGTGCCGTTTGAGAAAATCGCCGAGGCGATTCAGTTGCATCGCGACCTCAGCCGCCCACCCTTGTTCCAGGTGATGTTCGTTTTGCAGAACGAGCCGTTGTGCCCGCTGGAACTTGCCGGGTTGAAGGTCTCGGCGCTTCCCGCGCACAGCGGCACAGCCAAGTTTGACTTGACACTCTCGATCGAAGAAAGCTCCGGCGGGCTCAGTGGCTTCATCGAGTACAACACCGATTTGTTCGACGCGGCCCCTATCAGGAGGATGATCGGGCACTTTCAGACTTTGCTCGTAGGCGCCGTCGCACATTCCGATCAACGACTCTCGCGGTTGCCGTTGCTCACAGATGCCGAGCGTCATCAACTACTGATCGAATGGAACAACACGCGCGCCGAATTCCCGAAGGAGAAATGCGTTCACGAAATGATTGATGGACAGGTTGAACGCACACCGGATGCGGTCGCGGTGGTGTTTGAAGACGAGCAGCTCACTTACCGCCAGTTGAACGACTGCGCGAACCAGTTGGCCACGCAACTCCGGGAGTTTGGGGTGGGACCCAACGTGCGCGTGGGACTCTGCGTCGAACGGTCGTTGGAAATGATGGTCGGCTTGCTAGGTATTCTTAAGGCGGGTGGCGCGTATTTGCCGCTCGACGCGGCGTATCCCCACGAACGGCTCGCCTTCATGCTGCACGATTCTCAAGTGCCGCTGATGGTGACTCAAAAAACGATGCAAGAAAATCTGCGCTTCGACATTCCCGACCTCCAAGTGTTGCACCTGGAGTTGTCGCCACCCGATCGCCCTGCCAAGCAGCACGCATCCCTTCCGGATTCGGAAAGGGCGGCTCTGGGTTCGGAGAACCTGGCCTACGTCATTTATACCTCTGGCTCGACTGGCAAACCGAAGGGCGTGATGGTCACGCATCGCAACGTGGTCAACTTCTTCGCCGGCATGGACATCGTGCTCGGCAAGGAAACCGGGGTCTGGCTCGCGGTCAGCAGCATTTCATTCGATATTTCTGTGCTGGAACTCTTCTGGACGCTCGCTCGCGGATTCAAAATTATTATTCAGGCTGACGAACGGCGCGCCTGCAGCGTCCGCCCACCCGCCAGCGGCGTGATCACCGGCGATCACCCGCGCTCAGTGCCGGAAAATATTCTCCTCCACGGTGTCACCCACCTGCAATGCACCCCATCCCTGGCTGGAGCGTTGGCGCTGGTGCCAGAATCACTGGCAGCCATGCGCCGGCTCCGCAGATTGTTGCTCGGTGGCGAGGTGTTGCCGGTCGGGTTGGCCGGACAGCTGCGGCGCTCGTTGCCGGGCGACCTTTTCAACCTGTATGGGCCGACCGAAACCACCGTCTATTCAACGGCGCATCGGGTGACCGAAATTGGAAGCACCATTTCGATTGGCCGGCCGATGCTCAACACGGAGGTTTACATTCTGGACAACACTCTTACGCCCGTGCCTGCAGGCGTGCCCGGCGAATTGTTCATCGGCGGCGAAGGTGTGGCTTCCGGATACTTGAACCGCCCTGAACTCACGGAGGAAAAATTTATTCTCCACCCATTCAGCGCCGATCCCAAAGCCCGGCTCTACCGCACCGGCGATCGCGTTCGTTATCGCGAGGAGGGCACGCTCGAGTTTCTCGATCGGCTCGACTATCAGGTGAAGATTCGCGGGCATCGCATCGAGTTGGGCGAGATTGAATCTGCTTTGCTAGATCATTGCGACGTGCGTGAGTGCCTCGTGTATGTCTGGGAAACCGCGCCAGGTGACAAACGGCTCGCCGCTTATATTGTCCCGGTGCGCAACCCACATATCCCAACCGATGAACTGCGCCGTTTTCTCAGCACCAAGCTGCCAGATTACATGATTCCTTCAGCGTTCGTCGCGCTGGACAGGCTCCCGCTCACCCTGAACGTCAAAATGGATCGCAATTCGCTGCCCAAACCCGGCGCACTGCGGCCGGAACTGGCTGCCGCCTACGTCGCGCCGCGGACCGAATTGGAAAGCACTATCGCGAACATCTGGCGCGAGGTGCTGCGGATCGAACAGGTCGGACTGCAAGATAACTTTTTTGATCTCGGCGGCCACTCCTTGCTCGTCGTCCAGGTACAGGCACGCCTGTCCGACGTGCTAGGCCGGGATTTGCCCGTGGTGAAGTTGTTTCAATATCCGACCATCACCGGGTTGGTCGAGTTTCTGACTGATCCGGACAATTCGTCCAACAGCCCAAACCGCGCCCGGGGTGAATCCAAGCGAGCGGCTTTTGCCCGGCATGCCCGACGCCAAGTCGAGGTGACGGCATGAGCAGTACCCAGCCAACCAACACCGGCATTGCCATTGTGGGCATGGCTGGCCGCTTTCCAAAGGCCCGTCACATTGACGAGTTCTGGCGCAATTTGTGTAACGGCGTGGAAGGGATCTCGTTCTTCACTGACGAAGAACTGGCCGCTTCGGGTGTTGCCGTGCCCAAGGATGACCCGAATTACGTCAAGGCCCGCGGGGTTCTTGAAGGGGCGGCCTTGTTCGACGCAGCTTTTTTCGGCTTCACGCCGCGTGAAGCTGAAGTGATGGACCCGCAGCATAGGGTCTTTCTCGAATGCGCCTGGGAAGCGCTCGAGGACGCCGCTTGCGACCCGGCAAGATTCGACGGGGCTATCGGCGTGTTCGCCGGAATGAGCATGAACACGTACCTTGCGCACAATGTCCTGACCCGCCCGGAGCTGTTGGCGCAGTTCGGTGAATCCCATTTAATCTTCAGCAACGACAAGGATTATCTTACGACGCGCGTCTCCTACAAACTGAACCTGCGCGGTCCCAGCCTGAACATCCAGACCGCGTGTTCCACCTCGCTGGTCGCCGTGTGCGTCGCGTGCCAGAACCTGCTCGCCTACGAGTGCGATATGGCAATGGCGGGCGGGGTTTCTATTTCGTTCCCGCAGCAGCGCGCCTATTTTTACCAGGAGGGCGGAATTCCTTCACCAGACGGACATTGTCGCGCCTTCGACGCGAAGGCCGCGGGGACAGTTGCTGGCGAGGGCGTGGGCATCGTCGTGCTCAAGCGACTGGCAGATGCGCTGGCGGATGGCGACGCCGTTTACGCGGTCATCAAGGGCTATGCCATCAACAATGACGGCTCGCAAAAAATCGGCTACACCGCGCCGGGCGTCGATGGTCAGGCTGGAGTCATCGCCACGGCGCAGGCCATGGCAGGCTTTGACCCTGAAACCATTGGATACATCGAAGCGCACGGCACTGGCACGCCGCTCGGCGACCCGATCGAGATCGAAGGACTGACCAAAGCCTTTGCGGGCACGACGGCGAAGAACTTCTGCGCCATTGGTGCGGTCAAAAGCAACGTTGGCCATCTCGACACCGCCGCCGGAGTCACCGGTCTCATCAAAACCGTGCTCGCGCTGCACCACCAGAAGCTCCCGCCGAACCTGCACTTCGAGTCGCCAAACCCGAAAATAGATTTTGCGAACAGTCCGTTCTTCGTGAATGCGAGGCTCACCGAGTGGAAGAATGGCAACGGGCTGCGGCGGGCGGGTGTGAGTTCGTTCGGCATCGGTGGCACGAATGCCCACGTTGTTCTCGAAGAAGCGCCTGTTGCGCCGGTTTCCAAAGCTGCGGGCTCACCCACTTCCAAGTCACGGCCATCGCAACTCATCCTGCTTTCGGCAAAGACAGCCACCGCCCTGGACAGGTCCACGACGAATCTCGCAGAACACCTCAAGCAGCATCCGGAACTCAACCTGGCTGACGTCGCCCACACGCTGCAAGTGGGCCGTCGCGAGTTTGCGCACCGCCGGATGCTATTCTGCCGTGATACCGATGACGCTGCGAATGCGCTGGCGTCGTTGGATCCGAAGCGTGTCATCACGCGCGTCCAGGCGAGCGACAATCCGCCGGTGGTGTTCATGTTCCCGGGTCAAGGTGCGCAGCACGTGAACATGGGGTTGTTGCTTTACGAAAGTGAACAGACATTCCGCAAAGATGTTGATGCGTGCTGTGAACTGCTGAGACCGCAACTCGGACTCGACCTGCGAACAATTCTTTTTCCAAAAACAGTCTATGAGGAAGAAGCCGCCCGCCAGTTGACGCAAACGCGGCTGACGCAGCCGGCCCTTTTTGTAATCGAGTATGCGCTGACAAAACTGTGGTTGAGCTGGGGCGTGAAGCCGGAGGCGATGATCGGTCACAGCATCGGCGAATACGTGGCGGCCTGTCTGGCGGGTGTGTTTTCGCTTGAAGACGCGCTTAGACTTGTCGCCGAACGCGGGCGAATGATGCAGCAAATGTCCGCAGGCACAATGCTTGCCGTGCGCCTGCCGGAGCGTGGAGTGTTGCCGCTCCTCACGGACAAACTCTCGCTCGCGACGGTGAACGGCGTCGCTTCCTGCGTCATCTCAGGACCGACGGACGCGGTCGAGGAGTTTCGAAGCCAGCTTGCACTGCGCAACGTGGCCGCCACTCCGTTGCAGACATCACACGCCTTTCATTCGGCAATGATGGAGCCAATGCTCGGTGCGTTCACGGAATTGGTTCGCAGCGTGAATACTCACGCGCCGAAATTGCCCTTTGTTTCAAACGTCACGGGAACCTGGATCACCGCGGAGCTGGCGACTAATCCGGCATATTGGTCTCGGCAGTTGCGACACACGGTTCGCTTTGCGGACGGACTCAACGAGTTGTTGAAAGTTCCTGAGCGCGTGCTGCTCGAAGTTGGTCCCGGCCAGACGTTGAGCAACCTGGCGAAACAGCACCCGGCGAAGAACAATAACACATCGGTCGTGTCGTCACTGCGCCGTGCGAACGATTCCTCGTCGGATGTGAGCTCGTTGCTCACGGCGCTCGGCGAGCTGTGGCTCTGCGGTGTGCGTGTGAACTGGCAGGGCTTTCATGCTGAGGAGCAACGCCGCCGCGTGCGACTGCCGTCTTATCCCTTCGAACGAAAACGTTTCTGGATTGAGCCGAATGCAAGAACAAAGCGAGCTTCCGAATCCAACGGTGCGCCGAACGGCAATGGAGCCAAGCAAGGCGAGGGAAAAAGGGTTCGTGAGCATGAATGCTCTGTTCCGGAGCGCGGCTGGGTTGCAGACCAGCCGCAGCGCATGCGAATGGACGAGCGTGTTGCGGTTGATGCCTCCCCGCCCTCACGCAGCCGCGGCCCGGTTTCCGGCAAAGCGCACCTCATCGAAAAATTGAGCGCGCTTTTCGCCGAGTTGTCTGGATTGAACCTCGACGGTATGGCCAGCACCGCAACGTTCACGGAATTGGGTTTCGAGTCGCTCTTCCTGACGCAAGCCAGCCTGGCCATTGAGAAGAAATTCGGCGTGCGAGTCGCGTTCCGGCAATTGCTCAATGAGTTTTCTTCGGTGAACACGCTCGCCGGACACCTTGATTCCGTATTGTCACTCGAACCAACGGAGCCGGCCAGTCCGAATACCGACCAGCTAGCAACTCAACTCGTCGGCACGGCCCTTGAGCGCGGGAACGGCGTGATGACGGTGCCAGTGACTGAGTCGCAACGAGAATTGTGGCTGGCGTCACAAATGAGCGACGTCGCCTCGTGCGCCTACAGCGAGTGCCGGTTGCTCCATCTGCGAGGGCCGCTGAAAGCCGAGGCTTTGCGCGCAGCACTGCAACAACTCGTCAATCGGCACGAAGCCCTGCGGACCACCTTTGATTCCGCCGGCGAGTCTCAGCACATTCATCCCGCGTTGAAACTCGACGTTCCGGTCGTTGACCTGACCGAACTGGAAGCCGAGGAACGAGTCTCGCGATGGGACGCGATACAGATCGCGGAATCACTCCGAGCATTCGACCTTAGCAGCGGCCCTTTATTACGGGCGCAGTTGATTCGCTTGAGTGAACAGGACCATGTATTGATGTTAACCATCTATCACATCGTCTGCGACGGTCACTCGTTCGGCATCCTTCTGCGGGAACTAGCTGCCATCTATTCAGCCGAAACTCGCGGCGTTCCTAGCGGATTGCCGGCACCGCTGCAACTGAGCGAATTCGTCAAGGCGCAAACGCGACGGCGCGCGAACAACGGACGCCCCGACGACGAAGCCTACTGGGTGAAGCGATTCGCCGCAGGCGCGCCGATGCTGGAATTGCCGACCGACCGACCGCGACCGACGATCCGGACGTTCGATGGCGCACGCGTCTCCCGCCGACTTCCCGGGACGCTGGCCCGGGACTTGAAGCGCGTGGCCGCGCAACACGGTTGCACGTGGTTCACCACGCTGCTGGCCGGCTGTTTCGGGCTGTTGCGCCGTCTGTCTGGACAGAGAGAAATCGTGATCGGCATTCCGATTGCCGATCGCGCGGTGGAGGGCGGCGACACGCTCGTAGGCCATTGCATCAATTTTCTTCCGCTGCGCGCCACCGTGGTTGACGATCAATTCTGTGCCGACCACCTCCGCGCCGTGCAGGAAGCATTTCTCGATGCTCACGAACATCAGCACTTTACCTACGGCAACCTGGTGCAAAAGCTCAATCTGCCGCGTGACGGGGACCGAATTCCACTCGTTTCCGTGACGTTCAACGCCGCGCGGTTGGACGGCGATTTGAAATTCGACGGCTTGGAGACGGACTTGGCGACGAATGCACACAGCCTCACGAACTTTGATTTGAGTTTCGATGTGAGTGAAATGAACGGTGTTGTTCAACTGGATTGCCATTACAACAAGAACCTGTTCGCCGCTGAGACAGTGCAGCGCTGGCTCGGTCATTTTCAGACGCTGCTCGAAGCCATCGCCGTCGAGCCACGCCAGCGGGTTTTCGAGCTTCCACTCCTGACCGACGCACAGCGTGAACAAATCCTCGTGGAGTGGAACGACACGCGAACGGACTACCCGAAGGATCAAACCGTGGCGCAGTTGTTCGAGGAGCAGGTTGCCCGCACGTCGGAAGGGTTCGCGGTGGAATTCGAAAGCGCCCAACTGAGTTACCGCGAACTCAACGAGCGCGCCAATCAACTCGCGCATCATCTGCAGAAACGTGGCGTCGGACCGGACGTCCTGGTCGCAGTGTGCCTGGAGCGATCGTTGGACATGCTGGTCAGCTTGCTCGGCATCTTGAAAGCCGGCGGCGCTTACCTGCCGCTCGATTTGGCGCATCCAAAGGAACGTCTCGCGCTCATGCTGGACGAAGCACGCGCACCCATGGTGCTGACGCAAAGCAGACTTCGCCCGCTGCTGCCAGAGATGTATCATGTTCTCTGCTTGGATTTGTGCAAAAGGGAAATCGGGCTTGAGCCGATGACAAATCCCGTCAACCAGGCGACCGCCCAAAGCCTGGCCTACATCAGTTTCACGTCCGGCTCGATCGGCAGACCGAAGGGTGTGTGCGTCCCGCATCGCGCCGTCGTACGGCTGGTGAAGAACACAAACTATGCGTCGTTTGCGACGACCGACGTTTTTTTGCAGCTCGCACCGCTAGCGTTCGATGCCTCGACATTTGAAATCTGGGGGCCGCTGTTGAACGGAGCGTGCCTCGTTATTTTCCCGCCGCACGCGCCATCGTTGGGGGAACTGGGCGAGTTTATTCAGCAGCGCGGCATCACCGCGCTCTGGCTGACGTCGGGTCTGTTGCATCACATGATTGATGAGCAGACACACTCGCTGCACGGCTTGCGCCAGCTTTTGGCCGGAGGCGACGTGTTGTCCGTTCCGCACTTGAAACGTGCGCTGGAGGCATTGCCTGATTGCCGGTTGATCAATGGTTACGGTCCCACTGAGAACACGACGTTCACCTGTTGTCACGAGCTTACTAGTGCGAGTGTTGAAGGCCGTTCGATTCCGATTGGCCGGCCGATCGCGAACACGCAGGTCTATGTGCTGGACGAAAGAATGCAGCCGGTCCCCATCGGCGTGCCGGGCGAACTCTACGCAGGGGGCGATGGTCTGGCGCGCGGTTATTTGAATCAGCCAAAACTGACGGCGGAGAAATTTATTCCGAATCCATTCAGCAACGATTCGCGTGCGCGGCTTTACAAAACCGGCGATCTCGCCCGTTGGCTGCCAGATAGGAGCATCGAGTTTATTGGGCGCCTGGACGCGCAGGTCAAGGTTCGCGGAAATCGTGTCGAGTTGAACGAAATCGAAACCGCGTTGACCCGGCATCCGGCCGTGCGCGAGTGCGTGGTAGTCGCCCGGAATGACCGTTCCGGGGACAAGCAGCTCACGGTTTATTCTGTGGGCACGAACTCCCCGCAACCAACCGCTGAAGAATTGCGTGAACACCTCCGGCGTGCGCTGCCCGATTACATGGTTCCCTCCAGATTTGTCCGGCTTCAGTCGCTGCCACTCACCGCCAATGGCAAGGTGGACCGCAAAGCACTGCCCGATCCAGGCGAACCAGAAAGCGAATCCCGCCGGCCGGCCATCCCCGTCAGCGACGATGTTGAAAAACAGCTGGCTGAAATCTGGCAGGAGGTTCTGGGCCACGACCGCGTCGGAGCCGGCGATGATTTCTTTGAGCTGGGGGGACATTCATTGCTGGCCTTGCGGCTGATTGCCCGCGTGGAATCCATTTTTGGGAAACGCATACCCGTCGCCTCCGTGTTTCACTCCCGCACCGTTGGGCAGATGGCGAAGCTGCTTCGCGAGAAGAGCCAGCCGCCCCGCGCGACCAGCATCGTGGAAATCCAGCCACTGGGCAGCCGCCCTCCGCTCATGCTCGTGCATGGTGCTGGCGGAGGGATGCTCTGGGGCTACACAGCGTTAGCGCTGCGCCTCGGGACCGACCAGCCCGTCTATGCCTTCAAATCGCGCGGCATGGATGGGCAGCAGGAGTTCGGCACCATTGAGGAGATGGCCGCGCATTATGTCGCCGACCTCCGGGTCTTTCAGCCCCAAGGACCGTATTACCTGGGTGGTTACTGCTTTGGCGGCAACGTTGCCTATGAAATGGCGCGGCAACTTCACGAACAAGGTGAGCGGGTGGCGCTGCTGGCGTTGTTGAATTCCATCCCGCCCAACTCCGCCTATGACCGCGCTTCGCCCTCACCAGTGTGGATCGCGCGCTTCGTGGGGAACTTATGCTACTTCGCTGGCTGTTTGATTCGCCGGCCAGGTCCAGAGCGACGCCTTTTCATCGGCTGGTACGCGCGCACTTTCAAACGGAAGATCGCGCGCCTGTTTAGCCGGCAACTGCCGTCCGGGGTGGTAGTGGACGAACTGGTGGACCTGAGCGCGTATCCGCCCGAGCAACGCCTGCTCTGGCGAACTCATATCCACGCCCTGTTTCGACACCGCACGAAGCCCTATGCGGGTCGCGTGACGCTCCTGCGCAGCCACGGCCATCCGTTTTGGTGTTCGTTCGACGACGCTTACGGCTGGCACGCATTCGACGGCGGCAGGGCCGCGGTTCATCTCGTGCCCGGCGCGCATGAGCAGATTCTTGACAAACCGCACGTCAGCGTGCTGGCGGAGGAACTCCGGGGCGAACTTGCTCGCGCGCAAAACGACGAACCACTGCAATTTACGGCCCGCACCGAACCGGCCAGATCGCCGCATCCAGTTTCGGTAAACAAAAGTCCTCGAAGCCATTTCTTGCGTCGAAATGGCGCCCGGAGAGAGATTTCGATCATTCAGATGTTTGAAGCGCAAGTCGCCCGCTCACCGAACGCGGTGGCGGTGATCGGCGAAGGCATGTCCCTCACCTACAGCGAACTCAATGCGCACGCCAATCGGCTGGGGAATTACCTGCGTTCACTTGGCGTCATGGCGGAGACTCTGGTGGGCATTTGCCTTGAACGCTCGTGGCACATGACCGTGGCGATTCTCGGCGTGCTAAAGGCTGGTGCAGCGTACGTTCCATTCGACCCGGCATATCCCAAAGATCGTATGCGATTTATTTTCGACGATGCCCATCCGCCGGTCATCCTCACGCAGCGAAATCTGTCGGATTTGTTCGCCGGTTTGGAGGAGCGGGCGGCATCCGATGGCGCCCGCCGTCCCACCACGGTTGTCCTGCTTGATTCGGACCGGGAAAAGATAAGAAAGGCCGGCGGGAAGAATCCCGTTCCCAAGCCAAAGGCGGACGATCTGGCCTATGTGATCTACACTTCCGGCTCTACTGGCAAACCCAAAGGCGTGCTGATCTGTCATGGCAGTCTCGCCAATCACAGCCGGGCTGTGGCGAAGATTTATCAATTGTCACCGGGCGACCGGGTCTTGCAGTTCGCCGCGCTCAGTTTTGATGTTGCTGCCGAAGAGATCTTCCCGGCATGGATCAGTGGGGCGACGGTCGTTTTGCGTTCCGAAGATTGCACCGGGTCTTTCGACCTGTTCCTGCGTTTCGTCGATCATGAGCGGATCACAGTGTTGAACCTGCCAGCCTCATGGTGGCATGAACTCATTGACGATCTGGAGCGCTCCGGTGCGGCTGTACCGGCTTCACTCCGTTTGCTGGTTACCGGAAGCGAGCGGGTGCTTCCCGGGGCACTGACTCAATGGGGAAAACTCGCCGGCAACCGCGTGCGATGGTTCAACGCTTATGGACCAACCGAGGCGACGATCACGGCGACAATCTACGAGGCAGATTTCTCCAAACCACTCCCCGAGACTTATTCAGTGCCCATCGGCCAACCAATCGCAAACGTGCAAGCATTGGTGCTCGACGAGCAATTGCGTCCGGTCCCGGATGGTGAAGCGGGCGAACTTCACCTGGGCGGCGTGGGGCTGGCGCGCGGCTATCTCAACCGTCCGGACCTGACCCAAGCAAAATTTATTCTCAATCCGTTCGATGACGATCCCGGCGCACGCCTGTATAAGACAGGCGACAGCGTTCGGCGGCTGCCGGATGGCAATCTGGACTTCATCGGGCGGATCGATGAGCAGGTGAAGATTCGCGGTTTTCGCATCGAGCCCGGTGAGATTGAACTGGCACTGGTGCGGCATCCCGCCGTCAAGCAGGCCGTGGTCGTCGCACGCGAAGATACACCTGGCGACCACCATCTGGCCGCGTATTTCGTGGCGAAACCCGGGGTGTTGATCGTGAATGGCGAACTCCGTTCGTTTCTCAAGGAGGTGTTGCCCGAGTACATGGTACCCACGGCATTCATCGCGATGGCTGAATTGCCGCTGACGTCGAACGGGAAAGTGGACCGGAAAGGATTGTCCGGGCCCAACCTGGGAATACCGGTGCTGGAGGGCGAATTCGTCGCGCCACGGGATGAGACGGAGCGGCGGTTGACTACGATCTGGGAGGAAATGTTGAATACCCGCCCCATCGGCCTGCGGCATCAGTTTTTTGATCTGGGAGGAAACTCGCTGCTTGCCGCGCGCATCGTGGCGCGGATCGAAAAGGCGTTCGGCAGGAAGCTTACCGCGGCGGCCATCTTTCAGTCGCCTACCGTCGAACAATTGGCAGCGTTGCTTCGTGGCGGCGAACACCAGAACCCACGGTTTGCCTCTTCGATTGTGGAGATTCAACCGCACGGGTCAAAGCCACCCCTGTTTCTTGTGCATGGCATCGGCGGGGGCATGCTTTGGGGTTACGCCAACCTCGCCCGTTTTCTCGGACCGGACCAGCCCGTCTACGCGTTTAATTCCCATGGCTTGGACGGTGGGGAGGAGTTCGGCACGCTGGAAGAGATGGCCTTGCAATATGTGGCAGACTTGCGCGCGTTTCAGCCCCGGGGCAGTTATCGTCTGGGCGGTTACTGCTTCGGCGGCAATGTGGCTTACGAAATGGCGCGCTTGCTCGAAGCGCAGGGCCAACAGGTTTCCCTCCTGGCCCTATTTAATTGTCCGCCGCCCAACTCCAGTTATTACCACGTTCGACCGACGCCCGGGTTCTGCGTCAACTTTCTCCGGAACTTCAGCAACCGCCTGGGGCATGTGCTTCGCCTCAAACCAGAGCAACGGTGGCAACTGGTGCTCTGGCGGGCGCGCGTCATCAAGAAACATTGTTTCAATATCTTGAACCGCATGCGCGGAGTAACGGTGGCACTGGACGTGGACGACTGGGTGGACCTGACCACGCAACCGGAAGACCGCCGCGAACTTTGGGCCACCCACCTGCGGGCCTACGCCGATTATCGGCCGAAACCTTACGGCGGCCACGTCACGCTGTTTCGCACATGCGGTCATCCGCTCATCTGCTCCTTCGACAATGCCTGCGGTTGGGGCGAGTTCGCGTCGGGTGGCGTGACTGTCCAGATCGTTCCGGGTGAGCACGAGAGCATTCTCGACATACCGCACGTCAAGCCGCTGGCGAAGCTGATGGAACCTTACTTGCAGCCCGATCCTGACACGGTCAGGGGAAGATCGGACCGGCGTGCTGCACCGCCATTAAGCCTGGAAGAAAAGCACAAAATGCTCGTAGAATGGAACCAAACGAGAGCGGATTATTCGCGCGAAAGCTGCATTCATCAGTTGTTCGAGGAACAAGTCGGGCGCACGCCGGACTCTGTGGCGGTGGTGTTCGGTGACCAATCACTCACCTATGGGGAACTGAACGGGCGCGCCGAGCGGCTTGCCCAACACTTGCGAGGATTCAATGTAGGCCCCGACGTGCCGGTCGGCATCTGCATCGAACGATCGCTCGACATGGTCATTGGCGTGCTGGCCATCTTGAAGGCCGGCGGAGCGTATGTGCCGCTGGATCCGGCCTATCCGCTCGAACGGCTGCAAGTGATGGTTGAAAATGCCGGCATGCCGGTGCTGCTGACCAAGGCATCGCTGCAAGGCCGTCTCCTGTTCCCGATAGCGACCCTCCGAATCGTCTGTGTGGATTCGCTGGCGGACACCGCTCCTCAGGATGCCCCCCAGCCGGTGGTGGCTCCGCATCCGGAACATCTTGCTTATGTCATCCACACCTCCGGCTCCACCGGCGGGCCCAAAGGGGTGGCGATGCCGCACCGTGCGCTGGTCAACTTGATCGCATGGCAATTGAGGAATTCCAAATTGTCGGAAGGAGGACGGACGCTGCAGTTCGCTTCGCTGAGTTTCGATGTGTCATTCCAGGAAATGTTTTCGACCTGGTGCGCGGGCGGAACCCTGGTGCTGGTGAGCGAAACCGTGCGGCGCGATCCCATGGCCCTGTGGCAATTCATCGGCGAAATGAAGATTGAACGCCTGTTCCTGCCCTTTGTGGCCCTGCAGCAACTGGCCGAAGCCTTCAAGCCGGAAGCCTCGGGCGACTTGAGACTACGCGAAATCATTACGGCGGGCGAACAGTTGCAGACGACGCCGGCCATTGTGCGGCTATTTGAGCACTTGAAGGATTGCCTTTTTTTCAATCACTACGGGCCCAGCGAGAGCCACGTCGTGACCGCTTGCTCCCTGACCGGTCCGCCAAACCGCTGGCCGGCGCTGCCGTCCATTGGCCGGCCGATTGCCAACACCCAGATCTACCTGCTCGATGAAGAGCGCCAGCCGGTGCCGGTCGGCGTCGCAGGAGAAATTTACATTGGCGGGGATTGTCTGGCGCGCGGCTATCTCCATCGGCCGGATTTGACCGCGTGCCGGTTTTTCCCCGATCCGTTCAACGAGGACACCGAAGCCCGGCTCTATATGACCGGTGATTTAGCCCGCTACCAGTCGGACGGAAACATCGAATTCCTGGGCCGCCGGGACGAGCAGGTAAAGATTCGCGGCTTCCGGGTCGAACTGGGGGAAGTTGAAGCCACCTTGCGCCAACACGCAAAGGTCCGCGACGCTGTGGTGATGGCGCGCGCGGACCAGCCCGGTCCCAAACGTTTGGTAGGCTATTATATTTCCCAACCAACCAAGCCGTGCGCAAGCGAGGAACTGCACCTTTTCTTGAAAGAAAAACTACCGGAATACATGGTGCCGGCGGTGTTCGTCCCACTCAACACCTTTCCGTTGACGCCCAGCGGCAAGGTGGATCGCCAGCGGATGCCCGCGCCCGAGCCGTCGCGGTTGGAAATGGCGGGAGATTACCTGCCCCCAAAGACCCCGACGCAAAAAGCGGTCGCTAAAATCTGGGCTGAAGTGCTCGGTCTGAAGCACATCGGAATCCACGACAATTTTTTCCATCTCGGCGGAAACTCGCTGCTGGCAGTCCAGGCCATCGCCCGAATGGGGCAGGCCTTTGGAGTTGAACTGCCGGTCGCCGGTTTATTCGAGGCGCCTACCATCGCCCTGGCAGCCGAGGGGCTGCCCCAGGCTCCGTGCGAAGGAGAAACTCCCGAGACAAACCCGGCAGCAGCGGTCCTCGTTACGAAAATCCGCTGACCCATTCTATTATGGTTCTATTCTTATTTATTCTGCGCAATTGCCGTCGAATGTTGATTCTCACGACTGCGGCGGCGTTGTTGAGCGGTGCGTGCAACGCTGGCTTGATCGCCATGGTCAATATCGCGCTGAATTATCAAGGACGCACCACGACACTCCTCGTCGGCGCCTTTGCCGCATTGGGATTGGGCCGGTTGCTGACCAGCTATTATTCGCAAATCGTGGCCGTCCGCTTTTCGCAGGGCGTCATCGCCAACCTGCGCCGGGATCTGGTCCGTTCAATACTCAACGCACCGCTGCGCCAGATCGAAGAAAGCGGCCCGGCCCGGTTGCAGGTGGCGCTGACCGACGACATCTATCACATCGCCCAGGCGCTGCTGGCGGTGTCGCTTACCGCTGTCAATGGCGCGTTGCTTCTGGGCGGCGCGGTTTATCTGGCGTGGCTTTCCTGGCAGGTTTTGTTGAGCCTGCTCGGTTTGATCGTTTTGGGTGCCGTTGCCTACAGCTTCCTGATGAAGGGTGCGTTTCGCTCGTTGCTCCTGGCGCGTGAAGAGGAAGACAAGCTGTTCGGCCATTTTCGCGCGCTGACGCTCGGCATCAAGGAATTGAAGCTGCATCGCGCGCGGCGCGAGGTGTTTTTTGCGCGGGGAGTTTACGACGCGACTGAGGCGTATCAGCGCCATAACATGACCGCGGAGCGTCGCTTCACCATTTCGCAGCATTGGAGCCATCTGATGTTTTATGTGTTCGTTGGCTTGATGCTCTTCCTGCTGCCGGCCATCAGCACCATCGGCAAAGAGGCGCTTACGGGTTACATCATCACTACCCTGTATTTGATGGGGCCACTGGCGGGAGTGTTGAGCACCTTTTCCCTGTTTGGCCGGGCCAATGTCTCGCTGCAAAAGATCCAGCAACTCGGCTTTTCACTTGCCGCCAACGCGCCGTTTCCGGAGTCGGGCGCCATTCCGGCAGAGGATGCAATGCCATTCGAGCGGCTGGATCTGGCCTCCGTGACCCACTCGTATCACGGCGAAAAGGATGGCAGCCATTTTGTGCTCGGCCCGATGAGCCTAACGTTCCGCCCGGGAGAATTAGTTTTTGTCGTTGGGGGAAACGGCAGCGGCAAGTCTACGCTCGCAAAATTGCTCACGGGGCTGTATGTGCCGGAGATTGGCGAAATCCGCCTCGATGGCAAACCTATCTTCGATGAGAACCGCGAGCAATACCGGCAGCTTTTTTCAGCGGTCTTCGGCGACTTTCACCTTTTCGAAAGCCTGCTCGGCGTGGAGCAGGCCGATCTCGATACCCGGGCGAGGAGTTACCTCGTGCAATTGCAATTGGACCACAAGGTCAGAATTTGCGATGGCCACCTCTCGACAGTAAACCTTTCGCAAGGGCAACGGAAACGGCTGGCGTTGCTGACTGCGTATCTGGAGAACCGCCCGTTCTACCTTTTTGATGAGTGGGCGTCGGACCAGGACCCTCAGTTCAAGGATATTTTCTATCGCCAACTGCTTCCGGAATTAAGAGCGCGCGGCAAGACGATTGTCGTGATCACGCACGATGAAAAGTATTTTTCCTGCGCGGACCGCATCATCACACTGGATTTCGGCCAGTTGATCTCCGACAAACGTATGAACCATCGGAGAACGGAACCGGGTACATTAGCTGGCGAAACGGCAGACTTTGCCGAAGCGAGTGGAGCCGGACCATGACGCCACCGTGTCCGAATTGCGAACTGCGAAGGCCAAGCGCTCGAATTACCGTTGTATCTGGCGGGTCAAGTTTCTCGAAAAAGCAGGTGATCTCCCACTGGCAGCCGCGTCTGCCGAATCCATAGTTTGTTGCTATGTCAACACTCACCGCGGAACTAACTCCAGAGTACCGATTCTCACCCGCGCCCAAATTCCCGCGCTATTGCACCTCGTTGCTCAATCGCACTTGCGACCTGGTTTGGGAGGCAAGATTGGGCATTCACACCACCGGCGGCGCTCTCGTTCAGCATCCCGATGCGCGCGACTACGGCTGTCTGGCCTACGACACCTATTTCAAGATTTTCGATCACCTGGAATTAAAGCCCGACGACGTGGTGGTGGATATCGGATGCGGCAAGGGCCGCGTCGTGTGCGTCGCGGCTACGTATTGCGTCAAGGAAGTGATCGGCGTTGATATTGACTCGCACCTGCTGGCTCTCGGTCGAGCGAACGGCACCAAAATGCGCGGCCGGCGGGCCCCCGTGCGATTTGTCTGCCAGTCCGCGGCCGATTTCAATTTCGAGCCGGTCAGCGCGGTGGTGCTGATTTCACCGTTTGGAGAAGACACCATGGAAAAGACGCTGGCGCGAATCGAACAATCGCTCGAAGCCCGGCCTCGTTCGCTGCGGATTGCCTATGGCAACCCGGTGCTCAGCCCGATGCTGGCGGCGAAGCCATGGCTTAATCTCTACGAGTGCTGGCGGCCAGGCACGTGGAGCCGCGTGAAGTTCCCGGTCCATTTTTATCAGAGCGTATGAAAACGGTGGATGTCTTGTGGAATGCCGCACCCCGCGGCTTAAAGCCGGCTGATGGCGAGGTTCATGTGTTCTCTGCCCCGCTCGATATCCCCGCAGAGCGAGTTGACGAACTGGCTTCATGGCTTTCGCATGATGAATGGCAACGCGCAAGCCGTTTCCATCTCGAACGAGACCGCCGCCGATTCGTTGCCGGACGTGGCACGCTGAGAGAAATCCTCTCGGCGCTGCTCGGCATCAATCCCAGAAGGCTCGCATTCTCTTACGGTGAGTATGGCAAACCACAAATCGCCGCTCCGGCTGCCGCTCGCTCCCTGCATTTCAACCTGGCCCACTCGGATTTCATTGCAGTCTACGCCGTTGCGAAGCACGCACTGGGTGTGGATGTTGAACGCATCCGCGCCATGGACGATGCGGAGCAAATCGCAGAGCGCTTTTTCTCGCCGCGCGAAAAGCTCTGCTTGAGGGCCCTGCCCCCAGAACAGCGCGCGGAGGGTTTCTTCAATTGCTGGACGCGCAAAGAAGCCTGTCTGAAGGCCATCGGGTCGGGATTAGACGATTGCCTGGACCGGATCGAGGTCTCGCTTGCACCCGGTGAAGCGGCGGAATTGCTTGGCGTTCCCAACGGTTCACGGTCATGGCGGCTTCATTCATTGACGCCGGCGGCAGAGTTCGTCGGGGCGCTGGCGATTAAACCGGAAGATTCGCTCGTGAATTGTTGGAAGTGGGTCGGGCCGGACTGATAACAGCGAGAGGCCAAAAGCCAAAGGAACTCTGCCTTGCGGCAGAGTTCCCGGTTCTATCTCGCGGTTGTCGTTACGGTCGGGATTGGGGTTCGGCTTTCGGCTGTTTCGTGGTAGTCTGGGAATCCTTGTTTAAGTTGTCATGCATGTAATGTTGGTCCAAGGCGCGTTGTTCCGGGGAGTCGTGAGTCCCCTGGGTGTTTTTCCAGAACGGTTCGGCGCCCCACGCGGGTGCGGCCACGACCGGCCAATTGTCTTTGGCGAAACCCGGGGCGCGGTCAAGCTTGGCTTTTTCTGCATTCAGAATCAGAGACGTCCCCTCGGCATCAGGCTGGAAGGCCCGCAGCGGAACGGCGTGCAATTTCTGTGCAGTGAGAACTCCGGGCGCACTATCCAATACGACGTAGGTCACGCGTTCGGTGCTGAAGTCAATGACGAGGTCGGAAACTTTCCCCAGAGTCTCGCCTTGTTGGTTCTTGACAGTGGTCCCGATGAGGGAACTGCCCTTATTGATTTTTAGTGGTTGCGAGGATTGGGCATTGGTGCCCAGGGTAATCGCATAATTGTCCTGCTGACTGCCCAGCCCGGCCTCGGCCTGTCCGCTTCGTCCCTGGTTGTATTGGCTGTTGGTTCCATACCAGTTCTGCTGACGGTCCAGGCCGCTTCCGGGTGGTGCGATTCGCCCCTGGTAGGTTTGGGCGCTCAACCAAGCGCTGCTGCCGAGGACCAGCACTGCGATTAGTGCGGCCCGTTTTACTGATGTTTTTGTAGTCTTCATTATAAACGATTCTTTTGATACTTCGTTGGATTGTGTTGTTTTGCTTTGGCCGTTGTGGCCACGCACGAAACGACAGGTTCCATGCACCCGTAGCCTCGCTTCTCTAGGTGCGTGTCACAATGAGGGCTGAACCCCGTTTTGCCGGGAACAGATGCCCATGCCGGGCGATAGGCACAAATTCGGAAAGTCGAGGCGGGGGCAACGCGGCGCAGGCTTAGTTCAATATTAAAGCCA
Source organism: Verrucomicrobia subdivision 3 bacterium UBA6082 (assembly GCA_002428665.1). Taxonomy (GTDB): domain Bacteria; phylum Verrucomicrobiota; class Verrucomicrobiia; order Limisphaerales; family UBA8199; genus UBA6082. The sequence continues at coordinate 35,694 of DIXK01000084.1, forward strand.
CAGCGCGACGGGTCGGCCCTCAGGAGTTTGTGGGGAAATCCTGGTTTCTCACTGCGAGCGGGGGTGCTGGCGGGGAGGGGACCGCCCGCGCTCCGAAATCTCTCGCGGCCTGCGAGGATTCGAATGCTTTGCCGTACAGAGACGGTTCAGCCCGCCGTTGTAGTCCAAACACGCACACGCTAATCAAAGTGACTGGGATTATGCGGGAGCTGTCCTGGCTGCAAACTGACGGGAATGAGAATGTCTTGCAGCTTGCTGGCACTGGCAGGTTTGATAGCCGCGGGGTTCTGCACGCCCGCACACGCAGGCACGGTGAGCACTTTGGCCGGGAACGCTGATTTGACGCCGGGAAGCCTGCTTCGTTCGTTCGCCGGGTTCACTTTTGAACTGAGTGCGCAACCACAGGACGCGGAAACCTTTCTGCAACGGCAACGCGGCGACTGCGATGATTTCGCCAGTCTGGCCAGCCGGCTGCTCAGCGATCGCGGTTACAAAACCAAACTGGTGGTGGTGATGATGGAACAGCAAACCCACGTGGTCTGCTACGTCGAGGAAGCGCATGGTTTCCTGGATTTCAATCACCGGGCTGACGCCCAGCCGATCATCAAGTCCGATGGTTCGTTGGAGAACATTGCCCACCAGGTGGCCCGTGACTTTCGCAGCCGCTGGCTGACGGCGTCCGAATTCAGATACGAAAATGATTTGCCGGTCTATCTTGAGACTGTCTTCCCGCCAGCCAGGTTGACTCCGGCGGCCAAGCAAACAAGTCATGGGACGAACGACGTGATACTTGGTTCAGCTGGTGTCGTTGGCTCCAATCGTTACCGCTAGAATTCCGCAAGCCTCAGCTTCCGGTCCTCCCTGCCGGAATCGCCATTGCGCCATGTGCGGGATGTCGCTGGCATCCTTCCTGCAAACCCGAAACCCCTGGGGTTAATCCCCCCCGGTCAACCCCATATTACCCCAGAGGTTCTTGGTGGGGTATGCTAATCAGGTGAGCAGCGCCATCATGACCAAATCAAGCCGTAGCCAGCCAAGAAAGCCAGGTGCAGTTCGGAAATCTGCACAGCTCCACCTCACCGCACCCGACCAGCAATCGGAAGCGCTTCAACGCACCGAGCGGGAGCTCAAGCAAGCGCTCGATTACGCTGAGGCCATCATTGAGACCGTCCCGCCGCTGCTGGTCCTCGATGCGAATCTGCGCGTGCGGATGGCCAACCAGTCATTCTGCAATTGTTTCAAAATCTCTTCCGGTGAAACCGTGGGCCGCCTGGTTTATGAATTGGGCAATGGCCAGTGGAATATTCCCAAGCTGCGCAACTTCTTGGAGGAGATTCTCCCCCGCCACAGGTCCTTCGAAGACTTCATGGTGACGCACGAGTTTGAGGCCGTCGGACGCCGTACGGTGCTGTTGAGCGGCCATCAAGTGGATAACCTGCAGCGGATACTCCTGTTCATAGATGACATCACTGACCGGGTGGAAGCGCGCGCTGTCATGCGGGCGTCCGAGATTCGCTACCGTCGGCTCTTTGAAGCGGCCCGGGACGGGATACTCATCGTGGATCCCGATACACGCAAAATTACAGAAGCCAATCCGTTCATGACGGAATTGTTGGGCTACCGGCGCGACGAGTTGCTGGGCAAGGAACTCTGGGAAATCGGCCTGCTCAAAGACGAAGCAGCCAGCCGGGAAGCCTTTTTCGAGTTACAGCAGAACCATTTCATTCGCTACGAAAACCTGCCGCTTCAGGCCAAAACGGGCAAGCACCACGAGGTGGAATTCGTCAGCAACCTCTACGAGGAAGACGGACGTTATGTCATTCAATGCAACATCCGTGACATTACCGAACGCAAGCAAGCCGAGGAGGTGCTGTTGAACGCTACGGATCAAATCAGCCGGCACGCCGCCCACCTGGAACAAGTGGTCACGGAACGCACCGGCCAGCTTCGTGAAACGATCAGTGAACTGGAAGGGTTCTCTTACAGCGTATCGCATGATATGCGCGCACCGCTGCGCGCCATGCAAAGTTACGGTCAATATCTGGTGGATGAATACGGCAGCAAGCTGGATGAAAAAGGAGCCAATTATCTTCAGCAGATCATGCGTGCGGCGGTCCGGCTCGACCGCCTCATCCAGGATGTCTTGAGTTATACCCGAATAATCCACTCGTCCGTACCGATGGAGCCGGTGGATTTGGACCGCCTCGTGCGGGACATCGTTGAGACGTATCCGAATGGCCAGCCCATCAAACCGCAGATTTCAATCAAAGGCACGTTGCCAAAGGTGATCGGCAATGAAGCGCTGTTGACGCAATGCATCTCCAACTTGCTGGGCAACGGCGCAAAATTTGTTTCGCCCGGCACCACACCCCGCCTGGAGGTCTCGGCGGAAGTGAGGGAGCAAGCCATGATCCGGGTTTGGTTCAAAGACAATGGCATCGGAATCGCCCCCGAAAACCACGAACGGGTTTTTCGCTTATTGGAGCGGATTCACCCCGCCACCGACTACGAGGGTAACGGCATCGGCCTCACCATCGTGCGCAAGGCCGTCGAGCGCATGGGCGCGCAAGCCGGCTTCGAGTCCGAGTTGGGCAAAGGTAGTAACTTCTGGATTCAATTGAAGAAAGGATAAATCCATGGAAACGATTCTCCAAGTCGAAGACGATCCGAACGATGTGTTCCTACTGCAACACGCCGCGACGATGGCGGGGATGACCAACCCGATCCAGGTCGCGACGGATGGGCAGCAGGCGATTGATTATCTGAAGGGTGTCGGGAAATTCGCCAACCGCGAAAAATTTCCGATGCCGTGTCTGGTGTTGCTGGATTTGAAGCTGCCGCACGTGATGGGTTTGAACGTCCTGAAATGGATCCGCCAACAGCCCGGGGGCGCATTAGTGGTGGTCATGCTTACCGCTTCCGGGGAGGACGCGGACATTGCCGCCGCCTACCGTTTGGGAGCCAATGCTTTTCTGGTCAAGCCTACGCAGGCGAGCAAACTTGTGGAAATGGCCAAAGCCATCAAGGACTTCTGGCTGACGCAGAACACGCTGCCGCAAGAAGCGCACGCGGAAGCAGCACGACCATCCAAACTCGAAGACGCTTACCTGGCCGAAGTGGCGGCGTAGCGTCCACCAGCCGTTAATGAATCAAGCCGCAAAAACTCAAAACCACATCGAGACAAGTAAATGAAAAGAATTACCGTCCTACTTTGCGACGATCACACCGTGGTTCGTGAAGGACTGCGGCTTCTGCTGGAAAAAGAGGCCGATATCCAGGTGGTCGGCGAAGCGACCAACGGCCAGCAGTCGGTACGGGAAACAAAAAGGCTCAAGCCCGACGTGGTCCTACAAGACCTTGCGATGCCGCTGCTAAACGGCTTGGAAGCCGCACGCCAAATTGCCAAGGAAGTCCCCTCGTCCAAGGTTCTCATCCTTTCGGCCTATAGTGACGATGCATACATCGAGCACGCGGTTGAAGCCGGCGCCGCGGGCTATTTGATGAAAGAGACCGCCGGGGATGATTTGTTAAGAGCCATTCGCGAAATTGCCAGCGGCAACGCCTTTTTCAGTCCGCCCATTGCGAGACGCATCTTGAAGCAGTGGCAGGACAAATTTCCCAACGGCAGCCCGATCAAATCCAAAACCACCAAGTTGACCAGCCGTCAAACCGAAGTCCTCCAGTTGATCGCCGAAGGATATGCCACCAAGCAAATTGCCGGCTTGCTGTCGTTGAGCATAAAGACCGTGGAGAAACACCGCCAGGACCTCATGAATATGCTGAACATCCACAACATTGCCAGTCTGACACGCTACGCGGTGTCCAGCGGTGTCGTGGAATCCAACCGTATGACCGAAGCATCAGCCGCCCAGGACGTGCGCGCCCCGGTTGCGCGAGGCACCGCGTGAGCAGCCGTGATGTGGGGCGCGTTTGCCTGTGCGAACACCACCGGTCGTCATCGCTCCGAAGTCGCTTTTCCCTGACAGGTTCTTGATGGCCTTGTCGGTGCTGGTCGAGGTGCCGGTGAGTTCGATGAGTTTATAGACTTTGTCTTTCATGAGTGTTGGGGTTTCGATTTGCTGCCAGTGATGGATCGAGGGATTAACCATGATCATTTGCGGGGACTCCCGCGGTGTCCGGGGTCATCCGGCTGATAGTTGCAAGAGTGGGGTGGGGGGAGGCCCCGGATTTCCGCTTGCGCCGCGCAACAACAGGCCCCGAGCACTCCCACGCAACTGGAGAGGTAAAGCCACAGCAGGATCGCCACGATGCCGCCGAGGGTGCCGTAGAGCACGTTGAAGTGCACGAAGTTCACCGCGTAAACCAGGAACAGTCGTATGCCCGGCCAGATCAAAAACGTCGTGCCCAGCGCGCCAAGCCAGAAATCGGAGAATTTTGTGGCTGGGCGAGGGGACAGCCTTTAGATCATGAGCAACCCGTAGAAGAACACGAGGCACGAAATGACGGGAACAGCAGGGCGAACGCCCGCTCGCTGCCCCAAAGCCGAGAACGCGATCTGGCGGCCGGGATCTTCAGTCTGATCGCCTCAGGTTTCATGGATCGCAGAATCCTCCACCCCGGCCACCTCCCGCAGTGACTCGGCTATTTTCTGCTTTTGGGAATCTCGCCACCCTCGTTTTCCCGCCGGCTGTTGCGGATGTTATCCGACATCATTGCTGCAGGTGTGGCGATGCGAGCTTTTCATAAGCATCCTCAGTGGTGAGGAAGACGCGTTCGGAACCGAGTTGTTCGAGGAACTCTGTGTCAGCGAGCCGGTCCAACACCGGACCTTTGACCTCCGTGAGATAAAGCTCGATGCCTGCGTCTTGTATGCGGGTACGAAGGTCGGTCAGCGTCTCGAGTGCGCTGGCGTCAATGAAATTGATCGCGTTGCAGATCAGCACGAGGTGGCGCAATTCGGGGCGGTCGGCGGCGGCGCAAAGCACGTAATCCTGAATATACTTCGCGTTAGCGAAGTAGAGGCTTTCGTCAATCCGCAGCAGGAGTACGTGAGGGAGCGTTTGCACTTCGTGACGCTGGACATTGCGAAAGTGCCCGGTGTTGGGCACTCGCCCGACAACGGCCATGTGCGGTCGGCTCGTGCGCCAGAGATGAAGAATAATCGTCGAGGCTACGCCGATGAGGATCCCTTTCGTGATCCCGACCGCGAGTACCGCGAGGAACGTGAGGATCAACGCGGTTGCGTCCGCCTTGTTGTAGCGCCAGAGTCGGCGCGGCATCCCAAAATCCATCAAGCCGGTGATGGCGAGGATAATGATCGCGGCCAGAACGGCTTGCGGCAAATGGTGGAAGAGCGGCATCAGAAACAGCGCGGCCACACCAACGACCGCCACCGTGATGATTGAGGCGAAGCCGGTGTTTGCGCCGGCGGTGAAGTTGACCATCGAGCGGGCGAAGGAGCCGCTGACCGGATAACCACCGGTGACCCCGGCCGCGATATTGGCCGCCCCCAGCGCGATGAATTCCTGGTTGGAATCCACTTTCTGCCGGCGTTTGGCCGCGAGCGACTTCGCGACAGAAATGTTCTCGAGAAAGCCAATGACGCTGACCGTGAAAGCGAGCGGAATCAGCGGCAGGAACTCGGACACGGCGAGCGCGGGGAGCGCGAACCTCGGCAAGCCGCTTGGGATCTCTCCGATGATACTTATCCCGTTGCGCGCCCCGAGGTGGAAGGCGGCGACGATGGCCGTGCCGACGATCACCACGACGATTGGCCCACTCTTCGACAACGATTGCGCCAAGGCAGCCGGGAATGTTTTCCATCGCGCGAGAACGCGCGGCAGCAGGTGTTGAAATGCGAGCAGTAACAAAACGCTCGCGGTGCTGATCGCTACCGTTGGCCAACGGGTTTGCGGCACCGCCCGGGCCAGTTCCCCTAGCAACTCGTGCAGATGGTCGGTCGGCGGAAGTGGCACGCCGAGCAGATGTTTCACCTGACTTAGCGCGATGAGACACGCAGCGGCACTGGTAAAGCCGGAGAGCACTGGCTGGCTCAGGAAGTTCGTGAGAACCCCCACTTGCGCGGCACCCATCGCGATCTGCATGACGCCGACGATAAGCGCGGTGGCCATGGCGAACGCGAGATAGCGTGACGAACCGGGCTCCGCTAATGCGGCGACCTGGGTCACGATGAGCAGCGATAACAGCGCTGATGGGCCGACGGACAGGAACCGGCTGCTGCCGAGTAGTGCATAGACGGCGAGTGGCAACAGGCTGGCATACAATCCGACTTGCGGCGGCAAACCGGCGAGCAGCGCATAAGCCATGGCCTGCGGGATGAGCAGCGTCGCGACGATGACCCCCGCGAGTGCATCGCCCGGCAGATGCTTGCGTTTGTAGTGCGGTAGCCAGTCAATTGCCGGAACCCGACGCTTCAGCCACGAAAGGAAGGTTGTTAGTGGCTTCACGGCAGTGTTTTTCATGGGCCTTCATGCCTGCCTCGCTGGATCAAACGGCGATCACCGTGCCGCGGAGATCCGCGTTCACACAGGGATGTGCTGTACAGTAGCGCTTGAGGGCGTCGATGGCGTGCAGTTCAAGATCGCGGCGGTTGCGTCCGTATTTGTTCGGCACGCCTTGGCTGGTGACGAAGGCCGCCGTGTAAGTCTCATTTCGCTTTAGTTCTTTGTTGTCGGTGAAAACCTGCTGGATGCGTGATCCGGCGGGATTCTCAAGCTTCACATAGAGTGTGAGGCCGAGACACCGCTTCACATAGCCACCCATCTGCTGATACGGGTCCGCAGCGAGGGTGTGTTCGAGGTTGTCCTCGATCATGTCCCGCATCTCCTGCCCCGTCAGTTCCACCGTGGACACAGGCGGGTTTGGAGGCACGATGTTCCAGAGGTCATTGACCGTCACCGGACCTGGAGTAATCGGCGCGCCATAGCGCCAGCCATTGGAGAATGCGATGCTTGTGTCAGCAGCTTCGGCGACCGCCTGGAGAAGGAAGTTGTCCATGGTGGATTCGAGAAAAGTATTCCGGTTGAGTGCCGTCTTGGTCTGTCCGACGACTTCGGAGAGCATCTGGCGATGCGGCGAAACGATGTCCTCGATCAGGCGTTCCATGTCGGGGTCGGCAGGGATCGAGTCGTCCACATGGATCAACTGATGATGGATGGCTCCGAGTTGTCCGCCGTCGAGCTCCACGTCCAAACGACCGACAAACGCTCCGTGACAGCCCGATTGGATGATCGTCGCGCCGTTCACCACCAGGGGTTGATCCATCCGGTTGTGCGTGTGGCCGCTTAAAAGAACGTCGATGCCCTCGACCTCCGACGCGAGCTTCGCATCCTGCGGAAAGCCGAGATGCGACAGCACCACCACGAGTTCTACGCGTTCCCGTTCACGCAACGTGCGGATGTGGCCAGGCAGCTCCTCATTGCCCAGCGTGAACCGCAGGCCCTCGCTGAATCGCGGTGGCATCGTTTTGTCCAGAATGGTCGCGGCGATGCCGATGATGCCGACGCGCACGCCGCTGCGCTCGATCACCGTGAAGGCCGGGTAGGCCAGTTCGCCGGTTGCTTTGACGTAGCAGTTACAAGCAAGCAGCGGGTGATTCAGCTTCGCCGCCAGCTCGCGCATTCGGTCCGGGCCATAGGCGAAGTCCCAGTGGACGGTCCAGGCCTCGAGGCCGAAACGGTTCACCGGTTCGATCAACGCCTCGCCCCTCGACTCCACCGTGTGAAATGTGCCGTGAAAGGTGTCTCCGTTATCAAGCGCGATCACCGCGCCGTTCTGCTCCTGACGCACCCGCTTGAAAATCGTGAGCAACCGTGCGTAGCCACCCGCCGTGCGATACTCCGCCTGTAGGCCGGCCCAGAAAAGCTCCGGGTGTGGCTCCAGGTAGCCATGCGTGTCATTGATCTGGAGAAGCGTGATCGTTCTTCGCGGGTTCATAAGTTTCCGCTTAACGGATGGTGAATCGTTCCAAGACCAGAATGATCATGATGAGCACCACCGCCAGGCCGATGGCAAACGCGGTGCGGGGCAGACGCAGTAGATCGGGCAGCAATACCTTGCCGAAGTCGCCCCATTTCTCGACCGTTCGTTTGCTCCATCCGGAAAGCCCCGCGAAAATCCACGAACCAGCGACCAATCCGGCCATGCCGAATAGCGCGTCCCAGCTTCCTTGTCCCAGCGCGGCGGCGACCGTGCCGGGACAATAGCCCAGCAGCGCAAAACCTGCGCCGAACAGAAGCCCGCCGATAACGTTGGCCCCGATTCGCGTGGGCTTGATGTGCAGGTTCACCTTGCCGAAGTGAAGCAGTGTGAAGACGCCGATCATGCCCACCACGATCGCGGTGAGCATGACCTTCGCGACCGTAAAGTCCTGGAGCAGCAGTTGGCCGATGAGCACGTTGAACTTTCCCACGCCGCCTTTCTGCAAGAGGAAACCAAACGCCAAACCGAAGAGCACGCCAGCCATTAACTTTGGCGCCGCAGCCACTGGCGACGGGGGTTGCCCGGTTGGCGGCTGAAGTGTTTTGCCGGGATCCATCATGGTTTCTCACAGGCTAAAGAGCGGAATCGCCACCGCGATGCCGCCAATGAAAAGACAGATCACGGCGATCCAGGAAGCGGGGTTGAGTTGCATGGTGCCGCTGATGCCATGGCCGCTGGTGCAACCTCCAGCCAGCCGTGCGCCAAAGGCCATGAGCAGCCCGCCGCCAAATCCGATCGCCGCCCGCAGGGCAATGCTGGCCCCGAAACGTCCCTCCCACATGGGTGGCAACCATTCGTTGGCAAACTCGCCACCCGTCAGCGCGGCAATCGCACCGCCCACAATGGTGGCCACCACGAAGACGAATCCCCAACTCACGCGCGGCGGCTTGTCCTTGAAATACGCGAGCGATTGCGTGTGGCGGGGTGCAATCAGCTTGCCCAGAAAGCCCGCGATGTGCGCGTAGAACGAGGAGGCGCCAATCGGCTTGTCAGAAAAATAGAAGGTCAGCCACGAAAGCATGCCAATGCCCGCGCCAACCACATACGGTGACCAAGCAGGCCCGGGATAATTGAGCGCGTTCACCGCCGGTTCCGCCGCGACCGCAATGGACATGGGCAACAGGGCAAAACCGCCCAAGAGACTGGCGCACTTTCTTCGCTTCCTCATTTCTTCGCTTTTTTCTGGTCTCCTTCAACCGGAAAGCCCGCTTTTACCCAAGCTTGCCAGCTTCCGGGGATGTTGCAGACACAGCCGAATCCTGCCTGTTGGAGAATACTGGTCGCGATACTCGCGCGATAGCCACTGTCGCAATACACCGCCGTCGGTTTGGTCCGATCCAGCTTTCCGAGGCACTCGCGCAGTTCGCCCAGAAAGATATGGCGGGCATTCGGGATGTGACCACTTTTCCATTCATCCGGCGAGCGCACGTCGAGCAGTTGCAGCCTCTTGCCCGCGCGTTTGATTTCATGCGCTGTCATTTGCCCGACCGATTCCAACGGCAGACCAGCGTTGTTCCACGCCGTCATTCCGCCTACAAGGTAGCCGGCGAACCGGGTGTAACCCGTGCGGACAAAATAGCGGACGATCTCATTTAGCGTGGCGTCGGACTCCAGAACCAGCAGGATCGGTTTCTTGGGATCCAGCAGCCAGCCCGCCCAAATTGAGAGCATCGGCTTGCCGCCGATACTGAGCGCCCCTCGGATATGCCCGCCGCCAAAGGCCAACATCATGCGGGTGTCAATCAGCACGCTGTCCTTTTGCTTGATTGCCTCCTTGAACAATTTCGGAGGCAGCCCGCGAACACTGGGGAGGTTGCCAAGGATCACCGGGCCTTTTGCATTCAACTTCTTCATCCGAGGATAGTAAGTCGGCGCGGGCGGTGCAGTGGAGAGAACGTAGTCGGTAAAGCGTTGCACCTCGTTGAAGTGCAGGAACGCGTTGAAGCGTCGCTCATGGCCAATCGTACTGCTGAGGCGGTCGCCGATGTCGGCACCGCACGGCGAACCGGCGCCATGCCCCGGATAAACCATGACCCCATCGTCCAGCTTCAGGAAAAACTCCCGCAAGCTGTGAAATAGTTTTCCGGCCAGTTTCTTTGCCTGGCCACTACCGAGTAGATCGGGTCGCCCGGCAGAACTGACAAAAAGCGAATCACCGGTGAGCACGCCCCAGGGCGCGTCCGGATGATCCTTCTTCGCGACCAGATAGGCGACGTGCTCCGGCGTGTGGCCGGGCGTGTGCCGAACCGTAATCAGGACGGAGCCGAGTTTGAATGTGTCTCCGTCATAGATTTGCTCGTGGGCAAAGCCGTAGCGCGCCCCGCCTTCGTGACTGACGAAGATTTTCGCTGATTCGAGCCGCGCCCAAAGCTCGCGCGCCCCGCTGACGAGGTCGGCATGGATGTGCGTCTCAAAAATGTGGGTGATCGAAACCTGTTTCGCACGGGCGAGCTCGAGGTAGCAATCCACGTCCGCACGAGGATCGATGACCGCAGCGACGCCCATGGAGTCATCGCCGACCAGATAAGAGAGCTCGGCGATACCTTCGGTTTGAATGCATTCAAAAATGAGAGCCATAGCCGGTTATGCGCATTCCGGTCAGCCACAACTTCAGCATCGACTTAAGGGGCGATCTTCTCGCTCAGCCAATGTCGCATCTGGTCGAAGCCGTCCTTCAAGTCGTCATAGGCCTTCCGGGAGGTTGTCTTCACGCTTTCCCACGTGGACTCGGTGGCGTTCTGGGTTTCGTCAAGATGCGTGTTCAACCTGGCCGCTTGTTGTCGCAAGGCCTGAAGTTTTTGGGTGGCTTCGACTCTGACCGCTTCGCTAGATTTCGCGATTTTTGCTTCGAGTAGTTCCAGGTCCTTGTTGATCTCGGCCAACTGAGTTTTCATCTTTTCGGTGTATTCCGCTTTTTGCGCATAGGTGTAGTCCTGCTGCTTGACCGCGTGCGCGACGGCGGCAGTCTTTTCCTGGACATCGTCCAGTTGTTGCGAGGTGGATTGTGGTTTATCGCAGCCGACCGTGAGGGCGGCGGCGGAGAGGATGGTGAGCAAGAGCGTTTTATTTTTCATAATGCTGGTTAAAATTTAAGAACTATTCTTACTACATAGTATGGTACGTGATGCGTGAGTGTGAAGCTATGGGGGGTTGCCCCACCGGTGATGCTGGGAAAAGCAGCCTCCATTCAGCAGAAATGCTGCTAACGCTCCTCCGCGAGTCTGACGGGAGATCAAGCGATTCGGCCTCCGTTTGCTTGCGATGCTTCATGCGCCACACAATTGCGCCAGCTTCAAAACTAGGCGTGCCAACCCTGTTGGTTTACACGTCCTCCTGTTTCAATTTTTGTGCGCTTCCTCCATGATGTGTTACGCGCGGTCGTGATTCATTCCCGAGAGGTGCGCGCGCAACTCCACCGCCGGGCGGTTGCCGCCCTGGTCATCCTCGATCAAGCTCACCAGCGTCCGTACGATGGTGTCCTCAACTGCGGATGGGAATCATCCACCCCTTGGGTGAGCGGGCCAATTTGGAAGCTGGTGGGTCTATTGGGAGGGACGGTCAGCCGCGCGCAGGACGGTTCTCACCGTGTTAAGCAACGCATCAAGGGCAAAGGGTTTCACCAGCGTTGCTGAAAGTTGCAGCGAAGGGTTTCGTGCCAGTGCACGCGTGGGCAGCCTTCCTGCGGCCATCACGACCGGCAGCGCCATGCCGGCGGCGCGCAGCTTTCTGACCAGTGCAATGCCGGTCAGCTTGCGCAGGGCGTGCTCGGTGATTAGCAGTTGGTAGTTGTAGGCCTGGAGTTCCGCCCAGCCGGCGGCGCCATCTTCGGCGGCGGTTACTTCGTAGCCATGCCGAATCAGCACATCGGCACTGACATGGCAAATGTAAGGGTCATTATCCACCACGAGAATGCGATGAGCCGGTCCGGCTTCGCATCGCGTTAGTTCGCTGGCGGGTTTCCAAGCATACTGGGTTATGTCATTTGTCATGGCACGATCATCCTAAGCCGAGAAGCTGTATGCGCCACGGTGGGGTTAACCGTGGGGTATTTATCCCGTCTGAAGCCGGTCCGGATCATGGACTGGACACGCGTTGACCGCGAGGTGAGGCCATCTCGCGGCAGGCAACAGCGATACCGAGGGTTGGGTCAGGTGATGGTCAATTGGACACTGCTCTCGATGATGCCCTGGGAAATCGCGTAGCGTGTAAGGCCGGCGATGTCATGGATGTTGAGTTTCGCCATGAGATGCTGCCGGTGTTTGTCCACGGTTTTGAAACTCACACCCAGTTCCGCGGCGACCTGCTTGTTGGGCTTGCCTTCGGCGATCAATTGCAGCACTTCGATCTCGCGCGAACTCAAGCGGTTGTTTTTCTGGCTGACATTCCCTTCGCGATCCACTGACTTCCGAACGCGACTGTTGAGAACCTTCGCAATGGCCGGGCTGAAAAAGGTGTTGCCCCTCTGCACCTCGCGGATCGCCGTGGCCAGATTGGGGGAGGAAGTTTGCTTAAGCAAAAATCCCGCCGCGCCCAATTCAGCCGCCTGTTCGACGTACGCGTCATCGCTGTGCGCCGAGAGAATGAGCACCTTGGTGTCGGGAACGGCTTTGCGAATTTGCCGCGTGGCTTCCAACCCATTGAGCAGCGGCATGGCGATGTCCATCACGACGACGGCGGGACAAAGTTTTTTGACCATGGCCACGGCTTGGCGGCCGGTTTCCGCTTCACCGACCACTTCGATGTCGCTTTCGTGTTTCAACAACGCCCGAAAGCCTTCCCGGACGATCTGGTGATCTTCCACTAGCAGCACAGTAATTCGTTTCATAGATATTCAAGACTTGGCGTTAGCCGGTCCCTTTTTCGTCCTCCCCCCCCCCCCCCCCCC
>DIXK01000084.1:48583-58410 GCA_002428665.1 Verrucomicrobia subdivision 3 bacterium UBA6082
CAACAGAAGTTCCTGCTTAAAGCCTTTGCCGTCGTCAGTTATCGTCATGCAGACTGTGCGATCCAATTTCTGAATCGTTACTTCCGCCCGGTGGGCTTGTGCGTGGCGGGCGATGTTGGTGAGAGCTTCCTGAGCGACCCGGTAGAGCACGGCGCGTTTGTCGGCATCCAATTGCGCCGGCTCGTCCCCGGCTGACAAGCTGACCACGATTTTCGTAGTGGATTGGAAGTGTTTTATGAACGTATTCAGGGCTGGAATTAGTCCCAAGTCGTCCAGCACCGCCGGGCGCAGTTCACGGGCAAACTCATGGACGACTCTCACGGAGCGCTCTACCACCCGCTGCGTGCGGTCGATGTCTTGTTCCAGGTCTTTGGGGTTGCGCATTGCTGTTATCTTCAAACCCGCCAGGTGCACAGTGATGCCTGTCAAAGTCTGGGCGATGACGTCATGCAGTTCGCGGCTGATTTGCTTTCGCTCGTCCTCCTGCGCCATTAGCACCCGGTGGGAGAGAAGCCGTTGTTGTTCCTGCAACCGCCGTGACTGCTGCAACAATTGGCGTTCATGTCGCGCGCTTTGCTTGAGGGCTTCCTCCACTGTCCGGCGCCGGACAATTTCCTGCTGCAGCGTGCGGTTCGCGATCGCCAGCGCTTCCACGCGCTGTTGCGCCTCCTCTGCCTGCTTGCGGGCGGTAATGTCCCCGAACGTAATCCGGCACCATTTCCCCGTCCCTTCCAACGAGACTGCGGACACGGCCCGAAAACCGGCCCAAAAAGTGCCGCCATCTTCCTTCTGAAGCAGCGCTTCGCAGACCTGGTTCGAGGGCCCGCTGAAGACCCTTTTAAGGAAAGCTAGTAAGCCCGGACGACTCGTCGAGGATACCAAAAGTGGCAAGCGCCGCTTGATCAGCCGGGAACGTTCAATTCCAAGCCAGGCGGCGCTCGTCAGGTTCGCCTCCAGAATCACGCCCGATTCATCCACCGAGAAATAGCCCACGGGGGCGAAATCGTAGAGGTCGGTGTACTTCTCCAGGGTCACCTCAAGTTCATTCCGGGCCTTCTCCAACTCGGCGTTCTGCATTTCGAGCTCGATCTGGTGGACCTCCAATTCGTGGAGCAGTCGTTCGGGGCCGGACTCCGGAGCGCCGGCTTTGGACCGCTTGCGTTTCTGCTGATCGCGCAGGCGGGCTTCGGCGAGGTGGTAGAGTTCCGCCATCGTGGGACCGTGGCCCCGCTGGATACGGCGATCGCGTCGTTCAGGTGTGACACGATCGCGCCGTTTGGCGGCAGCGCCGTAAGTGATCGGTGGCTCGGGCATGGGAGGCAGGTTTTAGGCTTTGCCGGGTCCGGCGGTTTTTTCAGAACTGTTCTGGATGGATTTGCGTTCGGCCGTTCCCGGCTTCCCGCGGGCCGCTGCCCGCGCGGGCTTCGACGCTTGTTCCGCGACGTGCTTTTCCAGAACGCCGTGCTTCGCCCGCAACTGCGCTTCCAACCGTTTGGCGGCGGTGATGTCCGTGAAGGTGATCACCACGCCATCAATGCGGTCGTCGAGGGTCCGGTACGGCATTATGCGCACCGTGAACCAGCCTCCGTCGCGCGTCCCGACCGGTTTTTCCGCGAAGCCCAGCTTCTGCAAGACCTCGCGCGCGTCGGTGGGCAGTTCCGGGTAGAGCAGGTCGGAGGCAAGGTCGGTGATGGGCCGACCCACGTCGCCGGGGATGAGTTGGATGATTTTCGTCGCTTGCGTGGTGAACCGCCGCACTTTGAGGTCGTTGTCCAAAAACAACGTGGCGATATCCGTGCTGTTGAGCAGGTTCTTCATGTCGTTGTTGGACCGGGACAACTCGTCCACCTTGGCCTGCAACTCNNGTTCCTCGTTGGTGGACTGGAGTTCTTCGTTGGTCGACTGCATTTCCTCGTTGGTAGACCGGAGTTCTTCCTGGGAACTCTGCATCTCTTCGCGGGCGGACTGCAACTCCATGCAGACCTGCTGGTGTTTCCGTTCCAGTTCCGACAGCCGGACTTTGTGGGCCGTAGCCTCCCCATGCTTCCCAAGCGGTCCTGGCGGTTTCGTTTCGAGCGGGGCGGTCACATCGGTAAATACGATGATCACCAGCCCCCGGAGTGGCTCTGGTTCGGCGAGTTGCTGAACCTTGATATTCACGTAATGCTCGCCGCCATTGGTCCTGACGCGGAGCCCCTTGAACTCCACGGGGCCTTCCCGCCCGAGCGCTTTCTGGAAAGCGCTGGTGAGTTCGTAGCGCAGGCCCTCGCGGGTCATGGCAAAAATATTCCAATTGGCTTTGCCCGCGGCCGGTTCCAGGTATTTGCCTGTCCGGCCGCTCACGTAAAGGATATTGCCCTTGTCGTTGGCGAGCACGGTCGGCGAGGCGTAATGCTCCAGGACCAACTTGTCCGCCATTGACTGGAGACTGAGCGGCGTTTTCGTTTCGGGAAGTCTTTCGGCCACGCCGGGCAACGGCGGGGCAAAGGACGAGGGAAACTCGAATGGCCCTTCCCGCGTGGCGGACTCGGTTCGCCGATAAAGCCGTGTCTTGCCGCCCAGCGAGGCAAACAGGTCGGTGAAACCGCCGATTGTCTCCGCGCTGCCGAGCAACAGAATGCCACCAGGAGCCAGGCTGTAGTGAAACAGCGGAATGAGTTTCTTCTGCATCTCCGGGGCGAGGTAGATCAGCAGGTTGCGGCAGCTNNTCCAGCTTGGTGAAGGGCGGGTCCAGGATGAGGCTCTGCGGGGCAAAGACCACCATTTCCCGGATTTCTGTGGCCACACGATAGCCACGTTCAAATTTGGTAAAAAACCGGGTTAGTCGCTCCGGTGATACGTCGGCGGCGACATTCGCGGGATAAACGCCGTGGCGAGCCTTGTCAATCGCGTCCTTGTCCAGGTCGGTGGCAANNTGGCCAGAGAATAGGCCTCCTCCCCAGTGGAGCAACCGGGCACCCACGCCCGCACGGCATGGCCGGACGGGCGCTTGGCGAGAAGCGCCGGAATAACGCTGCCGCGCAACTCCTTCCAGACGGCAGGATCCCGGAAGAAGCTTGTCACACCAATCAACAACTCTTTGAAAAGCAAATCCAGTTCCTGCGAATTCTCCTGCAAATACCGGATATAGGCGTCAATCTTGTCAATCTGGTGGATGCCCATGCGGCGTTCGATCCGGCGGTAGAAGGTGTTTTTCTTGTAGAGCGAAAAGTCATGGCCGGTGTGGGTGCGCAGCAGGATGATCGCCTTATCCAGGGCGCCCCGCGTTTTCTCTTCCAGCGCCTGTTCGGAAGTGTGGATCAGCGGAGTGCGCACCAGATACGCTAGAATGCGTCCGGGCAGGTCGTCCACGGGGGCCACGATATCCGCCAACCCGGAGTCAATTGCGCTGCGCGGCATGCCGTCGAACTTGGCCGNNCCGTCGGAGCCCATGCCGGAAAGAATCACGGCAATGCTGTGTTCCTGCTGGTCTTGCGCCAGGGAACGCAGGAAGAAATCAATCGGCAGCCGCAGGCCGCGCGGTGACGCCGGTTCCAGCAGGTGTAGCACCCCGTGCAGGATGGACATGTCCTTGTTCGGCGGGATGACATAGACATGATCCCTTTGGACCAGGGTGCGATCCTTGACCTGGATCACCCGCATGGCGGTGGCGCGCTGGAGCAGTNNGGTCCAGATGCTGGACGATCACAAACGCCATGCCGCTCTTCTTCGGCACGTGCGACAGAAAGTGTTCCAAGGCCTCCAAGCCGCCGGCCGAGGCGCCGATGCAGACGATGGGGAATGAAACCCTCGCGGGCGGGACGGGGGTTTCCCGCGTAACGCTGCGTGGTGGCCGCGCCGCCATACGCAGGCGGGCACCTTTGGCCGGCCTCCGCTGCCGAGACGGTGAGGATTTCTTTTTCATGCGCTTGTTTTCGTTGCGGGCGGAAGTGGGCGGGATGCTCGGCGCAAATCTTCCTGGCCAGGACGTGAATGTTCCAAAGTCTGGCTTGCTTGATGTAACTGGAATTTATTTTCCATAGCCAGCACGGTTATCATGTTCGATTGGCGTTATTCTCTCAATACAAAGTTTCCGACTGTTTGGTCGGAGTGCGACGGTGTGCGTTCGCTTTAACCACAGCGCTTGCATCAATTTGATGCGAATCCTTGGCGCGGGATTGCAACGAACTGCATCAGTGCTCCACCCCCCCCTCTGCGCGGGCTTTGCCGAGTGGAATGCGCACTTCGATTGCGGTGCCGGCTTTAGCCAGACCGGCGCGGCAAACGGATTTTACCTTGAGGGCGCCTCCCGAGTAGATCGCCCTCTCGCGCATGCTGAGCAGGCCGAGGCCGCCTCTTCCTTTTCGTCGTGCTGGATGATGCTCCGGATCGAAGCCGATCCCGTCGTCATGGATCACTAACTGAACGACGGAGTCCGGCTTCGTCAACTGCACCGTCACGTGGCGCGCGCGGGCGTGCTGCTCCACGTTCTTCAAGGCTTCCTGAAGAATGCGGTAGAGGGTCAACTCGGTGTCGGCGGGCAGGCGCGCGGTCAACTCCCCGCAGGTCAGCTTGAGGGTCACGCCCGTCCGCGCCGCAAATTCCTTGGTGGTGTCGCGCAGCACGGCGGCCAGCCCGAGTTCGTCCAATACACTGGGGCGTAGACCACGCGAGATGCGCTCCACTTCTTCGGCCGTCTGCCCAAGCATCTCGCGGAGTGTGATCGCCTCTTGCTGCAAGCAGCCTCCGTGTGCCGAAAGTTGGTTCGCCAGCGTCTGGCTGCGAACGAGGCTGGCGCAGACCAACTGGGTGATGTGATCGTGCAACTCAAGGGCCACGCGCCTGCGCTCGGCTTCCTGCGCTTGCACGACGCGGTGAGTCAAAGTGCGCAGCAGTTCCTCGGTCCGCCGGGCCGCCGTCATGTCCGTCACCACCATGCCGATGATCGTGTGGTTGGCGCCTTTCCGGGCCAGGGAACGAAGGGAGATTTGCACCGGCAACTGTGAACCGTCACCTGCCTGCAGCTGCACCTGGGTTTTGGAGCCGACTTTTGCGGCCCGTTTCACCCAGGGTCGGAGCATCGCGCGGTCGGCGGCGGAGAGAAACCGGTGGAACGAACTGCCCGTCACCTGCTCGAGCGGGCATTTGACCATGCGGGCGAAGCACTGGTTGGCGTACAAAATCGTCTTGTCGGTCGTCAGGGTCAGCGCCCCTTCGTTCATGGATTCAATCAGCACGCGATAGGCGTGCTCGGCGCCTTCCAGGGTGAAGACTTGCAGCCCGCCCTTGCCGGCAGTCACCACCGCATCCACTTCGCCAGTGCGAATAGCGCGGAGTGTTTCCTCTGCTTCTGCGAGGCGCGCAGGGAGGTCAGAGAGCTTGCCTGACGGAGCGCGACCCGTCCTCGGTCGCAGCGCGTTAAGGTGGCGAGAGCCGTGAAGCTTTTCGGCGCCTCTCGCTCTGGCGACGCGCCGCGGGCGAGGAACCGCGCGCGCTCCGGGGCACGAGGGAGGTTGGCGGCGGGCACGTTTCAAAGTTTTATTTTGGTTTTCGTGTGTAGATCCAACCCAACGAACAATCGGGTGGTGTTCGCCAGATCGCCGATGAACCGCCGCACCGGTCGCGGGAGTTCTTTAACCAACGTTGGGGTCGCGACGATTTGCCCATCGCGCGCCAAGATGGGTTGCTGATAGACGTCAATCACTTCCAGTTTGTAGTTGCCATTGAGCTCGGTTTCGCACAGTTGACGGGCTCGTAGGATGGCCTGGCACGATCGGTCGGTGGCCCCCGCCACGTAGAGTCGCAGGATGTATTTGCCCGAGGAGCGGGTAGCCAGGGCTTTTTCAAAGGCCTTGGTTGAGCTGCCGTTCTTTTTGGCTTTCATAGGCGATTGTCCTGGTCAAGCGGTGGCGCGCAAATCCAACCCCACTAGCACCCGCTCGGTGTCGGACAGGTCGCCGATGATTTTTCGCACGGGTACCGGCAACTTGCGCACGAGCGTTGGAATGGCCACAATCTGGTCACCGCGGGAAAGTTGGGGTCGCTCCACCAGATCAATCACCTCGATGCGGTACCGGCCTTTGAGATGGTTTTCGCAAATCTTCTTTAGATTTGAAAAAGCCGCCAGCGATTTGGGTGTCTGGCCGGCCACATACAGGCGCAGCTGCCAGACTTTAGCTGGTCGGGCATTGGAGTTGGATTCGCGCCGTTTTGCCGTTCTTGTGTTCATCGTTTACCCTTCAATCTGGATTTGCTGTTCGTGCGGGTCGTGACCGTGGCATCCGCCTGGCGCAAGCGGGCCAATTCGGTCCGCTCGGCGGTCAGCAGGCGTGTTTGCGTGCCCGCCTGTTCGTCCAGGCGCCGCAGTTCCACTTCTTCGGTTTCGTATTCTGAGCGTAGTGAGGCGATCTGCTGTTCGAGGGTTGCGCGTTTGCGTACCAATTCGCGCTTGCGTCGAGCCGCCTCCTGCTGGCTGGTCAGCGCTGCGGACTTTTCGCGGGCAGCCTGCGCCACCCGGGATGCGCCGGTCAACACGCCGCTGGGACCGATGTAAGCGTCCACGAGGTCAACGCCCCGGTTCGAAATCAAAAACTCGCGCACCTGATTCGAGTGCGCCATGCCGCGCGCCTTGATCACGTAGAGCACGCGGTTGCGTTCGCCGTTGCCTTCAAAATCCTGCAACAACAGCCAGGAATCCATGAGCGAGGACATAGCAATTTCACTTTGTTGCAGCGCGTGGCCGCCGTGCGTCAGGCTGGTGAACAGCGAGGTGATTTGTCCGCCCTTCAGATAATCAATCAACCGCGTCACCATGCCTTTGGTTTCATGGTCGGTGCCGGCGACCATCAGACTGGTAATCGGGTCCATGATCACAACCTGGGGCTTGAACGCCGCGATCTCCTTGAACATGGTGGCCAAATGCATTTCCAGGCCGTAGAGCGTGGGCCGCGCCGAGTGAAACCGCAGTAGGCCCTGCTCGACCAAAGGCTCCAGGCGCAACCCAATCGAGTGCAGGTTGCGCATGATCTGGTTGGGCGATTCCTCAAATGAGAAAAAGAGCACGCGCTCCCCGCGTCGGGCGGCTGCCTGGGCAAAGCAGGCGGAGATGATGGTCTTGCCGGTGCCGGGTGTGCCCGTAAGTAAAATGCTGCTGCCGCGAAAAAAACCCCGTCCGTTCAACATGGCGTCGAGTCGCGGGATGCCGGTGGAAACCCGGTCGCTCGACACCTTGTGGTTCAACCCCAGCGACGTGATAGGCATCACGCTGATACCGTTGTCGCCAATGAGGAAGGGAAATTCGTTCGTACCGTGCAGCGCACCGCGATATTTCACGACGCGCAAATGCCGCGTGGCGATCTGGTCGTGGATGCGATGGTCAAGCAGGATAACGCAGTCGGACACGTATTCCTCCAGCCCGTGGCGCGTCAGTTGTTCTCGCCCGCGTTCGGCCGTGATGACGGCGGTCACGCCTTTGTCCTTGAGCCAGCGGAAGAGTCGGCGCAACTCGGCGCGCAGGATGGCTTCGTTGGGCAGGCCGGCGAAGAGCGCCTCCAGGGTGTCCAGGACCACGCGTCTGGCCCCGACGGAATCAATCGCGAGATTCAGCCGGACAAACAGACCTTCCAAATCATACTCGCCCGTCTCATGAATTTCACTGCGCTCGACCCGGACGTATTCGAGCACCACCTTCTTGCGCCGGACCAGACCCGCGAGATCAAACCCCAGCGACGCGACATTGGCTTTCAACTCCGCTTCCGTCTCCTCGAATGACATGAAGACACCCGGTTCGCCGAACTGGGCGGCGCCGCGCACGAGAAACTCGGCAGCAAACAGCGTCTTGCCGCAACCTGCGCCGCCGCAGACCAGCGTGGGCCGCCCTCGCGGCAATCCACCGCCAGTGATTTCGTCGAGACCCTGGATGCCTGTGGGACACTTGGGCAAATGAGCTTTTGGAGAAATAGTTTTGTGCCCGTTATGTTTCATTCAGGGGCATCCTTTCATGAACGCGGATAAGACAAGATGACACCGGCGCTGTCCCGCGCAGCGAGATCGCCCACGGGCACTTGCCGCTTGCGCCAGCGTCGCTTTGTGTAGCTGTGACAGGTCCTTCAACTTCCATATCATGTTTTTCGTCAGATTTCAGGCGTAACTCTTGAGCTGCTAGATGCCCAACGGCGAGCGACAAACGCTAAACGAATATCTGACTTTTGCGCCAAGCTGTCTATGGGGGAAGTCCCCGACCCATACGTTCCGCTCGTTTTCTATACGCAGGAAACTTGAACTCAGAGACCTCACTGGTAATGCGGCGGCCTCTGCACGTTGGACTTCATACGTTCCAGTTCCAGCGTCTGCATAGCGCTGGACTGCCGCTGAGTTTCCTTGCTGAGCCGGTCCAGTAGTTTGCCCTGCTCTATTACCACGCCGTTCAACTGCTCGACCTGATGCTCAAGGTGTGCAAGGTGCGATTCCAGCCTGTCCATGCGCTGGGAGTTTTCGTCTGGCATCCTTGGATTTTGCCTCTGTAACGGTCCAAAGTCGAGCGGTGCACATCAATATAAACTGCACCGTCGGATAATGGAGTATCCAAGAGAGCTTGCTCCTCGTTTCTCGCCTAATCACGTTACACTGGGGAATCATTCAACGAGAATTGTGGGAGGCCTGCGATCAGACAAGATGGACGACTTTCTTGAGGTTCCGGAAGCTCCGCCGAATCAGGCACTACCGAGTATTGCCGAGGGACAGCGGTGTTTGGAGCGGTTTCATAGTTGATTTCACGTCACTCGCCAGCGACCTTGAAAGCGGCGGCAACGGCTCCGGCTGCGCCCTTGTACCAGTCCGGGCGTTTGCCGTCGGGATTAAACAGCTCCCCGGCACGATCCCTCCACTTTTGATCCTTCGCGCAGCCAAGCGTTTTCTTGAGACTTTGCGGAGCAATCTTGACGATGCGCAGCCCACGCTGGGAAGCCGCGAGTTCGACCATTGCCTCCCCTTTGATCGCCTCAAGGCAGGAACCAAACCGCCCTGAAGAACATTTCAAAAGCGCAATGACCGAGCCGGCGGCTTTGCCATTGGAATCAAATAACCGGCTGAGGTTTTGTAACAATTCCGCCAGCTCGTCACCGGAGCAGACCTGGAACGAAATGTGTTTGATGGCAGTGATGACAAAATTGGCACTGGCTCCCCTGGTCTGGGCAACAACGACGGCGGACTTGGTGGCGTTCACTCCAAAAATCATGTGGACAGATTCTCCGATGAAATATCAACGGTAACACGGGGCATGGGCCAGCGGCTGGACATTCGGAATAGACAACCGCAGCCGGCCTGAACTCGGTTCGCAATCAAAGTAAACCCTTACGTTCTGGCCGGTTGTTTGCCGGTATCCTGCGCGTCCAGATCGGTTTCTACCTTCGGTTCGGCCCGGGCAGTTTGTTCGCCGCATCCGCCGTGGCTTTCGGCGGCAAGTCGGCGTCGATCTTCCTGACCGGAAAGTCCAAATCCACGGCTTTGTGTGGTCCAGAAGCCAGGATGAAAAGCCTGGCGTTGATCAGCGCCCTCGCCGGCTGTAGAAGAAGCCACCACCACTCAACAGCAGCACCACCACTACGATGATTAACAGAGTTTCAGTTGACATATTCTCAACCATAGTTCGGACAATGACTGTGCGAAATGGGGGGATTCACCCCGTGTGCCGAATAGGAATACCGCGCGACCAGTCGCGGCGGAGGTTACAGCGCCGTTAAAGCGGCTGGAACGGAAGTCCACTGTGCGGTGAACGCACCGGTGGACACGTTCACAGGCAAAGACAACCAATGGGCGACGGCGTGGTTTGGAAGCTGAATGGCGTCAGG
>DIXK01000070.1 GCA_002428665.1 Verrucomicrobia subdivision 3 bacterium UBA6082
TGCACGATCTCATCCAACCATCCTTTTCGTTCCTGGTGGGAGTGGCTCTTCCATTCTCCATTGCCAACCGTCAGGCCCGTGGCCAACAGTTAGGCGGGATGTGGTTGCACGCCCTCTGGCGCTCACTTTTACTGGTCCTCCTTGGAGTATTTCTGCGCTCGACACACGCCTCTCAGACCTATTGGACTTTCGAAGACACGCTTACCCAGATTGGACTCGGATATGGTTTTCTCTTCCTTCTCGGGTTCCGGCCGGTGCGAGACCAGTGGATAGCGTTCACCGCAATTTTGATAGGATATTGGCTGGCATTCGCGCTGTATCCTGTCGCCGGTGGCGGTTTCGATTACGACGGCGTCAGTGTTTCCTCCGACTGGCTGCAAGGCCATGGTCTGGAAGGCTTCGCCGTTCATTGGCAAAAAAACAGCAACCTGGCCTGGGCGTTTGACACATGGTTCCTGAACCTGTTCCCTCGATCCAAGGTCTTCACGCACAACTCGGGCGGGTATGCGACCCTTAGCTTCATTCCCACGCTCGCCACCATGATCCTTGGCCTGATTGCGGGAGGGTTGCTCCGCTCTGACCGTCCGGCTCTGGCCAAAATGCGTTGGCTCATCGTCGCGGGGGTGATCGGCTTGGTAGGTGGTTGGTTGCTCGGCGTCCTGGGCGTTTGCCCCGTCGTCAAACGCATCTGGACCCCCACTTGGGTTCTATTCAGTGGCGGATGGTGCTGTCTGTTCCTGGCACTGTTTTATGGCTCGATTGATCTGTGGCAAAGGCGGGGCTGGGCATTTCCTTTGGTTATCATCGGAATGAATTCTATTGCGGCCTACCTTATTGCGCACCTTTTCGAGGCGTTTGTGACGAAAAACCTGAAGACGCACCTTGGCCAGAATTTCTTTACATTTGCTGGGAAGGCCTACGAACCGTTCATGCTCGGCGCATTTGTCCTGATCATCTTTTGGCTAATCTTGCTTTGGATGTACAAGCGCAAACTCTTCCTGCGTATCTGAGAGTCCTATGGAATTTCTCTCGTAGCTCTTCTTAACGCGCAATTCGCCTTCGTGCCCGCCCCCGCCTTCAAAAGCACCACAGGATTTGAGTATTGCAATTCCCATGGATTGGCCGGGCAGTGTTCGCCATCTCACGCAGTTGCCAAGGGCGATCTCCCTCTGGATTATGTATGCCCAACATGTCTGCCTACCGGCGTCCCAGTGTTTAAGCATCAGATAATGAAGTGCTTACATGTCTTTTGACGGGGGGATTGCACGAAAAATTCAGAGCCGCTGGTCCGGAGGCGAGACCTCTGCGGACGTCGGGGCACCTTCGCGAAGACGCTTTTTAAGCGGCCAGCGCCTCGCCATTTTCAGGCCAATTATCTAGTGTCACAGATCGACCATAGTATTGCTCCAACAGGTCGACGAACCAGTCGTCCGGCACGACCAGATAGTGACTGCCCAGGCATCTCGCCTCAGGATTGTTCCGTGCCAACTCGCGGAAAAGCAGCTTGCGGGTAACAGGCAACTTTCGGCAGCGAATATGAACCTTACCTCCGCTGTCGAGGGAGAACTCGTTGCCTGCTTGCGCAAACTGCGCCTGCTCTGCAAGGACTTCCCGCATTCCCATAACCTGGTGCTCATCGGCCAATCGCTTCATGACCCGTCTAACCGCACCGGGAGCAGCAAAGCCTGAGATCATCCACGTCATCCTGAGATTGAAGGATGATGGCCACCCTGCCCTTTGCAGTTATCGGCGAGTGATCATGACTGTAGTGCCATAAGGCAAGCCAACCTGGTTCCCATCAAGAAGGCTGCACAGCATCAGATTGCGGCCTGACGCCATTCAGCATGCAAACCGCGCCGTTGGATCCATTCGTTCAGAGCCGCATGGTCGAGTTGTTCGCCGGAAATCGCCAGCATCGCGCGAATATCACGCAAATGTTTCTCCCCGTGTCCTTCTCGGAAATACTCCAGCTTTCTCACGATGACGTATTCCGGTGGCGCAAGCACAATATTCTCACCTTCGTATTCGATCGTGCGTTTGCCACGGAATGCCCATGCACTCAACTCGTCGCATCCCGTGGGATACAGGTCCGCCTTAAAGCCAGTATCCAAGTGGATGAGATTAAAATGGCCTGAATGTTCGCGGGCCGTTTCTGCAAGCATCGTCTCCAGAGGTGGCACATAAAAGTCGGCCTTAGGGAAAACCTCGATCAGCTTTTGAAGGTCCTTTGGGTTGCGGAAAACCACGACAGCAACATTGTGAGTGAGACGCGTTTCACCATAAAAAATCACCCACGCTGCCGCTGACCAAGTAGCGAATCCCCGCACGATTCAACGGGCGCACGAAGAGCAGAAAGAGTTCAGGTTCGGGCATTGCTAAAGAGCCGGCGCACTTCCTCTCGGACGCGCTCTGGAGACCAATCAGGATGTTGGCTGCGCAAACCCTCCGTTTTCATCTTGCGAGCTGACCAGTAAAGTTGTTCGGCCAACCGCAACCGCCGCGATCCACTCATCGCGCGAAATGCGACCATCTGTTCCGGACTGATTTGCTCGGGCAGTTGCATGACAGAATTATCATTGAGGACAGGCCAAAATCAAAGGCTAATTCCGTCGCTCAAATCCAGAGCCTCAGCACTTGACGGCGAGGGGTGTTGCTCTTTCAATTTATTTGTCCGTGTCATCAGACGTTCACGATTCTACAGTTCACGATTCCCTTGGTATAAAAAACTTATCTCAATAATCTTCCACTAGCCCTTGAACCAAGCCATCGCCTGGCACGACGGGCGAAGTCACTGCAAGCACTCCGGGAGTAGCTCAAATAATCCGTGCGTGAGGAGAGTTGAGGCTATAACGCGCTCTTGAACACGAACTCTCCTGCTGACATGCCCCGGATTCATGGGAGCAAGGCGCCGTCGCCGAAGAGTTAGATCCGTAAGCAAGTTGCTTAAAGAAGTCATCACCATCAAGGAATGATGGCTAACAAAATGGCTAACAAAGAGGGTGGATAGATAGTCCAGAATGGTTCCAGATAGTGGTTGATTTCTCGCCAAAAATGCGCGATTTTCCTAGGTGAATCGATCTTTTGAGCACGATTCCGACCCACGGGCGGTAGATATACCGCCCTATTGATAACGCTGCTACCCTTATTTTCATGCAACCGGACCTTTCGGAAATCAAAACGCAATACGCACGACTCCGCGCCCGGCTCGCCCAGGCGGGATGGATCAGTCAGGGCTACGCGCAGGATCGCGGTCCGGGCGCCGGTGGCCCGTGTTACCAGTGGACGCGCAAGGCCAAAGCCAAGACGGTGTCGGTGGCCCTGTCCAAAGCGCAATACGAGGCGCTCCAGCAGGCGATTGAAAACTGGCGCGAGTTACAGGAAATCCTGCGCCGCATGCAGGCGCTTTCCAGACAGGTCATCTTTGAGACCCTCCCCAACCCGCCACGACGCAAACGCCTCGGCAAGAGAGTTTTGGGCCTTAACTAAGGGCCATTCGGGACTGAGTTGAGTCGCAATCAACGGGAGTTGCGGTCAGAAAAACGGCTAGGCCGGTCAGACTCAGCATTTGGCTTCACGGCCACGGCGCGTAGAGCGAAACGGGCGGCTGGTTGTGCCATTCCGGGAAATTGGCTGAGGGCGGATAATTTGGTGCGGTCATTCAGCGCAGCGGCGATGGCGGTGAGAAATTCTGCGTTGCGTTCGCCGAGTCTGGGTTTCAAAAACTCGATGAAGTAGGCGATGTCCCATGGGACGGCCACGTCGCAGTCTCCGAAAAATGCCGGTGCGTGGAACGCTGAAACGTTTTCACGAATAAACACCA
This sequence comes from Verrucomicrobia subdivision 3 bacterium UBA6082, assembly GCA_002428665.1. GTDB lineage: Bacteria > Verrucomicrobiota > Verrucomicrobiia > Limisphaerales > UBA8199 > UBA6082. The sequence continues at coordinate 3,821 of DIXK01000070.1, forward strand.
GTTTCCACGATTTCAACATCTTCCTCTCTGATCAAATAGTCATCTGGAGAGGTTGTTCCTTTTACTAACGCCCAGAAAGTGCGCGTCCTGTCCTCCAACACACCTTCCGGTAACTTCACCCGCAGCCTCTCAATGACTGACGATCTTGTTGCTGTGAGGCACGCTGCTGCTGTTCCCAGACTATGTGCACCAGCCAGGACAAATGCGAGGCGGCCCTGACGTTTCGGGTGCGGTCCCCGCAGGAGAACGCCGTAGTCCGACGTCCATATTTCGGCTTTCTCCTCTTGACCGATTACTGACAATTGACCTTCGACAAGCTGGCGTCCCTCTTTTTCCGCCCGAAACAGCGCGCACAGCCAATCGCCTGATTCGCCACACTTCGACTTCGGATGTGGATCGAATTCCCACCGCGGCCATTTGTCTTTCGTGAGGAACTCCGTCAACTCGCGAGACCACTTGTTCACCTTGCGAGAGCCAATCAGGTAGAGGTTGATATCGCGCTCCAAAAGATCCGGCGGCGCATGCTGCGCGGAGATCAATTCGACATTCTTGGCGTCCCCGTAGAATAACCCAAACGCCGAAATCAAACCGAGTATACCCACATGATCTCCGAACGTTCTCGAATCAAAAACCTGCCCCTGAATTCGGCTGTGCTTCCCTGGATACTTCGGACTCGTGACGATATACGATGGCTCTGGGTTCGACGGGGCCAGCATCTTTCTGAGCAATGGCAACACCGGTTTCAGACGCATTCGCAAGTGTTCGGCGAATTTGCCCCGAAACGATTCGACCCCGTCCATGGTGTTCTCGTATTCGAAAACTTCCAGCCCCTGTAGATCGTAGGGCGGTTTGACGCCGCGTTCGATGAGCAGAATGGGCCGCGACTCCTTCTTGCTGCCCATGGCATACCCTACTTCATAAAAGACGTTTGGGCGTGCGTCACTGATCTCTGCAATCACCAGACTCGCTCGGTCAACCAAGATGTGGATTTTCTCCAGCAATTCATGTCCCGACCGCATCAACTCGTCCGCTCGAAGACAAACGAGTTGCGACTCTTGCTCCACAACGTGCTTGATCAATTTGTACAAGGCCGCCCGCTTGTCGGTGTTTGTTCTTGCTTCCTTGTACGCCATAACAACCAGGACATACGGTTTGCCGTGTGTCAGCTCGTGGATGATATCGAGGGTGTTCATAGTGGCTGCTTTCACAACAGGTGTTCCTTGTTTACCTTCTTCCAAAGTCTATGTCCAGACAGTCTGCGGTGCGCGTGATCGGAGAGCGCGGGTCTGAGCTTCTTCAACTCGCGGCAGGTGCGCTCGAATTGGAGGTCGGCGCTTTTCCTTTCGTCGTCGGTGAACTCGAAGCCGATGGGCGTGGCGAGTTCGGCGAGGGCGAGGCGCAGGTCGTCCTTGCCCGCGCAGCTCACCTGCCAGCGTCCGCCTCCGTATTCGTCGGCAAAGGCGTGGGCGTATTCGATGACGAGCGCAGTCTTGCCCAGCCCGCCCACGCCGTTGACGGCGGTGACGACGCCGATGTTGCCGGGCGTGACGAAGTTCTCGCGCAACATCCGCAGATTGGCGGTGCGGCCGATGAAGTGCGGGTTGTGCGCGTCCACGTTGCCAAGACTTTTCTCGACGCGTCCGCCGCGCGTGATGGTCTGGACAATCTGGCGGTTGAGCTTGCCTATGCACCACCCGGTTAGCAGCCAACCCATCCCGAACAGGTGCGTCGCGAAGCTTTTTGCACTGTCACCCCCTAACAGAGACGTAACGCAACTGGCTCGGCCCGGCGATTGAAAGTCAACACGGCTCCATCTTTGCCCAAGAGCACAGGCTCCAGGTAATTGTCCACGCTCATGGCCACTGCATCACTCTTAATTGTGCTCAGGCCTTCCTTGCCGGGGCCAAGCAATCCGTTGACCGTCCACAGCCGGATTGTCCCGTCGCCTCCCCAGGTCACGATGCGGCCGCCGTTCAGTTGAAGAGCGCCGCCGACTCTCTGCAAGTGGCCCCGGAAGACCGCCAGCGGTGTCCCTTCAGCGGACCATACCCAGAGCCGGTCATCATCCTCGTGCCAAGTCAGAATGCGCCCGGCGGACAGCTCCAAGGCATCGGATAATCTGCCGGAGGGCCCATGGAGACTGACGGTCCGTCCGCCATCGGCCAGCCAGAGGCGCAGGGTGCGCTGCTCCGTGCCGAACAGGAGGTTCCCGTTAGACAGACAGATCACCTTGCCGCCCAATACTCCCCATTTGTAGATGATCTCCAGCAAGTCGCCTCCCGCTGTCCACAGGCGCAAACTACGGTCAGCGAATCCCCACGACACGAGTCGCCCATCCGGCAACTCATGTGCCATTGACAACTTGCCGCATATCATCGCTCTGACCGCAGCATGCCCTTCCAGCACTTTCAGAGGCTGCCCATCTGGAGTCCACAGGCGCAGTGTCCCGTCTCTGCCGGAAGACGAGAGTATCCGCCCGTCTGATAGTTCTAGTGCTATATCAATACCCTTCCACCTCTCGTGTCCTTCCAGGCGGCGGTGCAATCTACCTTCGCTGGTCCAGATGTACAGCGTGTCCGATCCCCACGACAGGATCCTCTGATCCGACAGTACCATCACGCCCTCAGCGCCCAGTCCGTGCCTGTGGGTGTCCTTAAGACCCGCATCGCCCATATGTGCTATGGGCTCTCCCTGCGCGGAGGAAATTCGCAGCGGACTCCACGACAGCAGCCGGCCGTCCGCCAACTCGGCAACTCCTCCGTCATAGGAGGCCGAGTTGGGCAGTGCAGCGAGGGGCTTTCCGTCCGCCGACCAGAACCTCAAACTGTTGTCCCAGGACCAGGACACGATCGTGCCAGATGATAACTGCTTGGCACCTACGATGTCATCGGTGTGTCCACTGAGCATTGCGAGCAGTTCCCCACTTTTCGACCACATATAGAGGGATTTCTTCCCCCAAGACAGTATTCTTCCGTTGGTCAGTATACGAGCGTCCCAAAGAGTCTTGCCATCGTAACTCTTCACGCCTGGCGGCCGCTCTATCTCGCTCTTTGCCTCATCCGCAAGTTCGGAGAAGTCGTCGGGCAGCTTCCACAGTCTCAGCGTTCCGTCGCCAGACCACGACAGAACGCGTCCGTCTGATAGCTCAAATGCACCCCGGACGTCGCCAGTGTGCCCCTCTATAATTGCAAGTGGAACGCCGTCACGTGACCATAGCCGAAGGGTGCAGTACCTGGACCAAGAAAGAAGCCGTTGATCCGAAAGCTCGACAAGAAAAGCGTGACCTTCAAGATCAGCAATCGTCAAGCCGTCATCTGACCACAGGCGCAGGCTGCATCTGTCCAGCGATGTGTCCAGCGATGTCAGAAAGCGACCACTGGATAACTTGATCGCGAGAGAGTCTCCCTTGCCCTCCATCGACGCCAGCAAGCGCCCTTCAGCGCTCCATAACCAGTTTTTGATATGCCAGTTATAGTTGTCTCTTAGAGACGACAGCCAGCGGCCGCCAGAGAGTTTCTGAATCGACTGGATATCCGAGTGATGCTCTAGAGGCTGATCCAGCAAGGTAGAGATGAGCCGGCCTTCACCACTCCATAGCAACAGTTTGTCACCCCTGGACCAAGTCAGAACGCGGCCATCGTCCAAAATCTCGCCTTTCACGCCCTGCAGGACTGCAATTGGCAGACCATCGTCGGTCCAGAACCTCAGTGTGCCGTCTCCCGACAGGGACAGAAGCCTCCCGTCCGGCAGTTCGCGTACTTCCGACACTTCGCCGGTATGTCCGCTGAGCTTGCACAGTGCGGCGCCATTCTTTGCCCACAGGCGGAGCGTGGCATCCTTGGACCAAGAAAGAACCCGGCCGTCCGCCAACTCCAGCGCGCCAAGGATCGCATCTGTATGCCCCTCAAGAGCCGCGAGCAGTTCACCTTGTGCCGTCCATATGCACAAACGTCCGTTGGCCGACCATGACAGAAGACGGCTGTCGGACAGTTCGATGACACCAGCAATCCGCGCATTGGGGACCATCAGTACAGCCAGTTGTGCTCCATGCCTACTCCATAAACGCATTGAACCGTCTTTGCTCCGGGACAAGATGCGGCCGTCCGACAGCTCAGATGCTCCCTCGACCTCCACGGTGTGCCCATCGAGGGTCGCGACCACGTCCCCTTCCACGGTCTGCAGCCACAGTGCACCTCTTCTGTCCCACGCCAACAGGTGGCCGCTGCGCAGTTCCAAGAAGCCACAGACAGGGATCCGATACAGGTGGCGTAACTCAGGCATTTTGTTCTTCGTGAACCATACCTTCACTGTTCCGTCGCGGGACAAGGTCACCAGGTCGCCGCCGCCTAACTGGCGTGCCATCCCAAAGTGATCATCAAGTACACCAACCTTCGCGCCATCTCGGCTCAGTATGACGGTGTTGCCCCAATCCCATGCCACTATGCTGCCGTTCAAGAGCTCAAGGAAGTCAGGAAGTGCGCTGAACCCTTCGCACACTGCGTTCGTTCCGTCTGAACCGACCAGCCGTATAGTGTGGTCAAATCCGACAAAGAGGACACGATCCCCTTTCAACTCATATATCCTGTGGATTGGGGGCGTAAGTCCACTGGGAGAAGTGTTTCCAGGAGCGCCGTTGTCTTTCCATGTCCGGACTGTGCCGTCCTTGGACCAGGACATGATGTCGCCGTTGGCCAGTTCCCTGGCACCGACTACGTCTGCAGTGTGGCCGCATAAGGAACTCAGGGACTCGCCGAGGCACGACCATAGGCGGAGTGTCCCGTCCGCTGACCACGACAGGATTCGACCGTCGGACAAGATCTTCGCGCCGCTGACGACGCCTACGTGGCCGGCCAGAGTCTTGATCGGCCGCCCCTCGTGGGTCCAAAGCCTCAACGTGCCATCCAGAGACCACGAGAGAATGCGGCCATCCTTGAGCACCTGGGCGCCCTCCATACGTCCTTCATGCCCTCTGAGCAGCACGCGGCTATAGTGATCCAAGGCCCAGATGCTTAGAGACGATTCCGTGCCCCAGAACAGCACTCGGCCGTCCCCCAACTCGACCGGCTCATCGATACCGTATCTGTCAGCGTCGAGCGTGGCCTGCAGTTTACCATCGCTTGACCACAGGTACAGCAATCCCTCGTTTGACCATGACAGGAGCCGACCATCCTGCAGTTCCTTTGTACAACGATGTTTGGTAAACCTACCCCCAAGTGCAGTCAATGGTTGGCCGTCGTCGGTCCACAATCTCACGGTGCCGTCGTCTGATGGGGAGACAAATCCCCCGAATCTTCGCACAATAACCTTCCACACAGGACCCGAATGCCCCTCCAATGCTGCTAGCGGGTACCCTTCCTTGGACCAGAGCCGGAGGCTTCCGTCGTACGACCAAGAGAGGATCCTCTTGTCTTCGAGTTCGCACGCTCCAGTAACCCTATTGGGGTGTTTCGACATGACGGCGATGCAGGTGTTCTTGCGTAGCCTTCTCGGCCTCCGGGCTGCCCGGAACCATGTCCAGTCGCACTTGCCCAGGGACAACCACGCTTCTGCGGCATGGGTCATAGGGCTGTCATCCGCGTGATCCGCCGCCAACTGGAGCAAGATCTTGTGTGTCGGCCATTCCGCGTTTCCGCGGCGGAGGATGTGTGCATGTTCGCGGAAGAAATCGGCCCAGATGTCCACACGCCCTGCCACTTCTGCGGGCTCTTCGCGCCGAAGCAAGTGGTAGTCCTCGAACACGCCTTCGAGCAGACCCACGCGGAGTTTGTGCAGGAGGAACGGGAAATTGGTGAGCAGTCTCACAGCCTGTTGGTGCTGCCCGGCCTTGGTGAGATGGAAGACGCACTCGGCAAACCCGCGAACGTTGTCCGTTTCCCACCCCTTCTGTGGGTCGGTTCCCTCGGCGCAGGCCGTGAAGTACTTTGCTAACCGTGGGTGCGGATGCCACGGCTCGACCGTGGGTTCCCGTGCCTCACCAGGACGCTCGCCCGGCAACCCGAAATGGTCCCAAACCCATTCCGCTACCTGATGGTGGTAGAACGTTAGCACATTGGCACCGGGTGCGGCGCGCTCGGTGAGGTATGGAGCGAGGTCAAACCGGAGCCGAGACCACAGCGCAATCGGAATGCGTTTGGCTTTGGGCGGCAGCTCATGCCGGGTCTGTTCGGTGGCTTCGTTGAGCTTCGCTCTGTACTCGGGGTCTGCGAACAGAATCTCCAGAATCTCGTTTTCCGCCAATCCGTGCCGGGATGCGGACAGATAAACCAGCACGCGATTCACCAACAGCGGCCCATGGTTCGTCTCGAGGCTGAGCCGGTCGAAGAGTTGTTTGAGAAGCGCGGGGACGCTCTCGTCCGGCACCGGTGCCGGGTCGTAGGAATGCCAGAGTTGGACCTCCTCGAAAAGCAGCTTCAAGTAGATTGGCTGGCGGCAGGCCGGAGAGGCAAGGCGTTGCTCGATTCGCGCCCGCTGATCGTCACTGACCTTGCGGCCCGCCTTGGGGAGCCACCGGCCAAGAAGCAACAGGCGAGCTTCGGCCTCCGAGAGAACGTCCAGGTTGATGAAGTTCTCGGCCGGGATTTGGCGGCGGTTGAGTTCGGCGTATGGTTGGCCGGCGGGATCACCGGTGGTCCGGTCGGACAAGCAGGAGACAACGAGCTTCACGTGGGCCGGCAACGAGCCAGGCGGCAGCCAGTTCAGCAGCCGGCCATTGTCGGCATCAGCAAGCTGGTCGAGGGCGTCCAGAAACAGGATCAGCGGTTGCTCCGTTGTGGCGGCCTCCAAATGCTCGGAGAATTCGTCGCGTAACTCCTTGATCTCGGTGGGAAGCGCGTCCGGGCGCGGGTTCCGCTGCCGCAATTCCTGGCAGAGGCTGCTGAGCAGCGAACGGAGGTCAGACGACCGTGGCGCCACACCGATGAAACGTTCGATGCGTTTTCGGGTCTTGGCCACTTCTTGAGACGCGCGCGCCAACAAGGCGGTCTTGCCGCAGCCGGAAGCGCCGTGAATCACCAATGGCCATCGGGAATTGCTCCCCACGTAGTCGAGAATGGCCTGCAACTCGGCTTGCCGGCCGACAAACGATTCCTCGCCGCCACGCTCCTGGGCGAACCGTTCGTATTCGCGCTGTTCGATTTCCAGTTCGCGGGCGGCGCGGTCCGTGGAAGCTTGTGCGGTCTTGCGCCAATACTCTTCGATCTGACTCTGGATGATATCCGACATCCGCCTTACCACATCGGCGCAAAGCCGGGCCAAATGATCCGTGGTGACATCGGTGGTTCGGCCGCCTTGATTGTCCTGCACCTCCACCAACCGGGCGGGGGCCTCGTTGTGGAAAACATTCGCACTGCCCAGCCGCCGGCGAAGTTCCGCCTTCAACCGGTCTTGCTCGGCCTGGAGTGCGACTTCAATGCTGCCGGACGGATCCACATCAAGGAAGTCCTTGATCGGCTTCGGGTCGGAGAAAGCGGCGAGGTTCTCGATCTCCCGGAAAAACGCCAGCACATGCTCGCGAGCATCCCGCGCAAGGAGTGCGCCGTGCCAGATTTCCTGTTCGGTGGCGGAGGCTTGGAACCGGACAATGGCTGGTGGGGAACCCTCCGCTGCCGCACCATCGAAACGCCGCTGCAGTAGCTCCGGTGGCATCGCTCGGTTGATGATGGTCCACAAGACGGCCTGGACCTGGTTCCATACCGTATCACGCGTGTAGTCCCGATCATCGCCCAGGTCCTGACGGCGGGACTGCAGGAGATAGGCGGGCGGAACGGCATTGTCATCCCGGCGATACCATTCCCGCAGAACCGCGACCGCAGGCTTGTCCGCGCTGCCGGGGATCTGCGCGGCGGCATGCTCCAGTATGTGGAATTCCTCCACGGAAAGCTCTTCAGGCAAGGGCCGCCAGCCATAGCGGTTGCCCAGCAGGACGAGGAAATTGGGCCGGGGAGAAATCTCCTGCGCTCGCCGCAGTTCATCGAAACAGATCCGCATCGTCCGGTGATCCAACCCAGCTTCAGTCGAGACGCCCCAGCGCAGATCAATCGCCTGGAACTGAAACCCCTGGCGCTGACAAAGCTGTTCCAGTTTCGGAAAGGCATCGGTCTCCAAGGCGTTCCGCTCATGTTTCATGTCGCTGAACGTCGAGCTGACAAACACTCGAATGACAGGACGGAGACGAACCTGTGTTCTGGTATCACTCATGAGCGAGAAATTCTTGGCTGCATTTGCTGAATGCCGCGAAAGGCACCGGCCTCTTTGTAAGCGAAGGCTTGCGCGAGCGCGGTCTTGCCCATGCCGCCGACGCCGTGGATGCCAGCCGGGGATTGCTCCGGCGCATCGAGCAACGCGGCGCGCAGGCTGGCCAGTTCCGGTTCGCGCCCGACGAAGTTTATGTTCGGCCAGGGGAGATTGCCGCGCCGGGCGCGGTCCAGGGTGAGCAATCGCAGCCGTTGCGCGACGTGCTCGGTGAGTTGCTGCGATTCGGAACGGGCCGCCACATCAAGGAAGTTGCCATGGTCGTCATGCCGCCACTCGTGGCATTGGATGTGGAAGCGCTGTAGCAAGTCGCCTTTCCAACGACGGAGCAACGCGGCATCCTCCGGCGCGTCGAGGTCTTCCAGCTTCACGAACCAGAGCGACGCGGCGCCCTGGGCCACGAGGCCGTGTTCGAGTTCGTGCCGGCACCATTCCTCCCATTCCCAGCGGCAGGCATCGCTGCGCAGGTAGGTGCGGGAGAGGCAGGCGATGAAGAAGCGCGAGTCGCGCAATGCCCGATGACAGCGCACCTGCCAGTGGTCGAAGTCCTGGATGTCTTCCTTGTCGAAGAAGATCTCCAGATCGCGGTTGAAGCGGCGGCGGAAATCAGCTTCCAGTTCCGAGTGCAGGCGGGCCACGAGCGCGGTCACCGCTTCGCGGGAGGTGTTGTCACCCTGATGGGCGTAGGAGATGAAGAGGTCGTGGGGCATGGTTGGGATTTGCTTGTTGGCTACCACCTTGTCGGAACTGTGTTCATCGGGGTTGAGTCTGGACCTCTTCTTGGCGTGGCGGCTTCAATCGATGCACGCGGAAGCCGACTTTTGCCAGCATCGCGGGAATCTGGCGCACGGCGCTGCGGTCTTTTTCCTGTTCGTCCGGCGGGAGTTGATCGTAAGGCACGAGGCAGGGATGGGTTTTGGCTTCGTTGTCCTTCGTTGGACCGTGGCGCCAGCCAGCCCGCTGTTTGGACGCCATCCAACGGTCGTGTTCCAGCCGCGCGAGGCGGTCAATCTCTTCCAACGTGAATTCAAAGGGCGGCACCTCCCAGTCCAGCCCGCCAACAAGCGCTCAGCTACCCAGCGGGAATGCTCCATCTCCGCCAGCAGTTCCATCTCGGCCGGGGTGAATTCGCTCACGGCGGGTCTGAGATCGCTGGCGGGCACGGCTTCGCATCCAAGCGCCCGCAGTTTGATGAAAATATGGTCGGCCTGCTGACGGTTGGATTCCCGGAAATCCTCGGGCAAATCATCCCAAGGCAGTAACGCCGGGTCATTGTGCGCCGCGGCCGCACTGAGGCGCATTTTGACGTACGCTTGGTGAATGTCCCGGGCGAACTGCTCGCTTGCTTCCTCTCCCAAACCCGCTAACTGACAAACGCGGTCTTCCATGCCGAAGGGACGGACGCGGCGGGCCAGTTCTGGTGGTGCGCTGGCTTCCAGGAGGCGTGCCAACCCGCTCTGACCGGCCAGGCGCAGTGCCAGACGCACGTCGCAAGTCTGTAGCAGTGGCAGCAGTTGGACGGCAATTTCGAGGGCGCGTTCTTCATGGTCAAAACACACTGCCACGCTGGTGATCCGGGTGCTATCAGCGCACCAGCCTTCCAACAAGGCCCGGGCTTCAGGTGAGACGGCCTCAAGTTGGTGAAACTCCAGGTCGCAAACATCGCCCATGCGCGGGTAACGGAACAGCAGCGCTGCACGATTCGCCTCGGCCCGTCGGTCAATGACCGAGATGCGGAGTCGAGTGTTGTTGGCGAAGTGGCCGAGCTGGGCGGCGCGCACAGCCAGGTTGCGCCCCATCCGGCCGAATCCCAGGATGACCAGATGCACCTGGCGTGTTTCCTTGGCGGCCACACCGTCGTGATCGAGGGGCAGCTCGTGAATCAACAACTCTCGCGCCTCCGGATCGCAGGGATCGACGAAGAACACCTTCACCTCGTTGGTTGGACGCTGCGCGGCAAACACCTTTTGCAGCGCCGAGCGCAAATCCGGGTCAGTGAGTTGGACCTGGCAGCGTAGCGCGCCAGCCACCGGCTTCGCTTTCCGGCGCACCTGGCATGCCTGGGCCGCGATCTCGCAGTTCGTCGCATCGTCGGGACAAAGCGCCAGTAGAGCGCGGGCGTGTTCGACCCCAGCCTTGAGAAGTGTGTCGGCCCGCGCGGCATCCGCGGTGAGCACCACCGCACCGCGGTCGCGGCAGAAGCTCTCCAAATCCGGCGGTGGTGCCTTGTCAATGACCACAACCGCCTGCTGCTGCCGGCGCAGTCGCTCGACTACCGCAGCGCCTTTCCGCCCCAAGCCACACACGAGTGTATGGCCGCGAACCCGACGCAACTTGAGCGTAGTGCGTTCCTCGTGAAAAATCCGGCGGGCCACGCCAATGACAGTCAGCAAGATGGTTGTGGCCGCCAGCCAGCGCCCCACCTCAAGCGTCCACGGCACCGGACGCGCGAAGTGCGGCGAGTGCATGACGAACATCTGGGCCGTGTGATACAACGCGTTGGGGAACGAAACCTCACCCTCCTGCCGATCGTATTGGACGAAACCCCAAGTCCCGAAGATTAGCGCCCCCAGAAAGCTGATGACTATCAAGCGCTGCAGCAAGGATTTGTGTAGGGGGGAGGTAGATCCGAATTCTTGTGCGGCAGTGTTCTGATGATGCATAGCTCGGCAATGTTCCCGGCCACGCGGAATGCCAGGCGAACGCCCCGCGCCGCCAACCAAACGCAGATTGGCACCTCGATATCATCCGGTCGAGTGCAAAATGCGGGGGACTGAGTTGTCATCAGCACACATGCTGGTTCCGCTCCCTGTGGATTTGTGCAACTCAGGCATGCTCAATGACTCCTCCCGCGAAAAGGCATAATGATGTGTCACCGAGTTTCCAAACGGTACGCCCTCCCTCGCAGCCGGTTCTGAACTAACCGAGCTTTCGAAAACTTCGCGATCCCAAACGTAGCTCGGATCAGATTGAGGCCTGACGCCATTCAGCATGCAAACCGCGCCGTTGGATCCATTCGTTCAGAGCCGCATGGTCGAGCTCCTCGCCGGAAATCGCCAGCATCGCGCGAATATCACGCAGATGTTTTTCCGCATGGCCCTCACGGAAATACTCCAGCTTTCTCACGATGACGTATTCCGGTGGCGCAAGCACAATGTTCTCACCTTCGTATTCGATCGTGCGTTTGCCACGGAATGCCCATGCACTCAACTCGTCGCATCCCGTGGGATACAGGTCCGCCTTAAAGCCAGTATCCAAGTGGATGAGATTAAAATGGCCTGAATGTTCGCGGGCCGTTTCTGCAAGCATCGTCTCCAGAGGCGGTACATAAAAGTCGGCCTTAGGGAAAACCTCGATCAGCTTTTGAATGTCGTTTGAATTCAGGAACACCACCACATCAACATCGTGAGTCAACCGCGGTTCACCATAAAAAATCGCAGCCACGCTGCCGCTGACGACGTAGCGAATCCCCGCGCGATTCAACGGGCGCACGAAGAGCAGAAAGAGTTCAGGTTCGGGCATTGCTAAAAAGCCGGCGCACTTCCTCTCGGACGCGCTCGGGAGACCAATCAGGATGTTGGCTGCGCAAACCCTCCGTTTTCATCCTGCGAGCTGACCAGTAAAGTTGTTCAGCCAACCGCAACCGCCGTGATCCGCTCATCGCGCGAAATGAGACCATCTGTTCCGGACTGATTTGCTCGGGCAATTGCATGACGAAATTATCATTGAGGACAGGCTAAATTGAAAGGTTAATTCCGCCGCTCAAATCCAGAGCCTCAGCACTTGACGGCGAGGGGTGTTGCACTTTCAATTTGTTTGTCCGTGTCATCAGACGTTCACGATTCCCTTGGGATAAAGAACTTATCTCAATATTCTTCCACTAGCCTTTGAATCAAGCCATCGCTTGGCACGACGGACGAAGTCACTGCAAGCACTCCGGGAGAAGCTCAAATTTGTGCGTGAGGAGAGTTGAGGCTATGACGCGCTCCTGAACACGAACTCTCCTGCTGACATCCCCCGGATTCATGGGAGCAAGGCGCCGTCGCCGAAGAGTTAGATCCGTAAGCAAGTTGCTTAAAGAAGTCATCATCATCACGGAACGATGGCTAACAAAATGGCTAACAAAGAGGGTGGATAGATAGTCCAGAATGGTTCCAGATAGTGGTTGATTTCTCGCCAAAAATGCGCGATTTTCCTAGGTAAATCGATCTTTTGAGCACGATTCCGACCCTCGCCTCACCAAAGCCAGCGCACTGCTCCGACGCGCCACCGATGGGTTGAACATCTTGCAACGAAAGCTTCCAGTCGGACGGTAGGTTGTTGCCAAGCACTCAGCCTGGGAACTGAACAGCATCACGCCATTTGACCACGTCTTCCACTCTTTCTCTTTGATAGATCCGATGCACGAGCTCCGACGAATGATTCACCAGGCGCATGGCTGCTTCCCTGGGAACTCCGGCACGCCGCAGCCGGTTCACATACGTCACGCGAAGGCAATGAAAGCATAGGTGTGGCATCTTCAATTTGAGGAAGAACTGCTGCCAACGCCTGGAAGGCTGGAACGGGAACTCGACGGTGTGGCGCCGTCTCTGGGCCTTTAGCTTTTCCAGAATTGGCCGTAGGGCGCTGGGCATCGGAATCGAAAAAGCTCGATCTTCCCCGCCTTTGGGGCTGGGAAAGGTGATCTTCTGTTCCTGAAAATCCACGCAGTTAAACGGGATTTGGGTTTCCCTCAACCGGCATCCCGTGTGGAGGCCAATGGCAAAGGACACCTGCATCCATTCCGGTTCTTCTTTCAGCGCGGCCAGAATCCGCACCAGTTCCTCATCCGTAATCTCGGGCTTTTTGGCAGGCTTGTCCTTGTGCAGATCCAGGTTCATCAGTGGGTTGGCATCCGCATGCCCTAGCCGAACGGCTTCACCCATAATCAACGACAAGGTCTTCAACTCCAGGATGGCCGTGTTCCGGCTGGCGACCTTGCCCGTACGTTTCTTGAAGGTTGTCCGCCAGGTCAGATAATCCACCGCGCGTTTGTAGGTAAGCTGTCGTGGAGAATGGATGCGTTCGTGCTGCATCCACAACGCCAACCATTTCCAAATATCCAGATAGCGTTCGTGCGTCTTTTCGGTTTTGCAGTGCCGTGCCAGGAACTTTGGCACCCACGAGTCCCAGGAAGCGGTAATAACGCCCGGTTCTCGACGATGCTCTTTGGCCTCCAGTTCGGCCCGCAAGGCTTTGGCTTTAGAGGTATCATTGGGATCATCCGCTCGAAATCCGGTTGAGCGATGGACCTCCTTGGCTTCGGCATCAAAGCATACGACGTACCAAAAAGGAGAGCGTTTTTTACGGTAGAGGTATGCCATGCGCAGTGCAAGTAGTGCAAGTAACTCGGAACCACTCAAGCAAAAAATAAGGCGTTTTTCACCATTATATACCACTTTACACCACTATCTCGGTAATGAGGGTTCGATTCCCTTCACCCG
>DIXK01000103.1 GCA_002428665.1 Verrucomicrobia subdivision 3 bacterium UBA6082
CGCTGGATGCGCTGGAGAAGGATCATGAATTCCTGCTCAAAGGCGATGTGTTCACGATGGACTTTCTGGACATGTGGATCGCGACCAAGCGCAAGGAGCATGATGCCCTGCGGTTACGCCCGCATCCGTATGAGTTCTTCCTCTACTACGATGTGTAATTGATTTTGCCGGAGCTTCAGGCGCCCCGCACGCGGGGCGCCTTTTTCGCTGAAAGCATCAAAAAGGGCCGAATTTGAAGGGTTGACGGAGTGTGAATAAGTTGTGAATAAGAGTTAATATGTTGTCCTCGCCAGTTCAGCTGCCATGCCCTAAAACGTCCGGGAGAAAACAGCACGGGCTGGTCCCTCCGACCGGAGCAGGAAGCAAGCGCTGGAGTGAGCGTGTTCTCGGATTTTAACAGATTGGTAATCAGATATTTACGTCGTTTAACCTGGCTGACTATAATGAATTTTGTGGAATATGATAAGGGGAGCATGGGCCGGTTAGGGAATGATTTACTCAGCAGCGACAGGCGCCAAATAATGATTCCCAAGTTGCGGCAGGTGATCAGTGAATAAAGTGCCCGAAAACAGGGCTTTTTTGAACGGTACCATGCAGGCTTCGGCAGAAACTATTTGGGCAGCGGCGCAGAATCATCTGCGGTCGATGCTGAACGGTGACACCTTCAATCTCTGGTTCGCCCCGCTGCGGGCGTTGGGGATGGATAACAGCAGCATTGTCTTGGAGGTGGCCAATGATTTTTGCGAAGTTTGGCTCACGGACAATTACCAGGACTTGTTGCAGGAGGTCCTGGCCTCGGCCTCAGGGCGCCACCTGCACGTGAAGTTCAAAGTCGGGTCTTCTCCGGCCCTGCAGAAACCCGAGGCAGCGACAATGGCGTCCGCACCCAAAGCCAGCCCGCCGGCGCCGGAAAAGGCGCTCTCTCTGGAAAGTCCCGGGTTCAACCCCAAGAATACCTTCGACACCTTCGTGGTGGGGAACAACAACAATTTTTCCTATGCCGCGGCGCAAGCCGTGGCGCAGGCTCCCGGCAAATCCTATAACCCGCTCTTTCTGTATGGCGGGGTGGGCTTGGGAAAAACGCACCTGCTGCACGCCGTTGGCCAGCATGTCATCGCCCACAAAAAGGGGGCGCGCGTGGCGTATGTCTCCTCGGAGAAATTCACCAACGAGTACATCGAAGCCATTCAAAACAACCAGTTGGCGAAGTTCCGTCGCAAATACCGCCAGACGGATGTCCTGCTGATCGACGATATTCAGTTCCTGGCTGGCAAAGAGCGGATCCAGGAGGAGTTCTTCCACACGTTCAACACGCTGCACGAAGCGCACCGTCAGATCGTCCTCACGTGCGATCGCCCGGCCAGTGAAATTCAGAATCTGGAAAACCGGCTCGTGTCGCGTTTTGAATGGGGCCTGGTGACCGATCTGCAGCCGCCGGACGTGGAGATGCGCCTGGCCATTCTCAAGAAGAAAGCCCAACTGATGGGCGTGGAGTTGCCTCCCGAAATTTTTGATTTCCTGGCCAACCGGATTCGGACGAACATCCGTCGTCTGGAGGGCGCCTTGATTCGCGTCGCTTCCTTCGCCTCGCTCACCGGCAAGGCCCTGACCCTGGAAACGGTCGAGACTCTGCTGCGGGAAATCCTGCACGAAGAGGGCCGCTACACGATCTGCATCGAAAACATTCAAAAGAAGGTGGCGGAGCATTTTGACATCCGCCTCGCGGACATGACCAGCAAGCGGCGCCCGGAAAACATAGCGTTTCCTCGGCAAATCGCGATGTTCCTGTCGCGGCAAATGACGGAGCATTCGCTGAACTCCATCGGCGAGGCATTTGGCGGCCGGGATCACGGCACGGTTCTCCACGCGTGCCGGTTGGTGAAGGATCGGATGGAAATCGACGCCAACGTGCGGCAGGTGGTCAGTTACCTCGAGAAACAGTTGCAGCGCTAAGCAGCCGTTGCGCGGGTACCCTACCCGGCGTTCGGAAGCGCAAGCCAGCAACTCGCGGAGGGGGTACCATTTTGACCGGGTGCCTTTCGGCTTGGCGGCTCCTTTCTTGACTTCCCGAGCGAAACAGGAACCTTAAGTGCACAACGTCGCCCCGCTCATGGCTGCCATCGAAGTAACCGGTTTAACCAAGGTGTTCCGCACCTACAAAAAGCGGCCCGGCTTTTCCGGCGCGTTGAAAGGGTTGTTGCGGCGCACCTACGAGCCTACGGAGGCGGTCCGGGACGTCAGTTTTAGCGTGGAACCGGGGGAGTTGGTGGGGTTTCTCGGGCCTAACGGTGCCGGTAAGACGACCACGTTGAAAATGCTGTCGGGCCTGCTCTATCCCACGTCCGGCTCGGCGCGGGTGCTGGGCTACGTTCCCTGGGAACGGCACGATGCCTACCGGCGGCAGTTTGCCCTGCTGCTCGGTCAGAAAAACCAGTTGTGGTGGGACCTGCCGGCACGCGAATCGTTCGATCTCAACGCCAAAATCTACGGGATCGACCGCGAGGTGAAGGAGCGCCGCGTCGACGAGATGAGCGATCTGCTCCGGGTGCGGGACAAGCTGGACGTGAGCGTGCGGGAACTATCCCTGGGGGAACGGGCCAAAATGGAACTGATCGCCGCGCTCCTGCACGAGCCCAAGGTGCTGTTCCTGGACGAGCCGACGATCGGGCTGGATGTGGTTTCACAGAAGATTGTTCGCGAGTTCTTGCGGGAACACAACGCGCGCAAACATACGACCATTGTCCTGACGAGCCACTACATGACCGATATTCAGGAGCTGTGTCAGCGGGTCATCGTCATCGATCACGGCCGGATCTTCTTTGATGGGCGGCTGGACGAGGTGGTGGACCGGTTTGCCGATTGGAAAATAGTAACCATCCAGTGCGCCGCCGGCGCGGGCGACACTTCGGCGCGCCTCGGCACCTACGGCGAGATTATCGAACAGAGCCCTGGCCGGGTGCAGATCAAGGTCAAGCGCGACCGGGTGATCCCGGTCTGCAAGGCCGTGCTGGACGACCTGCAGGTCACTGACATTGATATCCAGGAAGTCCCCATCGAGGAGGTCATCCGCCAGCTTTTCACGCGATAGCACAGACCTTCAGCGGCTCTGCCCTTTCCGGTTATGATTCCCCCCGACCTGTTGATCGCCTTCGCCGCCGCGGCATTTGCGGTCATCCTCATGCCAGGGCCCACCGTCCTGCTCGTTACCGGCTACGCCCTGTCGTCCGGATGGCGCACCGCGCTGCTCAGCATCTTGGGTGTGTGCCTGGGAGACGCGGCCGCGATGACGCTGACGTTTCTGGGCTTGGGGGCCGTGCTGGCAGCTTCGGCCAAGTTGTTCCTGATTTTGAAGTGGGTGGGAGCAGCCTACTTGATCTATCTCGGCATCGAGTTGTGGCGCGCGCCGGTGCTGGCGGAGACGTCCGTTACGCTCAAAGAACATCGTCCCCTCAGAATCGTGGGTCGCGCGTTTACGGTGAACGTGCTCCACCCGAAAGGCCTTGCATTTTATGCCATGTTCCTGCCGCAATTCATCCGTGCGGACCAGCCCACAGTGCCTCAGATGCTGACCCTGGGCCTAACCTTTGTGGCCATTGCCGCCGGGGTGCTGCTGATGTACGCGCTGGCGGCTTCCAAGTTTCGGGCATGGCTGGCTCGTCCGGAGGCGAGGCGAGCGGTGAACCGTTCCGGAGCCGCTTGTTTGATCGGTGCGGGGCTGTATACGGCGTCCATGAATCGTGGTGGCTGAGGAAAAAGTCCTCGCCGCGTGTTGGACTTGTCCGCGGCTCGGTTCGCGTCGATAATGCGCTTATGAAAATGAACCGCCGCGATTTCCTTCGTACGACTGCCGCTGCCAGTGTGGCGCTGGGAGCATTCCCACTGCTCGGGGCTGAAACCCGAAACTACCGCACCGCCATTATCGGCACCGGTTGGTGGGGCATGAACATCCTGGGGGAGGCCATGGCTTCCGGGCGATGTCCGGTCGTGGCCATGTGCGACGTGGACATGCGCCTGTTGAATCCGGCCTGGGAGAAAGTGAAGAGCCTTACGGGAGCCGAGCCCAAGCGCTACCGGGATTACCGGGAAATGCTGGACCGGGAGAAGCCCGATATCTGCATCGTGGCGACGCCAGACCACTGGCATCCGCTGCAGACCATCGCGGCGGTGAAGGCCGGCGCGCATGTGTATGTGGAAAAGCCGATCAGCCATACGATCAAAGAGGGCGAGGCGATGGTCGCCGCCGCCCGGCAAACCGGCAAAGTGGTGCAGGTGGGCACGCATCGCCGGGTGTCGCCGCACAACGTCTCAGGCCGCGAGTTCCTGCGGTCCGGCAAAGCTGGCAAGATCGGCATGATCCGGGCCTTCGTGCATTACGGCGGGGGCGGTCCCGAAACGCCGCTGCCCAACATCGAGCCGCCTAAAGAACTGGACTGGGATATGTGGTGCGGTCCGGCGCCATTGCGGCCGTTTAACGGGGCGACCGATTTGTCGAACCCTTGGCGGGGAGCGATGCACCCGCGCGGTTTCCGGAATTATCTCGATTACGCCAACGGCATGCTCGGCGATTGGGGCATCCACTGGATGGACCAGGTGCTCTGGATCATGGGGCAGAAGTGGCCGCGCAAGATCTCCTCGTTTGGCGGACGCCCGATCAAAGGCGCACCGGTGCTGAACGAAACGCAGCAAACCTCGGACGCCCCGGATCACCAGGTGGCCACCTTCGAGTTTGACGGGTTCACCCTCACCTGGGAGCACCGGCAATTCGCCGGTAACAACGCCGAGAAAGGTGAGAACGTCGGCTGTTACTTTTACGGCACCGAAGGCACTTTCCACATGGGTTGGGAAAAGGGCTGGACCTTTTACCCTGCGGACAGCCGCAAGGACATCCTGCACGAGGAACCGACCTTGCACAAACCCGACCTGCAGAATATCAAAGAGCTGTGGACCGATCTGCTGGCAGCCATCGAGCAAGGTCGCCGGCCCGTGAGTGACATCGAGGAGATTCACTATTCCACAAATGTCAGCCTGTTGGGCATGCTCTCCTACAAGCTCGGCCGCAGCCTCGAATGGGACGGAACGAAAGCAGAAGTCATCGGCGATTCCGAAGCCAACCGCATGCTGCGCCGCAAATACCGGAAGGGCTGGGAATATCCCAAGGCGTAGCCTATGCCACAGGGAACCAGACAGTTCCCATTCAACGGCGGCCATCGCTGATGCCGACACCCACAGGCTCAAAAACCTCGGTTCCCTTTTTCGCGGGTGGCGCAAAGGCCGCTTGGCAATGCGGGCAGTGGGTTTTATCCACCACCCGGGGCTGGCGGCACTTCGGGCAGGGCTCGCGGGCGGGCCATTCCTCGATGCATATCAGCGCCAGCAGTCCGGCGAGTCCGCCGAATACCACGAAGACCAGCCAGGCAAACCGGGCTACCGGCGAAAGCTGGTAGCGACGCGTGATCCACCAGGCGACCGGCACACACAGCACGAGGGAAAAACCCAGGCTCATGAGCAGAATGCTAACCAACTCCGCCGACGTCCAGGGCGGGAAGTACGGGAGATACACCGTCAGACCGGCCAGCAAAGCCGGAGGGGTGGACACCAACACGACCATTTCCTCAAGGCCGGGTGTGGTTCGGGGTCGTTCCAGTGAGGGAAGCGTCATCTGTTTCCCCGGCTGTTCACCCTCGTACCAAGTTACATAAGTCGGCAGGCTCCAGCCGGCTGCGGCGTTCGTCTGACCTGCCGGGCTGGCCCAGAGCACGTATTGGCCGACGACCTCCGGCAGGCATAGCGAAAAGGCAGTTTGCCCGGGATACGGCGCGTTATAGGGTGCCGTCCACAGGCGCTCGCCGCGACTGGACAACAGGAGAATCGACCGGGAGGTCATGACCACGCGATACCCGGTACGCTCCGGGTGTCCGGACGACTCCTGCACGCTGTCCCCCACGCCAAAGATGCGGTCGTCCGGTGCGGCGCGGAAGATCTCCCGCACGGTGCGTCGCCCGATATCCACATCGAACAACGCGGTACCGGTCCGAAAGGTGCGCATATTCAAATCCTGAAAGCGATCTCCATTGCCGGTGAGGTTGGGGGCAAAGCCGTCCGGTCCCATGCTGCCCATCGGCCGTCGGGTTCGGGTGTCATACGCTACCAACCGTCCAGCATCCGCGAAGTAGTACCAGATGGTGCTCAGGTTATGGTCAAAGACAAAAAACTGGTTTTGCGCCTTAAAGAGCCAGGGCCACCGGCTCGGTGACATGCGGCCAGAGTCCGCGCTCACCCCAATCATGGCGCAGCGCCAGGGATGCAAATCAGCCTGGGAGAGAGGTTCGCCGCTCCCCGGATCCACCACCGGCTTGCCTTGCTGATCGACGATGCGGATGGAACCTGTGCCGCTCTGTTTGACCGTGCCAATTTCGCCGGTCTTGAGCATGACGTAATAGTCGTAATGTGTCCGTGGTTGTGCGCGCGACACCACGTCTCCAAGCATCACGGCCGCGGCGGCGATGACGACGACCCATCCCAAACCGATCGCGAGAGCCAGGGCCCAGCGGGTCAGGATCGGCTGCCCGCGAACCTCACCGTTGCTACGGAAAGTGCCCCAGGCCGCCAGGGCCAGCATCCCGGTTCCAACCACCAGTGTGGCCAGCGCCAGGCTGAAGTGCGAGGTCACAATACAGCCCGCGATGATGACCAGTCCGGCACCCAACCCCAACGCCCGGCTGACATACCATCGGGCTTGGCGAAGACCGGTCAGCATACCCGCGAAGTAAAGCGGCACCCCCGCGAGCACGATGCCGGCGTAGGGCAGGAGCATCTGGGCGTGAAATGGGGCGGCGACATGGCCGGGCCAGGCTGCCCAAAGGATGAACGCTCCCAGCGGAATTCCCGTGGCCACGAGATACAGCCCCAGGCCCGCGATGACCTTGGACAATAGCAGGCCCTCCGGGGTTACCGGCCGGTGCCGGAAAAAGGCCCAGAGATCCCGCGGCCGTTCGTTAAAGATCTGCATCCAGCCGATCACCGCCGCGAAGATCGTGCAGAAAAACAGAACTTCGGCCTGCAGATCGTGCGCAACGAGCGGTTGAAATACGGCCGTCGCTGAGGTTTGAGCCAGGCCGTTGGCCAGGTAGTGGATGAATGAGCGGTAATTGAGGTAATGCAGACCCACGATCAAGGTCAGCACGCCTAGCCCCAGCGCCGCCAGCCAAGCCAGTTCTCGCCATTCCTTGCGAATTAGCGTTTTCATGATTGCGCCTCCATGGTGGGCCGGAGAAAGGACTTTTCCCTCCGGTCACCTAAATAACTCAGCATGGCTTCCTCCAGGCTCAGCGGCGGCCACTCGACCCGCGCCGGCTTGAGTGCCTGCCACGCCTGCTCGGCCGCTCCCTGGTTGTCCACCCAGGTCAGCCGCAGTTCGTGCTCGGTGCGGAAGGCCCGCAACAGGCCCGGTATCTCGGGCAGCGGCGGTGGAGCGTGCGTGAAAATCAGCCGCGCGTGTTTCACGTGCGCGCGGAAGTGTTCCAGCGAACAACTGGCCCGCAAGACGCTGCCGTCCAGCACCGCCACCCGGTCGGCCACCCGCTCCACGTCCTCAAGCTGGTGGGAGGAGAAGAAAATGGTGCGGTCTTCCCGCCGGGTTAGGTACACCATCGACTCCATCAGCGAGTGCCGGGCCACCGGGTCCAACCCCATGGCAGGGTCATCCAGAATCAGCAACTCCGGGTCAGGAGCCAAGGTTAACGCCAGGCTCAACCCGGCCCGTTCCCCACGGGACAGGTCCCGCACCCGGGCTTCGGACTTGAGTCCAAAATGATCGGTCACCCCGCGAAACACTTTCTCATTCCAGCGGGGATAGAAGCGGGATTGGAAGTCGCCGCTCTCGCGGACCGTCATCCAGCCATACATCCGATGATCCTCGGGCAGGTAACCGACGCGAGCCCGGATTTCCGGCGTTAAGTCGCGGATGTCGCAGCCCAGCACGCTACCGCTGCCGCGGGTTGGCTGCAGAAGGCCGAGCAGCATCCGGATGGTCGTGGTTTTCCCGGATCCATTGCGGCCCAGGAAGGCGAACACCGCGCCGCGCGGGACCTCGAGATCCAACTCGTAAACCGCGGCGTGCGACCCGAAATAGCGAGTCAGACCGGTCGTCTTAATCGTGCAGGGGCTATTCATTGGAGGTTCCTTTCGGTTTTTCCCACGTGGCGAGTTTCGCTTCGAACACATCCCTCAATTGTTCGGGCGTAAAATCCAGTGACAGGGCCTCGCTTACCAGGGCGTCGAGCAACGGGTCCAGACGGCGGTGCCCCTCCTCGCGGGTATACACCCGGCGTTTGCGCGTGATGAACACGCCCCGACCAGGGCGCGTCTCGAGCAGGCCTTCGCGTGCCAGGTCGGTGTAGGCGCGGGCGACTGTGTTGGGGTTGATGACCAACTCCTCTGCCAGCGCCCGAACGCTGGGCAACGGATCGGCCACGGCCAGCCTGCCGGTAGCCACCGCCAGCCGCACCTGGTCGGTGATCTGCTTGTAGATCGGGGTGCTGGATCCGGTGCTAATGTTGAATGCGAAGGCCACGAGCTTACCTCTGGTTATTCGGTTTTATTGCATACTGTACTAATACAGTTAGTACAGTTGGCGCAGTGCGTCAATAATTATTTTTAACTTTTTCCTTTCGCCCTGTGGCTAGCAGGCTCGACGTTGCCCCTCCCGCCCGTTAAGGTTCGTGGTGGCATGAATCGGCGCTTGAGATCCGGCTTTACGCTCATCGAGTTGCTCGTCGTCATTGCGATCATCGCGATTCTCGCCGCCATGTTGTTGCCGGCCCTGTCCCGGGCCAAGGAGCGGGCGCAACAAATCAAGTGCCTGAGCAACACGCGCCAGCTAACCACCGCTGCCATTATGTATCAGCAGGATACGGGGCGTGCGCTCGAATACAATGACACCGGCCGGCTCTGGATGCGGACGCTTATGGATTACTCCATCCGCGTGAAAGACAACCGACTTTGTCCGACTGCTGCGGGTCGCACGCCCACCCCGCCAGATCCCGTGACGGGCACGGCCGCCGCGGCATGGAAATGGAACGCCAGCAACGATCCCGACATGCTCGGCAGCTACTCCATCAACGGGTGGCTCTATTATTGGGATAGCAAGCCCGGTGGCATCAGCCAATGGGTCAACCAGGGAGATCTGCCGCGGTTTTTCCAAAAAGAATCCACCATCCGGCAGCCCTCCCTCACGCCGTTCTTTTTCGACGCTATCTGGCCGGACACCTGGCCAAAGATCACCGACGTGCCGCCACCGGACCTCTTCCTCGGCAACGTCAATAATGCCTTGGGCCGTTGCACGATCGCCCGCCATCCGCTCATTAGGAACGCGCGAGCGATCAATGGCCAACCCGTGCCGGGAGCGATTAACTTCAGCTACGCTGACGGGCACTCCGCCAAGCTGCCATTGCAGAAAATAAAATCCGTCATTTGGCATCAGAACTACGTGCCTACAGATAACCCCTGGCGCACCGCACCCTGACCGGCACCCGGGGGAAAAATGGGGTCCCCCTGGCGACGGCAGTCCCAGCCACTGCCCGCGCGCAACGTAACGCAGCCGTCCCGGCTGCGAGTTCAAGGGGCGTCCCGCCCCGTATCATTCCCGGCAGCGAGACGCTGCCGTAACTCGCAGCCGGGACGGCCGCGCTACAGTGAACGGCTCAGGGCGCAGGGGACGGAAAACAGCCGGGTTGCTCCTGGCTGCCCGACTTTCTTTACTTTGTTATTTTTCTTCGTTTTTTCTTGTCAAAGGAGGCTTTCGGAACTATGTTGAGCATGCTCGGTGCGGATGTTTCCCCCGCGCTACCCTTGGCGCGACCCCTCCCCACATCCACACCGGGCTCTTTATTGGGTTTTCCGATGCCTCACCGACGGTTAAGTGTCCACCTTTAGCGGTGTTAATCACCTTCGTGCCTGACAGGCCAAAGCGTGGACACCCAACCTCCGCGGCTTTGGGGTATGCGGAAGGCATGCCTCACCCCGCCGCTTACTTCGCGTACGCGCGCACGTAATCGACGTAGATGTGGGAAGGGTTCGGCGTGTGCTCGATCGGCCAGCCGCTGCCCAGGGCGAGGTTCACCAGCAGGTAGAGCGGGACGCGGGCGGCCTCAGGTGTTTTACATCGGCGCAGTTCCACGCCGTCGAAGTAGAAGGTGATGTAGTCGGGGTCCACCATGACCCCGTAACGATGAAAGTCATCGGTCATGCCTACCACCGGGAACACTTTGCCGTCCCCGGTGTGTTTGTCCCCGGGCCCCCACAAATGCACGGTCGTGTGCAGCGCGTTGGGGTGCGCGCCGTATTGCTCCACCACATCAATCTCGATTTGGGTGACTGATTTGTCTTTTAGCCTGGGCACGCCCAGCAGCCAGAACGCGGGCCAGACGCCCGGGCCCTTGGGGAGTTTGGCCCGCATTTCAAAATAGCCGTATTGTTGGGAGAACCCGTTGCCTTTGGGATCCACCGACGACAACAGGCCGGAGTGCCACTTCCCGTTGGTCTTCCGCGCCTCGATTCTCAGGATGCCGTTTTCCACGGTGAACGGGAACCCCTCGACCGGGTCCGCGAAACGGGCGTCGCCGAAATCGCCGGCATAAGGGGTGTGCGCAATCCAGCGGGTGTCGGGCCCCCAGGCGGAGACGCTCAATTTCGGGTCGTTGAAAGCCTCGTCGAAGGTCACGCGATAGCCATCGAGATTCAAGGTGGGCGGGCCGAGTGTGGGCAAAGGCGCATCGGCGGTGACCTTGAGCACACCCACCTGCCAGGCATTCTCGCCAGCGGGTTTCACGTCTTGCCCCGGTTTGACCGCCAGCTTCGCGCCCCCTTTGGGATTCCACAGCCCCGCCACCATCCGGTAGTCGCCCAACGGCAGGTCGGGTGGCACCATGACGGTGTGCTCATATTCCACGCGGCCGGACCATCGGGAGGTCGGCACCGGCAACTCGTGATCATCCTGAAACACAAGTTTCCCCTCGGCACTGCGGACATGAACGAACACTTTGTAATCCTGCCCCATCGGCACCGCATCCCAACGGTAGGTGACCTGGAGGCCATAAGCCGGGCGGCACGCGGGCTGGGAGAACGCGCACGTGAGCAAGGTTGGCTGTCCCGGCGGCACCACGCGTACCCGTGCGTCATCGAGCCAGAGCACACCCTGCTTGCCTGCGCCCACGCCGTCCGTCCCGAGATTGAGCCCCACGCCGGCGGGCGGACCGTGCCACTGGCCGTCATTGGCTCCGCCCCAATGCTCCCCGTCCACAATGTCCGAGACTTTCAGGACCACTTCCTGCCACTGGCCGGTGGCCACCAGCGGAACGGCCTTCTTCTGATGACACTGCCCCGTGGCGTCATTCAGCCGCACGCCAATCTGGGTGACGTTTGTGGTCCTGATCCAGAGCCGGAATTCTTCGACGTCCCGAACCGCAAGCGCCGTTAGGTCGCGCCAGGCACCCACGTAGGCGCCACCCCCGGTGAAATTGGCCTCCAACCGGCAGGACGCCTGGCCGCGGTAGGATTCCTGCAAGTCTCGTGCGAGTGAGCCTTTGGCACCCGGAAATTCCTGCCCGCCGACGTAGCCCCAAACCTGCGCTTCGCCTTCGAAATCATCGAGCAGGATTTCGTTCTCAGCCGCGACCGCCAGGCCTGCCAATAGCATGCCGCAACCGAGGGTAGCGCCGAATCCGAGGCGGGTTCTGCGGCGGTCTTTCGAGTCTTTTAGTGCGGTTTTGTGCATAGGTTAGCGTGGCGACGGCAGCAGGGGAAAGCCAATCAGGGTTTGACTCCCAGGAGCACACCCGGCACCGGGTCTTGGGGATAACACTCCCGCACGGCAGCCATGCTTTCCGCGCTGAGCCGATAGTCGAGTTGGAGCATATCCGCAAAACCCGGATCACGCGCCTGGCTCCCGGTATCGATGCGCAACTCCGACTGAAACTCAGGCAGAGTGGCATAGGTCTTGTGGCGCGTCCAACTCGGCCCCCACTTGACCCAACCCTGGCCTGGGGCGGCGAAATAGACGTTACCTTCGAACTGGAGCCGGAGTTTTTCCAGCGTGAGACCCTTGGGCTGACCCTCGTTGGTTTTTGCCGCGTACGCCCCGGCGATATCTCCCGGTTTTGCGGCGGCGGACGAAGTCTCGCCCTGGGCATCCGCAGGCCAATGACGGCTGTCTTTCACGTCGAACCAGCCCCAGACCTGCGCGTCGCGATTGCGGATGATCAGGTTGTGCCGAATCTGTTGGTCGTGGTTCCAGACGGGCCGTTCCTCGCGGTCTTCAATCGTCGGGGTCGTGCGGATCTGCTCACGGAAGTTGAACCCCTCGCGATTCCCCGCCATCAAGTTGCGCTCGATGATGCATCCGGGGCTGCTGGAAAGAGAAATGCCCGCCTGGGCGCCCCACGCTCCCGCGGTCGCGGCAAAGCCGTTGCCGATGATGACGTTGTCGTGAGCGTGCAAACGGTAGGAGATTTCGTAAAAGATCCCCGCGTCATCGTTGTCCGCAATGAGACATTGACGCACGGTGCAGTTGGTGTTGCCGATGTCGAACCAGATGCCGGTGCCCCGGTTCCGCACGAAACGGCTTCGCTCCAGAACGGCGTCACGGCAGAGCACCAGTTTGTTGGCGCCAGCCTCCCAACCACGGTCGAAGCCTTTGACATTGTTGTTTTCGATCAGTGAATCCACAACCCGCAACCGATGGGCGCGGCTGGCGCCGAAACCCAACTGCCCGTTATCACGGAAGACGCAGCGCCGGACGACCAGGTCCTCGCCCTGGAACGTGGCGCCACTGGAATTCATCGACTCGATCACACAGTCTTCGAGGATGTTGTGCCGTCCGGCCAACACCACCGCGCCGTGTTGCGCCATGTTAGCAGCGTATCGGAAGTGCACGCCGCGCACGTGGACATAGTCCCCCTCGACACGAAAAACCTCCTGCCGCACCGAAGCTTCGACAGGCACTTTGTTGAGATCACGGCTACCGATGTCCCACACAAGCAGGGTTTTGTTGGTGACATCCACGAAAAAGCTGCCCGGAGCCAACTGCCCGGCATTCAGGACCTGGCGCAGGAGGTATCCATCGACGATCACCTGTTCACACCGGCCGATGAGTTGGTGGTATTCATTGTTCGGGTGGGTCATGGTGGGGTTCCATCCAATGAACCGGTGCGGCCACGCGACGCCATAGACCGGCTGCGTATCGTCAGGCTTCCGCCACCCGATGAGGCGGTCAGCCCCGGTCACCACCACCCGCTCGCCCGGCGCGGCCTCGAATCGAATAGGTGCCTCAGCGGTGCCGCCGGCTTTAACCTGCACGCGCTCCCGATAAACGCCACTGCGAATGATGATGACGTCGCCCGGCCGGACGGTTTCCACCGCTTTGGCCAGGGTTTTCCAGGGGTGCTGTGGGGTTCCGGGGCCGGCATCGGCAGCCTGGGGATGGTTTTGGGCCACCTCATAAGTGCCGGCCGCGGCTACCGCGGTAAATGCCAGGCTCAGGCAGGCTGCGGCCAGTAAACGCAACAAACGCATGTCGCTATTGAACCGCATTCCTGGCGCGCTGTCAGTGTAAACTGAGTCCGTGGTTTTTTGTCACCCAGATATGCGACAAGACTCGGATAGTGGAGTGATTCACAGTATTGCACAGTCGCCGCTCATCAGTGACTCTTGAACTTGACGCCTTAAACCGAAGACCCGCGGGTTTGGATGCCAATGGTTGGCCTCCGGGGCCCGGGTCATTTGCCAACTCGTATATGATGCGAATTCTGAAATCTGCCGCCCTGGTGCTCCCAGCGGCTCTACTGCTTATCCCTTCACTGGCCACGGCGAGCGACGCGTTCCGTCCGCCCGCCGTCCCGCTCGTTGCCTGCGATCCTTACTTCAGCATCTGGTCGCAAGCCGACAAACTCACCGACACGGATACGACGCACTGGACCGGCAAGCCCCATCGCATTGCGAGCCTGGTTCGGATCGACGGGAAGCCTTATCGCCTGATGGGCACCACCCCCGCCGAGGTCCCGGCGATCGATCAAACGAGCGTCAAGGTCCTGCCCACACGCACCATTTACGCCTTTGAAGGGGCGGGCACGCGGTTGACCCTGACCTTTCTGACCCCAGCCTTGCCCGAGGATATGGACCTGCTCTCCCGTCCGGTCACTTACCTGACGTGGGAAGCGCAATCCCTCGATGGACGCAAGCACGAGGTCGCCGTTTATCTCGAGGCGGCTTCAGAGATCGCGGTGAACGAGCCCCGCCAGCCCACCGTCTGGAGTTCCCAAAAGATGGGCTCGCTGGTGGCGCTATCCTGCGGCTCCGTAGAGCAACCGGTGCTGGGCAAACGGGGCGACGATTTGCGGATTGATTGGGGTTACCTGTATGTGGCGGCTCCGAATCGCGCGGTGAGCCAGCAAGGCCTGGCCCCCTCCCGACTGGAGGCTCAGCAAGCGTTTTGTGCCGGCAGCGCCATCCCCCGAACCACCGGCACCGAACTAGTGGAGGCGGCGGCAGGTTTCCTGGTGCTGGACCTGGGCAAGGTGAGTTCCAAGCCCGTCTCCCGTTGGGCGATGCTCGCTTACGATGACCTGTATTCGATTCAATACATGGGCAAAAACCTGCGGCCGTATTGGCGGCGCAACGGCTGGGAAGCCGACGATCTGCTTCGCGCCTCGGCCCAGGATTATCAAAGCCTGACAAAGCGCTGCACGGTATTCGACGCCGAACTGATGGCCGACTTGACCCGCGCCGGCGGCGAGAAATACGCCAGGCTGGCCGCGCTGGCTTATCGCCAATGCTTTGCGGCCGGCAAATTCGTGGCGGATGACAATGGCCAGCCGCTGCAGTTCTCCAAAGAGAACCATTCCAACGGTTGCATCGGCACCTCCGACGTCTTCTACCCGATGGCCCCGCAGTTCCTGCTGTTCGGTCCTTCCGTGGCCAAGTCCTTCATCGTTCCGTTCATGAATTACGCCGCCTCGCCCCGGTGGAAGTTCCCCTTTGCGCCGCACGATCTCGGCACTTACCCGAAAGCCAACGGCCAGGTGTATGGCGGCGGCGAGCGCTCGGAAGAGAATCAAATGCCGGTGGAAGAATCGGGCAACCTGCTGATCCTCATGGCGGCCGTCGCCCAGATGGAAGGCAACGCGGGGTTCGCTTCCCTCTATTGGCCGCAGCTCGAACAATGGGCCCTCTATCTCAAGGAAAAGGGATTTGATCCGGAAAACCAGCTCTGCACCGACGACTTCGCCGGGCACCTCGCCCATAATGTCAACCTGAGCGCCAAGGCCATTTGCGGCCTCGGATCGTTCGCCAAGCTCTGCGAGATGCGCGGGGACCAGGCCAAAGCCAAGGAGTATTTCGAACTGGCCCGCGGCTTTGCCCGGCGCTGGGTGCAGGAAGCGCAGGATGGCGACAAGTTCCGCCTGGCCTTCGACAAACCGGGTACCTGGAGTCAGAAATACAACCTGATCTGGGATCGGATCCTGGACTTGAATCTCTTCCCGGCCGAAGTGGCCCGCAAAGAAATGGAGCATTACAAGCAGATCCAGAAACAGTACGGCCTGCCGCTGGATAACCGCCGGAACTACACCAAGCTGGACTGGATCCTCTGGACCGCCACCCTCACCCAGAACCGGGCCGATTTTGAAGCCCTGGTGGATCCCGTTTACCGTTTTCTGCAGGAGACACCCGACCGCTCGCCCATGACCGATTGGTACGAAACCCACAACGCCAGGAAAGTGGGCTTCACGGCGCGACCGGTCGTCGGCGGTGTGTTCGTCCAGATGCTCTATGACCGCGGCGTGTGGCAGAAATATGCGCGGCGCGATCGGACGCGTGCCACGGACTGGGCTCCCATGCCCCTGCCGCCTGAAGTCAAAACCGTGGTGCCGGCCGCAGACCGGCAGCCGGCCGTCTGGAAATACACCACCGCCCGGCCCGCGGCGGATTGGTTCCAGCCGGGCTTTGACGCCTCGGGCTGGAAGGAAGGCCAGAGCGGGTTTGGCACCTCAGGCACCCCAGGAGCGGTTATCGGAACAACGTGGAGCACGGGTGAGATCTGGCTGCGGCGCGAGATCGAGGTTCCCTCGGGCAAGAACCAGGAGCTGCAAGCCTGGCTGCACCATGACGAAGACGCCGAAGTCTATATCAACGGCGTCCTGGCGGTTAAGACCAGCGGCTGGACCACGGGTTACGAATCCTTTCCGCTAAATCCCGCGGGACGCAAAGCCCTGAAGCCGGGCAAGAACACGATCGCCATTCGCTGCCGCCAAACCGGCGGCGGCCAATACATCGACTTCGGCCTGGTGGAAATCCACCGCCAGTAGCAGCACCGGTTTGGCGTCCACGCCCCCGTTGGGTGTGGACGCTTTAGCCTGCCTCTGCGTCTGCTGTGTCGTTGGGAGATCCGCAGTCCCGCGACCTCGTCGGTGCCTGATTCCCGGCGGCTGTATTCAGTTCCGCGTTCGGCCACTTGCCATTCTATGAAAGCATTCATCATCTTCCTGCTGAGTTGTGGGTTCCTTGTTGGCGCGGAAACCGACGTTCGTGTTTTCAGCCCAGTAACGAATCAAATCAACGAGCCGTCGGCCGCCGCGGCCCTCGGTTTGCGCATGCTTGCCTGGGCCGTGCCGAGCGTTGTGGCATTCGGAGCGGGTGCAGTTGAGCCGGTTGCTGGTGCGGATTCGCGCACGACAGGGGCATGTTTCTACGTGGCGGTGGAGGGACGAGCCGGGAACGTGGGCACCGTAGATTCTCCGTGGGACATTGAGTCGGCCCTCGGGGGACAGCACGCGATTGCGCCCGGCTCCACCTTGTATTTGAAAGGGGGCACCTACCGGCATGCCGACCGGCGATGGGAAAGCCCCGGCTTTGCCATTGCGCTTGCGGGCGATCCAGGCCAACCGATTCACATTCGCCCGATGCCCGGCCACCGAGTCACGCTGGACGGGAAGGTCGAAGTGAAACCCGGCGCTCGACATCTCCGCGTGTGGGAACTGGAGATCACTGTTTCGGAAACGGCGGCATGGAATCGCCGCGTGACGGCCGGGGGGCTCAAGGTGGACGGTCCAGCCGACCTTCCGCAGGGTGGGCTGAACATCCTGGGCGGCGCGGATTCCAAGTTTATCCACCTGGTCATCCACGACATGAATAGCGGCGTTGGATTCTGGCGGCCAGCCGTGGACGCGGAGATGCATGGCTGTCTCATCTATGGCGTCGGCTCGATCGGGCCGGATCGTTACCATGGCCCGGGCATCTACACGCAGAACGAGACGGGCACGAAGGCACTCACGGACAATATTTTGTTTGGGAATTACTCGACGACGATTCAGGCCTACGGGAGCAGCCGCGCCTCGGTGAGCGGCTTTCGGATCGAGGGTAACATCGCCTTCGCACCGGTAAAGGAAGGCGACCGTCAACGCGTTCTTATCGGCGGCGGCCAACCGAGCCGGCGGATCACTGCCGCCGACAACATTCTCTACGAGGTGCCGCTTGAACTCGGCTATAACGCGCCGCACAACGAGGACGCCGTGGTGACTGGCAACTGGGTCGTAGATGCGGGACTTTCCGTCAACCGGTTCAAGACGGTCACAGAATCTGGAAATACGGTCATTCCACCGGGGTCACCACGACCCGACCGCCCGGCCGATATCATTCTCCGCCCCAGCCGCTACGTGCCCGGTCGCGGGACCCTTGCCATCTTCAACTGGGCGAGGCGATCCCACGTCGATGTGGATCTCACCGTGCTCCTCCGGCCAGGCCAACCGTTCTCCATCGTGAGTGCGTTGGACTTCTTCGGGAAACCGCTGGTCGCAGGTCGCTTTGATGGCCGTCCAGTTTCGGTTCCGATGCCGATGGAGCCGCGCACTGGCAACGGCGAGTTCTGTGCTTTTGTCGTACTCCCCGGCGACAAGCATTCCATGCGAGTGACCAATTAAACCACAACCTGCCCTCCAGGATCCATGCATACACGCCCGGCGGCCCATGCGAGCCGCCGGGCAAACCGCTTTGCTCAAGGATTCCGCAACCGATAGAACACTTGCGGAGTTCCCGGATTGATCGGAACGCTCAGCGTGGTGGCGTTCTGCGAGCCGGGCACAATGAACCACGACTCGGGAGCGGCAATGCTCACGGAGTTGGATTGCACATACCAGCCGGCATGCGTGGCGGGCCAACTGAGGTTCAAGCTGGATCCATCGACGCTGAAGCTCAACGTCGTGGGCTCGCTCGTGCCGCCTTCCGTGACGCTCAGGACACCTGTGGCCGCATCGAATTTCCAAGAGAGACCGGCGCCCGGCGCGGGCGTGATGCTCGCGAAACTGCCGGAGGCCGCCGCCGCACTGAAGACCGGGAAGCTATCGCCCGCCGCGAGCGTGCCACCCAGATTCGCCACCTGCAGTGTGCCGCCATAAACCACGCTGGTCAGACCGAGCACCTTATCACTGGTGCCCGCAGCTTTGTTCACCTCCACCACGGTCGTGCTGTCGGCCTGCAGGGTGAGTGTGTTGTTGATGGTGATCGTGCCGATGGCCCCGACGCCGGGAGCCAAACTGCCGCCCGCTTCCACAACCACCGGGCCGGCAAGCGTGCCGCTGCCCGCGAGAGCGCCGCCGAAGACGCTCACCAGGTTGGTGATCTCGTTGAACTGGCCGTTAACCACGAACGTGCCGTTGCTGATGATCGTCGGACCACGGAACGAGCTGACGCCCGAGAGGGTCCAGCTACCGGCGCCGATCTTGTGCACGCAGAGACTGTTGTTCTCCAAAGTCTCCATGAGCGGCCCCTGAATCTCACCATTGCCCACACCCCCCAGCAAGAGGTAGCGCCGGCCGGTGCCGCGCTGCTCGATGCCGGTGGTCAGCACCAGGTTCCCGCTCTCCGACGCGAGCGAAAGCAAGTTGCCGCCCGTAGCCAGTCCCAGGTTCACCGGCGGGTTCAACGTGTTGTTGCCGCTGACGTTCAGGAAATGCGGCGCGCTGTTCGGCACCGTGGCATCGGC
This sequence comes from Verrucomicrobia subdivision 3 bacterium UBA6082, assembly GCA_002428665.1. Taxonomy (GTDB): domain Bacteria; phylum Verrucomicrobiota; class Verrucomicrobiia; order Limisphaerales; family UBA8199; genus UBA6082. Next base: position 19,031 of record DIXK01000103.1, read on the forward strand.
GACCATATATGCCCGCGGAATGAAACCGAGGACATTGGTTAGAGTCAGGCCCCCGAGCAGCTCGATGCGGCTGATGTCCTGGTTGTTTTGGCCGACCGTGTTGGTGCCCGTGCCCGCGGCTTCCGGCCGGGTGTAGCGCACCACTGCCGCGCCGCCAATGACCACATTGCCCGTAAAGGGATTATTCGCCGTGAGCGTCTGCGTGCCGCTGCCACCGAAGCGCAGGCCGCCGAACCCTTCGATCACGTTGTTGACCGTCAGGCTGCGGGCGCTGACGATGGCCAAGGTGCCATAATTGGTGATGTTGCCCGAGCCGATGCTGCCGTTGGTACCGCCATCGCCGATCTGCAGCGTTCCCGCGTTGATCATCGGGCCGGCGGTCCACGTGTTGTTGGTGCCGGTCAGGATAACCGTGGCGGCCTGGTCCACGGACAGGAAACCGTTGCCGGAGATATTTCCGGGAAGGGTCAGCGTGCCGGTGCGGCCCACCGCGATTTGGGATTGGTTGATGATGTCGCCGCTGCCCAGCGTGCCCGTGGTGCCTGAAGTACCGAGCTGGAGCACCCCGGCGTTCACGGTCGTGGTTCCCGTGTAATCGTTATTCGACTCGAGATACAGCGTGGCGGCGCCGGACTTGGTCAGGGACATGGGACCCGAGAGGCTGCCGGGACCGGCGATGGTGTAATAGTTCATGTCGCTGTGAACCACCACGGAGCCAGGCATGATCGCAGCGGTCAGGGAGATGGGTGTGTAGCCGAGCCCGGTGTCGTCGAGCCGGACGTTGTCGCCGGTGCGGTAAACCACCGGGAACGCCCGGCTGACAGAGTTGGACCAGTTGGCGGTGAGGTAGTCCCAGTTGAAATCAAAGCTGTTGTTGTTATTCCAAACCAGGGAATCGACGGTGGTGCGTACGGTGAGGGTGCCGATGGCGGAGGTGGCGGGCGCGCTAATGAGATTGGTCACCACCACATCATAGGGGCCGGAGTCGGCGGCGGTCACCGCGGGGATATGGTAGGAGGCGTCAGTGGCCCCAGGGAGATTGGTGCCGTAGTGGCGCCATTGGTAAAACAACGGCGGAATGCCGCCGGCCTCGGACGTCAGGGTCACCGCCTGGCCCAAAGCCGCAAGCGTGTCAGCGGGATTGAGCGTGAACGTAATGATCGGGCTGGCAAACAGCATCTCGCCTGCGCCACGGGCCACGTTGCTGAGGCGCACTTCATCGATGTGATTGGCAGTGGAGCCGTTGCTGCCGCCAAACCCTTCGCCAAAAGCCGCCCGGTTGTCGTTCCCGATCACGATCACGGAAAGGACCGCGGGATTCATGTCGGCGGCGAGGGTCTTGCTGGCTACAAGGTTGGCCTGGGTATTCGCCGCGTCCACACGGGTCCAGTAGAGCTTCAGGTTGTCGGGGGTGTTCTCCAGGCCGTTGTAGGTCACCGCCACGTGGAACCAGGTGTTGGGGGTGTAGGCGTTGGCATCAAAGAGATTCGCGAGGTCGAACGTGAGTTGGCCGCCTGTGACATTGATGGGATTGAAATCGAGGATGCTGCCGTTAAACCGGAACTGGAAACCGCGCGCCGCCGCGCTGTTATCCGTGCAGACGATCTCCTTAGTACCGCTGGCCGCCAACTCAGTGATGTCCGCCTGGCTGAGCCGCACCAGGGCCTCAATGGTAAACGCGCCGTTGGCGCCTACCATCGTGGACAAAGCGACTTTATCGGCGGTGGAGAGGTTGTCCGGCTGAATGGCACCGTCGCCGTTGCCATCCATGGCGAGGCCGAGCGTGCGAACGGTGTTCGTGAAGGTGGCTGCGGAGCCGAACCCGCTAAAACCCGGTGCTGCCGTCAGCATAAGATCGCTGGTGGGCAAGGGATTGACCTGGGTGGCGCCATTGACCCCCAGGAGAGATTGGCCGCCGCTCACGGCGTTGGTCGCCGTAATCCCGGTCGGGTCGTCGAAATGCCACAGGTGGACCGTGTGGGCATCGGGGGCGTAAGGACCGATGATGAGGGCCGGGGCGCTGCCGACGCCGCCAAGCAACAGCGCGGCCATGGTGGCCGCTAAACGTGTTTTGAGGAATGTCTTTGGGATAGGGTTTCGAGTGATCATAAATGTCGCTTCCGTTGCTGGTTGAATTCCGTCTTCAAAGCCATCGCCCGCCTTGTACGGGGCGAAGTGCTGGCTAAAAGGATCCTAACCCTGGTGCCGGGGTATGACAACCTCCCAATTAAAGAATGGTTTCCTGCGGCGGATTATGGCAAATTCCGGTTATGATCATTCGCCCCAAACCCACCTCTGCCCGGATACCACGGCCTGCAACCACGCAGGCGGTGAACGGGATTGGTCTCGGCCCGAGGTGCGGCATCTGGTAGCAGCGCGAGATTCCGAGGGAAAGGCCATGACCACGAAATCACATCGTTCTTTCTGGAGGATCGTTGCCGCAGCCACCCTGGTGCTCGTTGTTGGGGGCGCGGCGTTGTGGCTTGGCTGGCGCCGGCACGTGCCTCGCGAAATCCTCCCCGATGTCCGGGCCGGGCTTGCCGCGCGGGGGATTCAGAACCCGGACGAACGGCTGCACAAATACCTGGAATTGCGTTACGGGTCGTTGGACGATGCCGCGATTCGGCAGAAGGTGTTCCTGGACTTCTTCGATATCGAGCGTATCAAGGCACTGCAGTTCATTGTGCGGCACTCGCCCGAAAACCAGCGGCAAGAAAGCATCCACGCCATGAGCCGCTGGGTGGAGTCTTACCGGAACTCCCTGACGCCATCTGAGCGCGCGGTATTGCGGGAGAAATTCTCCACCCCTGAAGGCCGTTCCATGCTGCGCCGCGCCACAGCCCAGTATAACTCCCAGGATGTGCGCTACCGCGGCCAGACCGCAGGCGTCATTTCGCAGTTGCTGAAAACCATTCACAGTGTGGAGCAACCATGATCTCCTCCCGCGCCAAAACGATTCTGCACCCGCCTGGCCGCGCGTTCACGCTCATCGAGCTGCTGGTCGTAATTGGCATCATTGCCATCCTGGCGGGAATGCTCCTGCCGGCGCTCGGCAAAGCCAAGCGCAGCGCCCAGGCCATCGCCTGCATCAGCAACCTGCGCCAGATCGGGATCGCGTTGACCGCCTATGTGCAGGATAACCGCGATCGGCTGCCGATTTGCGCGGGCTATCTGCCGAGCCAAATGCCCGCGCTGCCACCCATCACCACCACGCTCTTCAGCAACCAGGAAACGAACAAGCTCTTCCTGTGCCCAAGCGACCGCACGTTGTTTCCAGTCGAAACCACCAGTTACGAATGGAATTTCTGGCTCAACGACGCCCCATACTCGGCGCCCCAGTGGGCCACGATTTATACCAATGAAGCCCTGGTAATCGTGAACGACCTGTTCGGCGGCCGCGATCAAACCCCCATCCTGGGCGATGCCGAGCGGTTCCACGTCGGCGGCGGCAAGATGATGGGCAAGAACGCGCTCTATTTCGATGGCCGCGTGGAAAAAGTCCGGATGCCGTAATCTCCCCGACACGCTGAAGCGTGGACACCGAACGGCGCAAGCAAAACCCGGGGCCGTGCAGCTGCATCAGTCCCGGGTTCGCGTGTGGGTTTATTGGGAACGGCCGCCTGGGAAGAGACCGCCCGGCCCGCGCTAGCTGGCCGCCGTCAACAGTGCGGCCGTGGCGTCGCCGGCTGCGTAGTCGAAGTCGATTTCTTCGATGAAGCGGATGGCGAGTTGGTCGTTGGCGAACCAGACATGCTCGGAGGGATCAATGCGCGGATGGCCATGCTCGCCCATCCACCAAAACGAGAGCGCGCCAAACACGGCGATCGGTTTGTCCGCCGCCGCCGCAGTGCCGTAAGGCTCCAGCACGTCGGTCCAGATCACCGGGAACCCGTCGAGCGTAGCGCTGCCATCCGGCAGACGCTGGTACACGTTCGGCTCGGCCGTGGTGCGATACGCTGGGAGACGCGTCTCCCACGTGGTGTCCAGGTAATAGGCGGAGAGCCGTCCGCTGAGCGCGGCTTTGTTGACCTGGCGTCGCAGGGCGCGGAAGTCGTCCAGCGTGGCGTCGCTGGGCTTGGTCTTGGTGGTCGCCAGGCTCACCGTGCGCCCCTGGTCGCGGGCGATTTGCACGATGCCCTTGACCGCTTCGTAGGTCCCGGTGCCGTCCGCCAGGAATCCCCAAGTGTCTTCGGCTCGAGCGAATTCCACCGCGCCATACCGGGCCAGGAACTGGCCCATAGGCACAATGCTCTGTTCGTCGATCTCGCGCGGCAAGCGCACAATGCCGCCGATCTTGTGCGACTCCAGCGAGGCGAAGGTGAGCGTCGGGGATTTCTCGCCAAAGCCGGCCGACATGGCGATGGAACCGAAGGCCGGGCGAGTGCCGATCCGCGCCGGCCGGGAAGTGCCCAGCCCAATCGGGTAGGGAAACATGCGCTTCCGTACGACGCCGAACTCGGAGATCAAGCCGCGGATTTCACTGCCAAACTGGGATGGCAGCGGGATTTCCGATGACGACAGCGCGGCGCGGGTCGAGAGGTTGAAGGTTTCCCGGGCGAAATTCACCAGGGCATCGCGCTGCGCGCCCGAGGAGGCGAGCGCTTCGAGCTTGCCGCTCTTGTCGCACTGCGCCACGAACTGGGCCGCGAGATGCCGGGCGCAATCGTCGCTCACGAGACCCGGTGCCCGCCGGGCCGCACTGTCCGCAGAACGCGCGGCCAGGAGCCGGCGCACATCCGTGACCTGCTGTACGAGGCGATCGGTATCCTCCCGGTTGGATTGCACCGCGGCGGGGAGGTCTTTGAGGCCCGCCCAGGCGCCGCGGAGATCGCCCAGGATGGTCTTGAATTCCTCCACCTGGTCTTCGGGCAACGCGACCGGTGCGATGGCCAGCATGAGACCGGACGCGACCAGCAGGCCGGAGTCCAGCCAGGCGCACGCCAAGGCCGCCACGCCCGCGCACAGTGCCAAAGCGAGGCCGGGGAGGATATGTTGAGGTTGCATAATGTGTATCTGTTCCTTTCTTGGATTTGGCCGCGCGCTGGCACGGCCGGTTGTTTTGCTGTCGATCACCGCCCGCGTTTAGTTTTAGGGGCGGCGATGGTTTGGGGTGTTGGAAACCGGCTGCTCGCAGGCCGGCGGGGTTTTCGCGCCCGGACGCGGCGCCCGTGCGGGACCGGGGGTCCCGCGCAGGAGATCGCGCACGAGGCGTGCGAGCCACAGCCATGCGGTTTCATGGCGGTGTGAAAGGGGTGTCTCAGGAGAGGGTGCGGCAGAACTCAAGACCCCGGCCGCCGCCTGGCGCAACCGTTCCAGGAGTTCCCGCAGGTCTGACTGCGTAATGGCCCCAGATCTCAGCCCGAGCTGCAAGGCGTTCGGGTTGGCAGGGATGCCGACCGCCGATACTTCGAGCAGCTCCTGCTCAAGATACTTGCGCCGGAAACCGGCCTCCGCGCTGCCGTTCTCCCAGCGGCGCGGGATGAACCCAACACTCACCGCGTTCAGGAACCCGCCGCGATAGAGTGCGTAGGCGATGCGCGCGGCGGGGTTGGCGTTGGTGGCGAATTGGACGCGCTGGTAAAGACGACGGTCGCGCACCTCAGTGATCACCGCCTTCCCGAGGGTATGGATTATGTCGCCGTATTGATGCGCGTTTTGAAACACCGGGTTGCGGCGGTAGGCGTCGAGCCGCCAGCCCTCCGGGCTGAGAATCTCATCGTAACGATCCAGCGTGTCGTCGCTGGCGATGAAATCGATAACGGGCGCATCTCCGGCGGAATCCGGCGCCGGCGGCACGATAGCGTTGATACGCAGCCCGCCGCGCAGGCCGGGGCGGCCGTCGCACAAAGTGACCAGCCGCGGCCCAAACGCCTGGGCCAGTGAAGTGGGTGTCGAGTAAACATTCATACCACCCCCTATAGCCGGATTTTTCCTGTCCGATCCCCGGACAAAACGTGTCCGCATGAAAAACCCGGTAAAGTTTGTGCCTCGATCAAACTTCTGTTTTCAGTCGTTGGCTCTCCTGTCGGGTCTTGCTCTAAACAATGAACACGCGTACTTTTGCACTATGCTAGAAGCATCCGAAATTGATAAAATGTCGCTGCCGGAGCGGCTTCGAGCAATAGAGCAGCTGTGGGACGCGGTGTGCCGCGAATCGGGGGACATGGCCTCCCCAGAGTGGCACCGTGACATTGTGGCGAACCGGAAAGCACGCGCTGAACGTGGCGAAGCGAAGTTTCTGACTTTGGCCCAGCTCCGGACCCGCCTGCAAGGCTCGGAGCCATGAACGTCGTTGTCCTGGAGGACGCAGCCGCGGACATCGAGTCAGGTCGGCAGTTCTATGAAACACGCGAACGCGGAGTCGGCGATTATTTCGTCGAGTCGATCCTCTCGGATTTAGGCTCCCTGGTTCTATACGCAGGTGTCCACCCCATGCGTTTTGGTTTTCACCGGATGCTGTCGAAGCGCTTCCCGTTCGGCATCTACTATGAAGCTGAAGGCGACACAGCCTTTATTTATGCGATTCTGGACATGCGGCGGGATCCGCTTTGGATTCGCGGCGAGCTGCGGAAGAGGGGGTAAGGAGCAAGGCACAGGCTATGTTATGCGTCGTGGCAGACGAACTCAGCACACACCGCCAGGCGCAGGGACGCCAGAATACTTTGCCGCAGGGGTCCCGCGTCTCATTGACCGCGGTTCAGGTTAACCGCAGCGTATCCGCCACGCGCCCCGGTCACCCGCAACGCCACGACTCCCTCCTTCCAGCGGGCAATAACGGTACTTTGCTTTTACGTTAAACCTCCATGCGCCTACTGATCCGCCAAGCCACACGGGAGGAAACCGCAACGGTGGAGGAGATTCTTCGTGAAGCCGCGCGATGGTCGATTGAAATCGGCATGCCGCTGTGGCGAGATGACGAGTTGCTGCCATCCCGTATCGCCACCGAAGTGACCGGCGGATTGTTTTATGTCGCGGACTGCGACGGCGAGTTGGCGGGCGTCGTGAAGTTCCAGCTTGAGGACGACGCATTTTGGCCGGACGTGCCACGGGGCGAATCCGCATTTGTGCATCGGCTCGCGGTCAGGAGACGGTTTGCTGGCGGTGAGATTTCGTCCGCCTTGTTGCGTTGGGCGGTGGAACAGGCGCGCTTGCTTGGCAGAGAGTATTTGCGGCTGGATTGCGAGGCGTCACGAGCGAGGCTGCGTGCGGTCTACGAAAGATTCGGCTTTGTCCACCATAGCGACCGGAAGGTTGGGCCATATTCTGTTGCGCGTTATGAGTATCGAGTCATGAAACCGAAGCACTCTTGTGGTCTTCGCTACTTGGGGTGAAAACACCTGATGCTGGAGCCCGCCGCACTGCTCTGGCATCTCGTCAAGGTGCTCAGATTGTTTAGAATCGCTTGGGTTCCTGGGATCTGACCTCGGATGTCCTTGCCTGATTTTGCACAACATCCTACGCTGTATTCGCCATGAAAGACAGATTTCCGAATTCCCAATGTGTCGACCATTGTGTGCTTAGTAGGAGTTCTGCCCCAGCTACCAGATAGTGCGAGAGCGCGACGAGCGTCGAAGAGAAAACCAGTTGCTGTAACTTATGTGCCCGGAGTCTTCCTCGCCCACCACGGAATGCCTGCCAAAGAAGCGACCTGTGGTCCGGGTGTGGTTTGTAGCGCTTGTCTTGTGTTGGGCGGCTCTTTTCGCGTGGTTGGCTTGGCCTTCGGATCCACAGAAGAACCCTTTTGATCTGAGTCGTGCGGACGGCAAATCGCGCTTTTACTCCACGACCTTTCCCGAGACGCAACAGCCGGCCAACCTCTCGCTGCGTCAGCGGCTGGTTTGGCACTGGATGCAGTACAGGCAACGTCATCGGAAGCGGAATCCCAGCGTATACACATTTGCGGCTAGTCCGGTTGAAACGCACTCGATTCACGGACTTTTGAACCAGTGCATGGATGTGAGCGGGACACAATATTTGATCGCGGTGGAGATTGCAGGCGGTGTCGAGTTTGGCCACACAAACTCGCTCAACGGAGCGCAATGGGTAGTGGCAATTGAGCACGCTATCCAGACCAACAGGCCAGTCATTTGCTATGACTACGCTAAGAAGCGCAATTTTGAAGACACGCTACTGCTGATTTGCGAGACGCCTGGCGTGGTCAAAGTGGTGCCTCGCACCAAGCTGGATGATTACCGGAAGGCTGGCTTGGTGAAAGGGGAATCGCAGTCCGACTGGAGAGCCCATGACCCCGCTTTTCAGGACCGTGCCGAACCCTAATGGCTATATCACTGCGGAGCGCAGCATCGCCAGAGGTGAGTGTTGCCTAAACTGCCGCGGCTGTCGTTCGTGAGCCTGGTGGTTGCCGTAACCGGCTCACTAACCGTCTGCGGCTCGGCCTTTTTCTGGCTCACAAAGAGCAACAGCCGAGATAAAGCCCGATTCAATAGAAGCGCAACTCGGCAATGACCGGGAGGTGGTCTGAGGCTTCGCTTTGCAGGACGGAAATGCTCTTGGCTTCGAGCGGGGCGCCTTTGGAGAGCCAGATGTAGTCGATGCGTTTGCGCGGTTGTTTGACCGGGATGGTGAAGCCGTCACCCTGGCCGGCGGCGGCCCAGGAATCAGTGAACATTTCAGCGAGCCGCGTGCAGGTGCGGCTTTCCGGGGTGTCGTTGAAGTCGCCCGTCAGGACCACCGGTTTGCCGGCGTAGGTTTTCAGCAGTTCGCGGATCTCCTCCACGTTCGACAGTCGCTCACTGTCGTCCGGACGATAGTCGATATGGGTGTTCATGAACACCAACTCGCGCCCGTGGACGTCCAGGACCAACTGCAGGATCCCGCGCTGTTCGCCCGGCCGGAGCATTTTGTAATGCCGGTTGGTCCAGGATTTCACGGGGAACCGCGTCAGCACCGCATTGCCGTACTCCCCGCCCTGGTGATGGTAGTTGTTGCTGAAGATGCAGGTCATGCCGGTCAGTTTGGCCAGCTCCGCCGGGAGATCGCGTTTGGCCGTGCGCTCCACCCCCTTGTCCACCTCCTGCAGGCCAACGATGTCCGCCCGCTGCTCCTTGATCAGCGTCGCGATGCGTTCCAGGTCCACTTTCCCGTCCAGGCCCTCGCCATGATGAATGTTGTAGGTCATCACGCGCAGGGTTTGTTCGGCCGGCTTTTGGTTCTGCGCCACCGCGCAGCCGGTGGTAAACACCAGCGGCAGCAGGAGGCCGAGTGTGATCAGGGCGAGTCGTCGGTTCATTTTCATGACGGGGTGCGTTGAGTTATGCCTTTAATTTGCGTTCCAGAATTTCGCCGGCCAGCGCGGGGTTCGCTTTGCCTTTGCTCAGTTTCATGACCTGGCCTTTGAGAAAATTGAGCGCCGCGGCTTTGCCAGCCCGGAAATCAGCCGCCGGCCCCGGGTTGGCGGCAATCGCCTGGTCGCAAAGCGCCTCGATCGCCCCCGTGTCGCTCACCTGGGCCAGGCCTTTGCGTTCCACGATTTTACCCGGCGCTTCGCCGGTGCTGAACATATCGGAAAAGACCTCCTGGGCGATCTTGCCGCTGATCTTGCCGGAATCGATCAACTCCACCAACTCCGCCACGGCGGCGGGCGCGAATTTGAGGTCGGCAAGCGTGGTTTGCGACTCGCCCAGTTTGGCGCGGAGATTGTTAATCACCCAGTTGGCAATCGCTTTGGGGTTTTTGGCCGTCTTCGCGATGCCTTCGAAATAGTTACCGAGCGGTTTGTCCCAAACGAATGTCTGCGCATCCGGGGCCGGGAGCTGGTAGTCCTGCATCAGGCGCTGCTTGCGGGCGAGCGGCAGTTCGACCACGCGGCGGGAGATGTCCGCGAGCCACTCGTCGGTGGGTGTGAAGGGCATGAGATCCGGCTCCGGGAAATAGCGGTAGTCGTGCGCGTATTCTTTCGTGCGCATTTCCTCGGTGATCCCCGCCACGTCATCCCATCGGCGGGTGGATTGGATCAGCTTGCCGCCCCGGCTCACCACCTCGATCTGGCGCGGAATTTCATACTCCAGCGCTTTGCGCACGCCGCTGAAGCTGTTCATGTTTTTAATCTCGATCTTGGCGCCCAGTTCGGTGGTCCCCTTCGGGCGAACGCTCACATTCACATCACAGCGCACCATGCCCTTTTCCATGTCGCAATCGCTCACGCCGCCGTACACCAGGATATCTTTCAGCGCGTTCAGGTATTCGTAGGCCATGTCCGCGCTGGTGATGTCCGGCTCCGACACCACTTCCATGAGCGGCACGCCGGCTCGGTTGAAATCCACACCGCTGGTGCGCTCAAAATGGAAATTCTTGGCGACGTCCTCTTCCAGGTGCGCCCGGGTGATGCGGACGCGCGAAATGCCGCCGTTAAACTCGAAATCGACGTAGCCGCCGATCGTGGACGGTTTGTCGTATTGGGTGATCTGGTAGTTCTTGGCGACGTCCGGGTAGAAGTAGTTTTTGCGGTCGAACTTGGCGTAGCGCGGGATGTCGCAATGGAGCAGCATGCCGGTCAGCACGGTCAGGCGCAGAGCTTCCTCGTTGGCCACGGGCAGCACGCCGGGCAAGCCCAGGCACACCGGGCACACGTGGGTATTGGGCGGCGCGCCGAATTGATTGGCACAGCCGCACCACATTTTGGACCTGGTCTTGAGCTGCACATGAGTCTCCAGACCGATTACCGCTTCGTATTCCATACTACCTCACCAGCCTAGCATGCGCGCGACGAAGCGAAACGCATTTTTGCCAGCCCGAAGCCGGCGGATCACACGTTCAGGGCGCCGGAACTGAGATGCTCGGAGCACACCACGGTGTCGCCCCGCCGCGCCACCACCTGCACCGAGCCGTCCTGCGACACCACCAGCGCGGAGGCTCCCGGGAAGGCGTTGCAGAAGCGATATGCCGAACGGTGCCGGGTGCCGACGTTGAGGGTGGACTCCATCTCCGTGCGCTTAAACCGCGAATCCAGGGCGCGGGCGACGAATTCCACCGGGGGCAATTGGCCAGAAATCTCGGCACCAAACCCCAGCAGGTCCATCGGCTGCGCGATGACCACCGCGCCGTCCACAGCGGAGAGCGAGGCGATCTGCCGCGCCAGTTCGTTGATGGCTTCGTCCGCATGGATCACCGCGGGATCGGTGCTCGCCAGGAAATCTCTCCACGTGACGGAATGCTCCGGACCGAAGCGTTCGCCGCAATCCCGGGCCAGGGCACGGAACAGGTCGAGCCCGAAACGCCCCAGGCGACGGCGGGATTCCCCCTGCCGGAAGGCGTACTTGATGTTCAACGCGGGGGCGTAGCGTTCCGGCTGGGAGGCGATATTCGCCGACAACCAAAGCATGGTGCCTCCGTGCCCCAGGCGCCGCATGGCGCTCACGATACGCAGAGCGACCTGGCGCCGCAGTTGCTCGAACACCGTGTGGTTGATCTTCGCCCACTGGTTCCCGGCCTCCTGCCGTTCCCGTTCGAAGGCCAAAACGATCGCATCGACGACGCCTTCGGAGGGCCGCATCTCGGCAAACTCCAGCACCCCGGGTGCGGGTGTGGCCAGCCGTCCACCCAGCAACCGTACTACGGTGAGCGATCCTTTAGCCACCGCGAGGTGACCTGGCGCCGCCACGCTGACCACCAGCGAGGGCGGCAGCGGATTCAGCGGCCGGCGCGATCCTTCCACCGTCTGCAGCCAGTGTTCGCCCGAATGCACCAGGCCCCAGATTTGCAACTCTCCCTCCGGCGACACGCGCGCCCCGATAAGGGCCTGTTCCAGGGGGGCGGCGGGAGCCAGCCGCCGGAGTTGGGTAGGCGCCAACGCCAGATAGCGTTCGAACGGCAGCGCATGCAAGGAACCGGCTCCACCCGTGAACGCCTCAAACCGTTCCGGCTCGCGCAGGATCAGCCGGAATCGCACCGGGCGGCTCTCGTCACTCAGCAGGCTGGCCTGGTAGCAGGTGGACAGCACCTCCTGAAGCGCGCGGGGCCGGGGCAGGTCATCCGCCTCTTCGTACGTGGGCAGAACAATCATGCTCTCGGCCTCGACGGGCTGATTCCACTGGGTCCGCACCAGGCGGGCCAGGTTCGCAGGGTAGGCATGCATGGCGGAAAGGGTGGTTTAAGGACTCCGGGCAGTGATGCCCAGCCCCAGGTGAGGCAGGATATCCCGGCTTTCACGCACCCCGTAGTTAAACACGACGAAGCCACCGGTTTTGTGGCGGCGCGTGATGTGAATCTGTTCGATCAACCGGTCCACGCCGAACCGGGAGGAGGAGGCGCTGAGCCCGATGCCCGGGTAACACGGCACCCTCCTAGTCCAGCCCAGTTGCTGCACGACCATATTTTCGAATTGCGCGTTCAACGGCGTGTAGTTCATCGGGCAGACAAAGTCCAGGTAACCCAGGTCGCACCAGGCCTTCCAGTCCTGTCCGATATTGTCGCGGTCTGCCGGCCAATTGCGAAAGACCGCCGCAGAAATCTTGATCCCGGGCCGTACGGCGCGGGCTTTTTCGCTGACGTCTTTAACCACCCTGGTGATGTTGCCGCGACGCCATTCCAGCCACGGTTTCACGAAGGCCCCGCCGCCCCGCACATCCGCCGGCCATTGCTTGAGCGTCACGCCGGCGGCTTTTTGAAATCGCTCCTTGCAGCCCTCGCAGAAGCAATGGTCGCTGTTCGGGTAGCGGATGTAATCAAAGTGGATCCCGTCCACCGCGTAATTGCGGGCCACCTCGACCATGGAATCGATTTCCAACTGCTGGTTCAGCGGGTGCGAGGGGCAGAGCCAGGGTTCTTCCTTTCCGGCATTGTCGCGCTGGAGCCGGCCCTCGCCCCGCATCTTTTCCACTACCCATTTGGGAGCGGCGTGGCCCAGGTTCCAGTTCACTTTCCAGACATGCACCTGCAAGCCGTGCTTGCGGCAGGCATCGAGACAAAGCTGGATCTGATCGCCCTGGTTGGTGACGGCTGCCGCCACGGGGAGCAGTTGACTCTCGTAGAAGGCCACCCCACCCCACAGCATGTTCGGCAGCACGGCGGTGAATCCATTCTCGGCGAGCCGCCGGGCCGCTTCATCCCACGTCATGCCCTGAACGCCAAAGGCGCTGTGACACCAGAAAGCGCGAAACTCACCCGGCAAGGGATCCTGCACCCGGCAGAACGTCTCAGTGATTTGCTCCTCTGCCCGCGCGCAGGCGTCCAGCGCGCCCCCAAAATCGTTTTTGGCAACCAGTTCCCGGGCCGCATCGCGCGACTTCCGGGCGGCGGCCAGCGCGGTTTGGGCCTGCGGTTTCCCAGCCGCCTGTTCGCCCAGGCGCCGGACGGCTTCGTCATAGGATTTGAACCCGCCGATCTGGCCGAGGGCGGCAATCGCTTTCTCCGCCGCCTGCCGGCCCACGTCCGGTGCCAGCGCCGCCGCCATCGCCAGGAGCATGCGCCGTTTATTGACGGCGTCATCGTTCAGCAGGATATGCGTCATGAGCATCCAGCGGGTCGAGCCCACGATCGCCGGTTGGCCGGTGCTTTTGCCCTGGTCGTCGTACCACTCAGCGAGCACGCGCCCGGCCCCGGGGGCAGGACGATGCACGGTGATGTTCCAGGAGCGTTGCTGGACTTGCGCCGGTGCGCCAGGCAAGGCGCCCTCAGCGAAACGGATCGACGCGAACCCTCCGTCGCGCTCGGCTTTCAGATGCGTTCCGGGTTCGAGCTTCAGCAGGGTGCGAAGGGTGGCCGGCACATTGTAGAACAGCAGCAGTTTGCCGCCCTGCTCATAGTATTTGGACAACGCTTCCGTGGCGGACTCCGGGAGGACCGGGTTGTAGGGGAGAATCACCAGCCGGGCATGGCGCAGGAGTTCCGGCGTGAGCGACGTGTCCGGGACCAGGACGCACTCCACCTGGGCCGCGCGCAATTGCTGCGCCATGGCCTCGGCCGTCTGCTCAATGCTCCGGGCTTCGCCGGGCGCGCGCTGCATGGCATACTCGCCCAGCACCACGGCCACGGCGGCATCCTCACCCAGTACCCCGTACTGGCGCAGGTCGCGCAGGTAGAACTCGGTGTCCTCATCGTTGCCGCGCCACGCCGAGAGGCGGATGGTGCGGACTTGGCCCCAGCCCGCGGGCTCTCCCTCGGAACCGGCATCCGCCTTGTCGATCGTTATGGTGGTCCACTCGCCGGATTTTTCCGGGTAGAACACATGGTGATACCAGCCTGCGCCGCTCTGGAAATAGAGGCTGAAATGGGAGACGGGCGAGGTGTCACGGCACCGGACCTGGAACTGGACTCCCCGCGCCGCCCGGAGGTCGAGGTTCACCTTGATGTCCCAGGACGCGCGCTCAATGGTCGTGCCCTTGAAGTTGCAGGGCAGGCGCAGCACCCGCTGCCCCTCCAACACGACGCTCTCCGGGTTGGCGCTGCCACCCATCGGGCGCCACGCCGCCGCGGCAGCGGCGCTATTGGGGTAAGCGCCAGAATCAATCATCGCACCTGAAGAAGCACCGAGAGCGGTCAACCAGGCGCCGCAGACGCCGGCCAGCAAACAGAGGAGTAAACGAGGTGAAGCCATAACGCCCCCAGCCTGTACAAACGGGACTCGAAATGCAAACCGATCGCAAGCCTGATCGGCGACGCCAGGCGACGTCCGTTCGGAGGTGCCCCCTCGGCTGCGGCGGTGCTGGCGGGAACCGGACCATTACGCTAAAATCCCTGGCACATGAAAGATGGTTACATCGCCGCCAAAGAACGGTGGGCCCGCAAGATGGCCGGCCAGGCCCGCACCGCGCCCCGTTCGGCGGACCGCCTTCCGCCCGGCCAGCGGCTGGTGGAGAATTTTCCCGTTCTCGACCTGGGCGAACGCCCGGATATCCCACTGACCCGGTGGGAACTTAAAATCCACGGCCTGGTGGAGAACCCCGTTACGTTGAGCTGGGATCAGTTTCGCGCCTTGCCGGCTTTCAAAGACGTCAGCGATTTTCACTGCGTCACCACCTGGAGCCAGTACGACATGGAATGGGAAGGCGTCGCATTTTTCACCATCGCCGACCTCGTCAAACCCTTGCCCACGGCGGCGCATGTGTTCTTCGGCAGCCACGACGGTTACACCACGAACAACCCGCTGGAGGTTTGCCTGGATGACGACGTGCTGATTGCCCACAGTTGGAACGGGCGTCCCCTCACCGCCGAGCACGGCGGCCCGGCGCGAGTGATCATCCCGAAACGCTACGCCTGGAAAGGGGCCAAGTGGGTGCGCGAGATTCAATTCGTGGACCAGGATCACCCCGGCTTCTGGGAACGGCGCGGCTATTCGAACACTGCGGACCCGTGGCGCGAAGATCGTTTTGCGGATCCGAGCAACCCGCCGGCCGGTTTCTACGACAACCCCGTTTAGCACCGTCCTGTGACGCCACCGATCTATTTGGATTACAACGCCACCACCCCCCTGGATCCAGGGGTGCGGGAAGCCATGCGGCCGTTTCTGGAAGAGGTCTGGGGGAACCCTTCCAGCGTGCACCAGGTGGGACGGCGCGCGCGGGCCTTGCTGGACGACGCCCGCGACCGCGCGGCCAGCCTGCTGAAATGCAAACCGAGCGAGGTGATCTTCACCAGCGGGGGAACGGAGAGCGCCAGCCTCGCCCTCTGCGGCACCGCCCGCCTGCTCCAATCCAAAGGCCGGCACCTCGTCACGAGCGCCGTCGAGCACGATGCCGTGTTGCATACCTGCCGCTACCTGGCCCGGAAGGAAGGCTTCGACCTCACGGTCCTGCCCGTGGATGCGTCGGGCCGGGTGGATCCCGCCACCCTCCGGCAGGCGCTGCGGCCGGACACCATCCTCGTCTCCATCATGGCGGCCAATAATGAAATCGGGACCCTCCAGCCAGTGGCGGAGTTGGGTGCCATCTGCCGCGAGCACGGCGTGCGCTTCCACACCGACGCCGTCCAGTGGTTTGGCAAGGAGCCCGTGGCGTCGGTACACCAGTTCAACGCGGACCTCGTCTCCATTTGCGCGCATAAGTTTCATGGACCCAAAGGCGCGGGCGCCCTGTTCATCCGCTCGCCCCTGTTGCCGGACCCGATTTTATTCGGCGGCGGCCAGGAAAACGAGCGGCGCGCCGGCACCGAAAACCTGGCGGCGATCGCCGGGCTGGTTGCCGCCATGGAACGGTTTGTGCCGGACCCGGTGTTTTCCCGCAGCCAACTCGAGCCGCTCGGAAACCGGCTCAAAGCGATGGCTGGCGCGATGGAGGGTGTTCATTACGTCGGCGCGGGCGAGCGTGGTCTCGCCAATACCGTATCGTTCGTGGTGGAGGGGACCGACAGCATCGCGCTGCTGGCTGGGCTGGATCTGGAAGGCGTCTGCGCCTCCAGCGGTTCCGCGTGTTCGGCCGGGTCGGTGGAACCGTCTCACGTGGTGGCGGCCCTGGGCTACCCGCCGGAACTGGCGAATGCGTTGGTGCGCTTCTCGCTCGGCCGCGAGACCCGGCCCGAGGACATCAATCACGTGCTGGAAGTCTTCCCCGAAGTGGTCACCCGGGCGCGGCCGCGGCCATCCCGCAGGGATGCCAGCGATTAGCCAGGGGTTAAGCGAAGCGACACCCCTGGTAACAGGCGAAAAAAGAGACCCGACCCCACCCGGGGTCGCAGCGGTGGTTCGATGCGTCTGGGACGGTGTGGGACGCTGGCATCCCTCCGGGATGTGCATGGGTTGGGGGTGTTGACCCGGTGGTATCGCTCGTGCCTCGCTCAACCACCGGCTAATCGCTGTGAACCCTACGGGTTCGGAAGAGGCGAGCCCGAACGAAGTCCTGAAGGGACCTTGCAGCGCAAGCCCAAGGCCAGTGAAACGTCGCCCTGGGGTGCCGGGTCCAAATTGATTTCCCCCTTTTTTCGTTTCCGTTCCGACGCGTGGAGTTCGCGCCGGAACTGAAAGGAAAAAAGGGAAGTTAGGGGAAGGCTCCTTACCCAGGGCGACAGTCGCTACGCTCCTTTGCCGCTGGGCTACTGTTGGACCTCCCCTTCGGGGCTTCGGAAAGGAAAAGGGGTAAAGGTGGGGTGGCCGTTTACCCAGGGTAGGGTCGTGGGGCGGGCCCTCCTTCGCTAAAGCTATGGCGGGCAGGCCAACCCTTCGCTGAATGATCCAATACTTTCAGGATTGTGTGCCTCGGGCTCCGTTAAGTGTCCGCGCTTCCGCGTGTTGGTAGGTGGGTGACACCTGACAGGATGGACCCCGCACCAAGATTCCGGATCGATCATACCTCAACCGGCGATTCTCCAGATTCATTCAACCACAGAGCGCACCAAGAGCGCAGAGAGTCAAAACTGATAAAAAACCTTGGCGTCTTTGCGTCTTAGCGTGAACCACATCGGATGGTGACACCCTAACGTGTGGACACCGAACAAGGGTTCCCCCCATCCCGGCAGGGATGGAAGCTATTAGCCAGGGATTGAGCGCAGCGACATCCCTGGTAAACGTGGAAACATAGAAAACGACCCCGCCCGGGGTCGCAGCGGGGGGCTCAACGCCTGTGATGGCGTGCCCCGCTGGCATAAACTCCGGGATGCCTGGTGTTATACGACGAGGTTCCGGTGGTGTGGTGCGTGCCTCGTTCAACCACCGCCTAATGGCTCTGAACCCTCCGGGTTCGGAAGCGGCGAGCCCGACCGAAGTCCTGAAGGGACGTTGCAGCGCAAGCCAGGGCCAGTGAAACGTCGCCCTGGGGTGCCGGGTCCAAATTGATCATACTTCAACCGCCGATTGCGGACACGTCATGAAGCACGCGCCTCGCCCACAACATCAGACGGGGACCCGCGAGCGGAACCGAGGTTCGGTGGGGCGACCGATTTTGTTTGCTAACGGGAAAAAGCGGGCGCAGCTTGTTTTCCATGCGCAGGACGACGCCCATGGGAGTGCCCGCCGGACCCGAGGCCCGGAAATTCGGTCGCCCGGCGCTGGGGTTTGGGCCCACCGACAGCCTGCACGCACCACCAGTTCACACGCGCGGGGAGACTCCGGTCGATACTTTCCACTGTAGTTCGGACGTCGCGGGCTCAGCGGCTCAGTTCAACGAGAGTGTATCCGCCAGGCCCGACCACCCCACACGAACCTTCGTACGGCCCCCGCATCCGGGCACGGCGGATACACTCCTTTTACGTTGGGCTTGAACCTGCACGCATACGCAATGGAAGACCTTCCGCAACAGGATATCGGCTACCTTCAGAAGGTCGCCTCAGGGCGCATCAAAACATTCGGCTGGACCGGCTGGTTTTGGCTACTGACTCCAGCCGTTACTGCCATTGCGCTTTGGGTAGGATTCTTCAGGTGGATTCATCACAAATTGCCTGAAGGCACTCGGCTCGTTATTTGCCTTTGGGATGGTAAAAGTTACCAACCTTCCGAGGACCTCCTCGAGCGCTTCGCCAGCCTCGGCTTTCTGTGCCTTCTATTTGTCGGCACGTTTCTGTTCATCGCGATCCACTGCTTGCGGGTAGACCACAATAGGCTCATCAGGATCTCGCGGTTTCTATGTTCGCGGACGGGAGCCCACGGCGCTGCACCGAATGTCGGCCTTGCGGTGTCTTCAGCCAGTTCAGAGGCCGGGAAGAGGCCGCCATCGGTGAGCTGAACGTTGGATGTAAATTCTGTGAAACGTCCTGTCGTAAAGTGGATTCTCGGTGCGTTGCTCGTGCTCGTCATAGGAGCAACGCTCGTTGTCCGCTCTGTCTGGGTGGCGACCTTCGGCCCAGGTGCCACTAAAGAAGAGACGGCACGCATCCTTGTGCATGACTTAAAGTTTGGTGGCAGAGCACAGCAGAAGGCTGTCGAATATGGCGACGCCATTTTGCCTCTGATCCAGGGAGAGTCTTCGGGTTTCACAGGTCTCAATGGGAGGAATGCTTTCTGGATTGCCGAGGTTCTCGGTGCTGTCACGACGGAAAAGTCGCGCGAGATATTGCTCGATCTGTATGCGCGAACGAATTCCATCGCAAAGTTGACCGGCGCCGTTGGCTTGGCTCAGCAGGGTATACTTCCCGACAGGATCGATGGGCGAAGTTTTCTTGTACAGACTGTCCGGGATGGCCCAGGTCAAGCCGAGAGAGAACTGGCCATCATCGCGCTCGGAAAATCGACGAATCATGCGGCGGTACCCTGCCTACATGATGTCGTTGGCAAGCCGGCTGGTTATTGGGACCACGCTTACGCCTGCGAAGCCTTGGCGCGCATCGGTTCGAAGGAGTCCATTCCGGTTCTGAGGGAGTGCCTCCAATCTCCGGAATTCTACGCTTTACCGGAAGGTTTCCGGGCGCTTATTGCCTTGGGGGACCGGGAAGCAGTCCCGTTGGCCATCGCAAGAGTGTCGCCGGAGTTGAAAGGTTACAACAGCGGATTCGTTATCGGAGAACTCAAGAAGGTAACGGGCAATTCTTATGGGTATGACGGCCAAAAGTGGAAGAATTGGTGGGAGTCTGCCAAGACTTCTTGGCAGATTCCGGAGCAGTTCCTGAAACCGTGGGATGAACAGAAGGACATGTATTAACATCCAACCAGCGGATGCACACGAACCGCCGCCCCGCGTTTCAGTTTCGATGTTCCGGTTTTTTCGGACGCGGGATTCACTGCCAGCGCCCGCTTACGGCGGCGGTCGGTGATCCGTGTCGTTGGGCGAAGTTACCATGAACTCCGCGAGCGAGATGCAAAAGGACTGGTTCGAGTGGGCTGATACCTTCCTGGCGAACTGGAAAGCTGGTGATGCCGAGTGGCATGCAACGTTTTCACCAAACGTCGTGCAGGTGCTCAAGCTTGCGACTCAGGCTGCACTATCGCTGAACCATGATGCCGTTGGTGCCGAACATCTCCTGGCTGGCATGCTGAAGTCTGATTCCGGGGAAGCTGCTGCCGCGCTGAGGCGCGCTGGGTTGACTCTACCTGCGTTGCGGCAAGAGATTGAGGCCGCATGGGACGTAATCGGACAAAACGAAGTTAAGCGGCCGATTCCCTACACGCCCCGGTGCAGGGGCATCATCGAGAGAGCCCAAGCCAGAATCCGCGGTTTGGTCGGTGTCCGTGTTAAAGTCGAGGACCTGCTTCTTGAACTCCTGGCCGAGCATGACGGATTACCCGCCCAGATGTTTCAGAGACGAGCGATCGACGTGGAGGCAATCAAGAGGGCCATCACGGCAAAGACGCAGAACCAATGAAAAGAACGCCCACACGCGTCAGCCAACGCCGGGAGCCCGTCTCGGTTGCATTTCGGCGTCCTTGGCCCGGCGTGGCTGCGCTCGTCGGTTCGGCTCGCTCGCGCCATGCATACCGCCATCACTAAGTCACTTCTCGCGTCACTCGTCATTTCGACCGCATCCTTGTCGTCGGCTCGCGGACAGGGAGTCCTTCGCGCCACGGTCAGCCAGCTTCAGCCCGGCGGCGCTCAGTTGCTGGGCGGGGTTGGTTATTTCAGGATGGGGTCTGAGCTGGGAGAGTTTGAGGTCGCTGTTCTGTATCCGTTCACTGAGAGTTTTACCCCCACCATCTACACCCCAGCGGGCTCGCTCACTTTCTCGCTTGGCTCAGGTGAGCCACGCATCTACAGCGGATGTCGCGCGCTGGAGTTCAGCACGTTTCTGCCACCGCCACCACCATTGCCTTACGAGTGTCCCGCATTTATGACGGGGACGCACTACACCGGCTCGTTCCAGTCGTCGAGCGACATCCTCGCCGAGTTGCTTGCCGGGCACGGAGAGCTACGCCTGCTCTCAGGTTCTGGCACGCTCTTGAGCGGCACGATGGACGTGGTTGTTGTTCCAGAGCCGAGCACTATCGTCCTGTTTATTGGTGGTGTTGCGCTGTTGGCATGGAGATTCAGAACGACCAACCGCGAGCCGAACAAGCCGGCTGCAGGCAACACCGGGATCGCGTCTGAATTGACAATTGAACGTCTCTGCCCCAGCATGCCTGAGCCGGGGCGTTCGGCCACCGTATGAGATCGCGTTTGGTCATCGCAGCCCTCCTGATGCTCCCCGTCATCGCTCAGGCTAATCCGGTGATGGTAGACGGACAGTCCCTGCTCGCATTCGGTGTCGTGGCTTTTTGGGCGCTTGTGATTGAGTCCGGGATCGCGACACTTGCCTTGGTTTCCTCGGGCGTTTTGATCATTCCCTCGTTCGGCACTTTTGTCGCTGCAAACGTTCTGCTCTTTCTGTTCGGCTTTCTGCCGCTCACCGGTCGGGTGTCGCTCTGGTTCCTTGAACCTGGTGTAGTCCTTGTCGATGCTTTGCTGCTTAAGCTCGTCGCGTCTGCTCCTTTCCTTCAGGGAACGGGCTTTATCGGAGTCTCTTGGCGACGGGCGCTTGTAGCTTCACTTCTCGGTAACTTGGCTTCCTTCTTCATCGGCGTGCTTGCGGCTGGGGCACCTTGGGCCGTGCATGAACCGGGGGGGCTGGAATGAGGCCGAACCAATCCGGCTGCAGGCAAGGCAGGGACTGCACCTTCATGGGCAATGGTATGTCACTGCCCCGGCCTGCCTAAGCCGGGACGTTGGGCATATGATTCGGCAGACCACTAAGAGTATGCTACTAGCCTTGGCGGTCTTCGGGGCGCTGATAACGTGCGTTTTCTTCGCCTTGAAGGCCTTCGGTGTCGAGCTTCGTCGCGTGAATGTTGACTACAGCGACGGGTCCGGGCACGAAGTGCCCGACGTTATCGGCATCGCGATAATAGCCCTAGCAACGATTCTTTCCATCTCCGGGTTTCTAGTGGCTTGTTTTGCCACTTGCCCTCTCGTGGAGATGCTCCAGGAGAACAATGTGTGCGAATGTGGGTCGGGCTACAGCTTTCGTAAATGCTGTTTCAGAGCTGTGGGAAGATGCCTGATCGTCGTGGTTGTTGCGTTCTCTTTGATTGTGTGGTTGTTTTCACTCCAGATGGGAGCAACCTCCTATTTCTCAGTTGGCTTGGCCAGCGCGCTAGCACTCTGGCTTCTGCGAGTCCGTCGATCGGTCAAAGAAACGTGATGCCGAATCGGACCCCCGGGAGGATCGCTCTCCCCACACCACCTGACATGCGGGTCCGCATCAGGCGGTTCCGGTCAGATTAGCGGCGGCTGACTCCAATCCCGCCCCACCGCCAGCCCCAAGCTGCAGGAAACCAGCGGTCCCGTCCCAGCGCCAACGGCGCGGCTCCAATCCAGCCCAGGGCAACGCCCTGGGGACCGGCCGTTGGAAAGGAACCCAGCCCTGAAAGGGCGGAACAACTGAGGCCACAATCCCTGGCGCGTCTCCACGGTCACCGCATGCTCAGATTGAATGGGGGGGGTGGACCGCCCCTTCAGGGCTGGCGGGGTTTGTTGGGCGCGGTTCCCAGGGCGTCGCCCTGGGCTGACGTAGGGCGCCCCTTCGGGGCTGGGCCTTGGCAGCCGGAGAAGAGGCAGTTCGTTCCAACCTGATGAAGGAGGGAACCGCGCTCACGGCCCCGGTGCCCGCACTGCGGGAGGGCGGCGTTGTTCCTGGTACGGGTGGTGCCGCCGCTGCGGTTCAAAGCCGAACCGGCGATTGCGGACACGTCATGAAGCACGCGCCTCGCCCACAACGCGAGACAGGAGCCCGCGAACTGAACCGCCGTTCGGTGGGGCGACCGATTTTGTTTGCCAACGGAAAAAAGCGGGCGCAGCTTGTTTTCCATGCGCAGGACGACGCCCATGGGAGTGCCCGCGGGACCCGAGGCCCGGAAATTCGGCCCCACAGCGCTGGGGTTTGGGCCCACCGACAGCCTGCACGCGCCGCCAGTTCGCACGCGCGGGGAGACGTCGGTCAATACTTTCCACTGTAGTTCGGAGGTCGCGGGCTCAGCGGCTCAGTTCAACGAGAGTGTATCCGCCATGCCCGACCACCCCACACGAACCTTCGTACGGCCTCCGCATCCGGGCACGGCGGATACACTCCTTTTACGTTAGGTGGCCTCGCAAACTTATGGAAAACATTGAACATAAACAAACATCGACAGAGGCAGCGGGACATATTGCTGGCCTTGGCATCGGCGCGT
This sequence comes from Verrucomicrobia subdivision 3 bacterium UBA6082, assembly GCA_002428665.1. Classification (GTDB taxonomy): domain Bacteria; phylum Verrucomicrobiota; class Verrucomicrobiia; order Limisphaerales; family UBA8199; genus UBA6082. The sequence continues at coordinate 42,048 of DIXK01000103.1, forward strand.
TTTCCGCAGCGTGCCGGGGTAAAGATATGAGCGCAGCGATTATTGTGCTGGCTGGGGCGCTTCTTCTACTTGGCGGCGCCTTCATTGCCCACGGCCAGACTAAAATGTTCGTTCAGGTGGTAGGCACTATCCTGGTGGCGGCTGGCTTGGTTGGATGGTTTTTTAGTACGCCAAAACAGTAGTTGTGGACACAACGTCGCCCAACCATCAGCCTGCACTGGACGCGGCGGCGCGGTTGTGTTTGCATTCGGGCGGTTAATTCGCGCCGCGCCAGTGAGGCCGGGCATTGGACCAATTACACGCTATGAAGTCCAAGGTCATCATCGCAGCAATAGTAGTGGCGGCAGCGGTCGGCGGGTTCTTTGTCGGTCGCCACTTCACGGCGAAGTCTGGGAATACGTTTTTCGAGGAGTATGCTTACATGCGCGAGAGCAATCAGGCACACCAGATGGTCCGCGCACTCACGTATCTGCGAGACGGTAAGGAGTCAGAGGCGGCAGATCTGCTGGAGCTATATCTGGATTCTGCACTCAACACGTTCTGTGTGTATGAGGATACGGTAGTGCCGGCGGAACGCGCGGATTACGTCATTCGCGCTGCTCGCGTTGGCCGTGATTACCGCAGCGCACACCCGTGGACGAACAGTAGCCCGATTGTTGCGGAGAGCGTCCAGAATGTCTTTCGACTGGCAGACTGATATGAACAGAAGCCGGAGGGCCAACGAGACGTGGCAGCCGACGCCGGGAGGCGGTCCCGTTTGCTTTCTGTCGCTTTTGCTCCAGCACGGCTGCACTTTGCGTTGGGCGCAACCCACCTGACGGTGCGGTGTTTCCATTAAAGATGCTGCCATTCTACTCATTCACGTTCGTCTTGCTCCTTGCTTGTGCCGTGTTTTTCTATCGAGCGGGCGAGTTCGAGGGAAGCTCTGGGGTGTTGTGGGCAGCCTTGTCCGTCCTGATCTCAGTCGCGATCTGGCGTTGGCTGCATGGCGGCTTCATCGCTGTATTGCTTGGCCAGCTCGGACTCTTCGCCGGCATCACGCTCTACCGCTCGCAAAAGAAGGTGTGAAAGCCAGAACCCCCAACACCTATCAAGCCCGTGCCGTCAATAGATAAAAGGGATTTTATACGGAAAGATTTTTCTTTTCCGTTAGCGGACCGCGGAGCGGGAACGCCGACTTAGTTTTCCGTTTAGCAGCTCAGGCGCAGGGAGCCCGGCCTGCGCCGGGCCTCACCCCACCTGC
>DIXK01000110.1 GCA_002428665.1 Verrucomicrobia subdivision 3 bacterium UBA6082
TCGATGCTAACGCCCGGGACAACCAGGGCGTCACACCCCTCCATTGGGCCGTTCGGGCCGGACACAAGGACATGGTGGATTGGCTGCTCGCCAAAGGAGCCGACTCCAATATCGCCGATAACGAGCGACGAACCCCATTGGACCTTGCCCAGGGCACAACCCAGGGATATAGCTGGATGTTACAGCAGAAAGCTCCCGGCGTAAGCGTCCGCGTCCCGGCCCCATTTCCTCCCGGCCCTCGTCCAGTATTTCAGGCCGCACTTCCTACCGGGCCAAATCCCATCGCCCAGTCATTGAAACAACACGGCGCCCTGGAAGAACGCCCGGAGATGGATCGCATCAAGGTAGGGCGCGCGGGGAAGATCACCCCCTGGCCCGTATTCCACAAGGGCACGAACGATTGGAACCGGTTTACCTTGCTCGAAGCGCTCGGCGCCGCCTTCGATTTTTTGGGCACCCGCCCGGACGGTTCGGTGCGATCCAAAGAAACTCAGGGCGTTTTGGCCCGCAGAACCTCCTTCAAATTCCCCGATCTTACCACCGTACAGATCCGGCGCCCGCGTTCGAATCCATCTCGCTGGGAGATTCAAAAAGTCGACGTGGCGGAAATGCTCAAGTTGGGCGATTGCTCCAAGGACGTGCCCCTCGAGTGGGGAGACGTCGTCGAAGTCCCCGAAGCCGACCATCTCCTGGATGAAACCTGGACCGGCTTTCCGTTGAACACCCTGGAAGCGTTCAACCAATGCTGGAGTCGTGAAGTCGTTATCGTCGTCAAAGGCGAATCCACCCGGATTAAGATCGGCGCCGAATTCGCGCCGGGTCACATTCCTCCGTTCATCGCCCCGGAGAATCTTTCTCTTCACACCGCGGCACCGATGTGGCTCCGGCCCGTTCTCCGCAACTCCGGCCGGCTCCTGGCGTCCTCAGACCTTTCACGAGTGAAAGTCAGCCGCAGCGAACCGAAAAGCGCCGCCCCGCAGGAATTCATCCTCGATTGCTCCGAAAGCCAAACCGCTCCCGATTTCTGGCTCCGCAACGGAGACGTTATTCAGGTTCCCGACAAACCCGAGTAATGGCAGTGCGGCGGCGGCGCGGTCGCTGAACCAGCTTTGCGTTGGCTGAGCACGCCAGGGAAGCAGAAGCCATATTGCATCTGGTTGAGGTGACTCCCGAGGATGAGCGAAAGCGAGTTCTCGCGAAGAGCCTTCTGCCACTCCGCCGGGGTGCCCGGACGGCTCGAAACACGTTCAGCCGAAGATTTCGCGGAGGAATTTCTGGTTGCTGCGGTAGCTCTCCAGCATCGGGGCGCCGCGCGGCACCGCGCCCTCGATTTGGATCCAGCCGGCGTAGCCGATGTCTTCCATGGCTTCGCGGACTTTGCGGAAATCGACATTTCCCTTGCCGAGGAGCGCCCCGTTTTCCTTGGCGTGGAATTCGCAGATCAGCTTGCGTTTCCCGAGTTGGCGGATTTCCTGGTAAATATCGTAGCCACGGTCGTTGGAGTTGCAGACGTCGTAGTAGACCTGAACAGCTTTGGACTCCACCCGGTCGATAATCTCGAGGTGCTGTTCGGCGCTGAGCCAGCTTTCGATACCGAGAATCACTCCGGCTTTCTCCGCCTTCGGCGCCACGCCTTTGAGCCGGCGGACTACTTCGTCAACGCCGTCCTTGTCTCCCCGCAGATCCCCGTCGCCGAAGAAGGCCAGCAGCACGACCTTGACGCCGAGCGCCTGGCAGACATCCACGGAATCGCTCACCCACGCCACGGTGCGCGGGTCTTTCTTGTAGGGAACGGAATTGAGTTCGCCAATGGCCAGGGAAGCGACCTCGACGCCGGTGTGCTTTACGGCGTCGCGATACGCCTGCTGCATTTCCGGTGTGCGCAGGTGCATGTCGTTTTGCGCAGTGCCGAGGCTCACTTGCACGCCGTCCAGGCCGATATCTTTGGCGACGCTGAAAGCTTCCGGGGTGGCGGCTTTACCGATAGACCAGTCGCAGGCGCCGATTTTGAACTTCCGGGAGCCGGACGCTGCCAACAGGGGGGCCACGGCGGAGGACAGAGCCAGGGTGGCGGCAGTCTGGACACTGGCGCGCAACATGGTGCGGCGGGAAATGAGGGTGCGGTGCATAATATCTCCTGGTGTTTTGTGGTTTACGGGTGGGGTAAGCGCTGTGAGGCCGCGCCATTCTGGCTTGAGCGGGGTCGTTCGCCCAGCCGCAACGGATACATCCGGCTGGCGACCGCGCGGCTGGCGGCGGTGATTTCCGGATACGGGGTGTCGGCGATATCGACGAAACCGATCTGGTAGTTTTCCTCGTCGTAAACTCGGCCGGTGGTGGGTTCGTCCTGGTATTGGAACCAGTGGCAGCCCACAAACTGAGGGTGCGCGAGCGCGCCTTCCACATAATCGCGATAGGCCTGAGCGCGCTCCTCCTGGTTCCCGACAGGCACCAGCCCGGTGTGGAACATGCCGCGGTCCAAGGCGCCGAAGTGAAACTCGCCGATGATCAGCGGCACATCGGCGCCGCCGTTGAACTGGAAATGGCGCACGCTGCGGTCATAGAGGTTGTAGCTCACCACATCGCAGTATTTCGCCGCCGCCGCCGCGGCCAGGGGGTTCACCCAGGCGAAACGGCACCCGAGATAAAGCTGATGCGGCGCGACCGCCCGCAGCGCATCCCGCACCTCGCGAAAGTAGGTCTCGGCGGTCTTGGTATAAAACAACTCCAGGTCACCGCGGGCACGCGCTGCCTCGGGCGCGGCGCGGCCCTCCCGCAACGTGTCCCACGAGGTATGCGTCGTCCCCCACGCGGCGTTCAGCTTCGCGATCTCGCCGTACTTCGCCCGCAAATCCCCGATGAACGCCATCTTGGCGGGCTGATCCGCGGGCGATTTCAACGCCGCCAACCCCAGCGACAGCTCATCGCCCCAGGACATTTCGTTGTCGGAGAAGAAGCCGATGCACCAGGGATCGCCGGCGGTGCGATCGACGCGCGAGCTGGCAGCGCGCTGCACGAGCGGCTTGAAGGCGGGGTCGAAGACGTCCGGGAATTTACCCCAATACCCTTCGCTGCCCTCAATGTGGCGGGCGCCGTGGGTGCCGATGGCATCCGTGTATGGGGTGCGGCGCAGGCGCCGGGTGGGTTCGTCGGACCAATTGCCGATGGTGTTGAGGCCCCAGGCGCGGAGCCGCTGATGGATCACTGGCGGCACGGTAGCCCGCCAGTCCGCGCCATATTTGCGTTGCAGGTTGGCCCGGGCAAACGAGAAGCACCGGGGCGAACGCCCGGCATAGTGGCCTTTCAACGCGTATCCGGAGGAAATCAGCGCGGTGAACTCCGGCAGCTTCCACGGGGGATTTTCGAACCAATCCTCACGCTCTTCAATGGGTGTCTGGTCGAGCATCAGGACACAGTCGATGCCGTGCGACCAGAAAAGCCGGCCCTCGGGGTCGACCAGCCACCATTTGCCGCGGTATTTTTCCGTGCGAAACCAGCCGGTGGCCTCGAGCTTCGGACCCGCCGCCCAGCCGCCGTAAGCGTTCCAACCCGACGCTGCCCCGGCAGAGGCGAGGTCTGATTGTTCGGCGGCGCGGCGCTGCCGGAGATCGGCTGCGGACGTCACCTTGCCCGGCCACGGTTTATGACGGTATTGGCCGAAGGTGTCGATGAAAGGGAGAAAGGGGTCGGCATCGGTGATCCACGCGGTCGGCGGGGTGTAGACGCCTTCGGCGCGGATCTGGTGCAATTCCAGCGCGTGCTCCTCCGACGGCTTGTGCACGAAGATCAGGATGGCGGTGACGTTCGTCGGGTTGAATGTTTCCTTGTCCGGCGCCCCCACCGGATAGCCGCGCATGCCAAAGAGGTTGCCCGGAGCTTTTCCCTGGGTGTGATAAGGCAGCGACACGCGGATCAGGGCGGTTTGGCCG
>DIXK01000075.1 GCA_002428665.1 Verrucomicrobia subdivision 3 bacterium UBA6082
ATACGGGGTTGCCAACACGGATACGCTTGATTGGGGTGTTCTGTGTTGCCGCAGGAATGCACTTGTTAGACGCACTATTATCTGCGATAAGCTGTTCCTCTCGTTTCATGCACAACGAAGAAACAACTGGGTTCAGCACGCGCAGCGTGCACCATGGACGCGGCTTTGGTGGTTCTACCGGAGCTGTCATGCCGCCCGTGTATCTCACCTCCACCTTCGAGTCGGGCAACCCGGACGGGTTTGACTATACGCGATCCGGCAATCCGAATTTCCGGCTGTTGCAGGAGAGCCTTGCGGCGCTGGAGGGCGCCCGGTTTGCGACCTGTTTTGCCAGTGGCGTGTCGGCGATCACCGCCGTGGTCTCCACGCTCAAATCCGGCGACGTGGTGCTGGCCGAGGAGAATGTGTATGGGTGCACCTACCGGCTTTTCGACAAGGTATTTGCCAAGTTCGGCCTGCGGGTGGAATACCGGGACTTGAGCGTAGCGGCGCATTGGGAGGAAATCCGCAGGCTGCGCCCGGCGCTGGTCTGGCTGGAAAGCCCCACCAACCCGCTGCTGAAAGTGCTGGACATTGCGGGAATTTCGAAGGCGGCGGCGGAAGTGGGCGCGCCGGTGCTGGTTGACAACACCTTTGCCTCGCCCTACCTGCAACGTCCGCTGGAGCTGGGAGCGACGCTCTCCCTGGCTTCGACGACGAAGTATGTGAATGGACACAGCGATTGCCTGGGAGGCATCGTTGCTTCCAATGACCCGACGTGGCAGGACCGCATGATTTTTGCCCAGAAAGCGCTTGGGCTCCAGCCATCGCCCTTTGATGCCTGGCTGACGACCCGAGGGCTGCGGACGCTGGCGTTGCGGATGGAACGGCATTGCGCCAACGCGATGGAACTGGCGCGCTGGCTGGAAACCCGCCCCGGAGTCCGAATGGTCCGCTATCCGTTCCTGCCCAGCCACCCGCAATATGAGCTGGCGAGGCGCCAAATGAAGGCAGGTTCCGGGCTGATCATCGCGGAACTGGAGTGTTCGTCGGATGCAGCCCTCGATTTCTGCCGCCGGCTTAAACTGTTTACGCTAGCGGAGAGCCTGGGAGGCGTGGAGAGCCTGATTTGCCATCCCCCCACCATGACCCATACGTCGGTGCCTCCGGAAGTACGCCGGCGGGTCGGAATTGGAGATGGGCTGCTCCGGTTTTCGGTAGGCATCGAGGACCTGGAAGACCTGCGGGCGGATATCGAACAGGCGCTGCGGGCGACCTTGAAATGAGGCCTTTCACACCCTCCATTCGCTAACATGCACGATCCCGATCTCCTGAAACAGCCGGTGTGGCGTGCCGAAGAGTTGGGCCACCCGATTCCGGCCTCGCCGCATGCGGTTTCGATGGCACTGCCCACGTGGGATGATGTTGTGGGCTATGAAGAGAAGAAGCCGCGGGTGCTTTCGAAGCTGACGACTGGATATCCGCGATTTGTGATTCATCCGCTGGTGCAGCAACTGGCGGAACGACTGGTCCCCGGGCGACCGTGTCTGCCGTTTCCTTCGCGGCGCGCCGCGACGCTCGCGGCCGAATTCGTGCGGCGGACCACCTGCGCCACCGCCGAGTTAGTGTCCGGGCAAGGGGTTTTCGGGGTGGCGAGTGACGCAGCCGGTGCTGAGGCCCTCAAAGCATTTTGGCAACACACGGGGCTGATCGTGTCCACACGGCAAGCTGAGAGTTGCCTGGCGGGACGGCCAGCGCGGAGGGATGGTAACGATATTCGGCAATCGCTACGCCAACAGTTAGCCGTGTTTTACCGGTGCCACGAGGATGACATCTTTCTGACCCCCACCGGCATGGCCGCACAGTATGCCGCCTTGCAAGCCCTGCAACAATTGACCCCGGGCGCGGCGACCGCCCAACTGGGTTTTCCCTACGTTGACACTTTGAAGGTGCAGCGGAAACTGGGACAGGATGGCGTCCTGCTGGCACATCTCGAGGACACGGAAGCCGAACTCTCGAGGCTACTGCAGCGGCAAAGGCTGGCCGGTTGTTTTTGCGAGATACCCGGGAATCCCCTGCTCGGGTCATGCGATTTGAGACGGATTAGCCCGATTTTGCGCCAGCACAACGTGCCGCTGGTGGCTGACGATGTGGTGGCCACGCCGATGAATGTGGATCTGAGCGGTTACGCAGATCTCATTGCCACCAGCCTCACGAAGTTCATTGTCGGTACCGGCGATGCGATGGGCGGTGCAGTCGTGTGCAACCCACGCTCGCCGCATTACGCTCGGCTCAAGAGCGCCGTTTCGTCAGCACACGAGGAACTCCTGTGGAGCGAGGACGCCGAGGTGCTGGAGCGGCAAGCCCGGACCTTCCCCGAACGCATGCGGCAGCACAACGCCAACGGGCTGTTTATCGCGGAAAAGCTCCGGACGCACCCGGGTGTGGAACGCACCTGGTATCCGAAATGGGAGTTTAGCGAAGCCTACGAAGCAGTGCGCCGTCCGGACGGCGGATGGGGTGCGCTGATCACCTTCCTGCCGCGGGAAGGAGCGTTGCGATCGGCGGCGATCTACGATCGGCTTGAGGTCTGCAAGGGCCCGAGCCTGGGAACGATTTTCACTCTGGCCTGCCCCTTCACTTTGCTGGCACACTATACTGAATTGGAGTGGGCGGAATCGTGCGGGCTGTCGCGGTATCTGATCCGCATCTCGGTGGGACTGGAAGACCCGGAGGAACTTTGGGGGAGGATCGAGCGCGCCTTGCAAAGTCCGGGCTGAGACAGACAAGAAACAGCGCGGAACGGACGCACCATCACCGGATAACTCCTGCGCGTTGGATTGCTGGGGATTTGCACACCTGAATCAGCGCCTACGAAGAAGACGGCCCACGAATCGGAGCCTTTGGACGGGATTTCGGGTCACCAAACGGCCATTGGCGGACGCGCCAACTCCACGCCAGGAACAGCAGAACTCCGAATACCGAGGCGGCCAGGGAGCCTAATTTCAGCTTTGGATCGGCCGTCCAGAACAAGAACAGCCAGCCCAACAAAGCCAGCAGGGCGGGCAGCGGGTAGAGCCACATGCTGAACGGGCGAGGCCGGTCCGGCTGAAGCCGGCGCAGGAGATAGACCGCTCCCACCTGACCAACGAACTGCACGAGGATCCGCATCGTCAACAATGCATCGATGAGGGTGGTGAGGTTGAGAAAGCTGCAAGCCAGCGACAGGACGATGATGAACGTCAGGGAGATGTGCGGGAAATTCTTGGTGGGATGCAGCCGGGAGAAAACAGAAAAGAAATAGCCGTCTCGGGCGGCGGCATACGGGACCCGGGAATAGCCCAAGGTCAGGGCAAAGATCGAGGCAAAGGCGGTCCACAGGATCATGAGTGTGAATACCGTTGCCACCTCTTTTCCCCAGATCTTCTCCATGAAAATGGAGGCGATCGGGGCTGCGCCGGTTTCCGGTACTGGAACGAAAGTGCGCCAAGGGACGACACCGATGATGACCAGGTTCATCGTCAGGTAAATCGCGGCGACTGCCAACAAGCTGAAGACAATGGAGCGGGGGATGACTTTGGCTGGGTCGCGGACCTCCTCGCCGATGTAACAAATGTCATAGTATCCCAGGTAATCGTAGACCCCGATGCGAGCTGCTGCCCCGAGCCCCATAATGAAACCAAACGAGAAATGAAAGGCGCCCGGAGGAAAATCGAACGCAATTTTGGGATCGAAATGGCCAATCCCACTGACGATAACCGCACCGACGGTCAGCATGGTTCCGATCCAAAGGCTGACGGTGATCTTGCCGACCGACCCGATCCGACGATACAAGAGAATGAACAGCAGGCCACCCAGCCCAAGAACAATGGCGTGCAGGGTCGCAGACGATGCGTCCTGGAGCAGAAATCCGAGATACTGTTTTAGGCCGATGAACCCGGAGCCGATTTCCATCGGCCCGCTAATCAAGAACTGCCAAATAAAGAGAAAGGCCATGAACCGGCCCCAGCGCTGGGGCCCGTAGGCCTCGCGCAAGTAGGAGTAGCTGCCACCGGCATGAGGCATGGCTGCTCCCAGTTCCGCCCAGATCAGGCCATCCGGCAGCGTGATCAGCAGTGCTACAAACCAACCGAGCATACATTGGGGGCCGCCGCCGTTTACGGCCGACATGAGGGCAGGAATGGTGATGAACGGCCCTATGCCGATCATATTGGACATGTTCAGGGCGGTCGCCTGGAAGAAGCCAAAACGGCGAACGAGGTGCGGTTGGGCAGCCGGCGCGTCCTGGTGCATGCCCTGTATGTAGCAGAGCCTCGCCAGACGGCAAGAGTGGGGATTAATCACCCTACTGAGGCTGGGAAACCGAGGCGAACGAAAGGATCTGGTTTTCCTGCCCGGATCAGAAAGAAGCCATGGGGGTGGTGTCCGGGTTAGAACGCTTAGTTCCTGGCCAACCGCATTGGTATGGAAACACGCGGGGACTCAGTTCTCAGTCAGCTCAACCCGTCTGCCCTCGTCCGTCGGCCCCGGTGCCATCGAGATCAATGAGAATATCTCGCGGTTCGGCGCCTTTGCTGGGACCAACGATACCCCGGTTTTCAAGTTCGTCCATGATCCGGGCGGCACGGCCATACCCGAGCCGCAAGCGTCGCTGCAACAAAGACACGCTGGCCTTCTGCTCACTGCGGATCACCTCGATGCACTGCTGGATAATTTCCTCATCCTCGTTAATCCCGCTCTCCTCATCAAAGCTCGAAACCGGCTTGGAGAGCTGTTGGTGGATCTCCATCTCGTAACTTGGTTTGCCCTGTTGGGCGATGAAGTCGACGATGCCTTGGATTTCCGGGTCCGTGATCAGCGCCCCTTGAGCACGGATGAGCCTGGCCGAGCCCGGGGGCAAGTACAGCATGTCACCCTTGCCCAGGAGTTTGTCGGCGCCCATGGCGTCAAGAATGGTGCGGGAATCGACTTTGGCCGCTACCTGGAAGGCGATGCGGGCAGGGATATTGGCTTTGATAACCCCCGTGATGACATCGACGCTGGGCCGCTGAGTCGCCACGATGCAGTGAATTCCCGCGGCGCGCGCCATTTGCGTGATACGCGCGATCGCCATTTCGACATCGGCAGGAGCCACCAACATGAGATCCGCAAGCTCGTCGATGATGACCACAATATAACTCAGCTTCTCGGGGATGATGATGTCGTCCTCACGCGGAACCACTATTTCCTCATCCACTTCCACGGCAAAGCCATCCGCCCCCGGCTCGACCTTCTCCTTTCGTGCCGTGAGCGGCAGTTCCTGCTGGGCGGAAGGGGCGGGCTTGTCCTTGGGCCGGGAATTGAACGAGCCGATATTGCGCACCCCGACGCGAGCGAAGATCTGGTAACGTTTTTCCATTTCGCTGACGACCCAGCGAAGGGCGAGAATGACTTTCTTGGGGTCATTGACGACGGGCACGACAAGGTGAGGGAGATTGTTGTACTGCTGCAACTCGACCACTTTGGGGTCGATCATGACGAAACGGAGTTGGTCGGGCGAAAAGCGGTATAGCAACGAAGCGATGATGGAATTGATGCAGACCGACTTGCCGGACCCTGTGCTGCCGGCGATAAGCAGGTGAGGCATCTCCGCCAAGTCTGCCACGATGGGCTTACCGTAGACATCCTTGCCCAGAGCCAGGGGGATTCGCGCTTTGCTGGCGCGCCATTCCTCGGACTCGAGCAGGTCGCGCATGATCACCTTGGTCTTGACCAAATTGGGCACTTCCACCCCCACGGAACTCTTGCCGGGAACCGGGGCGAGGATGTGGATCCGTTCGGCTTTGAGAGCTGCGGCGATGTTGTTGCTCAGGTTAGTGATTTTTTCCAGCTTCACGCCCGGAGCGGGGTGCAGTTCGTAGCGAGTGATGGTGGGTCCCTTGGTGATGTCACCCAATGCCACTTCAATAGCAAACTGGGCCAGGGTCTGTTGCATCAACCGGGCGTTGGCCATGAGTTCCTCACGCGACTCGGTAGGCTTGACCGTCGGGTCCGGGTGATGGAGAAAATCGAATCCCGGCAGCTTGTAGTTGCCGATCATTGGCGTGGAGGCAACCGTGATTGGTTTGGGTTTGCGCGGAGTTGGGCGGGTGCGGGAGGGCGTAGGTGGTGCGGGCGTGGACCCGGCATCACTGTCGGCCTTGGCCCCTGCCGTAGCGTCGGCGGCGCCAGCCGGTGTGTCCGAGGAATCGGCTTCTGGATTACGACCCAGGACGTCAGCAACGGTGGCGGACCGGGTAGCAGCAGCGACTTCGCTGGCAGGGATGACGTCTCCCTCCTCGACAGCCTGGACCTCCTTCGTACTTTCGGCGGCACCAGACTTGCGACCACGACCGGCTTTTGAGGCCGCAACGACTGTGGTATCGATAACGTTTGGGGGCGGCACCGGCTGGAGATCGGCACCGATTCCGGAGGGTCGAACAGATTCAGGCTCAGCCGAGCTTCTCCACTTAGGAGTTTTCTCGGGCAGAGCCGGGGCAACCGTCTGTCCGGCAGCAACCTCTCGACGAGCCCAGATAGCGCGCAGCCAGGCGCCGAGTTGGAAGTTTGTTAGAAACAGGAGGCTGATGAAATAGAGCATCAGGAAGAGGATGGTGGCCCCAACCGTTCCGAAATAACCGAACAGGTATCGATTCAAGCTCACTCCGATGATCCCTCCTGCGGTGGTGTTCAGGCTGCGTTCCAAGCCACCGAGATAGGATTGGTAGAGATCCAATAAGCCGATGCAGCAGAGAAACAAAACCACGGCCCAAAACCATCGGCGCCTGAGATAAGCAAACGCGGGGAAGAAACACCCCAAGCCGAGGAACAGAAGCAACATCGGCAGGATGTAGGCGGCAGCCCCCACCCAGAGTAACCAGTAATAGGCCGTCCAGGCACCGAACGGCCCGATCCAGTTGCGGACGGCGGTATTGGTGGGCAAGCCGTTGGCCGCCACGTCGCGGGGATGATAAGACAGCAGCGAGACCAGCAAGAGCACGGCAGACCCCATCAGCACAATGCCGATGATGTCACTAAACCCGCGTCGTGATTCGGGATCTGAGGATGCCTTCCGCGCCATAACCCCAGAGTAACAAGCGCAACCAAGGAGTGACAAGCGACGATTAGGCCAGCGGAACAAACGGTCCTTTTTTCGTGAGATTTCGGCACTCAATGCACGGAAATAAACTTTGTTCGGCGCGGCTTTGGGGGCTACTTTGCGAACGTTGACAACGAACGGCAACAGTGATTCTGCAGATCTGACAGTCCACGACGATCCGGTTCCCGCGACCGAAGAAGGGGCACGGGCGTTGCCGGAACTGCTGGCGCCAGCGGGAGACTGGGAGTGCGCCCGGGCCGCGGTCGAGAACGGGGCGGACGCGATCTATTTCGGTCTGGAGAAGTTCAACGCCCGGATGCGAGCGCACAACTTCACTGAATCGGATTTGCCGGAGCTAATGGAATTTCTTCACCGACGGGGCGTGAAGGGGTATGTGACGTTCAACACACTGGTGTTCGAGAATGAACTGGCGGAGGCGGCGCAATACGCCCGCACCATCATCCGGGCGGGAGTGGATGCCGCGATCGTTCAGGATGCGGGCATCTGCCGGTTGATTCGAGGGATCTCACCTGATTTTCCCGTCCACGCATCAACACAGATGACGGTCACCAGCTTGCGAGGGGTTCAATTCGCCCGGGAGTTGGGGTGCAACCTGGTTGTTTTGGCGCGCGAGTGCACGATCAAAGAAATCGAGCAAATCCGTTTCCCGAAGGAAGCCGAGGATGGGCAGCAGGCCAGTGTGAGTCTCCCGCTGGAAGTTTTCGTCCATGGCGCGTTGTGCGTGGCCTACTCCGGCCAATGTCTGACCAGCGAATCCTTGGGGGGGCGGTCGGCCAACCGCGGGGAATGCGCTCAAGCGTGCCGGATGCCTTACGAACTGATTTGCGATGGCCAACCGGTGTCGCTGGGGGACCGAAAGTATCTGCTCAGCCCCCAGGACCTGGCGGGGCTGGAAATCCTGCCTCAGTTGGTTCGACTGGGAATCGCGTCTCTGAAAATCGAGGGGCGGTTAAAAGCGCCGGAGTATGTGGCCAACATCACCCGTATTTACCGGAAGGCGCTAAACTCACTACAGTGGCACGCTGCCACTCGTCCAGGAGAGGATGAACCGGGCGGGAACCTGGCGGTGGCTCCGGAGGATCGTTACGCCATGGATATGGCATTTTCGCGGGGTTTGTACACCGGCTGGTTTGGAGGGATTAACAACCAGGCCCTGGTGCACGCGCGGTTTGGGAAGAAGCGCGGGGCCTATTTGGGAGAGGTGGCAGGCGTTCATCACGATGGCGTGACCCTGCATTTGCAGGGCGCTCTCAAACCGGGAGATGGAGTGGTTTTTGATGCGGGGCGGCCGGAGGAAAAGGAGGAAGGTGGCCGAGTGTACGAGGTTCGCAAAGCTGGCATGCGGGAACGCGGATCTTCAGGTTCGACATTGAGCTTTGTCGGATTTGGCCGCGGTGACATTGACTTTAGCCGGGTTCGGGTGGGTAACAAACTCTGGAAGACAAGCGATCCTGAATTGGAGCGACACTTGCACCAGACATTCGCGGGCGGGACTCCGAGATATCAGCGAGCCATTGATTTCGAGGTGCACGGCAACCAGGGCAAGCCGTTGACAGTGATCGCGCGGGACGGCTTGGGGCATTCTGCGCTGGTCGACTCGCTCATGCCGCTGGCGCCGGCGGAGAAGCAACCGCTTACGACCGAGCGTTTGCAGGATCAGTTGGGAAGGCTGGGAGGCACTCCCTTCCGCCTTGGGCGACTGGTAAATCACCTGCAGGGCTCAGTCATGGCTCCGCTAAGTGAACTCAACCGGCTTCGGCGAGAGGTTGTTGCCGAGTTGGAGCGATTGCGCGCGCGCCCCCTCAGATGGCAGATGTTGGCCGAGAGCAGTTCCGGGCTCATTGCTTCAATCCGCAGTGAGACACTGGAGCGGTCCGACAGTTGGGCAGCCCCTCACTCCGGCGCAGGCGAGGCTTCACGAACACTGTCGGCGACTCCCCAAGGCGCTGAACTGGTGGTGTTGGTTCGGAACATGTCCCAACTGCAAGCGGCGATTGATCAAGGAATTGGACGGGTCTATTGCGAATTTGAAGACCCAAAAAAATACAGGGATGCAGTGCTGACGGTGAAAGCCTGGCGAAAAAACTCCGACCGCACATCGACGGAGATCTTCGTCGCACCTCCGAGAATCTTCAAGATGGGCGAGGAGTGGACACTCAACCAGGTTCGGTCGAGCCAGGCGGATGGTTACCTGGTTCGGAATTACGACCACTTGGTCTGCTTCGAGGAGGAGCGAAAAGTGGGGGATTACTCCCTGAATATCTCCAACCATTTAAGCGCGGAATACTTCAAGAACCGTTTTGGTCTTGAACGGCTTACCGCCTCCTACGACCTGAATTTCGGCCAACTGGAAGCTCTGCTCTGGGGAGCCCCGCCAGATTGGTTTGAAATCACAATTCACCAACACATGCCCATGTTTCACATGGAGCACTGCGTTTTCTGCGCGTTTTTATCCGCAGGAACGGATTTTCGCGACTGCGGTCGGCCTTGCGACCGGCACGACGTGAGGTTGCGAGACCGAGTGGGGGCAGAGCACCCGGTGAAGGCGGATGCGGGCTGTCGAAACACGGTGTTCAATTCCCTGGCACAAACCGGTGCTGATTACGTGCAGCAACTTCAAGCGCTGGGAGTTCGGCATTTTCGTGTAGAATTCCTGAACGAGTCTCCGGACCAAGTGGCCATGACTATTGGGAAATACCACCAACTCCTGCGAGGTGAGATCACGGGGGCCCAGGTATGGCGGGAACTGAGACTATTTAACCAACTCGGGGTAACACGCGGCCAAATGGCCGGCCAACGGCCGTGATTACGCTGGGGGGCGCTGCGCAGCCGCGTTGACTTGAGGTCGATGGTCTTCCTATAATCCAAGCATGGCAGATGCGGAAACGAAGTGTGCCAAAGAACGCTTTCGGGATTTCCTGGCGGTGAAGCGTCTTCGTGTGACTCCCCAGCGCCAAGCGATTATCGACACGGTGTTCAGCACGACTCAGCACTTTACGGCCGAACAGCTTTTGGCCTGGTCGCGCCGCCGGGACAAATCGGTGTCTCGCGCCACGGTTTACCGCACGCTGCCGCTGTTGACGGAGAGTGGCCTGGTGAAGGAAATGGACTTCGGCAAAGAGTATAAGTTTTACGATCCGAATTACGCGGCGCATCCGAACCATGACCACATCATCTGCGAGGACTGCGGCCACATTGAGGAGTTCGATAGCCCGAGAATTCGCGAACTCGGTGCTGCAATCAGTCGGGAAATGGGATTCTCGGCCAAGAGTCACCGGCTTCAGATCAGTGCAACGTGCAATGAGTTTCAGCAACGCGGTTTCTGCGATAAGCTGGCGAAGGAGGAGCGGAAGGATTGAGGGGCGACCACGGAAGGCATTCTTCGCTAGAGAGGAAACGGCCTAATCAGGTCTCGACTTAACTTAATCGGCCGGGACTCCTTTGTTTTCATCTGATGGCGAGTTCAACGGAAATATTGCCAACACATACGCCCGAGTTGTTTCGGACGGCGGTGTTGCGAGCGGCTGAAATGCTCCGGGCAGGCGAGCCGGTGGCGCTGCCGACGGAGACCGTGTATGGCCTGGCAGCGAATGCCCTAAATGCAGCGGCGGTGGCACGCATATTTGAGCTTAAAGGGCGCCCTGCGCATAACCCGATCATCGTGCACGTATCGAATCTGGCGATGGCTAAGGGCTGCGTGGCAGCCTGGCCAGCCTTGGCTGACCGGCTGGCTAAGGGTTTTTGGCCAGGTCCATTGACACTGGTGCTGCCGAAGTCAGGCCTGATCCCGTCGCTAGTGACCGCCGGGGGAGCGACCGTGGGCGTTCGCTGGCCGAGCCATCCCCTGATGCAAGCCGTGGTGAGGGAATGCGGTTTTCCCCTAGCGGCGCCGAGCGCCAATCTATCCAACCGTGTCTCTCCGACAATGGCGAACCATGTAAGGCGGCAATTAGGGGGGCGATTGCGATTGATTGTGGATGGAGGACCCTGCCAAGTCGGTGTGGAGTCAACCGTGCTGGATGTTTCGGTGCAGCCCCCGCGATTGCTCCGACCAGGGATGATTCATGAGGAGGCGCTGCTGGCGATAACACAGCAACTGGCAGTGGGAGCGGAGGAGGCACACACCACGTTGAAGAGCCCGGGGATGTTGCGCAAACACTATTCGCCGAAGGCGCGGCTGATGGTGCGGGGGTGGCGTAGTGATGGTGAGCTGGAATCTTTGTGCGCGACCCAGGAGGTTCCATCGTCCCACATCCACGTGATCGCGCACTCAGTGATTCCGGCTGGAGGCACCTTTGGCCGGGTAGCGGTGATTCCGCACGATCCCGAGGCGTTTGCCCGGGCGATTTATGCGGAATTGCACGCGTGCGACGAGGCGGGCGCGACGCTGATTTTAGTAGAGGAGCCTCCGCCCGGGGCGGCGTGGCGGGCGATTGCGGACCGGTTGGCACGCGCGGCGGCGTGATCGCCCTTCGGAGCCGGGCTCTGAGCGCGCGCCTGAACGGGGACAGGGTTTATTTGACGAACGGGCTGGAATACAGCAATCTTCGCGGACCATGAGACTGGTATCCATTTTCTCGACTTTGGTCCTCGCTGCGGCGGGCGTTTGCGCGCAACAGGGTCCGGACGTCAGGAATCTCACACTGCAGGAATCTCTGGCGCTTTCTATTCAGCAGAACCTGGACCTGCAGATTGAACGCCTGAATCCCCAGCTTTCACTGTACGACCTATCGGAGGCTTACGGACAGTATGATCCGAGTTTTAGTTGGTCAGGGCAGCGACAACATAACGAGGCAGGATCCCGACTACTGGGAGGAGGTTTTGAGCTGCCCGGGGAGGTGCAAGACAGTGATTCGTTCCGCTCCAGCCTGGGGGGGCTTACTCCTTGGGGCATGACCTACAGTCTGCAAGGAGGGGTGTCTGATACCTATGGCAATAGCTTTAACCTAGCTACGAACGGGAATGTGCTGGAGAATCCCTTTGAGAGTTCCGCCGGCTCGGTCTCGATCGAGTTGCGCCAGCCGTTGCTGAAGAATTTCTGGATCGACCAGACGCGCCTGTCGATCCGTGTCGCCAAGAACCGAATTAAGTGGTCCGAGCAAGGACTGCGGCAGCGTTTGATGACGGTGATTACGTCAACGGAACAGACGTATTACAACCTAATCGCCGCGCGGGAATTGGTGAAAGCGCAGGAGACAGCGGTGGAACTGGCGAGCCGGCTGCTGGAGGAGAACCGGAAGCGTGTGGAGGTAGGCGCGCTGGCGCCACTGGATGAAAAACAGGCTGAGGCTCAGACCGCCTCAAGCAAGGCGGATTTGATCGAAGCCGAGTACCTGGTTTCCCTGCAGGAACATCAGTTAAAGAGCCTGATTTCTTCGGAGTATTCGGAATGGGCCAAGAAGACGCTGGTGCCAGCGGAAACGCTAGCTGCGCCGCAAAAACTACTGAACCGGCAAGATAGCTGGAGCCAGGGACTAAGCCTGCGGCCGGAACTGATCCAGGCGAAGTTGGACGCGGAGCGGGCGGGCCTGCAGGTCAAATATGCCCGGAATCAATTATTGCCCCAGGTAGATGTGTTTGGCAGCTACGGATATAACGGCTCGGGCATCGAGTTCAGCGATGCGCTGGGCGACGTAACGTCCCGCGACCGTCCTTTCCATTCTTTCGGCGGGCAAATCGTAATGCCACTGGTGAACACTTCGGCGAGAAACCGCTTTCGCTCCAGCCAGACTCAGGAGCAGCAAGCGATCCTGGCGCTCAAGCGCATGGAGCAGCAGATCATGGTGCAGATTGACGATGACCTGGCTCGAGTGGAGTCCGGGTATCAACGCGTGCAAGCGACTCGCGCGGCGCGGGAATACGCGGAGGCCGCTTTGTTAGCGGAACAGAAGAAACTCGAGAGTGGCAAGAGTACGAGCTTCCAGGTGCTGCAATTGCAGCGCGATCTCACAACCGCCCGGGGTTCTGAAATCCGCGCCCTGGCCGACTACAACCGAGCGCTGGCCCAACTCAGCCTGAGCGAAGGCACAACCTTGCAACGCCACAATGTGGATGTGGATTTTCGCTGACCTGTCTTCAGCCTCGCCTGAGGTGGGGCACGAAGCCGACGGGTGGCGTTGGTGGTGCCCGATTTCTAGAGACAGCGGAAATCTGGCGCAACCAACCCGCGGCCCAGCGAATTATTCCGCAGGTGAAGTGACTACCACCGGCCCGCGTTCCGTCTAAAACAAATGGCGCATGTGGTTTCTCAGGTTAGGGTGAGGGTGGACGGTAAGTTCTTTCGCCTGGGCGAAACCAAGTTTTTTGTTCGCGGGGTGACTTACGGGCCGTTTGCGCCCAATATCGCCGGCCTGCCATTCGGTTCATTATCCCAAACCGCACAGGATTTCGCTCTGATACGGAGTCTGAGCGCCAACGTAGTCCGCCTCTACCACGTCCCCGGTCAATGGTTCCTTGACATGGCGGCGGAGCGCGAGCTGAAGGTGCTGGTGGATCTTCCCTGGCCCAAGGATCTGTGCGTACTGGATTCTCCCGCCCAACGGCAGGCGGTGCGTGATGCCGTTCGCCATTCTGTGGCGGCCTGCGCCCAACATCCCGCGGTCTTCGCCTTTAACCTGGCCAACGAGTTGCCCCCGGATATCGTCCGCTGGACCGGAGCCGAGCGGGTGGTGGAATTCATTGATGAATTGGCGGCTGACGCCAAGCGAATTGATCCTGGCTGCCTGTGCACGTTCGGGAATTATCCCCCCACGGAGTTTCTGCGGCCACGCGGGATCGATTTTGTCAGCTTCAACGTATACCTTCATCAAAAGGCGGCTTTTCAGAATTACCTGGCGCGGCTCCAGATGATTGCAGATGCCAAACCGCTGGTTTTGGCGGAAATCGGCGCGGACTCGTTGCGCGAAGGTGAGGAGCGAAAAACGGCGATGCTTGAGTCGCAGGTAGAAGAAGCGTTTCGCGCGGGCCTGGCGGGAACAGTGATCTTCAGTTTTACGGATGATTGGTTTCAGGATGGCCGTCCAGTAGAGGACTGGGCCATGGGACTGACGGATCGTGATCGTAATCCCAAGCCCTCGTTTTTCGCCGTGCAGCGCCAGTTCCAGTCGGCCCCGTTCTTTCCCCTGCCACGCCGGCCAAGCATCTCGGTGGTCGTCGCCGCCTACAATGCCGCACGGACGCTCCGGCCCTGCCTGGAGTCGCTGTCCCGGCTTCGGTATCCGGACTACGAAGTAATCCTGGTGGATGATGGTTCCACGGACACTACCGGCGAAATCGCGCTCTCGTTCCCGGAGGTCCGTTATGTTAAACACGAGCAGAATCTGGGGCTCTCTACGGCGAGGAACGCGGGGATCCTGGCCGCACAAGGAGAAATCATAGCATTTACAGACGCTGATTGCCGAGCCGACGAGGACTGGTTGTATTACCTGGCGAGCGGCATGGTGGGTGGTCCGTTCGTCGGCTTGGGGGGACCCAACTTGCTTCCCCCGGAGGACTCGGCACTCAGCGCGGCGGTGATGGTCTCACCGGGAGGGCCCGCTCACGTGATGCTCACCGACCGCGAAGCGGAGCATATCCCTGGCTGCAACATGGCCTTCTGGAAATGGGCACTCCTGGATATCGGTGGATTCGATCCCGTGTTCCATGCCGCAGGAGACGATGTAGATGTCTGTTGGCGGCTGCTCCAGGCAGGGCACAAGATAGGGTTCAGCCCGGCCGCGGTGGTCTGGCATTACCGCCGAGCTTCAGTAGGAGCCTATCTGCGCCAGCAACATGGCTATGGTGAAGCGGAGGCGATGCTCATCCGGAAACACCCCGACTATTTCAACGCGCTGGGCGGCAGCATCTGGCGGGGGCGCATATATGGCTCGTCTAACCAAGGTGTCAACCTGCGAAACTCCATCATTTATCGCGGGCTTTTCGGCAGCGCCGGCTACCAAATTCTCTACACACCGGACCCGTCGCCATACCTCATGCTTTGCACGAGTCTGGAGTACCACCTGCTGGTAGCACTACCACTTTGGGTGCTCTCCCCGCTGGTGCATGCCCTCCTGCCCCTGGCGGTGGTGAGCCTGCTTTTGCCCGTCGGGCTGTGCACCATCGCTGGCGCCCAAGCAGTGATACCATCCGCCAAACGACGTTGGTGGTCCAGGCTGCTGATCTCACTGCTTCATTTTCTCCAACCCATTATCCGCGGCTGGGCTCGGTTACGCACCAAAATCGGCTGGCAGTCTCCCAATCTCGATGCTCACCAAACCCTTGAATCCGTAGCTCTGCGCAAGAGCCGAAAGCCGCTCCATTGCGTGAGCTATTGGTCTGAGCGTTATGTCGATCGACTAGCGTTGATCACCGAAATTCTCCGCCGTCTTAATGCCGACCACTGGCCCAACCGACCCGACACCGGATGGGGCACCCATGACTTCGAAGCTTATGGAACCCGCTGGCTGAACCTGGAAGTAGTTACGGTTTCCGAAAGTCATCGGCGAGGCGACCAAACCATTCGTTTTCGTCTACAGCCACGCTGGTCGCTTCAAGCTCGCCTTGCCTTTTGGACTCTCCTGGGATCCGCACTCCTGACGACCGGTTTCCTAGGGGTGGCTCACGTCTGGCCCTGTTTCCTATTAGCGCTTCCGGCCGGGCTAGCTTTCGCCTTCCGCAGGCAGCAGCGCGCCGTTCAAGCCGCCATGCAGGTCTTCCTCGACCGCCTCGCCGAAGAAAGAGGCTTGGCCAAGATCGAGGATCAAGCCCCCAACACAGGCGGACCAGCCAAGGCCGGGGACTCATCCCGTGCCCCATCCCGGAGAGCTTAGCTAGATCAACTGACCTGAATGGCTGGGGCTCGTTTCCGGTTGCTTCGGCGGGTTGGTTGGGGCAGTTTTTTGCAGGCAATGGGGTTTGCCTCTCGCTCAGCAGGGCGAGTCAACCGCCTGAACCGGTTTCAGTGCTGATAACTCCTACCCGAGCCAGTTGGCTGGCGGAGTTGTATTATGTCAAACGCACTTTGGATTTTTGTCGGAAGCGGATTGGGTGGCCTGGCTCGATGGGGAGCCTCAGGATTTTTTGCCGATCGCTTCGGTCAAACTTTTCCTTGGGGAACACTGATCGTTAATGTCTCGGGGTCGTTCGTCATCGGCCTGTTTGCCACGCTCACAGCGCCTGATGGGCGTTTCTTCGTGTCGGGCACTTTCCGGCAGTTCTTCATGTTCGGAATTTGCGGAGGCTACACCACATTTTCTTCCTTCAGCCTCCAAACGCTGAATCTCGCTGAAGATGGACAATGGTTCCGCGCTGGGGGAAATGCGGTCCTGTCCCTGATCTTGTGCCTGGCGGGTGTGTGGCTGGGCCATGTCATTGCGCTCGGTATCAACTCAACCAAAGGCTCTTGAAATGCACTTGCCACACGAAGCGATCCTGCTGCGAATCTTTATCGGGGAAAGTGACCGTTGGCATGGTCAACCGCTCTACGAAGCCCTCGTGCTGAAGGCGCGTGAGATGCACCTAGCCGGGGCCACGGTGCTGCGGGGACCGATGGGTTACGGAAAATCAAGTCGGCTGCACACCGCGAAAATCCTAAGGCTTTCCATGGACCTGCCCCTGGTGATCGAAATCGTGGACGCGGAAGAGAAGATCAACTCGTTCCTGCCCCTGCTGGATACGATGATGAAAGGCGGGCTCGTAACCTTGGAAAGAGTGAAAGTCATTGATTACCGTGCGAATCCAGATTTGCCACCTTCCCCGGAGATTTGAGAGGTGGCGGTCACCTCAGTCCCCGCGACCTGATCAAACAAACCCAACCACCCAACCCCACCCGCCTAAAAAATGCTTTTCCTTCGCCACAATTTGGAGCATGGTAAAGCGGCGATGGAAGGGTGGCTGAGTGGTTAAAGGCACCTGACTCGAAATCAGGCGTAGTCGTAAGGCTACCGGAGGTTCGAATCCTCTCCCTTCCGCCATTTCCAATCCCACACAATAGAATCAAGGCTTCCAAAGGTATTTCACACTCCAAATAAGCCTGACACTATATGTGAGCTATATGTTTACGCCCCGGTTTCGATACTATTATTCAAGGGTATTCACTCGGTTACTTCGGTGCTCTACCCTGCCATGCCCCCTGGAAGGCTCTAGGACGTTTTGGGGGGTGTAGGACTGCCGGAAAGGGATTCCGGCTTACTGTGCGGCCAGCCAGACGGCCAAGCCTAGGCGAATAATTCGCCCACCGAACCCCGCTTTGACCCCGGGAAAGGAAAAGCCCCGGCCAAGGTCATCAGCCGGGGTTTGCGAGGGTGGGGCGAGGGGTCAAAGGCCAATAGCCTTCAGAGATCCCGGGGCGAAGGCGTTTTGGTTGTCCAGGGCGTGGACGGCAAGAGCCCCGGCTTGCCACTTGCGGAGCCCGGTCTTGTGAGAGACCCGGGAAACTACCTTACTCCATTCCTGGGCGACGTTTTCAGGGACAGCGACCCGCACGCGGGTCAGATTGCTGCGCTTCCTGTGCGAGATTTCGGAAACCATTCCTTCGAGTAGTGTTTTCATCGTGGCCAGAGTTTCCCAAAGGCCAGCCCAGAACGTCAATAAGAATCGATTAGGTGTACTACACCGTTACATTAGCTTTTGGTGTAGTACACCGATCTTCAGTTGTGCTCTACGGGATGCCGCTTGGCGTCCAGTGACAGCAGCAAGGTCCCCGGCGTGCTTACAAAGACCTTTTGCGCCTCGTGAAGGGGGTGCCTGGACTCCCGCCCACCCCGTGTCAGGGATAGAGCGAATAAGCGGCACCACGTCACGGTGAAAACCCACACGTAAATAATGAACGCGACGAGGTTGAAACCCAGCCAACCCCAACACGTGATAATGTGTTTTAGGTTCATATCACTTCCCCATCTGTGGGAGGATCCGAAGTCCTTCAGTCTTGGCTCGGGTCAGCAACTCGCGAATGTCGGATTCCACGCTCGCAAGGCTCTGGGTCATCCCCGCGAAGGGGTCCCGCTCCGCTGATGTTAACCCCGGTAACTGCTTGCGAAGTGCCAGTTCAAAGTCGGTTGCCTCGCCTGCCATCCCCGGCAAAAGCATTGCGAACGCCTTTGCCGCGTCTGCTGCGGACTGAATCTGGAAGGCACCTTGCTTGTGCTCCCGCCAGTTCCGCCCCATCTCCTGAAGCTCTTTCCCGGTGAGACCCCGGCCACGCTTCGCGATCATAAAGCGGTTAGCCGCGGCCACGAGCTGCGAGGGGTCCTGCTGGTTTTGGATCTCGGAAACGCTCCAGCCTGCGCGATCTGCAAGAGCTTGCTTGCCACTTGCCACAGCCTGGGTTCTGGCGTTTTCCAAAGCCACGAGCTGGGTCTGATACTGCTGCTCCTTTTCAAGCTGGGCTTGGCGACGTTCCCCAAGCTCTTTCTGGCCCCGTTGAATTTCCTGCTGCTGCTTCAAGAGCTTCTCTTGCAGCTCGTATTTCTCCACGGTTTCCCCCGCGATAGCCGCGATCTTCTGCTGAAGCGTTTTCGCGTTGCTCATCGCATACGCCAGCCGGGTCTGAGTGTCGTAACTCTCGCGAAGCGCCTTTGTGTAGGATTCCCGGGCGTTGCCCAAGTCTTCCCGCTCCTTCTGGATCTGCGCTTGGCTTTTCGGGTCCCGCTCGATTCGCGACTGAATCGCTTCCGGCGCATTCTTCACGAGCCCAGTCCATCTCAGCCACGTTGCCGTGGTAGCCTTCACCGCGTCACCGACCGTGTCTTTTATCACGGCACCGAACTTGCGAAGCCGTTTCTCACCCTCGGCCAGCGTGTCGAGATCTCGCTGTTCCAGTATCCCGAATTTTGACTTTCCTTTGCTGGCTTGGAACTCGCCCAAGGTCTGGATCACCCCATGGGCATTCCTGCCGAAGAGATCCATCCCCGCAGCCGCTTTCTTCGTGGGGTCATCCATCTTGGCGAAGGCGTCTGCGATGTCACTGACAACCTGCTCCATTGACTTGCCAAACGGACTAACACCGATCGCCGCCAGCTTGTCTTGCGCCTCCTTTGATCCTTCAGCCGCCGCAGCTAGGACCATCTGAAGTCGGTAGAGTTTCCCTGTCGCCTCCCCCGCACTCTCGCCAGCGGCCATTGCGGAACGTCCGAAGTCGATCAGGAACTTTGACGTCGTCCCCAACGCTTCCCCCTCTTGCGCGAGTTGCCACGCCTCCCGCATTGAATCCCGGAACGCTCCGAATGTGACCTTGGCCACACCCGCAGCCGCTCCAACAATGCCTAGCTTGGTTGCCATTCCGCCGAACTTGTCGATCAGCCCGGACACCTGGGGACTCGCCTTTTTAATCGAGTCCAGCAAGCCGCCAAATCCCGTTCGACTGCCGACTAGTGACTTTGATTGGCCCGAAAGGCCAGCCATTGACCACGAAGCGGGGGTGTGACCGTCCGGCCCACCACCAACATTCATTGCAGCCCCAGCCCGGTTGGCAAATTGACGTGCGATGCGATCGGTCTCCCGAAGTCGTTGTTCAAACTGACGGGCATCCAGGCCCATCTTGACTGTAATCTCCTCTTGTGTTGCGCTCATTGTATCAACGTGTTTGTCGGATAATTGTTCTAAGTGTTCTACTTGATGATCAAAGAAAACCCCCGTCGCGGCAAAGCTCCACAACGGGGGGGAAAGGAGCAGGCAAAAGCGAATTGCCGCTCACAGAAGGTCCTATGCTGAAACGATGCGTTTCAGTGCCGCTGCTTCACCAGCCGCAAAGCCGTAGCTGCACTCGATGATTTCCCGGCTCTGGTCCATGTCAGCGTTACCCCATTTCCGGAACGTCAAGGAGATGCCAGTATCAGGGTCAATCACCTGCTCGAACGCGGAAAGCGAGTCCTTCACGGCTTGTGCAGGCTCTACGGGAGCAAACGCGATAAGTAGCGCGGATTGATACGCCGCAAACCCGATGAGGTTCTCGCCGTTCGCGGGAAGGCTGGGAAGCGGCGCAATCTCAAAACCAGAAAGTTTGGGGAAGCGCCCCTCACGGATCAACTCAGTCCCGCCAATGTTCATCGCCAGCTTGTAGGACTGGTCCTTTTGCAGCGAGGTATCAACATCGTTGTTGAAGATGAGCGACCTGCCCATGTCCGGCCAATTGGCGGCGTTACACACCCCGCGCAAAT